>DAISWP010000018.1:0-6674 GCA_036826335.1 Candidatus Saccharimonadota bacterium | reverse complement strand
AGGGATTATCAAAATCAGCACAATCTAGTATGTCGCGCCAAATTACGCTTTCTTCACCCCACGGATTATCTGGTCGCCCACTTGCTTCAAGCTTTTTGCCTCTCAAAATGGACTACCTTTTTGCTTACTGCGAAAGAGTGTAGGTGGCTTTGGCGACTCGTTTGAACTGTTGCTTGCCTTGCAGGTTCAGCAAAATGGTTGTCTCTTTGACCTGGCGGCTTTTTAGCACTCGCTTAACGATTTCGTCGCGGTGCAATGGTTCGCCAGCTTTCTTAAGAACTTCAGTAATAATGTCAGCCACTGTTCCCTTTTCATAGCCCCACTCTTTTAGCGCATAGATGCCCCGGCCAATTAAAACAAAACGGCCATCTTTGATAAGTTCGTTATGAATTGCCTGGGTTGTAACATCTTTTCGCTTGAACTCAGATCCTTTGATAGCCTTGGCAATCTCGTTAAAGTGCATAGACTTCTTGTTATCATGGAGGATTACATAAATCTTGTCGCGAATGTTCTTTGGGTTGACCATTGGCCACTTTATAAGGCCCCAGCGCTTGTTTAGTGTGGCAATGTGCTTACTCGTTGCTGCAAGAGCACCTACGTGGGTTGTATCGCTGTTATTTAGCTTCTCTGCAACCTTATCAATGCTTGTTGGCTCACCAATTTGCTTAATGGCGTCAACAATTTTAGCAACACGGTCCTTGAGTTGCTTCTCGTCGTGCGCTTCCTTAATAGCAATTGCATGAAAAAAGTGATCATTATCGTCAATGACAACTAGCTTTGGGCACAGCGTTGCAAGAAAAGACACACGGGCTTGGCTGAGCTTATCTGTCTCGGTGCTAATTCGTTTGGTTAGATCGCCGACACGCGCAACGTTACCAAGTTCGGCAATAAGGCGCTTCTCAACATCGCTCACATTTGGTAGGTCGCGACCAGAAGTCTTGAGTCGAGTTATGACTGCTTTTTCGAGCTGACGGACGCGCTCTCTAGTAATGCCGAGCAATTCACCAATCTGTTCAAGGGTCTCTTTCCTGTCGAATAAACCGAATCGGCGAGAGATAATCTCGCGCTCACGACCACGCTCAATAGTATCGAGAACTTCTTCGATGACTCTTTCTAGATTTAACTTGGCTGCTTGTGCTACTTCTGTCATATACTCTTCCCTGTTAAAAAACTGGTTAATACATAAATTTCAGTAACAACTATATAACGAATGAACATTAAAGTCAAGTATATAGTGTTATCAACTTATTTTAGCAGTAAATGGCGGAATTAGCATAAAAAGTATATGTGAATATTACTGCAGTATGTACGTGCACAAGATACAAATTTGTGGATAAGACTATTTCTTTTTAGCTTTTCGTTTTGTAAAGCGCTTCTTTGCCGGTGCTTCGGCGAGGAGTTTCTTTGCTTGTTCGTGGGTTATATCTTTAGGTTCGGTGTCTTTCGGGATTTTCGCATTCTTTTTGCCATCAGTAATATATGGCCCATATTGTCCCTTTAATACCTTAATCCCATCACCAAAATCAGCAATATTCTTTTCGGCATCTTTCTTTAGCTTCTCCGCAAACAGCTTACGTGCCTCTGACTCGGTAATAGTAAGTGGGTCAAGGGGCTTGATTGACACGTAGGTCTTCTCTACCTGGATATATGGCCCGAACCGCCCAATGTTGGCCTTAATTTCTCTGCCATCTTCTAGGGTGCCTGCCGTTCGAGGTAGATCAAACATGGGGAGTGCCAGTTCTAGTGTGACGCTATCTAGGGTTGTCCCCGTCGGCAACGTTGCAAAACGGGGCTTTTCTTCGTCTTCGGCTTCGCCAATTTGAAGCATTGGCCCAAATCGTCCATAACGCGCCAGAACTGGCTTTTTGCTCTTTGGGTCAACGCCAAGTAGCCTGGCCTGCGACGTCTCTTGCCTACTTACGTCCGCCGTCTTGCCGACTAATGGGTGGAATGTGCTATAAAAGTCGCGGATCATGGTTTCCCACGCTTGTTTGCCCTCTGCAATGTCATCGAAACCGGCTTCGACCTTCGCAGTGAAGTCGTAGTCTAATACATCTTTAAAATACTTCACCAAAAAGTCTGTTGTCATTTCAGCAAGATGTGTAGGTAGTAATTTCTTTTTGTCTGCTCCGGTAATTTCGCTGCGTGTTGTCTCTGTAATTTTGTCATTTGCGAGTACAATCTCGTCGATACTTCGCTCGGTGCCCTCTAGATCACTGCGTTCAACGTAACCACGAGCCTGGATGGTGCTAATCGTCGGTGCATACGTGCTTGGTCGGCCAATACCAAGTTCTTCGAGCTTTTTAACCAAACTTGCTTCAGTATATCGTGCGGGTGGTCTACTAAAGGTCTGCGTTGCCGTCATAGTTTGTAACGCTAATTTGTCCCCAACCGCTACTTTAGGCAAGATAATATCATCTTTACCACCACCGTAGACTTTTAGAAAACCGTCGAAGAGCAACACTTCACCCTTGGCGACGAATGTGCCGTTTGCACCCGTTGCTTCGATAGTGATCTCGGTCTTGTCTATTTTTGCTGGGGCCATCTGGCTGGCAATAGTGCGCTGCCAGATGAGTTCATATAATCGCTTCTGCTGTTGATCATCTCCTGCAGAGGTATGATTGAAGTTCGATGGGCGAATAGCCTCATGGGCTTCCTGGGCACTGCTGTTCTTAGTCTTAAACTGGCGAACCTGATGATATTCCTTGCCTAGGTTCTCGGTAATGTATTGCTCAGCAGCTTTGATGGCCTGCCCGGATAGAACAGTGCTATCTGTACGCATATAGGTAATGTGACCATTTTCATAAAGGCGTTGTGCCAACATCATAGTCTGTTTTACTCCGTACCCAAGTCGACGTGATGCTTCTTGTTGCAAGCTACTCGTGGTAAAGGGCGCCCCAGGACTGCGCGCACCTGGTTTGTTGGCAACGTTTTTGACGACAAACTTCTCACCAATGCATTCTTTTAGAAACGCCTGCGCAGCCTCTTTGCTTGGTAATTTTTTGGCTAATTCTGCGCGGAGTTCTTCCCCGTTTGTAGTAAATACAGCTGTGACTTTATAGGTGCTTTCGGATGCAAATTCCTTAATCTCTCGTTCACGCTCCACAATAATACGAACGGCAACTGATTGTACGCGTCCTGCACTCAAGCCGGTAGCGACTTTTTTCCAGAGTACCGGTGATAGCTCATAACCGACCAGGCGGTCTAACACTCGCCGTGCCTGCTGGGCATCTACGAGCTTAAGATCAACAGTCCGGGGTTTCTTAATGGCTGCTTCTATGGCGGACTGTGTAATTTCGTGAAACACAATACGCTTAGTCTTGGCGGGATCAAGTTTCAGTGCCTGCGTTAAGTGCCAAGCAATAGCCTCTCCTTCGCGGTCTTCATCACTTGCGAGCCAGACTTCTTTATCTTTGGCTGCTTTCTTGAGCTCTGCCACGACTTTCTTTTTGTCGCTGCTCACTTCGTAGGTGGGGGCAAAGTTATTCTCTATATCTATATTAAGGCCCTTTTTAGGTAAATCTCGGATGTGGCCAAAACTACTCTTCACTGAAAAGTCGCTACCCAGATACTTCTGGATAGTCTTTGCTTTGGCGGGACTTTCGACGATAACGAGGTTTTTGCTCATGCTTGTTCTCTTAGTGTAACAAACCCCTACCCTACGTCAGCAACACAACTTTTGCAAGTCTTATCGTAAATGCCACACGCCGTCAGTGCTCTTACGGACATGTCCGTTTATTTCTAGTAATGTCATGGTTTGTTGAAAGCTATCTGTCGTTAGTTTGGTCTGTGCTTGCAGTGCTTGTCCATCGTGCGGCTGTGTCTGTAATAGCGTAATAATGGATAGCTCATCACCAGAGAAATTGCTCGTACTTTTTATTACAGGCGAGGGCGAAATATGGAGTGCCTCCAGAATGTCCTCTACGGAGGTAACGGGGGTTGCCCCATTTTTTATAAGCTTATTTGTGCCCGCACTGTTCTGGCTTGTTATATTGCCCGGTACTGCAAATACTTCCAAGCCTAACTCAAGAGCGAACTCTGCCGTGTGCAGACTTCCGCTACCCAGGGCTGCCTCAGTTATGAGGACGCCACGACTGAGCCCTGCAATAATCCGATTCCGTGCAATGAACTGATATTTTTGGGGGCGAAGGTCCCCCGGGTATTCGCTGACAAGTACGCCGCCAGACGCAATAATATGTTTTGCGAGCTGATAATGTTGCGCTGGGTACACGATGTCTATGCCACACGGCAAGACTGCTATCGTCTTCCCGTCTGCATCGAGCGTTGCGGTGTGTGCGATAGAGTCAACCCCGAGCGCCAGACCACTCACAATGGTCACACCGGCCTGGGCCAGGTCATGAGCCAACCTGGTCGTAACGGAGCGGCCGTATGGGCTTACTTTACGACTACCAACAATCGCCACAGTCGGCCCTTGTAAAAGTGCATCGAGGTTTTCGCCCTTGTAATAGAGCGCTTTGGGGATCTGCGCCAACTGCCGAAGTCTGTCCGGGAAGAGCTTATCCTTACATGTAATAATGTTGCTATTCATAAAAGTATATATTTTAGTATTGACATTATGTAACTATTTTGCTAAAATCGCAATCTGTAACTTCTGCATAAGCGGATTTTACGTACCTTCTACCCCAAATTCTAACTATTGTTAGATTGTTTTAGAGCGTTAGAGAATCAAGTTGTTACCCTCCACTTGCTTTTCGTTGTGGTTACTTCGGTAGCTGCAGCGCTCTAAGACAAACTAACCCCTTTAACTACCGCTCCGTTGCAAGCTTGCTTGTTGCAGGAGCTCCCCAATTCAAGGTGAGTACGTCAGTATGGCCTTCGTGGCCGGCGCGAGTCTTTAAGGAGTTTTGGACTTCGACGCTTTACCGGGGTGGGTTGAAGGGTATTTTTCGGAGATAATCCCATGTCGATTGTCTCCCGTAATGAGCCTCTAGCGGTGCCCACCCCCTCTAGAGGCTCTTTACGTATTACGAAACGTTGCTAATTTATAACGCTATTGCTTGCAATGCCGTTCTTCGGAACGTAGGATAACGGGAATGGTAGGACCAATCCCCCCAATGAATGTAGAGGCGCAAGCTGAGTTGATTGCAGAGTATCAATCCGCAGAACGGGATCGGATTCTCAGAGCTTCCTGGGACGCACACAATCTTTTGCACGGATACGCTCGTCTGTGGCCGGTTTATGAGCAAGAAATGCCGCAGGAACTACAGTCAACCAGAGACCCGCTAAAAGTTTCTGTCCTGGGCCTCGCCTTGGTTGTCACGGAAACGGAGCGTGGAGGTATAACCATACCTGAAGCTACCCAGGCGCTGGTGATACAGCGCCAAGCAAACGCCGGCATGTACGCAAAGGAATTTCTGAATTGTGGCATGTGGCTTCCCACCGAACAACGAGTCAGTAGATACCTGGAAGAGCTAGCTCGTCTTGGTCTTTGTGATGAGTACAACGACTCTCGGCCAGATGCACTTTTTTCAGTGCCACGTCCTGACGAAGTCGAAGAAGATTTTCGGGCATTTCTAAAAGTCTCACGCGATCTTCGTATCCCCTTTCTGCACCGACTCTAGAGATTAAATAAGGAAGTTGCGTGTTTCTGGGAAGAATGCGCCAGACACGACAAACTCTGTCAAAATGCCAACGATTTCTCTATCCAGATTCTTGAGGCTCTCTTGCTCTGTTTTATTAAACGGCTTTAGTACAAAATCTTTCTCATCGTTTTTAACACGCGTTTCGTTGTTTATGCCTATGCGCACACGCCCAAAATCCGGACCGGTGTGTTGGATAACAGACTTTAGGCCGTTGTGCCCTGCGCTACCACCACCCATGCGAACACGAATCTGCCCAAATTCTATGTCTAGTTCGTCATGCAGCACTGCAATTTGCTTTGCGCCAATCTTATAAAAGCTCTGAACGGCCTGCACGGCTTCGCCACTAAGATTCATGAATGTGGTTGGCTTGATGCAAATAACACGTGTAGAAGCCATTACGGCGCTGGCTAGCTGGCATTTTAAGTCTTTTTTGGTTACCCACCCACCAAATTCGGTATTTAACGCCACAAAGCTGTCTACGCACGCAAAGCCAATGTTGTGCCGGGTGCCATCGTATTCTTTACCGGGATTACCCAGGCCAACCAACAAAACAGTCTTTTGTCCGCCAATTGTGTAGAGTGGCGCCGTGCTACTGCTTTGGATTGGTTTTTTACTAAAGAGACCCATTGCCCTCTAGTATGCCTTAAATGTTAATGAAGTGGAATAAGTGCAGCCCCGCAGAATCACCTGCGGGGCTTAGTACTTAGCGCTTAGTTCGCCTAGTTCGTAAGTCGACTACGCGGTCTTCTATGCGCCGAGCAATGGTTGAGCCCGGTGCTCGACCTCCTCTAGATTTGATATCTTCCGGCATGCCAACTTGATAGTAGTCCCTGAATAGGCTCAGTCGTTTAACTACGCGGGTATTCACAATGCGGCCTTGTAGCGTAACTGCGTCTACCAGTAGGGGCTCGTCAAAGTGGCGTGGCACGTTGCCCGTTAGGCGCAACAGTTCGCTGTGGGTTGGCGCTCGCCTAACTATTTCGATGGCCTGCCCCGGACCGGCTACCTGTATGCCCCTGCTTCGGCTTGTCTCAACGAGGGCCTCTTCAAAAGCTGCGGTATGCACTTTTG
>DAISWP010000017.1:0-8188 GCA_036826335.1 Candidatus Saccharimonadota bacterium | reverse complement strand
AAAGTTATGTCTGGGACTATGGAGAATATGACGCAACCGATTTGGCAGGGCTGGATGAACAAAGCGCATGATAACATTCCGGCCTTTGACCGAGAGAAACCTGCTGGCCTGCAAACAAAACCCGCCTACGTTATCCGTAGTCATGTCGGCATTGGGTCTGTAGAACCAAGTCCAAGCAGTGACCTGTTCCCTTCATGGTACAAGAACAACAACAGCACAGACAACAAGCCAAAGACAATCGACAAAGTGTCTAACAAGCTTGCTACCGAATGTACGCCTGGCCTTGCAAAAGAAACTATCAATGATGCCAGCGCCAATGCCTTCTCTGGTGACCGTTTTGTTGGTGGAGCCGGCTCAAACTCGAGCGACAAGGATGATGTACATAAATGTGACGATGCAAAACCAGGCATATCGCTGAACGTCTCTGGGTCTAGTCCATACAACTTGTCTGTCAACGTTACGCAAGGTACACACCCGATTAATTCTGACAAATTTAAGGGCACAGTGAATTACATACTAGATGGACAAACAATCAGATCGTTCAATATTGATGGGCCTGGGTCTGGGTTAGCAGCGTTCACGTACACACCCGATTTCACTGGCAGCAAAGCAATAAGCGCTCAGATAGTTGATAGTGTCCTCTATGACACAACAAGTTCAAGCGAGACCATAACAGCAGGCTCTAGCTTCACGGTCACTGCGACACAAGTTACGCCCACTAAATATAACTTTGGGTGGTCAAGTGGTGGGACTGGAACAATTACCGTTTATAAGTCTGACGGTACCCCAATCTGTAGTGCTTCCGCCTTGGGTTCAGGTTGTACAGGAGGGCCCTACACTGTCGTGAGTATCAGTGGTGCCTATGCCAAAGACAGCACAGGAAAAACGGTCAACGTCTCAGGACCCTAATAGTTTAGTCTTTCTCTAAGAATTGATTGAGTGCAGAGCGGATATCTGCAACACCGTACATACCGGGAAGTTTCTTCCCAGACCTTTGCACGGGGCCTATCGCCCCGCTGAAACCGAGCTTACGTGCTTCTGCTACACGCTTTTCTATAAATGGCACATGACGAATCTCGCCAGAGAGCCCTACCTCGCCAAAGACAGCGGCATTCTTCTTTAGCTGTAGTCCTTTACTGGCCGAGGCAATAGCCATGCAAACTGCTAAATCTGCAGCCGGTTCGCTAATTCGAATGCCGCCTACTATATTGATGTATATATCTTGATCCGATAGATTTAATTTTGTTCTACGCTCTAGCATGGCCACCAGTAGATTAACTCTATTAAGGTCAATACCGCTTGCTGCTCGTTTTGGGTAGCCATAGCTTGTTTTATTCACCAATGCCTGCACCTCAACGAGAAGGGGTCGGCTTCCTTCAATCGTCGCCAAGACAACAGAGCCATCAGTCACTTGCCGCTCTGCGAGCAATGCAGCGGAAGGATTTGCCACTGGCTGCAAACCGTTATCGTGCATTTCAAAAATGCCAGTTTCGTTTGTCGATCCGTATCTATTTTTGACACCCCGGAGCACTTTAAACCCACCATAACGATCACCTTCGAGCTGCATAACAACGTCTACAACGTGCTCGAGTACTTTCGGGCCAGCTATAGAGCCTTCCTTTGTAACATGGCCCACAAGCACTAGGGCAGTGTTGCTGGCCTTCGCTGCTTCACCAAGAATGTGGGTACTGTTTGTGATTTGGCTCACTGTTCCTGGCGCCGATGCAACTGCATCCACGCTAACCGTCTGAATGGAGTCAACAACCACAAGACTATAGTCCCCCGATAAAATAGTGCGCGCAATATCGTCGGCAGACGAGGCTGTTGCAAGCTGTAGTTTCGCAGACGAAGTTTTCAGCCGTTCCGCACGTAAAGCCACCTGATGAACTGATTCTTCGCCACTGACATACAATACCGAATGATTATGCGCGACAGCATCTGCGAGCTGGAGTAACAGCGTACTCTTGCCAATACCGGGCTGGCCGGCAAACAAACTTATGCTCCCGGGCACGAACCCCCCGCCAAGCACTACGTCAACTTCTGTAACATTGGTCTGTAAGCGAGGCACTTTATCGCTTTTTATTGCCCCCTGCACATTCTGAGTTGATAGGCTTGTAGCTCTTCCCTTGCCTGTTCTTACAGATACGAGCGGCGTTTGCTCTTGTAGGGTGTTCCATTCACCACACACATGACACCGTCCTGACCAGGTACTGCTTTTGGCACCACAGCTCGTGCATGCAAACTCAACATTCTGTTTCCCCATAGATACAACCAGTGTACCAGACTACAATTGTTCCCGAGTGAATATTCGACTATCCAATGCGCGTGTTAATTCTTGTGCCTCCTCGGCCACTTGATTACGCTGTTCGAGAAGCGCCTTGTATGTATCAATCATGGCTCTCGTTTTGCTAACAAGCGCGTTATAGGCGCTAACTTTCTGATTGTATGGGTTTACACTTGCATTGTATGTTGCAATATCTCCAGATGCACGAAGACTACTGAGGCGCTTCTGCTCACTCTCCAGTACGCCTATTTGCCCATCAAGCACGCTGTTGTTGCTTTCGATTTCGCGTTGCAAATTGTCTAATTTCGCATTGTAATCATTAAGTGTGTCTTTTCTTTTTTGGAATTCAGCCTTGTAGGTGTTCGCGAAAGTTACTACATGCTTGCGATTAGTGAAGTATTTACGGTAATACTGCTCTAATCCTGCAGGCAAGTCTTCGACTTCAGTACCTAAGATTGAATGAAGCTCGTTTGGTATATCTGCGTTCGCAGCTTTATATAAATCAATCTTTTCCCTAATACCGGGGTCAACAAGCTGGTCATAAGCAGCAAGCACCATACGCCGCACGTCAGCTTTTTCTGTTCCGCCAAGGCGCTCATAGCCTGCATGCAACATTTCATGTGCTGCTGTGACCTCCTCCACCCCTTTGAGTCGAGCATCGGTAACCTGCAACAAAAATATACCTTCGTTACTTTTGTAACACCCTAATACAACCGTCTTTTCGTTCTCATTACAACTTGCATAAAATTGAGCCTTATCCTGTACTTGCGGTCGGTTAACATAGAATATTTTTTTCCCATAAGCATCCATTGTCGTCTGTAGCGCCAAATTTTCTACCTGTGTGGGTGCTGAATAATTTCTAAGTGCAAACCAGTCTAACAAGGCCTGTCTTTGGAAGAACATGAATACGCTGCCCGCAATTATCAAACAGGATACTGCGCCACCAAACAGTGCGGAGCGATTCTTTCGAGTCATGTGTGTAGTATAAACTATTACTCTTGTGCTAACGAGTACGTAAGATCTTTGTCTCGGACGCCTATTTGTACAATGTCGCCCTTACCATACAGCTTATCAAGAAGCGACAACGCAATATGATCTTCGACAGTGTCTTGCAACAGACGACGCATAGGTCGCACACCATTATGCGAATCATAGCCTTGCTGTAATAGATGTTTCTTGGCCTTTGCGTCAACCTCGAGACCAAGGCCATGCTTAATGAGCCGTTCTCGTAACTCGGCGATCTGCAGATCAAGAATATGGAGTGCATCCCTTTTGGTTAATGCGCGGAAGACCACAACCTTATCAATCCTATTAAGCAATTCTGGGCGCATGAGTTTTTTTAATTCGCCCTGTACTTTATCTTTATTCCGACTGTGTAGTTGATCTAGGTCTTTTTGATCGGCTTTAGACGTTGCCTGGAACCCTAGGACTGCCTCTTGTTGAAGCTTCTCTGCACCAACATTACTCGTCATAATAATAATGGTGTTGGAAAAATCAATCTGTCGACCTTTAGCATCTGTGAGCACACCATCTTCAAGTATTTGCAGTAAGATGTTAAAAACCTCTGGATGCGCTTTTTCAATCTCGTCAAACAAGACAAGACTATATGGTTGTCTACGAATTTTGTCAGTAAGCTGCCCACCTTCATCGTAACCAACATATCCCGCCGGAGCGCCAACGAGACGTGACGTCGTGTGTCGTTCGCTGAACTCGCTCATATCAATCTTAATGAGGGCCTCTTTGCTGCCAAAGAATTCTCGAGCCAAAACACGGGCCAACTCGGTTTTGCCGACCCCGGTTGGACCGAGGAATACAAACGAGCCAATTGGTCGTCGCTCGTTGCTGATCCCAGAGCGGCTACGCCTAATTGCTTTTGCTACGGCCGTCACTGCCTCATCTTGACCAACAATATGCTTACCAATTGTCTTTTCTAAATTAAGCAGGTACTTTGCTTCGCTTCGAATAACTTTCTGTACAGGTACTCCTGTCCAACGCGCAACAACTTCAGCAACATCGTCGCTGTGCATAACAAGCTTATTCGCCACTTTTCCAGAGCTTTGCAGCGCCTTCAGTTCCTTCTCTATCTGGCTGGCACGTGTTTTGTGCTTGGCGGCACTCTCATAGTTCTCATTATCTACAGCCTCATCAATTTTTGACTGAACAAGCTTTAATTCTTTCTGAAGACTTCGAACTTCGGGTGATGTCCTGCCCTTATCAACACGAAGATGTGCCGCAGTTTCATCAAGTAAGTCAATCGCTTTGTCTGGCATGAATCGATCATTGATATAACGGCTACTAAGTCGAACCGTATCCTCTAGCACCTCGTCACTGACAGTGACATGATGGAATTTCTCATAGTGTTTACGGAGACCTTTTAGTATTGCCAAGGTCTCTCCATCTGTTGCTTCAGGGACCAAAATTGGCTGAAACCTACGCTCTAGTGCTGCATCTTTTTCAATGTGCTTTGTATACTCGTCAGTAGTCGTCGCCCCAACAACCTGGATCTTGCCACGTGCAAGGGCTGGCTTCAAGATGTTGCCAGCATCCATTGCTCCCTCTGCTGCACCTGCACCAACAATTAAATGCATCTCGTCGATAAAAATAATGGTGTGACGATCGTTCTCTAGTTCGGTCATGACCTTTTTGAGTCGTTCTTCAAATTCACCGCGGTATTTTGTACCAGCGATCATACCCGCTAGATCGAGCATAACAATACGCTTATCAAGCAAACTATCGGGGACATCTTCCGAGATAATGCGTTGCGCAAGTCCTTCAACAATCGCCGTTTTGCCGACACCTGGGTCACCAATCAATACTGGGTTATTCTTGGTGCGTCGATTAAGAATGGTGATAAGCCTACGAATCTGCGGCTCTCTCCCCACTACAGGATCAAGTTTTTGATCACGTGCTTGGGCCGTTAAATCTGTCCCGAAGAAATCAAGTGCCGTCTTGCGCTGTTTCTTCCCACGTCGTCGCGTACTGCTTGATCCATCGCTTGCTTGCTGTCTGTTCAAAAACTGCTCTACTTGATTCGTTAAGTTCTCTACATCTATATTCATATCCCGCAAAAGAATCGTCGCTCTGGCATTCTTCTGAGTCAAAATGCTGTACACAATGTGTTCCGTGCCGCAAAAATCCTGTGAATAGTCTTGCGCAACCTCATAGGCCATCTTTAATGTGAGCTTCGCAGTTTCACTCAGGCCTTTCGCACCCATATTTATCACCATTGTCTTCGGTGTTAGATTCAGCGCTAGCCGAGCGCGCTCCAACGTAACACCAGCATCTTCTAGCATTTTCGCGCCCATACTAGGCTCCTGAGCTAACACGCCAAGCAATAAGTGCTCTGTGCCAATATAAGCGCTGCCGAAGCTGCGAGCGATACCGTCTGCATGCTTTAAACTATTGAGTGCATTCTCAGTTAGGTGGTTCAAAAATTCTTGAAAGTCTGGTGAGTTATTCATAGTAGTTCTTCTGGTGTTTTATACACTACTACCATAATACCAGTTAGCACTCGTCAGTCAAGAGTGCTAGTTTGGTCTATTCGCCGTGCTCTTCAATCGCCTCAAGCAGCGAGCTTTCCAATTGCTCCTTTTTCTTAAGCTTAGGAACAACATTTGGCTGTTTTGGTGCAGCGGGCTTTACTTCTTCTTTCACGGCAACAACCTCTGGCATGATATCAATATCGTACCCAGTCAATTTGCTTGCCAGACGAACGTTTTGGCCTGCTTTGCCTATAGCAATACTCTGCTGATCTTCGGGAACAATCACTTCCGCCTTTTTTTCAGCCTCATACAGCTTAACCTTTGCGACTTTTGTTGGGCTCAATGCATTAATTATGAATGTGGCAGGATCCTTATCCCATACAACTATGTCAATTTTTTCCTGTTCACCGATTTCACCCATAACTGCGTTAACGCGGGTACCATGACCGCCGACAAACGTTCCTACGGGGTCAACACCTGGAACGGTGCTGGAAACAGCTAACTTAGTTCGCACACCAGCTTCACGCGCTATTGTCTTGATCTCAACTGCGCCATTTTCCATTTCTGGCACTTCGGATCGAAACAAAAACTCAATAAATGCTCCACTGCCACGACTCAACACCAGCTGAGGCCCTCGTGGTCCACGCTCAACATCTTTCAAAAGTACTTTTAGGCGCTGGCCAGGGTAATAGCGCTCACCTTGGATTTGCTCACTTTTTGGCATAATGCCCTGCGCCTTACCAAGATCAAAACGCACAAGCATTCCCTCGACACGAGAAACGATACCATTGATGATGGTGCCAATTTTGTCATCAAACTCAGCCATAATGATTTCACGCTCAACTTCGCGTAGACGCTGCAAAATGACCTGTTTTGCCGTCTGGGCTGCAACACGTCCAAAGTTGTCTGCCTTTTGGTGAATCTCAACCATGTCCCCAATAACGACATTTTTACGAATAGCTTGTGCCTCGGTCAGGCTGATTTCAAAGTGTGGGTCACCAACCTTCTCGACGACCTCCTTGGATATATACACATCAATATCTCCTGAATTGATGTTCATATTGACACGAACTTCCTGTTCTCTATCGCCAAAATCTCGTTTATAAGCGGCTGCAAGAGCCTGCTCAACAATTTCCTGGACAGTTTCTTCGGGTAGGTTTTTTTCCTCTGCAATTGCACGGACGGCGACTGCAAGGCTTTTAATATCTAGTTCCATGTTGACTTCTCCTTTGTTCTTTATATGAAAAAATCCGACCTGCTGGCCGGACATAACTACCTATTAGTTTACCACGATGCACCGTTGTAGACAATACGTTTAGGCAGCTACGGGTGCATGCTACACTAAACAGATGAAAAATGTGCGAAGACTGTACGACCAATTTCACCCGCAACACTACATACTCGATCTTACACCAGATAGAAATAAGATGGTATTTAACGGCACCGTTATTGTTAGCGGCCACAAAGTTGGACGACCAAACCGGCGGATCGTGATGCACCAAAAAGGACTTCGTATCCATAAGGTACATGTCATTCACCATTCTAAAGATGGCGACCGCGAAATGCCTATAGATAGAATGAATCACCATGGTGCTTACGATGAAATACGGCTTCATAGCGGCTCGCCACTGCCTAACGGCAGCTACACCATAAGCATGTCCTTCAAGGGGGCAATAACCCGTGCCATGAACGGCATGTACCCTTGTTTCTTCACGCACGACAAGAAAGAGAAGGTCTTAATTGGCACACAGTTCGAGAGTCACCACGCAAGAGAAGTATTCCCCTGTATTGATGAACCCGAAGCAAAGGCAACGTTTGACTTAACACTGACGTCACCAGAAGGCGAAGCGGTTATCTCCAACACGCCCATAAAAACTCAAACAACAAAAGACAAACGCTGGACCACAACGTTTGAGCGTACACCCCATATGAGCACCTACTTATTGGCGTTTGTATTTGGCGAAATGAAGTACCTAGAAAAGAAAACAAAAAAAGGAGTTATTGTTCGAACATACGCGACGCCAGATAATGTAAACCATACGCAATTTGCATTAGACTGTGCGGTTAAGATCCTCGATTTCTATGCAGATTATTTTGCAATCGACTACCCATTGGAGAAATGCGACATGATCGCTTTGCCTGATTTTGCATCAGGGGCGATGGAAAACTGGGGCTGTATAACATACAGGGAGCACGCGTTACTGGTTGACCCAAACAATACAAGCCTGGCCAGCAAACAGTATGTAGCTATGGTTGTTGCGCACGAGCTTGCGCACCAGTGGTTTGGGAACTTGGTTACCATGCGTTGGTGGACTGATCTCTGGCTCAACGAAGGCTTTGCAAGCTGGATTGAATACTTGGCCGTAGACCACCTATTCCCCGATTGGAAGATGTGGACTCAGTTTATTGTAGATGAGCAACA
>DAISWP010000016.1:0-9328 GCA_036826335.1 Candidatus Saccharimonadota bacterium | reverse complement strand
ACCGCTGCTGTTGAATTTCTGGATGCGATTGTTATACGTATCTGCAACGTAGACATAATCTGAGGAATCAATGGCGATGCCAGTGGGGTCACTAAACTGACCATTGCCAGCACCCAAACTTCCAAACTGCGATTGATAGACGCCGCTACTGTTGAATTTTTGGATGCGTCGATTGAGCGTATCGACAACATATATATTATTCCCGGAATCAACGGCGAGACCCGTAGGTTTATTAAACTGACCATTGCCAGCACCCAAACTTCCAAACTGCGATTGATAGACGCCGCTGCTGTTGAATTTTTGGATGCGATCATTGTATGTATCAGAAATATAAACGTTGTCAGATGAGTCAACAAAAATACTGCTGGGGCCATTAAACTGACCATTGCCCGTGCCATAACTTCCAAACTGCGATTGATAGACGCCGCTACTGTTGAATTTTGCAATACGACTGTTGCCCGAATCGACAACATATATGTTTCCGGTGCTATCAAAAGCATGGGAAGTGGGACCTCTTAGCGTTCCGTCAGTGCTAGCTGCGGAGCCCCACTGGGTAACGTATTCATGGCTTTCGGTAAATGCCTCGTTTGCCGTACCCCCATAACTATCGTTGAGGCCATAATTAAAGCCCCTGGAAGTGACGGCACTACTACCAGCGCTTGAGATAATACCATTTAGGGTTGCGGTCGTTGTAGTGATATTGGTGACTGGGTTAGTCGATACGGTTGGTTCGGGTATGGCAAAGACAGGTTGAATTAAAGCAAAGACACTAAGCATAGCTATGCTCGCAAGCACAGATTTACTGGCAAACAACTTTAGTTTATTGCGCAATGTCCCGCGTCCCCTCGATTAACCCATATAACAGATACAATTATAGCATAAGGGCTATCGGTTTCACCCCATTTGATTCTGTTAGATATTGTTCTCTTGCTTGAGGTCTAATGGATGCGTTCCAACAATTTTGTAAATTCTCTCCACTATCTCTCCGGGGGGGTGCTCTGCCTTCACAAGGTAGTCACTGACATGTAGCAACTTTATCTTATGAACAGTATCGACATCTTTCATATTTGTAAGTGCGATAACCTTATAATCTTCTCCGTGCGGAAGTTTACGTAGTCGAGCAAGCGTTTCTAAACCCGACATGCGAGGCATCATCATATCCAACAGAATTATATCGGGTCCAAAGGTATTGATAAGTCTCAGGCCCTTTACACCGTCGTTTGCAACTTGCACGTTAAAGCCGCCGGTAAGATTGAATCGCGTCACATACATATCTACAATGGCTGCATCATCTTCAATGAGGGCTACTTTTATATCTTTCATTGCTACTAAGCATAAGTCCTGTTGTGCATAATTACAAAATATCTGTTCTGCACATTGCTGTCTACGAGAGAGCTTTTCGGGGTCTGCAGAATCATACGATAGTGGCGGCTACTTTGCGTACTATCATTGCTTAGTCCGGTGCGCACAACCAGCCCAACAGCAGGGACGACGTTTTCCGGCTAAAAGCTCCGTAACAATACGCGCGATATGATTCTTTCTCGTTTCAGGCCGTTTGCACGTTACCGTCCAGCAAATCCACTCGTTACGGGCTAATGGCGTAAGGTCATTCCACCTCTCTAATACGGATTCGTCAGACAGCAGAGCAGCTTGTAAATCGGCCGGTACTTTGTGCGCTACGCCTGTAGAGATTTGGGTTTTGAGCATACCTTTTATGATAGCGCACTTTTCGCTTCTATTTTTTCCAGCGCTCGAGCCTCGGGAGTTGCTTTTGTGCCATCCATCGCATAAGCCTGCCGCTTCCATTTTCCTTGAGTGCCTTATCTACGATCTCTTTCATCTGATCAAGCGTACAGTCCCCACCAATAAATGCACCATTTTCGCAACACAGTTTGCACCATTTTTCGCTTTTTGACCCATCTGTTTCGGTTCCCCGACAATCGCCAGCTTTTTTGGTTTGCAGTGGCATCCCGCAGCTTTGACATTGTTTAGACATATCTAGTCCTCCTTATCTATTATTAGTATACGCCCCTGATTCATCAGTGCATGCATGCATGATGGTTGGTGCTTACGCTTGCTCTCTGGCAATTTAACGATTAGAGTTGCTGCTATGAATTTACATAGAAGCGACAAAGTTCCAGATTGGGAGAAGGCCCCCAGGAACAAACGCAATATTTTTCAGCGAACTGCCGCCAAAACTAAAGGGATGATAACACCCGGCAATGTCATCAGTGTTGCTGGCCTGGCGATAACGCTGTCTGGACTGAAAGATATGCACGACCAACAGTACGCTCGTGGCACAGTCAAAATTGGCGTAGGCAGACTATGTGACATGGCCGATGGCTTCGCAGCAGACAAAACCGGCACCAAGAGCTCGCTTGGAGAAGCCGTCGATGCGACCATCGATAAGGTAGTAATGGTGGCTGGGTTACTCGTACTGCGTAAGGCCGACATTATCCCACGTGAGACAGCAAGAGCTTTTGCGATACAAAATGGCGTCAATACGCTGGCAACTGGTTTGGCAAAGATGCGTGGTGTGGATCTGCATCCGACAGAAAACGGCAAGAAAACCGCTTGGGCTCAATGGATGACACTGGGCGGTAGGTCACTTGGCGCGGCACTTGAGCATGCCGGTGTGGATCAGGACGTCCGCGAAGTTCTCAGCTCTGCTACAGAAGTTTGCGGGGAACAGGCAACAATATTAGGGCAGCAAGTTAACATCGACTACGTAGGCACCGCTCTTTTTGCACAGCCCGCACAGACCGTTCCCGATGTCGGCGAACCAACATTCCTAGCAGCAGTTTAGACGCGCTCTTCTTTCTGGGATGATTCTTCTTCGAAAGCCATAAGCGCCTGTCCCATACTCGGGTAATGCGGGATTGATTTGAATGCACTGGAAAGCCGGTTGGTTCTATTTATAGTTGTTCGCACCGGGCCTTTTAAGCGCGACACACAGAAGGTAACCTTTCGGGCTTTCATCTCGTGGATCAAGTTCAAAAGCATAGCGCCAGCGGTCGAGTCTAAAGAGGTGATCGTTTCGGCATCCCACAAGAACCAACGCAAATCATCGTTTTCGTCGACCAGTCGTAAAACGCGTTGCCGAAAATAACTCGCGTTCCCAAAATATAACGGTGCGTCAAATCGGTACATTATAAGCCCCGGTATTTTCTCTGTTTTTGGTGGACGTGCCATATCCCGGAAGGAACCATCTTCTGCAACACCCAGAACCGCATCAGTTGGGAAGGCGCTGATGCGAACAAGGTTAATTACCGCCAGAAAGATTGCCAACAGTAAGCCCTGAAATATGCCAAGAAACGTCACCCCTAGGACGGTGATGATGGCCAGTATGGCCTCTGAACGCCATGCATGCCAAATAGATCGAAGTTCGGCATAGTTAAACAACTTGGCAACCGCCATGATGATGATAACGGCCAGTGACGGCAATGGAAGATAGCGCAAGATGGGTGTGAAAAATAGCAGTGCAATCCCTACGACGACCGCGGCAATTAATTGAGATACCTGAGTCTTTGCATTACTTTGTTCGTTAACGGCTGTACGAACTCCGCTAGCTGCTACAGGTATTCCACCCAACAGGCCAGTTCCGATACTCGCGTAGCCGAGCGCGGCAAGTTCCGGCCCTGGATCTCCCTGCTCTTTCTTTTTCGACGCGAATGGGCGCGCTGTCGTGATGGTGTTGGCATAGCTTACCGCCATAATGGCAAATGCCGGTATAAACAGATTTTGAATATCGAATAGGGACACTGCTGGCAGGTGAGGAATTGGCAAGCCAGAAGGCAGATCACCCATGGTGGCGATGCCCATTTCCTGAAAATTAAAAAACCAAGATAGGAAAATACTCACTAACAGTATGGCTAAGCCAAGCGGCATTTTAGAAAGATGCATAGTGAGTAACACAGAGCAGCCAACTAAAAATAGACTGAGCATAATAGTTGGTTGGTGCGCACTGTTTATATTGGTCAAAATATGTGAAAGACTTGTAAAAAAGTTTGCTTTTTCTAGAGTGGCAATCCCAAATAACTTAGGTGCTTGCGAGGCGATGACCGCTAGGGCCAAGCCAGCCATATACCCAAGTAGGATCGGGCGAGATAAAAATTCACTCAGGAAACTCAGTTTAGCTACGGCCGCAATAAAACACGCAACACCTATCAGGATAGTGAGTAATGCGACCAACGCAACATAGTGTGCTGTACCGCTGCTCGCGAATGGCAATAACGTTGCGCCCGTTAACGCAGCCATGGCCGCGTCTGGGCCCACGACAACATGCCTCGATGTAGACAGCATGGCGTAAATGAGCATGGCAGCGAAAGTCGCATATAAACCCATGGCAACAGGCGCCCCTGCAAGCTGCGCATATGCCATTGCCTGAGGGATCGCAATGGCTGCAACGGTAGCACCCGCTATAGCATCGAAGCGAAATGAGGCGCGCTCATAGCTTTTGATCGTGTCGATGATTGGGATTCGTGATATAAGTTCTGTAAACATAAACGAGATACTAACAGTATACACGCGGGCTATAGCATCGGCGATAGTCGGTTTATATTATTCATGTGTTTCCATTCCGCAGTTATATATTTGGCAGTTAGCCAAAGATCTGCAATAATATCGCGGTAATGGCACTAGACATAGTAGTTGGAGTGCAAGCCGGAGACGAAGGGAAGGGCTTGCATGTATATAGAATGGCCGCCGAATATCATATGGTGGCTCGTTTTAATGGTGGCGCAAATGCGGGCCACACAAATTTTTATAATGGCCAAAAAGTCGCCACACACCAGGTGCCTTCTGGCATTTACTACCCACGCGTTCTAAATGTTATTGGGAATGGCTCGCTATACGATCCAGTTGCTCTGTTCGAAGATGAAATCCCAGAGCTACAACGTGCCGGGCTACGAGTTACACCATCGAACCTTGCCATAAGCGAGACCGCGCATATGGTGTTGCCACATCATCGCTTTATGGATGCAATAACAGAAGCCACTGCTGGTAAGCAGGGTAGTACAAAACGGGGCATTCGTTACGTTGGCGCAGAGAAGTACGGACGCGATGGAGTTCGTTGCGAAGACATAAACGAAGACCCAGACGGTATACTGGAAAGAGCAACCGCAGGCTGGGATGCTGCTGCAGAAAAGTTGTATAGCGCACGCGACGACATTCTTGCCGGAAAGAGCGGGGAAGAAACTTGGGACCAACTTATTGGCCAAGATTTCAACAAGGAATTTGAGCGCTGGCACGCAGCGGCCCAAGCTACTCTGCCGTTTCTAGTCGAGACTGTGGGGCTGGTGAATGATGCGCTGGATGATGGGAGAGACGTGCTCGCAGAAGGCGCGCAATCGATTGGTCTCGATATTGAACATGGTGAGTACCCACTCGGAACATCATCACATGCCACGCCTGCAGGTGCACTGAACGGTCTGGGCGTAAGCCATAAAGAGGTGCGAACTGTATACGGAATAGCAAAAATATTTAAGTCACGAGTTGGTGGCAATGGTTTCCCAACCATGATAACTGACGAAGCGCTTGCCGATAATATCCGTGGGAAACGCGGAGACCGAAGTGGCGAATACGGCGCATCGACTGGTCGCCCACGTGACATAGGGTGGTTTGACTTAAATGATGTCCGGCTCGCCAAGTCACTCGGTGTTAATAGCTTGATCCTCACAAAAGGTGACTGCACCAACCTTGCTGGCGATACTATGAATGTCGCAGATTACTACGCATTAGACGGCGTAGCGATTAGACGGACACCCAGCTCGGCAGCCAAGTTGGCCCGTTGCTTACCACACTATGTAGAACTGCCCACTTGGGTAGTCGGAAGCGATGCCCGCACACCAGAAGATCTGCCCCAAGCGGCGAGAGATTTTGTATCATTTGTCGAAGAAGAGACGGACACAAAAGTCGGCATTATGGGCGTCGGTACCGATATCGACCAAATTGTCACCCTGCGCTAGTTCTTACGTAACAATATCTTGCAACCGACCCAAGTCGATAGCCTTGCGAACTTCTTTGGCAACACGCTGTCCTACGCTCATATTTTCACCGTGCATATAGCCAGAATACGGCGTAAACATTGTCCCGGGGCTGCCGGGAATACGCATGCTAACATCAAAAACATACAGCTCCTCTTTAGGTGGACCGGCCGTAATAGCGCCCTGCAGTGCAAACGGACCAATCATGCCTGGGCCATAATGTTTGGCCACAGCTGCCACAAATGCTTCACCGGCCTCGTATGCTTTTTCGATCAAAGATTCTTTGATGGTGACCGACTGGTGTCCGTTCTCGATATACTGAGGTCGAACGTGCTTTAGAACCTCAATTTGTTCTGGTGCAGTCATGCGTAGTAGACCGTCGATATTGGTCTGACGCCGAGTATCGGTGCCAAGCAATTCCACCTCACCATCGAGCGGTGAATAGAAATAGTTAAGATTCAGTTGTGGCCCAACCACAAACTCCTCAATGACTGCTTCTTTTAGTGATTGCGTGGTAATAACTCCGTCTTGAATAAGTGCAGATGACTTTTTCTGGTACTCGTCATAGCTGCTAACGAGGAAGAATGCGCGTTCGTAGCCACGCGCGGCTTCACTAGCTTTAACGAGGACAAGTCGATCTATATCTTTTGGAGTAGCAAATTGCCGAGGAATTTTTATGCCAGCCTCATTCAATAAAAAGTACTGATTTTTTGCTTCGTTGCGCTCTTCTTTACGAACCAAAACGCGATTCCCAAGAATAGGCACTAAAAAGTCATTCTCTATTTGTTTGTAGTCGCAATAAACCCAAAAGTAGCGACTATGCACAAAAACGGCATTTAATTTGCGCAACTGTTTCTGGATTTCCGGCTTTACGATATCGGCAAACGAATCGACAACAATGACGTGGTCCACACAGCCTTTTTCGCCCCTAGTTTTATAGTACTGCGCATAGGTCTTTTCGCGACCTTTTTGGGCAACAACCACTGTTTCGAAACCTTCTCGTTTGGCACCACGACAGACGTCCAGCGCACTGTGACCACCCAAGCTCGCGATGCGTATCTTGTCTTGGTCGTATGTTTTTAGAACGGCTGCGATATCGCTAGTTGTGACCATTGGTGAGAACCTTGTCTAGTTGATTCGTTTGGATTGCATTTTTAAGCTCACGCGCAATACGGCGTCCAGTGCTCATAGGCTCATCATAGCGGAGGTCAGTGTAGGGCGACCCTTTTGTGTAAGGATTGCAGCCGGCAACAATTCGTGCAGATATTTCAAAAACATAGAAATCTAGGTCTGGAGTAACAATCGTCTCCAAACAAAAAGGGCCAAACAACCCACGTGGCTCCAGTTTCTTTGATGCCTCTACGACCCGTCTGCCCATCTTAAATATCTCGGGCAAAAGCGATTCTCTAACAACGAGTGGAATGTTCCCCATAATATTGTATGAGCTTTCAATATTTAGATCCATTTGATCTTTCGCAGCAATACGACCTATTGAGTCAACATTGGTTTCATAGCGTTTATCTAGGCTCATAAGCTCTAGCTCATCGGTCAAAGGTGAGTAAAAATAGTGAATGTACAACGGTGCGCCTACGATATATTCCTGGATAACGTAGCGCTTTCCTGGATGTTCTTTTATCTTTCGCTTAAATTCTTCAGCCGTGTGAGCGAGGAAGAAACCTTTACCGCCACCCGCACCAAAGAACTTAATAATAACGGGGCCATCTATATCTGAGGGGTCTTTATATATTTTCGGGAGAGTTAGACCAGCTTTGGCGAGCCATATCCGCTGTTTATTGCGATCTTCCTCCCATGACAGGATGCTCTTGTTGCCAAAATAGAGAATTTTCATGGTCTGCAAACCATCCAAACCAAACGCCTGAAAGAATGAGCCGTGTGGGATTAAAATGACATTTTTCTTTATTAGCGCTTCTTCTTGATCGAGAATATCTACATACTTTTCTACTTCAATAATTTCGTCGGCGACACGAAACGATCGGTATGGCTCCGAACGGCCCTTTTCGCATACAACAATATTTTTAAATCCTTCGTCGCGGGCTCCCTTGAGAATTTGAAGTGAAGAGTGGCTCCCAAGTGTTGCTATGGTGTAATCATCTATTTTCATCGACGTCACCCTCTTAACGTTTTTATTACAGTAACTATACCCGGGCAGGGGCATAATAACAAAACGATTCATAAAATATTGCTAATATAAAACAACAAATAGCCAACTATCGCACAACCCACATTCGTCGCGGCAAATTTATTGGCTGACTTTGCTTTGAATAACATACCGCTTATTGCTAAAATAGTGCTTGAGCTTTAGGTAGAGAGGGACCGTGGCACAAAGACCAAAACGAACGAAGAGCATTTCTCTGTTATTTGTACGCACATACAAGGGCGGCAAGTCCGTTCGACGTCTCTCGATTTTTCCCTTACACAGCAAGACAAATAGTAAGTCTTCTAGGGCGGCAAGCAAAACGAAGCACCTTGCAAAACGAAGCGCACAACACGTAAAGCGAGCTTCTGTTGTCGTACACCGCAACATCGCAAAACGGCCCCATCAGTATGCCTTTGAGCACTGGGGATGGTATAGAAAGTGGCACAAGTGGAAGTGGCACAAAGCAACGCACTACACGGTCCTTTCAGGCTATTTACTGATGATTGGCGTCGTGCTATTCAGCTCGTTCCGTAGCGCATTAGCTGCAGACCTTACAAATACATGGGATTTTAGCTCACCGAGCGCTTACAATTTTGACAGTGGCGTCGAGGCGAGCGGGGCGGTTGCTCGATTAAAAGCGCAGAATTACGCTAACGATGTCAACACAATGGCCCTCTACCACGCCGATGACGGTAGTGGTTCGAGTTTGAGCGACAGCTCGAGCAACAGCAACCCAGCGACACTGACGAACACCACCTGGGGCACGGGTAAACTGGGCGGTTCGCTACAGATGAACGGCACGACGAGCTCAGCCCAAGCTGCTGATTCGGCTTCATTGTCTCTAACGCAATCTAACTCAATCGAGGCCTGGGTAAAGTTCAACAGTTCATTCGCAGCCGCCAGCACGTCTGGCCGACAGACGGTGGCGGATAAGGGTCCATATAAGCTTTACTTTGACGACCAGACTGGCAAGGCAGTCTATGAGCTTCAGAACAGCACCGCGACGACTTGGCAGCAACAAGCCGGAAGCGGCGTGAATGGTAGTTGGGATCTAGATGGTAAGAACTCCGCTGATGCTTCAGTCGGAATTGGTACTGATCTGTATGTTGGTACTGGTAACTCCACGGCGGGCGATGCTGAGGTATGGAAGCAGTCCGCGGCTGGCGTGTGGACACAGATCGGTGGT
>DAISWP010000015.1:9203-10660 GCA_036826335.1 Candidatus Saccharimonadota bacterium | reverse complement strand
GGCCTTCTCTCCTGTTGCGCCAACCCCTAGTTCAGGAATGCCGCAACCGATTAGCCCGATATCTACAGCAGGATTATTTGCACCAGATTCTCCGCCAATGCCTGTAAAGAAATCAAAAAAATGGCTCATTGTTGGCATCGCAGTAGGTGTTGTAGTGTTGCTTGGCGGGGGGATTGCAGTAGTGCTTCTAACTAGAAAGTCAACCAACACACAGGGTGGCGACGCTGGCTCCTCGTCGCAAACCTCGCAGTCTGACACGAGTGCAAATAGTATTGTGGCAACCACGCTTAGTGATTTCGAGAAGGTTTGTAGTGGTGTAACGGTTAGTAATGCTGCTGCGGTTACGAGCGCTGTTCCACACCCGATTGCTTTTTTTCAACAGAGCATTTTAGCTGCAGATGAGTACACCAGTGCAACTATTACACTCACCGATAAAACGTGGCAGGCAGAAAGTCAGAACCCAACCAACACGCAACTGGTTGGATGTTTAAAACGAGCTAGCGAGACTGCGGCTAATAAGAACTGTGAGTACAATGATACGTCGACAAATAAGAAAGTATCGATCCCTCTATATAGTGTCGTTTACGACTTAACGGTATATGAATCAAAGACAGGGAAGAAGTTGGGTGCAAAACAGGTGAGCGGGCCAGCAACTAGCTGCCCCAGTTTTGCGTCGTATAATAAATCAGACCCCAAGTTGTACGGTGAACCTGACCCTGGCAGTGTCTCTCAATCTGTCAAAGAATTTGTCGCACCGTAGGCAATTGCCATGGCTATTATTTGCCCCACTGTTACCGCAACAGAACCCCACCAATTTCGGCAGCAGTTAGAACGGGTTGCTTCGTTTGCCGAAAGAATTCATATAGATCTTGCGGATGGGGTATTCACGGACAATAAGCTACTCCCACTGGACGACGTCTGGTGGCCTGCTGGTGCGTTCGTAGACGTGCACCTTATGTACGAGGCAGTAAAGCCATTTTTGGCACAACTGGTTGCCCTTAAGCCCCATATGGTGATTATCCATGCCGAGGCGGTTGGCAATTACTACAGCGTGGCCAAGCCACTGAAGGCGGTAGGTATAAAAGTTGGCGTGGCACTTTTAGCGCACACACCAGTCACTCGTATTAAGCAAGCGCTCCCAGATATCGATCACGTGCTTGTGTTTAGTGGGCACCTTGGCTATTTTGGCGGAAAGGCGGATTTAGAATTGTTAAAAAAGGTCGAGCAGCTAAAAAAACTGCACCACGAAATCGAAATAGGCTGGGATGGCGGCATCAATGAGGCGAACGCGGCCATATTGGCCCAAGGTGGTGTTGACGTGCTGAATGTTGGCGGAGCCATCCAACGTGCAACAGACCCCAAAGACGCATATGGTAGACTGAAAGCATTAGTGAGTTAATACACATGAGTTTGGAAGAATTAGAGCTAAAAGCAGACGACATTCGGCAAGACATTAT
>DAISWP010000015.1:0-9193 GCA_036826335.1 Candidatus Saccharimonadota bacterium | reverse complement strand
GGTCTCGCTGATATTTTTACCGCTCTCTACTTTGACATCTTAAAGCACGACCCAAAAAGGCCAGATTGGGACGAGCGAGATATCTTGGTCCTGAGTAACGGACACTGTGTACCTGTCCGCTACGCCGCCATGGCGCACGCGGGTTACTTTGAACGCAAGGAACTATTGACGCTCAGGCGGTTAGGTTCGCGCCTGCAGGGTCACCCCGAGCGCACACGGTTACCAGGCCTAGAGAGCACGAGTGGGCCGTTGGGCTCAGGCCTCAGCCAGGCCGCCGGCATGGCCCTGGCGCTACGCATGGATAAGCAGCTACATAGATGGGTCTATGTGGTTATGGGTGATGGTGAGCTAGATGAAGGAAATGTCTGGGAAGCCGCTATGTTAACAGGCAAATACAAACTAAACAACGTTATTGCCATAATCGATCGGAATAATATACAGATAGACGGCCCCACAGAAACCATCATGCCTTTGGAGGATTTAAAGGCAAAATGGGAGGCATTTGGCTGGCATGCAATCGACATAGATGGAAATGATATTGAGGCGGTTATCGATGCGTGCGCGATGGCTCGGGCGATTGTAGAAAAGCCAGTCGTCATTATTGCGCATACGGTCCCCGGTAAGGGCGTTGATTTTATGGAATATGACTTTCATTGGCATGGTGCACCGCCGAATCACGAGCAGGCGATCCTGGCCCTGCACGAACTACGCACACTCAAGGGAAAGATTAGGGGTGAGCATGAGTGATATGCATCTCGTGACAAAAGATTGGGCTCATCATGCATTCGAAGAAGAGCCAATTCGCAAGGGCTTCGGACGAGGCTTGTTGGCTGCGGCACAAGCCGATGATAACGTCGTAGCAGCATGCGCGGATTTGACTGGATCGACAGCCATGGATCTATTTGCCAAGGCCTTTCCGGAGCGATTTGTACAAGTCGGCGTTGCCGAACAGAATCTTGTCACGGTAGGTGCGGGACTGGCTGCCATGGGAAAGACCCCGTTTGTAAGCAGTTATGCGGCATTTAGCCCAGGTAGAAACTGGGAGCAAATACGCACTACAATATGCCTGAATGATCGCCCCGTTAAGATTATTGGATCTCATGCGGGTGTTTCGGTGGGGCCAGATGGTGCAACGCATCAAATGTTGGAAGATATAGCTCTCATGCGCGTAATGCCGAACATGATGGTCATCGCCCCAGCGGACAGTGTCGAAGCAGAGAAAGCGACAGTGGCATTAGCAGCCAGTAAAAAGCCGGCCTATATGCGACTCGCTCGCGAAGCAACGCCTATAATCTCTAGCAAACAAACACCATTTGAGCTCGGGAAAGCGTACGTTTATAAAGTCGGTAACGACGTTACCATTATTACGACTGGCACCATGACGTATCAAGGTCTTGCAGCTGCCACCTTGCTTGAAAAAGATGGAATTAGTGCCGAAGTAGTACATGTTCCAACGATTAAGCCCTTAGACGCCGCAACCATTCTCGCCAGCGTCTCAAAGACAGGAGCTGTGGTCTCTGCCGAAGAAGCCCAGGTTACGGGTGGTCTTGGGGGCGCTGTTGCAGAGTTATTGTCAGAGGAACTACCGACTCCGTTGCAGCGGGTTGGTATGCGCGACCGTTTTGGTGAGTCTGGCGAACCAAAAGAACTCCTAGAGCATTTTGGCTTAACCGCAAAACATATTGCCTTGCAGGCGCATGCTGCAATACACAGAAAATCAGCGAGCAAATAGTTGTTTTTTGAGAAGCAGTAGGCGGAAGAGCACCACGAACGCATGAAGTGCAATAACCTGCAGTAGTGCCCCGACGATGAGCCCAATAAAGTTCATGTTTTGTCCCCAGCTAGAAACGATATTGCTGTAATGGCTGGTTAGATGGGGCAGAAGCTCGCGGATAGTGTAGTTTACATAAAAGAGTAAGACGACTACGATACCGAAACGAAAGACTGACTTGCTGATGAATTCACGTAAAGGAGTCTTTGGGTCATAGTTTTGTGGGTGTACGTAGTTACTAAAAACAAGATCATTGTTAAGCTCGGTTGAAAAATTCGAACCAACCCACCAAAATGCATTTACGAGCAAGCCAACTAACCCCCAGAAAATTCCCAATGACAAAGACCCTGCAACCCGTTCGCCAACAATTCGCTGCAGGACAACATCAATGGAGTTGATTGCGTCACGGATAGGGTTGAAGTCATTGCTCGCATAAAGAAACTCACGTATGAACGACATATTGCTGACCGCGATTGTAATGATGGCTAGAAATATATAAATCGCCAACTCTGTCCACGTTGGCAAGAACCAGAATAGTACTTGTGTTAGTCGATTTTTGTTATTTGGCATAAAGAACCTACGTACTATTATATGATAGTATTAAGCGTAAGCAAATTACTTAAGAAAGATATATAGTTATATGCCCTTGACCCTTACTGAGATACGAGAGAACTGTCAGGCAGCACGCGCTTCCATGGAGAGGGCTCGTAAAGGCCATTATGCCCTTGGAGCATTTAACTTAGATAATCAAGAGACGCTTATTGCTGTTGCCCGGGCGGCCGCCAAGAAAAACGCTCCTGTTATGGTTGAGGTTAGCGATGGCGAGGTGAAGGCCCTTGGCTTAGAGAATGTTCGAGATCTTGTTGATAACTATAAACGGCAGTTTGGCGTCGAGATGTATATCAACCTAGACCACTCGCCTAGTGTAGAGGCCGCCAAGGCTGGAATTGATGCAGGCTTTGAGTTTATACATATAGACATTTCGCAAGCCGATCACAAAGCGACAGAGGCAGATATTATCAAAAAGACACAAGAAGTCGTCGCCTATGCGAAGCTAACGGGAGCATTGGTGGAGAGCGAGCCTCATTACTTTGGCGGGAGTTCTAACTTGCACACCGAGACAATTGACTATAACGAAATCAAGAAAACATTCAGCACGCCAGCGGCAGCAAAGAAATTTGTTGCAGAAACGGGGGTTGACACTTTTGCCGCAGCTGTCGGTAATCTGCACGGGCAGTATCCTGTCCCGAAGATGTTGGACCTTGAACTATTGCAAAAAATTCGGGAGGCTCTTGATTGCAATATAAGCCTTCACGGGGGCAGTGGTACACCGGGGCACTATTTTGAAGACGCGGTTAAAATTGGTGTTACCAAGATCAACATCAATAGTGACATGCGGGTGGCATATCGCACCACCTTAGAGAAGGTCCTAAATGAAAACAAGGACGAATACGCCGTAGTAAAACTTATGGATACAGTAATTGCAGCAGTGCAGGCGGTCGTCGAAAGCAAAATTGTTTCCTTCAACGCAAGTGGCAAAGCAGAGGGTTCTAAATAACGGCACCTGTGGCATTATTAGAAGCATAAGTAGAAAGGGTGGCATGTCGGCAACAGAAATTGATGTTCTCTCAGTTGGTGACATCGTTACAGATGCGTTTATACGCCTTCAGGATGACCAGGCTAAGATTGTTAAAGACAAGGACACGCCGTGGCTGACTATGCCCTTTGGTGTCAAAATCCCTTTTGACCATGCCGAAGTTATCGAGGCAGTCGGTAATGCTGCGAATGCCAGTGTTAGTTTCGCTCGTCTGGGTCTAAAGAGTGCTCTTATGGCAAATGTGGGTGGCGATCAACATGGTCGAGATATGTTTGCAGCGCTCCATAAGAATCACGTCGATACACGTCTCATGCATGTAAATCCTGGCAAAATCAGCAATTATCATTATGTCCTTTGGTACAAAAATGAGCGGACAATTCTTATAAAGCACGAAAAATATCCATACCACTGGCCGCACTTGCGTCCTCACGAACTACCAAAATGGGTTTACTTCAGCTCAATCAGTAAAGATGCGCTTGGTTTTCATGATGACATGGCCGAGTGGCTAGAGAAACACCCGGAAGTTAAATTAGCGTTTCAGCCAGGTACATTTCAGATAGAAGCCGGAAAGAAACGGCTTGAACGGCTATATAAACGAAGCGAACTGTTGGCTGTTAATCGTGAAGAAGCGGTGACTATTAGTGGTGGTAAGCACGACGATATCGGTGATCTTCTCGATCGTTTGCATAGTCTGGGCCCAAAGATTGTTGTTATCAGTGATGGGCCAGATGGTGCGTATGCCTCGGACGGTCAACAACGACTGAAGATGCCCATATATCCTGACCCGTCACCACCCTACGAAAGAACAGGTGCAGGTGATGCATTTACAAGTACGTTCGTCGCCGCCATTATAAAAGGCAGTGATATAGCTGGGGCGCTCCAATGGGCGCCAATAAATTCGATGAGTGTTGTGCAGTATGTTGGCGCACAAAAAGGTCTTTTGACTGAGGCGCAACTAAGCCACTTGCTGCGGCAGTCACCCGCTTGGTATCGTCCGACCCCCTTGAAATAAGCTTTACCGACCTCCGATATTCGTGATAACCTTAAGCTTGATATGTCAGGTGTCTTATCTACATTGTTAGAACTGCAACCAACACAGTTGGCTGCAACAATTAGCCGGCTTGAGGACGCAAGCGGTCGGCCTGCTGTGGACGTGCGGCTTATTGCGCAACTACGGAGTAAAGTGCACCAGAAGCTACGCGAACTCGGTCTTGACCCTCGCGATACAACCAGCAAGGAGTTATATGGGGCACTCCAAGGGCTTGTGGCGAGGCATGATGCGTTTCTGATGTCGGCGCTTGGGGGAGAGGCCAGTGAAGACTGTAACAAGATTGCACAGCGAATGGCATCCTTTGCAAATAAAGCAGATATCCCTAAGGGATGCTGGGGCATAAAATATACGACGGCAAAGAGATTGCTGAAGGCTTCACCACCAAAGAAGGTTATGAAATATTTACACTATCGATCTATCGACTCCATGCTCAAGCGCGAATCTATTGCAGAGATTCTGTGCGCCACGCGCTGTCTTGAGGCCGAGACATGGCACCAGAAATTCGTTAAGAGCTACCGCAATCTACACCCTTCAGATTTTGAACAACGTAATATAGAAGTCATAACGCTATCTCCCGAACGCTGGAAAGATGCATTCGGGTTATTCGTATCTCAAAAGCACGGGAACGTGACGCACCTAAAGGAATTTGGTGTTATTGGCTTATTGCCATTGCCTTCGCAGGTAATACGCGGTCTCTATATAACGCTATTACCGATTGTTCTGCTGTATATCAATGAGCTTCGCTTCTTCAGTGCATATTTCAAGCTACAACAAGTAAAGTCGGATTTTGGGGCCATCGTTGCAAGAACCATCCTTGACGATCCAGAACACATTGTAATTGCTGGTCAATCGCTCCATTGGCGGGTAGTACATAGTCACTTTGGCAAGAGTCGCCGTATTCATCCAGAGATTTTTGAACCCCACGTCCAGCCCGAAGATTTGTTCTTTCGAAAAGCAGAAACAACACTCTACAAACTAGAGCCAGCTTTGCAGTTTTGGGAAGATCTCGACTATGTTCTTATCGAGAAAGACAACACAGTTGTTTCCATGGGGTTACTAGACAATGCGGTCAGTTACTGTAATGGGCTAGCGTTAGAGGATAGTAGTGTTTATTATGCTCGAAAGAATCTGTGGACCGAGCTGTTGACGCGTTATGTTGGCCAAGAGAGTCTAGAGCAAGAAGTTCTTGCGCAGCTTGGTGATGAATCACTCGAAGCAGCATTTGCAGGAGTTGTCTAAGGTGTATCAGATATGCGTATCAGGAGCCTCTAGGGGCCACAGTGCAGAAGAGGGTCGAGTCTTGGCCCGGGCGGCCGGTGCTGCTATTGCGCGGGCGGGGCATACACTGATGACGGGTGCGACTATTGGCATCCCAAATGAGGCGGCAATTGGTTATAAAAAAGCTGGTGGGAAAATGAGCCAAGGCATAAGCCCAGCTAGCACAAAAATTGAGCATGCCATCAAGTATCGTTTGCCGCTAAAGGACTACGACAGTATTGTCTATACAGGCCTGCACTACGTAAGCCGAGACACCCTTCTTATTACATCGAGCGATGCGGTAATTAGCATAGGCGGACGTATAGGGACGTTGCATGAGTTCACTATTGCACTCGAAACGGAAACACCCGTAGGCCTTTTACAGGGAGCGGGTGGTATCAGCACTGAGATAGCGGAGATTCTGCATGCAGCCGGCAGAAGCAAAAGTGAGCTTATTATCATGAGCGCGGATCCGGACGATCTGATTGAAAAAATGACCAAGCTCTTAGACAAACTACATAAGCCATACAAAGAACTCTACGAGTAAGGCAAAACGTTCGTTAGAGAATATACTTACGCGTACGCCTAGACTATACTTATGAGACGGTGAGCGCATTCGAACTACAAAGTAACTACAGACCCGCTGGTGATCAGCCGGCGGCGATTGCTGCATTGACAAAAGGTCTTAGCCAGCAAACAAAAGAGCAGGTGCTCCTTGGTGTTACTGGTTCGGGCAAAACATTTAGCATGGCCAATATAATCCAGAACGTGCAGCGGCCAACACTGGTGCTCAGCCACAACAAGACCCTCGCAGCGCAATTATATGGAGAATTCAAACGTTTTTTCCCCAACAACGCCGTTCACTACTTTGTCAGTTACTTCGACTATTATCAGCCAGAAGCGTATATACCCCGCAGCGATACGTACATAGAGAAAGATAGTCAGATCAACGAAGAAATAGACAGATTGCGGCATGCAGCAACAGACGCACTGCTTAGTCGCAGAGATGTCATCATCGTGGCTAGTGTTAGCTGTATCTATGGTATTGGTTCTGTCGAAGACTACGATGACCTAGCGGTTGTTGTTGCGCAAGGAGAGCGACGCGTTAGAGACAAGTTGTTGCGCCAATTAACCGACATCCAATATCAGCGAAATGACATAGACTTCCATCGAGGCACGTTTCGTGTTCGTGGGGACGTGGTTGACGTATTCCCGGCGGGCGAAGAAGTTGCCTATCGCATCGAAATGTTTGGTGACGAAGTAGACAGGATTACGCAGATTGACCCCTTAACAGGTGAGGTATTAAAAAATCTAAAACACCTAAAAGTTTTCCCGAGCTCGCATTATGTTACGCCGCAGTCAAAGCTGAAGGTTGCACTTGGCCATATTCAAAATGAACTGCAAGAACAACTCTCGTTCTTTAAGAAAAACAGGCTGTTACTTGAGGCGCAACGGCTTGAGCAACGTACCAAGTTCGATCTGGAGATGCTAGAAGAGACTGGCTTTGTGAAAGGCATAGAAAATTACAGTCGTTATCTGACCAATCGTGAACCAGGAGAGCAGCCTGCAACGTTGCTTGATTACTATCCAGATGACTATCTCATGTTCATCGACGAATCACACATGACCATTCCTCAGATACGCGGTATGTACAATGGTGATCGGGCACGCAAAGAAGTGCTGGTAGAACACGGCTTTCGTTTGCCAAGCGCACTCGACAACCGCCCGCTGACTTTTACCGAATTCGAAAAACACGTGAATCAGGTGGTCTATGTGAGCGCTACCCCCGCGGAGTATGAGCTCAGCAGAAGCCCAGAGCCCGTGCAACAAATAATTCGTCCAACAGGGCTGTTGGACCCAGTCATTGAAGTACGGCCAGTCACCGGTCAAGTGGATGATCTCATTGCCGAGATACGCAGTACAGTCGAAAAGCACCAACGCGTACTGGTAACAACGCTTACCAAGCGTATGTCGGAAGACCTTACTGAATATCTGGAGGAGCTTGGCATCAAGGTGACGTATCTGCATAGCGACGTCGACACGCTCGATCGCACAGATATTCTTCGTGATCTTCGGCTTGGCATCTACGATGTTGTTGTGGGTATTAACCTGCTGCGTGAGGGTCTTGATTTGCCGGAAGTGTCCCTCGTGGCTATTCTCGATGCCGACAAAGAGGGCTTCTTGCGCAGCGAACAAGCACTAATCCAAACCGTTGGGCGGGCCGCAAGGCATATCGAAGGTCGTGTCGTCATGTATGCAGATAGGGTTACCGGTAGCATGAAGCGAACCATTGACGAGACGAATCGACGCCGTAAAATCCAGGAAGCATATAATACAGAACACAATATTACCGCCAAGGGCATTGCGAAAAGTGTTGAAAAAGGTATGCGTCCAGATCTGCCCGAGGAAGCAAAAAAAGCGAAACTTGATCTCAAGAAGATACCAAAAGACGAGTATGGGCGACTTATAGAAGATCTGACCAGTCAGATGGACCTGGCTGCTGCAAACCTTGAGTTTGAAAAAGCAGCAGAGCTGCGTGACATCATAGACGATATCAAGAAAAAACTCTAAGCTGCTATTTCAAAGTCTTGCTGGGGTGGGAGATAGTCGTCGTGGGTTATGCCAACAATGCTCATGTCATGCTCCCGCATATATCCCATAACTGAACGGTAACGCTGAATTTTATTCTCGACAATGGCCCCTTCGACATGTGCGCCGTCTTCTACAATGAGTGCCAAATTGGGGTGGACAGCATGAATTAGTTCGTGCTCTTCGTATTGCGACATAGTGTCTTCGGTTAAGAACCCCCGAACGCCGGCGGTTTCGAGTGGTATTGCCCGGGAATACACGCCGGCATCACCACCTACCAGTGGGGGTACCCACGCCAATTCGTGTAAGACATTCAATGGATGAGGATCGAACGTCCCGGTGTATTGCTTCACGATGCCTTTTTCACCGCTGAGTTCACGTTTTACGATGTTTAGTATGACGCGTCCGAATCCTCGTACTTCTTCCGGGCCTTGACGAATACCGAGTTCAAACAGGTTGCGTAGGCCAGGATACAAGGCGAAGCACTTTGCAGTTAGATCACTATGAACAATAGAGCGTTCAAAATGTGGTGAGATTGCAATAAATGCCTCTCCTGACATTGCGCTGCGCGAGAAACCGTCGCGAATCATCGTGAACGTGTCGAATTCTACTGCTCCGGCAGCCTCCAGATCATCAAGATATGCGTGATCATGGTGAGCAGATTTCCCGACGCTTTTTGTCGATAGAAAATGCAGCATTGTTTTAATGCGTTCAGGGCTGGTTGGCCACGGAGCATGTCTGCCCTGGTGATGTAGCCACTCTACGCTGAACCCCATACCCACGTACGCGTCTATCAGCTCCTCGTTCAGACCATTTGGCCCAGTACAGAGAGCGTCACCACCGGAAATAGCGTAGGGGCTGATGCCAGTACTTCCAAAATATGAGATTTTGGGTGCTGCGCGCGTTGCAAGGCGCACGGCCCCATCAT
>DAISWP010000014.1:0-15629 GCA_036826335.1 Candidatus Saccharimonadota bacterium | reverse complement strand
CAGCAGCGGTGTTTACCAGTCACAATTTGGCAGCAGCGGCTCGGGCGATGGCCAGATGTTGAACCCACGCGGTGTTGCGGTAGACTCATCCGACAACATATATGTTTCAGACACTAATAACAATCGCATCCAAAAATTCAGACTAGATATGCACGATGGAACGTTTAGCGCCGACATTACCGGCCTTACGTGTGGCACCAATTATCACTATCAGGCCTATGCTACGAATAGTGATGGCTCTAGTCAGTCAGTTGATCCTACATCCGCAACGAAATCTTGCTACCCTGACCCGCCTACAAACATCCAGGCTTCGATTAATTCATCTTCATCAATTAATGTCTCTTGGGACGCACCGACTCACACCGGTGATTCTCCAATCTTAAAGTACTATATTCACTATAGGAAAGTTGGGGATGTGGATTGGACCATTTTCAATACAGATAGTGATGCCACGAGTGCTGCGTTGACTGGATTAAGGCCGAGTACACAGTATGAGATAAAAGTTCTTGCAGAAAATACGAGCAACAACAACGGTGCTGGCTCTGAAATAATCACTGCCACCACCGGGACCCCTGGCTTTTATTTGATAAGTAATTGTCAGCAATTTCAAGATATTAATAACGACCTCGTTGGCAACTATGAACTTGCTAGAAACATCGACTGTTCAGACACCATCAATTGGAATAGCGGAGCCGGTTTTCAGCCCATAGGAAACTTTTTTTCGGGAGCAGCGTTTTCTGGAGTTCTGGCTGGCAACAACTACACAATTAGTGACCTATATATAAAGCAAGATAATCAAGAATTCGCATTTGCTGCACCTTTTAACGCAACCAATGGCGCTTTAATTCAGGACGTACGAATAGTGCGACCTAATTTTTCAGTTTCAAATACGCAGATAAGTGTAGTGGCGGGTCTAATCGGGTATGATTCTAATTCAACTTCCATTAGTACTTCAGTCAATAACGTGCATATTATTAATGCCTCGTTGCAGGGCGGCGGCGTGCAGTACGCATACGCAGCTGGCTTAATCGGTGTCTCCGTAAGTTCTGGGATTAGTACAGATAGTAGGAATGAGTTCGGCGGCACGATAAGCATCGATGGATCAAACGCCGGGGCGATTCTAGCCGGGGGGTTATACGGCGTATTTGAGGGCGGTACTCGAAATGTGGACAATAGCTACGCGAATGCGAATATAACCATTGAGAACACATTCCCCGGTGAATCAGTATTTGCAATTGCCGGTGGCTTACTCGGGGGTAATGGATTAATTGAGAGTAGACCAACACAATCAAATTTCAATCACAGCTATGCAGCGGGAAGTGTCGCCCATAATAGTGCTCAGCCAACTAATTCAGTTGCCCTCGGGGGTATTGTCGGAGCTGTAACGAGCGGGCTTTCTATTGAAAACAGTTTTGCGCGCAATTCACTTACCAGCCTCCAGCCAGGAGTTATTGATGGCATCGGTGGCATCATTGCCGGTGTGTATGGTCCTGACACCCGCACCTACACAAACAACCACTTTGACGCCGACCAAGCCGGCACTACCGACTGCATCGATCCATTCAGCGGTGTTATCTCCGGCTGTACCCTCATCCAAGGAAACTCCACCTACTTCTATAACAACAGCACCAATGCTCCACTCAATACCTGGGATTTCGACAACATCTGGCAGACCACTAATACCCTGCCCGTCTTCGGCAAAAAAGTCCTGACCAGTATTACGGCCATTCCTGAGTCTCGCCTGAACGGCAGCACGACCCCACCTGCAGGAAGCACTCCATCAATAACTGAACTTACCCAGAAGCTGAAAGCCTCACCAGTCTTCACCCGGTTCGGTGACCAAAAGACCACCTCAGCGCCCCAGGAAGAAAAAGGCATCATCGGTGCCATAAAGCGCTTCTTGAAGAACCTCCCCGAGGCCGTCTTGGTTAGCTTCCCGTACGCACTCTTTAGTCTCCTGCTTCTGGCAGCTGGTGCCATGCTCATCCAGGTAGTCATCAGCTCTCGCCGGCTGCAAGCAACTAAGCTCCTCATTGCCAAGCAAAAAGCTGTCGCAGAAGAACGAGATACCTTCTGGCACCTTGCTGCTAATTACCTCAGAGCTCCGATCACTCTCATGGTTGGTGGTGTAGAGCTGCTTAGCACCGACAAAGATATTCGCCTGCCGGCTGTTGCCCAGCTGGAGGTCTTTACCAAGAACCTGCAAAAGAAAGTCTTCGCCATTATGTCCCGCATAGAACAAAGCCGCACGCTTCAGGACATCCACTGGCCCGAACTAGAGGCCGGCAGTAGAGTCTTGACTCAATTAAAGTTCTGGCTCCCGATTAGCTTAGTTGCTTTCTTTGCTGTTCTAATGAATCTGGTTGCTAAAAACTATCGCAACCTAAGCGTCAGCAGCACTAACCTTGCTGTTCAGCTCCTGATCTTCATTCTTGTCTCGCTACTCTTCTATTGGGTACTGAGTGCACTTGGGCTCGTTAATCGAAAACGCAAGCAAGCTGAAGCGCTCCTTGAGCAACAGTCAGCCACCCTTGATGCCGCCCGAACTGAGTTCATAGAACAATCTGCTACTACGCTCGACAATGATTTATCTGCACTAGAAAGGCAGCTTGATAGCCTCCCCGCAAGTGTTTCTTCTGCGTCGATCATCCGAGAAGGTACTCATCGTCTCAGAGCGCTCATCGATAGTTTTGAATTATTAGTTGCAGCAGAGAATAACAAGCTTAACACACTCTCGCCAAATGATTCTCGTAGTCAACTTAATGTAATATTCGACGGTGCAATCACATCGCTCCGTCCTCTTATGGAGCAAAGACAAATCACACTTGTAAAGCCTGACTTTGGCCGTATCTACTTGCCCGGGAACGGCCTGTTGCTTAATCAGGTTATTGGCAGCGTTCTTTCCAACGCGGTTGCCTTTAGCCCGCCGGGAAGCACAATTGAAGTTAAACTAAAATCTGACAAGGATGATATCCAGCTTAGCGTCACAAACCAAGGTAAGATCATTGACGAGGATCAGCTCTCGCACATCTTCAGCCCTTTCATGAAGGCTGATGGGTATAACGCACTACAACTTGATCATGGTGGGCTCGGGGTTAACTTATATATTGATAGCCTTATTATGCGCCACCTGTCTGGGGCCATAAAGGTAACGTCCGACCCCAATAAGGGCACGACCATGACTATGCGATGGCCCATTGCCCGAACAGCGATGGCTGGGTAGCTCTGTATACAAAAAACATCCGAGATGACCTAGAATCTACACTCTACAAGGATAAAACATGTGCTTATTCAGCAGCCTGACGACTCGATAATTTGACGTATGATGGGCTGACATAGGAGGAGTCTCTGGCTAGGGGTTGTGGGTGCGATATAAAACGTTAATGTGATCGGTGGATCGCATTAACGTCTAGTCGTAATCTTCCCGCCTTGTTTAGTGACCGCAAACTTGCCAACCACTCTTGCAAACCTAGTGATTGCATCTCTATCGGAGACATTTACGCCCTCGCCGTCTGCGAACCAATATTTTGTACCAAGTGGGTCTGTGCCCCGCTTGAATTTAATTTCAGTGACCGGCTCCCGCAATACGGGGGTACGCTTGTACCTTGCTGATTCGTCTACAGCTTCATGGGAGGAAGCTTCGTCAAGAACCTCAGCTTGCAAGGGTGAGCCGTCTGCATTACGCACAGTAACGCTTCTCCAACGTTTCCTAACTGATATCTCCCCCACGTCGTTGATTGCATCGGTACCCACCTGTATAACGCCATCCCTAAGGGGTACATGCAGTGTCACTTCACCACGTTTCATCTGGGAAAATTCTCCAGCAATAAAAGGAGGTGAATAAACATAAGAATCCGGACTGGTCATGATATAATAATAGCACAAAATAGTAGAATTGTCAATGTCTGGCCCATAACAATAGAGAAGCTCATAACTACGATCTAACTATAGTTATATGTAAATATCTCTACAGATATTTGGCTTTGACGTGTGCTTTGTTGATCCCGTTCACTAGGTTTGTAAAGCCTTGTTGCTTTAGGTAATGCATAGAGGCGTTCGAGCGGCTGCCAGACACACAGTACAGTACGAGCTCCGTATCTTTTGGCACGCCATCAAGCTGTTTCGCCCCTGCCATCATCTGCGATGGTGGTATATTTATCGCTCCTTTAACGTGGCCCATTCTATATTCAAGTGGTTCACGCACATCAATAATAATTCGATCCATAGTAGCTCCTTTTCAATATAGTAGCTATATATTAATGTAAACGGTTTACATTAGCAAGGATTAGGCATATAATGAACCCCATGAGCAATATTGCTACTTCCCTGCGACAAACTAAATACTGCCAAGCCATCGAAGGGGCGCTTGCCTCAATGGGGCACGCCACGAACAACGAGCTTCTGAGCGAATTGCGCAAGATCTATCCCGATTTAAGCGCAACGACTGTTCATCGAGCGACCGCCCGGCTTGCACAGCGGGGCACGATTGCTCTAGCGCCACAATCACACAATGGAGCAATGCGTTATGACACAAATGTAGTGCCGCATGATCACTTTTTGTGCACCAATTGTGGGATGCTCCGCGACACGGATGTAAAAGATAAGGTTACTCCAATTCTTGAATCGTCCATTTATGATTGTCATATTTCTGGGCGATTAACGATCAGTGGCCTATGCAAGCATTGTAAAAAGGAGAAGTCATGAAGATTACTGTATATAGCACGACAACATGCCCATATTGCGTTATGTTAAAAAACTGGCTTGAGTCTAAATCGATAAAGTTTACAAACTACATGGTTGACCAAAACCCAATCGCAGCACAAAACATGGTAAACCTCAGTGGCCAAATGGGTGTTCCGTTTAGCACTGTCGAATACGATGATGGAAAAGTAGAGAAAATACTTGGCTTTGATAGGTCAAAATTTGAAGCAGCATTAGCAAAATAATACGGAGGTGCATGATATGAAAAAAGTTAATTCAAAAATACTCACGGTCGCGAGTATAGGTGTGTTGGCCCTAGTGGGTGTTGGTGGCTATTTTGCCCTCAATAACAATTCCGAGAAAGACCAAGTGCCGACGGCTGCATCAAGCGCAGGCACTAATCAAAATCCAGCTACTGGTGCACAAACCACGCCGACTGTAGCCGCTAGATCGACCGAGGAGCAACTGCTATACCTTATCGAAGAAGAAAAACTAGCGCATGATGTATATTCAGTGATGTATCAAAAATACGGAGCAAATGTATTTGGCAACATACTCCAGAGCGAATCAACCCATCAGGGGCGAATACTTACTCTTTTGCAGGCTCGTAATATCACAGACCCACGTTCGAACGAAATCGGAGTTTTCAAGGACAAAGATCTACAGACCCTGTATAACCAATTAATCGAACAGGGCAACAAGAACGCATCTGAAGCCTATAGGGCTGGCGTTGCGATTGAAGAAAAAGATATAGCAGACATTAGTGCCCAGCTTGCAACGGCAACAGACCAAGACGTCATAGCAGCACTAGAGTCGCTTCGTAGTGGCTCTGAAAATCATCTGCGTGCATTCAATCGACAACTCTAGTATGCATATCTAGTGCTGTTCTGGGTGTTTACTATTCTCGCGGCTGACTCTGGCTCAGCTTCTCAATTCTTGATGCCTATATTTAACTACCAGCCCTAGCTGCTCGTACTTCTTCAATAATAAGTCGCATCATTTCAAGGGGCTCGACTGGTGTATCCACGAATGGCTCGTATGGTATTTCCCTGCCCCATGTGTCACCAAAATATACTCTTTGGTCAACCGTTGCATCTGCAGCCTCGGCAGGAAGTGTATAGGTTACGCATTGATCCACGCGCGTAGTATCGGACAAGAGATACCTAACGTCAACGATAACATCACTGGATGGCGGTACTTTCACTACTTGCTCAACGCTAGCAATAATTAGTGGAAGTCCTTTCATGCGGCCCCTCCCCACCACTAGAGTGGCGCTTTTCTCACGACTGCTCTCTCCCTCGCGGTAAACCGGTCCGTTTTCCTTGTATGCAACGCCCTCAAAAAGACTTTCAACTAAAGTCGCAACTTGGTTTCGGTCGGAATTTCCATGAGCGGTATTGTCTGTCATATATAAAACCTTCTCACATGATGGGGTATTTGTGAAGTTTTAGCCCCCCCCTCCTATTAGGCGCACTTCGTACCGTTGAGATAGTGTTAATCGGTGATAGGAAGCGCAACAAACTCGACCGTCACAAGAAAGTTGTTGACAAAAACGCTTTACTTTGGTAAAGTGTTTGGATTATGAATAATGTCACCAAAGTTTGGGGCTCTCCTATGGCTCAGCAGTTCGCTGAAGTCCTGCTTATTATTGATGATATTCAAACTATGCAGAATTTCCTACGCGATGTTATGACCGAGAAAGAGATTGTAGAGATTAGCTCCCGCTTAGAAGCAGCCCGGATGCTACAGGCCGGCAGCACCTATACTGAAGTTGTCGCAAAAACCAAGCTGAGCAGCCGCACGGTTGCTCGCATTAGCGAATGGATTAAAAATGGCTGTAGTGGCTACGAAGCCGCACTTAAAACCATCAGTCAGCACCACGTACATATGTCGCCAGTTCGTGCTGAGTAGCTAGACTTTTAACTAAGAACGCATACGCCAGCACGACACTGGCGTTTTTTAGTTATTGCATAAATTTTAGGAGAGTTATTGTGAAAGATATTTACACCCCTGCCGAAGCGGCAGCGGATATATTACAAGAAAGAAAACAGGATAAAGCCCTACAGGAGCGGGTTAGCGCATATCTTGGTGGCATTCTGCCCGAAGATTTCCCGACGCACTTTAAAGCACCAGCTATTTTAGCTCGCTATGTACCGCGAGCGACTGGCGAAGACAGGATGTATGCCGAACTTGCTGATCAAGCTGGCTTTGCTCCATTTTGGGCATCGTACCTGGCAGATCGCTTTACGACCCGCAACCCCGAGAAAGTCGAGACTGTTCGTCCGCCAATTCAGTGGCAAAAAGGACAGAAGACCCGCTCGTGGGTAGTTGACCCCGAGAAACGCATTGGGGGTGTTGGCCAACTAGAGACCACGTTTGGCTATTCATCAGCTGACTACCAGAAGGGTATCCGTGATTTGGTATTTGCTCAAGACGGTATACCAGAGGAGGCATCATATTCATTTGATATGGCAGAGTGGTATAAGTTACAGGCTCCTCGCTTTGGCTATATAGAAGGCAATCTGGCCTCCTGCTACTACCCTGCCATGATGGGACTTGTCAGTATGTTTGGCGTATTATTTGAAGACTTTCATGGAGGACCTAATGCCAATAACGGTGATCTTGCTATGTTCCGGGAAGGAGTGGTTTATCCGGCAATCGAAAAAGTCGAGCAAGAGCTGGGTCTTAAGCCATTAATTGTTCGCTTGCCCTTTCGGGAGGGCATGAACGAGACTGACCTAACATTCCTCGACAAAGATGAAGCCGAGCAATTCAAGCGTTACGGCTCACTCGCTGTTGAGCCTGTTATACTGGACACAATATGCTCCCACTAAAGTCTGGTGACGAAATCCGAGTTATTGCCCCATCTTTCGGTAAGCAAGCTAAAAAGTTGGCTCCTTCTGATGAGCGTGCCAAGCAGCGCTTAGAAAATCTTGGCTACAAAGTAACGTTCGGTAATCATTTAGGCACGCAATTTCATTTGGGTACCGCTAGAGCGGAAGACCGGGCTGCAGACTTTAATGAGGCGTTTGCTGACAAAAGTGTAAAAGTTGTCATGGCGCTTACAGGTGGCTGGTCGGCCAACGAAATCCTTCCTCTTATTGACTGGAATACGGTAAGAGCTAACCCCAAACCATTAGTTGGCTATTCTGATATCACCGTGTTACACAATGCGATGTACGCTAAAACAGGTGTGGTCGGCTACCTTGGCCCAAATTTTAGTACTTTAGGCAGAATGGTTTCGTGGCAATATACGTTAGATAATTTGCAAGCTGTCCTCACTCAAGTGGAGCCGATTCAGCTAAAACGCAGCCAACAATGGGGTGTGCGTTCCAGAAAACGCTTTGCGACTAAGCCGTGGCAAGTACTGCAGCCTGGTGAGGCTAAAGGCATCTTGCTTGGTGGTAATCTCGGTACATTCTATCTGTTACAAGGCACAGAATATCAACCAAAGTTTGATCAGCATTTTATTCTATTGGCCGAAGATGATGATGAAGCTGGCAAGTACACTGCTCGGGAGTTTTCCCGGCGCTTAGAATCAGTCTTACAATTGCCGGGCGTTCGCCAGAACATACAGGGTCTGTTAGTAGGGCGCTTTCAACCTAGCAGCCGAGTTACTGCACCACTCCTTCAGAGTATTCTGGATTCAAAGCGGCTTGGCGACATACCAGTGGTTACGGGGATTGACTTTGGTCACACCACGCCAACCCTTAGCCTACCAATTGGCGGCAAAGCTAGACTTTCAGCTCATTCTGCTCCGATTCGCTTGGAACTGATTCCTAGCTAGGCTTACAGAGTTGCCACTTACCCTCGGAAATAACGTCGACCTTGCCATCAATTATTTGAATTGCTGTCTGGTCGTCAATGGCATAGACCGGCTTGCCGTGTTCTGTGGCGTAGGCCGCAACGGTCGCAAAGCGAGCCTCATCACAATGTGGCTCAACTTCAAAATCAACAAGATTCATCCCACTTATATCATCAAGCCCCGGCAGATTAGGATCACGAGGCTCAATTGTGCAAACATCAAGTGATTGAGTCGTTATGATAGTACCAGCACTTACACCGACGTACACTTTAGACTCAAGATTCTCACGTAACCAACCTTCAAAGCCAGTTTTACGATACTGGTTAAGCAAATGGAATGTATTACCGCCACTAACAAACACAACGTCAACGTCTTTGAGCCGCTTTTGCCATTTAACGTCTGCGGCACTTGGGTCAACAACATCTACCCAGCCGAAGCCGTATTTGTGAAGGTTAGTGAACTGATTTATATACCAGTCTTTATTGCCTTCCTCCACGTTTGCAGCAGTTGTAATGAAGCCGACTTTAACATCTTCTGCTGACTTGCTACACAATTCCTCGAGCGCTTTAGCAATGCTTTGGTTTGTTATTCCTGCTGATGTAAGAAGTAATTTCATCAACCAATCCTTTGAAAGTTCTCTCGAAGTACTTTCATGACTTCAGTAATATCACCCTCAGCTTTGAATAACGTATAGGACTTCTCATCAAAGGGGTTGGCATGAATGTGGAACTGACCTTTCTCCATTCGTAGAGTGTCGCCTGGATTAAGAACTTTATCAAAGGGCTCCTCTCCATCAAGGTCGAATATTGTCATCTGACATTTGCCAGCAATTTGTTTGAGGTTTTCAAAGGCTTTTGGTCGGTTGTGTTTTGGTAACTCAGAGTGAGGCGGTAGGTACATCACGCCAGTGGTGAAGCTCTCGTCTGAGTGACTAAAAGAAAACTCTACACCGGTTGCTGGGTCTCTCCATGTTTCAAAGGGTGTCATAGAGAAACCCTCTTGTCGATATAGAAACCGTCTTTGGCCACCCCATCGTTTGTCCAGCCTTCTTTTGTAACCGCTTTATAGATTCTTGTTGGAGCACTTCCAGTACAATTGTCTCGATCGAGCTTAAATACATTGGTAGAGTTGTTGTAGCGCTCAATCGCAGGGCTAAGTTCTTCATCTGAGATCACGCTCGCCTGCGCCCGAAGATACAAACCAACGCCTTCACCCTCTGGCAACGTAGAGTCGAAGATAGTTACGTATATATTCGGATTGGCGCTGATGTTTTTTGAATGTTGAGTTTCAAGCGGTGACCACCAATAGATATCAAAGTTGTCATCAAATACATACCAGACTGGGGCGGCCCATGGTGCACCATTTTCATCAACAGTTGATATAGTCGCATATCTTATCTGTTCAAGAATCTTTTTACCTTTTTCATTCATAATTCAAGTATAGCTTACAAAATACAAAAGCCCAGTAGCGTGAATGCTTACTGGACTTTGCTTCGAGTATCTTGCATTGACTCCGGGGAAAGGATAACGCACGTCTGCGTGCTTTCTCGGAGCAAGTTCCTGCGAGAGCACTAAACGACCGAACCTTCGACGTGCGCCAACAAGTTGGCGCGTCTTAGCTTCAAATCCTCTCCAAAGACTATAAAAAAAGCACCAGCTAAAGCTGGCGCAATTTTTATGGCTCCCCATACAGGTCACGGAACACTTAACAGGGGTTAAACGAGACAAATGAGACACAATACGCCTATAGTAGAAGTGTCTCATTTTTATTGGATAAAGGAGGTGTTATATGGCATACGAATCTAAGAAACCAAAACAAAAATCGCATAAACTAACACGCGAAAAACTGATTAAGCGGGATGCTATGGCACTTGCTGAACTTATATACGATATCTATCAAGAAAAGAAGATTAAGGAGAAAAAAGATGCTACATCATGACATTTCAGATAAATCGCTCAAAGGGTTCAAGGAAGCCTTCGAAAAAGATGGTATCAAGTACGAAACCGACGCGGAATACAGGGAGGCTGCTATCAATCTGGTCAATTTTATGGACATTTTAGTTGAAATGGATATGGAAGAGCGTCAACGCAAGCAACGACTTGAGAAAGAACCAAATGGTTATGCACTTGAAGGCAGAGGCCGTAATTGTTCCCTGTGTGGTCGTAGCGTACACGAGGGGGATGGTTGGTACGACAAATGGGGATTTAAGTGTATGAATTGCCAAGATGCTGTCAATAAAAAGAAGATCCCAGGCTCGCTTTGTGGTGATTGGGATCATAAAAAATGTATAACTGACTCTGCTTTATCATGGAAAACGGACTTACATACCCAAACTATTCGCAAATTGATTCGTAACGGCAAGATTAAAGCACGCCAAATCCCGAACGGTCCGTATATGATCCTGCGTAAGGACAATCCAAGCCTTATTGATGTCATTGAAGCTGAGAAGAAAACAAAAGCCTAGGTTATATCGTAAATATCTTTTCGTAGTTCCGCTATTCTGTCTTCGAGCTTTTCAGTTTCAAGACCTTGCTGTCTATAGAATGCCAGAACTTCATAGTGAAAAGCGGAGTGCTTCGACTCAGCGCTTAACTCTTCTAATAGGGTTATATAATCGGACTTTTCTGTATTTCTCATTTTTAAGTACGCCGCTGTCAGGCTGTATGCTCTACTGCCCATGACAAACTCTTTATCGAATATATAATTCATTAGCCTTGCCCTGCGAGATACGGTGAGTAAATTGTAGTCTGCAGTAATCAATCGCTTAATGAGTGGGTACCCCCTATCTCTAAGGCAACTACTATCAGTATCGATCGCTGTAAAAGTTTGCTTGGCAAATTCATTGACGATAGTTTTATCCTTATTTGACCCTGCTGCTTTAAAAAGATCGTTAATAGCAAATGATCGGTAAGTATATAGTTCGTCCAGTGTCCGACGCACAACTTTCTTCTGGTTTATATTCAAACCAAGGCGAGCAAGCCTTCGTGAAGCCATCTGTATCAATGCACGGCCATTCTCATCATCAGGTACGAATAAAATTTGATCATCGGCATAACGCAAATATGTAGCATCGTATTGTTTAGCCAGCTCACTCATGTAAAGGTCATAATCCTGCAGGTAGTAGTTAGCGAGCAAGCGGGAACAGTCTCCAAAAGCGTCCTGAGGTATGCCAACGCTTCGTTTCTGGTACTGGGTTACTAGCCTGTTGCTGTAACCAAGAAAATACATTAGTAGATCAAGAACTCCCGATTCAGAGTAATCAGCATCTCGACGTATTTTATTTTCTAAAATTGCTAGTTGGATATTATCGTAGTAGTTGGCGATGTCTATTTCGTACACTATATAATTTTGCAAACCTGCTTCCTGTAGCTCTTTAATCTTTCCGTATACTCTACTGTTGAAATCACCGTAGTATTTAGCCCAAGCAGCAGGATTATATGAGTAAGTTAGCGGATATTCATCAGCTGGCTCTTCGATGTTTTCAAGCTTACGCATCTTTCCACCCATAGACCAGCCACCATATGTGCCTTGTATCCGATTTTTAGCTAAGACATGTTCTAGCCTGCGGACACAATAATAGAAAACGCTATAGTCTTCTAGGGTGAAAATCGGGATCTGGCGTGCGACGCCATGACCTTTGTCAGCTTCTTTTACCGTTAGCGGTATGCTCGGGAAGTATTCGTGTTGTTTTAACTTGACTGCAAGATCTTCAAGAAATAACTTTCTTTGTTTTTTAGTAGCATGAATACGCAAATCGTTAATAACGTTCCAAAATTTCCGATCAACTATTTGCTCTAAATCATCAAACATTATGTAACCGATTATAGGCGTAGTTAACTACTACTCAAAGCATGAGTAGTATAAGCAATTACTGTGGTAGCGCTCGGTCCTTGATGACCTGTATGACAGTCCCGCTTATCAAGCCGTCCCAATCATCATTCGGGCTAACATATATTGGGCTATAATCGTTCGTTGACTCCGAGCGTAACACTATGACTTCTTCATCGTGGTCAAAAAATATCTGCTTAATGTTAGCGACGTTGTCTCGCACAACTACCACACGTTCACCGTCTCTAGGTGTGATCTTTGACCGATCGACTATAACAAAATCACCATTATTAATTGGCTTACCCATAACTTGAGTATTATTCATAGAATCGCCACTTGCCCTGAGAGCGTATAGATCGTTATAGTTTTTCACTCTTAGTAGTAAAGGTGATACTTCAAGATAACCTTCAACTTTTTCGTCTGCGAAAATAGTTGCTGGTCCACAATTCGCACTTCCAACAATCGGTACGCGCACAAGATCCATGATCACGTTATTTGCGGCATTTCTTACTTGTTGCGTACGGGCGACTGGTCGATCGGATTCTTTAATCGCACCGTCCTTAATCAGTTGATCAAAATGGTACTTAACGTTTTGGGGATGTACCCGCGCATTAACATCAGAATCTTCGGACAATTGTCGACCGATCTCTCTGTAGCTCAGTTTGGATAAATCCCGAATCTTCGATAGCTGTAATAGCTTCTGTTGAATAGGGTGCATATTACTTATGAGTATAGCATAAGCTATTGTACGGTTCAACTTCTATTGACGGGGTATACAACAAGTGCTAGAATCTTTGTATAGTGATCTGTTTCAGATGAGAGACACCGGAAACAAACACTTATAACAATTAATCCCTTCGGAGGGTATCCGTGAGGAGAAGGAGGCCATAATGGCAACACAACCAACACCAAAGTACCGAAGCGCAAAGTCTGGACAGTACGTCAAACCAAGCTACGCTAAGGTACACCCAAATACAACAGTAAAAGAGACCGTCGCTAAACCAGCGAAAGTCGGCAAGCGAGGTTAGCCATGTACCCTAACTTACCCTTTGCCCGGAACCACGGCACAACAACTAGCGGACGCGGGTTTTCAGATGTAGATAAACTAGCTGTTTGGCAAAAAGCCAGCCCAGCAAGTGGTTTTGACCCCAGCATTATGCGAATGGATAGCTGTGGTGCATTAATTGCCTGGAACGAGTATGGAAAAACTGTAGAAAATGGTAATGGCTGGGAGATTGATCATATCAACCCTGTTGCACGTGGCGGAACGGATATTATTAGTAATTTACAAGCACTACAGTGGCAAAACAATAGAGAAAAAGGCGATAAAATAACAGCTAATTACTGCTTGGTCAGCAGGAAGGCATAGTAAATAATGGGCACTCCTAACGAAGCCACAGCCCTGCCGAGTCAGCTTCAAGTTGCCTTAGTAATGCCAATTATTCCCGATATGTCGCCTATTTTTGAATCGCTAAGCGCAATCCAAAAAACCGCACAACAAGTAATCGATGCATATGTAACACCATTGCGTCGATCGTTAAAAATGATTAGTGTGTATTTCAAAAAGACCATGGAAGCTCTAGCGTCAGCTCTAGCAAGCTTCATAAAGCCGTTGCTATTTGCCATGAATTGGAAGCCACTTATATATGTAGTGCCCCCAGCGAAACAGCATGAGCGTCGCGATAGGTATCTTAATGCCATGGTTGATCCGCATGGCTATTTTGTGCTTGGTGATAAAACTATTTTTAAGCTTCATTCCCGCACGTCGCGTACAGGCAGATTTCTACACAAGCTTCTAATGACCATGTCAGAAGTTGTGCTTTACGAAGACATTGAAAGCCACATTGGTGCTGGCGATCGCATAAAGGCGTTTAAAGATTTGAAGTACAAGCTTAAGCAAGAAGGTTATGAACTCGACTATACCCTTGTCCGAACCGAAGGCATCGCATTGAATGGCATATTAGCACTCTAGTAACAGTAGTAGAGACCCTTAAGAGTCCTACCGTAAATCGGCCGGACTCTTTTTAATTAAACCTGTAAACGCAAATTAATTAAGGAAGGAACTACGTTTATGGGTAATATAACAATTCTACAAGTAAAGATCAGTGAGCTTAAGCCAGCTGAACATAACCCTCGCAAATGGAGCGATGAAGCCACCGAGCAGCTGAAGGATAGCATCAAAAGCTTTGGTTTAGTCGACCCAATTTTGGCGAACGGAGCCAAAGGCCGTAAAAATATAGTGATTGGTGGCCATTTCAGGTTAAAAGTCGCTAAAGATCTTGGTTTTAACGAGGTGCCAGTCGTCTATATAGATATACCGGACATTGAGCGCGAAAAAGAGCTGTGCTTGCGTCTTAACCGTAACCAAGGGGAATGGGATTGGGAATTACTATCGCAATTCGACGAAACCCTTTTGGCAGATATTGGCTTCAGTAGTGAAGAAATGGATACCATCTTCGATCTTGATGATGTGGTACCTGAGAATTTTGACCTAGATAAAGAGCTGAAGAAGCTCGATATCAAGTCCGTAAAAGCCAAAAAAGGTGATGTTTACAAATTGGGTGATTCGCGTCTTATGGTTGGTGACAGCACCGTATCTGAAGACTTCGATAAACTCATGAACGGTGAGCTTGCGGATATGTGCCTGACAGACGAACCCTATATTTTGGATTACATACACGCTAAGCGTGGTGGTAAGCCAACAACAGGTTTTGGTGCGAAGCGAAACCGTAGATATCTAGAAACTGATGTACTGTCCGATAACTTCATTGAGCTATGGATGGCAAATGTAGCGAAGCATGCTAAGCCAGACTTCAGCATCATCTCCTATGAGAATTGGAAAAACATCCGTGCGATGTGGGCGGAGATGGAAAAGTATTGGAAGGTAAAAAACATGATTGTTTGGCATCTACCCAATAGGCACCAAGGCTTCAGCGCCAAATATAAGTTCTTTAGTAAGCACGATATAGCGATGGTTGGTGGTAGTGGCACGGTGCCCTATAACCACGACGAAGAACCTGATGGTTTGCAAGAAGAGTACGAAACAGCCTTGTATGCCATTGCGGGCAAGCCACATTGGGAGGGCTATAAAGGTGGCAAAAAGTATCAGCCAACTGACTTTATAGAATACCAAGCTAGTGACGAGAAAAGCTCAGGGCAAGGCGTGATATTCGGCACTAAGCCAATAGAAATACTGGTGCCATATATAAAGGTGCTAACGAAGCGCGGAGATCTTGTAGTTGAGCCGTTTTGCGGGTCGGGGTCAACGCTTATAGCAGCCACAAAACTAAAACGT
>DAISWP010000013.1:2439-19487 GCA_036826335.1 Candidatus Saccharimonadota bacterium | reverse complement strand
CATCATCAAAACGGACCACCTCTTGTACAAAACGTGCGTAGGCTGTTTCGCCGAGGTCTTTGTGCGTAGTACGGCGCAAAACGCGCACCTGATACTCTGGTAAGCTCACAAAAGCGAGTTGTTGCTGTTCATGTGGAGACAGAGGAATTGGTTCAATCTCCCAAGGAGATTGACTTTGTGCTTCCGCTGTTGATTCCGGCATGGCCATGTGAGATCTTCCCAGAAACTATGGTTTATTTCGCTAATTTCATCGTACTCCGCTTATGACTATTGTCAATTACCCTTCTTGTAAGAAGAGCGGATAAGCATTACAATTTGACGAGGTAAAATATGCAATATTTGTTCGAAGTATATCTTTTAAGTGATAGCCTAACCCAAGATAATTGGCGGACCCTTTATAGAGCAATCTGTCAGTTTGCGCCACTAAGTAAGTTTGAGATTATTGGAACTTGTCACGACAACGTTATTCGTTATTTTATTCGTAGTAACAAAAATTTAGAAAATCTCTCAAATAATATCAATGGGTTTGTGCTGAGGCCAGTGGATACACCTGAGGTTCAGCTTCCTGTAACAGAACGCCGTGAACGTTTCATCCAGTTTGTCACTGGGGGTAACTGGCTCGACATGAAAGAAAAGTACGCTGTTAAAAAATCAAAACATTTACAAATTGTGGTGTTTAAAATTCGGGCAGTCAACATTCAAAATGCTTTAACGCGCGGTTATTTTTATTACCAAGATAGTGCAAAGCAATGGTCGAAGGCAACGAAGGTTCTAACAAATTTCCCGGCACGCCTTTTGGCAATCGACTTTAAAAATAACACGAAATATCTGCACAAAACGCTACCCAAATATCTAAACATAGAGAAGTCACTACACATGCTCTCAAGTGAAAACATGAATGCGCTTTTTGAAGTGGATACGTTTCCGTATTTTTCGCACAACTACTTTTTAAATATAACAAGCTATGAGTTTGACAAGCATTCCTTTATTGTTGGGGCCAGCGGAAGCGGTAAATCGAAGCTCATTAGTCTGCTGGTAGACCGACTGTCGCAGACCGCTCTAAAAATGAACTACCGTGTTATTGTAATTGACCCACACGCATCAATGGCCGAAGACTTTAACCATATTGCCGACAGCCAGGTTGTTACTTTCGGGAAACAAGATAGTACTGACTTATTCCCCGGGGCCGGAACAGATTTGACGGCAGCTACAGAATTAACCGCGACACTTTTTAAATCTATACTAGCCGATCAGTTCAACCCCCGGTTAGATCGGCTACTCCGTTTCACCCTGTTTGTTCTTATGACTGCACAAGCAATGTCGCTCGAAAATCTTAAACGCTTTCTTACTGACGTAGAGTACAGAAATCAAATCATGACCCATGTCCAAGGGTTCATTCCTGTGAATGTGTTTAATTTCTTTGGCGCAAATTTTAACGAGCTTAGAACACAGTATTATAGCGAAACCATAATGCCACTCGTTGCAATGGTGGATGAGATGCAGCTCCAACCGTCATTAGTTGGCGAGAGTGAAGTTTCTCTTGCAAAGACAGTGCAGGATAATTTTCTTACTGTGTTTTCTTTGAATAAAGTGAGCATGGGTGACAAAGTTGTTAAAACGGTTGCGGGTCTGCTCATTCAGCAGATATTTTTGCTTGCTCAGGCGCACGCCTTTGGCCAGAAAGTCATTTTGATTATTGATGAAGTGTCGGTGGTCCAAAACCCAACCATCGCTCAAATACTTGCTGAAGCTCGAAAGTTTAACCTCACGGTTATATTGACACAACAATACTTTGGGCAAGTTGATAAAGACCTACAGGATGCAATATTCGCTAACGTCTTTAACTACTATACGTTCAAGGTGTCAGAGGAGGATGCGCGTGCGCTCGAGGGTAACCTGAATATTGAGTTGCCAAAAGAGCTTATAGAGTCCGAGCATGCAAAGGGCGTGAAAGAGACTGACATCAAGGTGAAAATTATGACTGAGCTGCATCCAAGGCAATGCCTTGTGAGGTTGATGTCCAACGGTCAGATCATGCCTTGTCTAAAAGTAAGAACGGTCGATGCACCAAAACAGGGTGCGCAAGCTACCCAAAAGACCCCAGAGCTGAAGGCTTTGTTGCCAGAGAAATTTGTAGAGAGTACTCATATCCAGCAAAGAGGTATATCGGATGCGAAAGAATTTGGTGCGCCAATACAGCAGGGACATGTTAATAATGATCCCAAAATCATGCAAGGATCACCTGTTGAGGATAGTCCGGATATTCGTGAGTTATTAAAAGATCACTCCTCAAGCCGTTTGCGGCTGCGGAAACGAAGGGAGAAAGCGAATGACTAGCAGAGAAGCGCAGCTATTACTTGATAAAATTGTAGGCCAAGTGTTTGGCTATAAGAACCCGCTTACCCTGGAACAATTTATGCAGAAATTCACCTTTGATGTAAAGCTGCCACAGCAGGTTGTTGACGCATTGGATGGCAGCATCACCTGGTCACAATCTACAAACCCAACAAAGTTTATGAAAATGGAGAACGCCAGAGGTGCAGAGATCGCTGGCGCGAGTGCAGAAACAGATTACCTTCGCCCAAAACGCGCTCTCAACGACATGGAGAGTATTCTTGGCGCATGGAACGAGATTAATTACACCACCACAGAAAAACACAAAGAGTCCATAAACATTGGCGAGTCGGATAATATAAATGGTTCAGAAAATGTTTTTCGCTCGCAAGATATTCACAAAAGCAAAAATGTATTGTTTTCTGACGGTGTTTTCAATAGTGAATTTATTGCAGCTGGCCAACGGTCTGGTGGTTCTACTTTTTGCATCCGCATAGAAGACAGTGGTGAGTTAACGAATTGCTTTGGAGTCTCTTGGTCTGGCTTATTAACCAATTGTTATTTCATGCATGATACAGGGGATATGCAGGACAGTATGTTTTGCACAAATATGAAAGGCAAACAGTTCTGTATTGCCAATATGCAGTACAGTGAATCTGAATATCGAAAAGCAAAAGAAATGGTCACGCGCTGGATCTTAACCGGCTAATCTTATATACTTGAGACCAAATGGCAGACCTCACACGTGATGATGTATTAAGATTGGCAGCTCTTGCAAAACTCGATATCTCTGACGACGAAATAGAGCAATACACAAAAGAGCTGAGTGAAATCCTCAATTACGTAGAACAATTGAGTGCTGTGGATACTGAAGGGTTAGAGCCCACATCGCAAGTAACAGGACTTACGAATATTATGCGGCCAGATGAAGAGATAGACTATGGAGTTTCGCAAGAGCTGCTTTTAAAGAACGTTCCTGCCCGTAAAGACAACTCTATTAAAGTGCAGCGGGTATTGTAGATGAAATCTTGGCAGAGTCTCGCGCAAATAGCACGTGATGTGCATTCTGGAAAAACCACGGCGACTGCAAATGTTGAGGAAGCTTTACGACGGATTGACGAATACCAAGCATTTAAGGCTGTGATCGCCAAAACAGCCGAACGGGCACTTGAGCGGGCAGCAACGATTGACGCACAGATTAAGCAAGGTGAGCATGTAGGAAGGCTTGCTGGTGTGCCGTTTATAGCAAAAGACAACTTTTTAGTTTTTGGTGCCGACACCACTGCGGCAAGCAACATACTAAAAGGTTTTGATGCGCCATATCAATCGACGGCTATTGAACGGTTGGAAGCAGAGGGGGCAATCTGTGTTGCGAAAGCGAATCTTGATGCATTTGGGCATGGTGGTAGTACGGAGAATAGTGATTTCTTTACAACCCTAAATCCTCATGACAAAACGCGTGTACCTGGTGGCTCTTCGGGCGGCTCCGCAGTAGCGGTTGTGCTAGGTATGGTCCCTTTTGCGCTCGGAACAGATACGGGGGGCTCAAGCCGCCAGCCTGCAAGCTACTCTGGCTGCATCGGCTACAAGCCAACGTACGGTCTAATCTCTCGGTCGGGTGTTATAGCGATGGCAAGTAGTACGGACACGGTTGGCGTATTGTCGCGAACAAGTGCTGATCTGGGGCTTGTTGTTGATGTCATTGCTGGCCAGGATAGTCTTGACAGCACAACCATCCAGCGTGATGAAAAGAGCTATGAAATAACTGCAGATGATTTTTCACTGAATGGAAAAACAATCGGACTCATCGGTGAATACATGGGAGAGGGTGTAGATCAAGGTGTTAAAAAGCAAATAACTCAAGCAGTGGAAAAGATGAAGGCGGCGGGGGCAACAATTAAGGAAATAAGTATACCAAGTTTACCTTTGGCGCTGGCAGTCTACTATGTGGTTGTTCCGGCAGAAATAAGTAGCAATTTAAGTCGTTATGATGGCCAGCGGTATGGATATAGCGATCAATCGGCGATGTCTCTCGAGGATTCCTATAAGCTGTCTCGTACAAAAGGTTTTGGCAAGGAGGCAAAGCGACGTATTATGATTGGCACCTACGTTTTGAGCAGCGGCTATTACGATGCGTACTACCGTAAGGCGCAAACCGTTCGTACGAAACTAATCAATGAATTCAATAAGGTATTTCAAGAGGTAGACTATTTGGCTGGACCAGTTGCTCCTACGACCGCCTTCCGTATAGGAGAAAACACCTCCGATCCATTAAAGATGTACCTGTCGGATATAATGACCGTGGGCTTCAGCTTGGTCGGCGCACCAGCAATTAGTATTCCTGCAGGTATGTCTGACGGGTTGCCGGTTGGACTGCAGCTGAGTGCTCCACAGAAACATGATCGCGATTTAATTTCGTTGGCTCGCGCTGTAGAAGGGGTCTTGTCATGAGATTACGAATGCGACGTGGCAAAAAGTTGAATGTTAGTAAATTCAAAGAGCAGTGGATAGAGTTGCAGAAGTTTTGCTCAAGCAAAGACACCTGGCCGCTCGCTGTCATAAACGCCGACAAGTTGCTCGATGATGCCTTGAAGAAGAAGCGCTTAAAAGGCAAGAGTATGGGGGAGCGTTTAGTGCAGGCGCAACATGAGCTGACCGACAATGACGCAGTATGGTTTGCGCACAATTTGGCCAAGAAACTTTTGAATGAAGCTGTTCCGCGGCTGCGCGAGGCTGACGTTAAGAAATCTCTCGTTGGCGTTCGGCAGGCGCTGCGTGATCTAGGAGCTTTGCATGATAAGCAGTGAAACTCGAAATAAGTATAGCGCTACAATTGGCATAGAGTGCCACGTTCAACTTAATACCAAAACAAAGTTATTTGCTGGTGTAGATAACGATGCCCGCCTTGCTCCGGTGAACACCCTTATCTCGCATATATGTCTAGGTATGCCAGGGAGCTTACCGGTACTTAACCAGCGAGCTGTTGAGCTTGCAGTGCGGGCTGCCTATGCACTTGGCACCAAACCCCAACTGTTTAGCAAATTTGATCGCAAACATTACTTCTATCCAGATTTGCCTAAGGGTTACCAAATAACTCAGTTTGATCAACCGATTATTCTAGGTGGTTCAATTGAGATAGATATTGATGGAGAAAAAAAGGCAGTCGGCATCACCAGGGCACACCTAGAGGAAGATGCCGGCAAGAACACACATCCCGTCGGTGCCGCATATAGTCTGGTTGATCTCAATCGGGCGGGGACCCCACTCTTAGAGATTGTGTCTGAACCCGACATGCATTCGTCAAAAGAAGCCAAGGCATACGCACAAGAGCTGTATCTGCGGATGAAATATGCAGATGTCTCGGACTGCAACTTGTTTTATGGGAATATGAGACTTGACGTAAATGTATCTGTGAGTAAATGCGAAACACTAGGCACACGCACAGAAACAAAAAATCTTAATTCTTTCCGAAGTATAGAAAAAGCTGTTGATTATGAGATTAAGCGACAAATAGAACTCCTAGAGAAAGGTGAGTCTGTCATTCAGGAAACACTTGGTTGGGACGATGCCAAGCAAAAAACAACGAGCCAGCGCAGCAAAGAAGAATCACACGATTACCGCTATTTTCCTGAACCGGACGTACCCCCCGTTGTACTCCAAGAGACATTTTGTAACGAGGTTGCAGCAAGCCTGCCAACCATGCCAGATGAGTGGCGAAAAACTTTAGCTAGTTTTGGGCTTGATAAAAGCCAGACTGATATTTTGTTGCTCTCAGAGGTCGACCATGACAGTGTGAACTATCTGTCTCTGTTGCGTGCATATGAAGCAGATGCCTCGAAGGCAAGGCAGGTTGCAAACTGGTTTGTTAATATTGAAATTCCAACTCGTAACGCAGATCCAAGCAAGTGCATCTTAAGAGAAGAGGAGCGTGCAGGGCTCTACGAGGAGTTGTACCTTCTAGTAGGCGCACAAAAGCTGAGTTCAACCAATGCCAAATTGCTTATAGGCGAGCTATTATCCCACCCAGCATTACCGGAAAATATTGAGAAATATGCCGCAGAACAAGGCTTTATACAAGTGTCAGACAACAAAGAAATGAAGAATATAGTGCAGAAAGTCTTGGACGAAAATCAACAGGCTGTAGAAGACATAAAGTCTGGCGAAATGAAGGCAATTGGTTATTTGGTTGGGCAGGTGATGAAACAGAGTATGGGGAAGGCAAACCCTGAACGTGCGCAACAGATAATACGCGAACTACTGGAGCTATCATGAGCAAACCGATTAGAAAAGCGGTTATCGCCGCCGCTGGCTTCGGGACTCGTTTTCTGCCCCAAACGAAGGCGATGCCCAAGGAGATGCTTCCCCTAGTAGACAAGCCAATTATTCAATACATTGTAGAAGAGCTCGTTGGCGCAGGCATAGAAGACATTATTATTGTGACGGGGTATAGCAAACGCCCCATAGAGGATCATTTCGATGCGCTTAGTGCCGAGCTGGGCGCAAATTTGCGCCAGGGTGGTAAGCAAAACCTGCTCGATGAGGTGAAGAAAATATCAAACCTAGCTAACTTCGTCTATGTACGCCAGAAAGGGCCATATGGTAACGCTACGCCCCTCATCAATGTCTCGCACCTTATCGGCGACGAACCATTCGTCTATGCGTTTGCTGATGATTTTGTGGTTGCAGAGCCGTCGCGTTTTCAGCAAATCATTGCCGTGCACAATCAACACGGGGGTTCTGTACTGACATGCGTGCGCGCCAAACAGGAAGAAGATTACGAGCGGTATGGTTTTGTTGATGGGGAGCCAGCAGCAGACGGGCTTGTTCTTGTAAAAAAAGTGGTAGAGAAGCCTGGGTCGAAAGAAGCTTCACCTTCTGACTTGGCGAGTGTAAGTGGCTACGTGTTACAGCCTGAAATTTTCAGCTACCTAAGGCAAGACTTGGAAATACTACCAGAAGGAATTGAATTTGCGATGCAGCCTTCACTTGAGAGGATGTCACTTGACGGGCATAAGGTATACGCCCACGAAGTCACCGACGGGACCTTCTACGACACGGGCAATAAGATCGAATACGTTAAGGCAGTTGTTGACTTTGCAATGCAGAATGAGGATATTCGCGAGCCGCTGCTTAACCATATGAAAAAGATCATTTCCCAGGAATGATAAGGGGTATATACTGGTGATTATGAATACAACAGAACAGGCACTCCTTATTATTCTTAGTATAATGCTCGCTTTGTTCTTGCTTTTATCGATCGTCGCCTTGATAAAGAGCATACAGATTTTATCTAGTCTGAAGCGTATAACGAACAAAGCCGAATCCATTGCCGATAAGGCTGAAGAGGTGACTGAGTTTTTCCAAGATGTTAAAGGACCAATATCGCTCATAAAATCTTTGCAGCACATTGTGCATGCAGTACAAAACAGTAAACGAAAGGGCAAATAGAATCATGAAGAATAACGCGACAAAGAAATTTGCGGTTGGTGCTGTTCTCGCAGGTGTCGTCGGCTATGTTGCAGGCATACTGACTGCTCCTAAAAGTGGGAAACAGACAAGAGAGGACGTCAAGCAAGCAGCATCTAAGGCAAAAGTAGCCGCCGAGAAGCAGCTTAAAATGCTCCATGCCGAGTTAACAACGCTTGCAGACCAGCTGGCCATGCAAACCAAACAAGCAAAAACAAGCGTAGATAAAGAACTGAACAAGGCCCTGAGCAAGGCTGCTGCATCGAAAGACAAGGTTCGGCAAACATTGAGTGCAATTCATGAGGGTGGTGCAGACGATAAGGACCTTGATAAAGCCATCAAAGAAGCAAAACAGGCTGTAGAGCATTTAAAAAACTTTGTAACCAAGTAGTTCAGTAACTACTTATAGTGCTGTTGAAGCACGCATGTGTGTTGTAATTGTAGGTATTTCCTCGCGGTGACAAGCCCTTTTTATTACAATGTATATAACTAACAGGAGAGATGGTGTCTGGACTTACAGCTGGCGATTTTGTTCACCTTCATAATCATACACAGTACAGCCTGCTGGATGGCCTGACAAAGCTCCCTGCACTTATTGAATACGTAAAAGAATCGGGTATGACATCTGTGGCCATGACGGACCATGGGACCATGTCAGGAGCCATAGAGTTTTACAAGGCTGCAAATGCACAGGGGGTTAAGCCCATCATAGGCATGGAAACGTACGTCTCCCCAAGACAACACACGGACAAAGATCCTTCCAAAGACAAAACGCCCTATCACTTGATCGTATTAGCCATGAACAACACGGGCTATGAAAATCTTATGCGATTAAGTACGATAGCTAATCTCCAAGGGTTCTATTACAAGCCACGCGTTGACCATGACCTGCTAGAAAAATATAACGAGGGCTTAATTGTTCTCAGCGGCTGTATAGGGGGAGAGGTTGGCGATCGGCTCCGTCAAGGGCAATATGAGCAAGCGAAACAGATAGCTGCTTGGTATAAAGAAGTATTCGGCGATCGCTATTACCTCGAGGTTCAGGATCACGGCCACCCCGAGCATAGCTCGGCATGGGATGAACAGGTGGCTATTACGGAGCAAACATTTCAGCTAGGTCGTGAACTATCCATCGAATGTGTTGTTACGTGTGATGCGCATTACTTACGTCATGCGGATCAAGAAGCACACGAGATATTGCTTTGCGTGCAGACCGGTTCCTTCTTGAGTGATGAAAAACGCATGAGCTTGAGCCAATTTGAACTTCATGTCACAGACCCAAAGGAAATCATTGCGCGTTGGTCAAAAGAACACCCAGAGGTTATTCGAAATACAAAGCTGATTGCCGACCGTTGCAGTGTAGATATACAGCTTGGGAAAATTCTAATTCCGAAATTTCCGGTTCCTGCGAATGAGACTGAGGAAAGCTATTTGCACGGGATGGTTTATCGTGGCTTGGCTAGGCGCTACGGCAACATAAGTGAAAAGGATGCCGAAAACTTAACAATAGCTGAGGCAACGAAAACATTGCCCCAAGATATACAACAGCGTGCAGAATATGAGCTCAGAGTCATTAAGGATATGGGTTTTAATGGATACTTTCTGATCATCTCAGATTTTATTAACTGGGGGAAAGATCAGGGTATTGTTTTTGGGCCAGGGCGTGGTTCTGCAGCCGGTTCAATTATTGCCTATGCACTTAAAATAACAGAGCTCGACCCAATGCGTTATGACTTACTGTTTGAGCGCTTTTTAAACCCCGACAGAATAAGCATGCCAGATATTGATATAGATATTCAGGACTCTCGGCGCGATGAAGTTATCCAGTATTGCGTTGAAAAATATGGCACAGAACGAGTTGCAAATATTGTCACCTTTGGTCGTATGGCTGCCCGCAACGCAGTCAGAGACGTTGCACGGGTACTACAGGTGCCATATACAGAGGCGGATCGCTTGGCAAAAATGATCCCACCTCCAGTGCAAGGGAGGCATATACTCCTTGCGACGTCACTGGTGGAAAATCAAGATTTAAAGAATGAGTACGAAACCAGTGAGACAGCCCGACGGGTGTTTGATCTAGCCGTTCAATTAGAGGGTACTATTCGCTCCCATGGAGTACACGCGGCCGGGGTTGTTATTGCACCCGATGAACTTGTTAAGTTTGCCCCTTTAGAAATGGCCCAGAAAGGGGTTGTGGCAACTCAGTACTCTATGAATCCTATTGAGGAGCTTGGGCTGCTAAAAATGGATTTCCTCGGATTATCTAACCTAACGACGATAAAAAATACGCTAAGAATTGTAAAAAAAGTTTACAACGAAGACATAGATATTGATCGATTACCATTAGACGATAAAGAGACATTCCAATTACTGCAGAGAGGGGACACAACAGGCGTTTTTCAATTAGAGTCGTCTGGCATGAAGCGATATCTGCGCGAATTAAAACCAAGCGTTTTTGAAGATATTGTTGCGATGGTCGCACTGTATAGGCCAGGGCCGATGCAATTTATAGAGGATTTTATTGAACGAAAACACGGCAAACGGACGATAAAATATCTTCACCCAAAAATGGAAGCAGCGCTAAAAAACACCTACGGTGTTTTGGTCTACCAAGAACAGGTGATGCAGATCAGCAAAGATCTTTCCGGATTCACGGGCGGGCAGGCCGATACGCTTAGAAAGGGAATTGCCAAAAAAATTCCCGAAGTATTGGCAAAAATGAAGCTAGAATTTACTGAAGGTGCCGTTAAGCACTCAGGTGCAGACCCTGCATTAATGGAAAAATTTTGGAAGCAGTTGGAAGATTTCGCGGCGTACTGCTTTAATAAAAGTCATGCTGCTTGCTATGCATTAATCGCATACCAGACAGCATACCTCAAGGCTCATTTCCCTGCTGCGTTTATGTCTGCGCTCATGACGAGTGACTTCGACGATACTGATCGATTGGCTATAGAGATTAACGAGTGTAATCATATGGGAATTAAGGTTTTGCCGCCAGATATCAACGAATCATTTGGAGAATTTGCGGTTGTGCCCAAAAAAATGGAAATTCGATTTGGCCTGCATGCAGTCAAGAACGTTGGATCGAACGCCGTGGAAGAGATCCTTGTGCAACGAGGGAATGGAAAATTTAAAAGTCTCGAAGACTACTTCGAACGGGTTAATGTTCGTACCGTAAACCGTAAAAATCTTGAAAGTCTTACGAAGTCCGGTGCATTTGATTCGTTTACATCTAGGGATCGGTTGCTTGCTAATCTAGACACGTTGCTTGCTTACAGTAATAGGCTGCAGAAGGAGAAGGCAAGTGGCCAGACAGACCTTTTTGGTTCCATGGAAGATGCCGCCGCACGTGAGATAAAACCAAAGCTTAAACTTGTAGAACCGGCTGTAGAGTCTTCCCAGCGTGAGCAGTTGCAATGGGAAAGAGAATTATTGGGTTTATACCTATCTCAACACCCGCTTGAGGACTATAGACAATGGCTGGCGGAACAAAGTGTTGCTCTGAACCTGTTGGAAACGTCACACCATAATAAAGCAGTGACAGTAGGTGGCATTATCACTGATGCCCGTGAGATTACTACAAAAAATGGTCAGAAGATGGCATTTGTGCGTCTGGCTGATGAGTTGAGTGAAGTCGAGCTAGTGTTATTCCCGAGAGTTTACGACGAGTCACCCGGTCTTTGGGAGAAAGATAGGGTGGTGCTTGTTAAGGGCAAGGTGAATGCGCAAGATAAAGAGGGCAATCTGGGGGAACCAAAGGTTATGGTTGACTCTGCGCGAGAGGTTACACATGCCGAGGCAAAACAGTATGTCGCAAGTGGCAAGCCCATGAAGCCGCCAAAAGAGACGAAAAAGGCAGGAGTTAAAAAAACCGAAACAAAGGCCCAGAGCACAATAAGACGACTCTACCTGCGCGTCACTAATAGTGAGGATAACGATAAGCTCATGCGCATCAAGCAGATCATTGATAGGTACCCGGGCGAGACGGGCGTTGTTCTTGTGGTAGGTGCGGAGAATGCACGCCAGGCCATTAAGCTGCCTACGACCGTAGATCTAGCAAGTGATGTACAAGAAGAGCTTAATTCAGTGCTTGGGTCAGAAAACGTTAAACTTCACTGATAACTCTATAGAATAACGCCAACAGTTCGGCTGACAACCATGCACAACCAGACGAAACTAATAATCGTTACGTCAAGCACCGCATGATGTAGTATGTAGCGCTCACCCTTGACGAGCATTTTGTGTAGTGCCTTACTGTGTTTCATGATCAGATATGTTATGCCGATGCCTGCTAGCAAGCTATAGAGCGTGGAGATCCAGGGCAGCGAACCCTTTGTAAGTAGGTCTATGCGACTTATCTTTTTTGAGGTTGGTGCCGGCGTAACAGTGTCGTCTTTGTTGGCTGTTTGATTTGAGGTTGGTTCTGGCTTGCTCATCGTTACATCTACGGTGTTCGCGTCACTCGCAACAGTCAGAACTTGTTCACGTTTATTGCCATCGATCTGAATAGTTGCAGTGTGTTCACCTGCCTCTACATTATCAAAACTAGCAATCCCATCTTTGCCCGTTACGGCATCACGCGGTTCAGAGTGCAGTGTTACTTTTACGCCCGATATCGGTTTAGATGTTTTGTCAACGACCAAAATACGGACAATGCGCTTAGGGGCCTCAGTTGGTGCGGTAGCGGGGATTGTCTTCTGTGTTGGCGCGAATGTTTTTGGTGTCGGGGTTACAGGGGGTTTAGCGGTAACTGCCGGTATATATGGAGAGGCATACATGGCGACTACCACAGTTTGCTGCCCGCTACTATTAAAATTCGATCCGTTCGCAAAGCCAAAACCAACTTCCGTATAATCTTTGCTCAGTAAATTCGCCCGGTGTGACGCGCTGTTCATCCACCCAATAACCGTGTCTGAACTTGTTGCAAAACCATATGCCAAGTTTTCGCCTGCTTTGCTGTAACTATAACCTGCATTGGTGATAAACACCCAGGGTGGGCTTCCATCTGGAGTGGTATGTGACCAGTAGTTGTGGGCAATCATATCGTTTGCTTTGGCTTGTGCAGCGTCAGACAGCTTTGCATTTATGCCCAGGCTGGCAGTGCCATTGTTCGCTCGTTGTTGATTCGTCGCAGATAATAAACCAGTACTGCTCATCTCTGTTGCATATGAAAGCACTTCGCGATCTACCCGCATAACCCGCGGTTGCCAGAGCGACAGCCCCATACCGAGAGATAAAATTACAACTAACGGTAAATAGGGCGTATAAACACGCATAAAGTGATTTGTTCGCTTCTGGTGCTGCCCATGGCGTTTTTTGTGCATGGTTGAACGGTTTCCAGACATGTAAGTTCATTTTATCGCACCAAAATAGAAAAGGCTAACGTTTAGCGTCTAAATGAGCAGTGGTATAGGGCAATCGCAGCAGCCTGCACGACGTTAAGAGATTCTTTCTTGCCTTTCATGGGAATTTCAACTGCACCTTTGCAGAGTGTGACGACTTCGGGTTCAAGGCCTTCGACCTCACGTCCGACAATAAGTGCTATCTTTTCAGGGGGATTAAACTCGGGCAAAGCAGTAGCGGTCGTGGTTTGTTCAAGAGCATACACACAAAAGCCAGATTCCTTTAGAATATGAATAGTCTTAACTATGTCTTCTTCGTGCGTCCAACTGACAGTTCTTTCTGCTCCAAGTGCAGTTTTCTGTATCTGGTTATGTATCTTAAGACTTAAGTGGGGCAATCGCGCATCATGTTTGGTTTGTGGGTAGGGCGTGTATCCTGTCAGGTACAGCTTTTTTACGCCAAGGCAGTCAGCAGTTCTTAACAATGACCCAACGTTGTGCGCGCTACGAAGATTATGGGCAATAAGTACAATTTCCATGCTAATAGTGTACGGCAGGAGTGCATATTTAAGCACAAGCATTTATAATAGAGGAATGAGTCAAAACGCGCGCCTTGATGAAGAGCAGTCTACGCAACGTCGTGCTTCAATTTTAGGTCTCAATTATTATGATACATCTAAACTAGGCGACAAGGTGCTTTACAAAGATGTGTTGTCTGTGCCCGAACTGTATCAGTTAAAAGTCGTCCCGATTGTTGCCAGTGAACATGCGGTAACGTTTGGCATTACGAATACAACGTCACAACAAACACTAACTCAGCTGCGCCAGCGGCTTACCGATCAGCAAATAGACTACATGCTTATCTCTGACACGGGCTTCCGTGATTATATGCGTTTATACGATCCTCCAAAGAAAGTGGTATACCAGGATATCTCTATAGGAACTGGTGATAACGAGTCGCTTATTGCTGCTGTTTCTGGGACATTGGAACAGGTGCGTGCTGACGATATGTTGGCATACTTAACGCAACAGGCACACAAACTCGGTGCTTCGGATATACATGTCGAGAATCAGGCCCAGTATGTTCGTATTCGATTTCGCATAGATGGTGTTCTACACCCAGTTGCACGTCTTTCACCGGAAAAAAACAGAATGTTGACATCGGCTATTGCCAGTGCCGCCAATGTCTCCACATCGGCTGCGATTGCTCAGCAAGGGCACATTGTGCAAAAAGGCAAAATGGCAGACGGGGCGCTGGTGAGTATTAACTTGCGTGTCGAAACAGTACCGGCCATCAACGGAATGGACATCGTGATGCGACTCTTTAATATGGAAAGCAGTATGTACACGCTCGACAGGCTCGGCCTATCAAAGCCGGAGCGTGCCGTCGTCGATGGCATTATTCGTAAGCCAAGTGGGTTGGTGCTGGCAGTTGGGCCAACTGGTTCAGGTAAGACAACTACGTTGTACTCTATTCTTAACTCGCTGAATAATGTTGAGCGAAAGATAATAACTATCGAGGACCCAGTTGAGTATCAATTCGAAGGCATCACACAGATATCAGTAACGAGTCAAAGTGGTGATCAGACTAATTTTGCAGACAAGTTGCGCGCTGTCCTTCGCTTAGACCCCGATATTGTCATGGTTGGAGAAATCAGAGATCTTGATACTGCTAAGACGGCATTGCAAGCCTCGCTCACGGGCCATTTGGTGCTTTCTACCTTTCACGCTGGTTCCGCGGCCGCTGCGTTAACGAGGCTCATGGATGTCATTGGCGAGAACCCACTTTTTCTTTCTGCAATTCGACTTGTTATGGCGCAGCGTTTGGTGCGTCGTCTTGAGGATACTACAAAACAGCCCTATGTTCCTGAGCCGAATATTAAAGCCCGAATCGAGAGCATCCTCTCAACGTTACCTGCCTCAACACCAAAACCAGCCATCACTAACCTCCAGTTATACAAACCGGGTAGTTCAGCTGATAACCCGTTCGGCTATAAAGGACAGCTTGCGCTCAGGGAGCAATTAGTGATGAGCGACGAGCTGCGAACGACCTTGCAGGAGCAAGGTGCCCACATGAGCACGCAGTCTATAGAAGAGATCGCAGTAAGGAACGGCATGTTAACAATGCTACAGAATGGTGTACTCAAGGTTGTCGCCGGCGAGACAACCGTCGAAGAAGTTTTTCGTGTCCTTGGTTAGCGGATAACAGCCGCGATTTGCGGCACCAATGAGGCATTGAGTACGCTGGGGACAATGCACTCGGTAGTTGGTTTCTTGACCAAAGCGGCGATAACCTTAGCGGCTGCAATCTTATGATCATCGGTTATTTGCTCAACTCTATTGTCCAGCGCGCCACGGAAAATCCCAGGGAAGGCAAGCGCGTTATTGACTTGGTTGGGGAAATCGCTACGTCCGGTAGCAACAATGGCAGCACCGGCATCATTGGCAATATCAGGCATAATTTCAGGAGTCGGATTCGCCATCGCAAATATGATAGGGTCTTTGTTCATAGACCGCACCATGGCTGGGGTTACGAGGCCGGCCTTTGATACACCTATGAATACATCGGCCCCTTGCATAATATCTTCGAGGGTTCCATCTACGCCGGCGAGATTTGTAAAATTCAAAAGGCTTTTCTTTTCTTTGTTCAAATCAGTTCGGTTAGAGCTAATGACGCCTTTACTGTCCACTGCAAAGATGCGTGGTTTAGCATACAGGTAGAGTAGTTTCATAATTGCTGTGCCGGCCGCCCCCGCTCCAACCACCACAATTTTGGCATCCTCTAGTTTGCGATTAACTACTTTCATAGCGTTGATCAGCCCAGCCAATACCACGATCGCAGTTCCATGTTGATCATCATGAAATACAGGAATCGATAGTGCTGCCTTCAAACGGTCTTCTACCTCAAAGCATAATGGTGCAGCTATGTCCTCTAGGTTTATGCCTCCAAAGCTAGGTGCTATAGCTGCAACGGTATTAACTATCTCGTCGGCAGTTTTTGCATTAAGAACGATTGGGACAGCATCGATGTTTGCGAAGTGTTTAAAAAGCATCGCTTTCCCCTCCATGACGGGCAATGCACCCTCTGGACCAATGTCCCCGAGCCCTAAAACTGCAGAACCATTGCTGACAACTGCAACGGCGTTGTTTGTCCATGTATAATCTCGTGTCTGATCAGGATGACGCGCAACGTAACTACTAACTGCAGCAACTCCCGGAGTGTAGTAGATGCTCAGTTTCTCTTGCGTATCAAGTGTGTCCTTCAGTTGCAGGCCAATTTTACCTTGAAGTTTTTTGTGCTGTGCCAAACTTTTTTTAGAATAATCCATAGCTCTAGTGTACGTAATTTTGCGGTAAGGTGGTATTTCATTATCACAACAGATGTGATAGACTTGAAGTAACGAACAAAATAGTGTAAGGTTTATTGGTTATGGAATCTGTTGTACGGAAAATTGAAGCAAAATATAAGAAACACGCCGTTGTAGACGTAATGCCTGGCGACACTGTTCGCGTGCATCAGAAAATTCAAGAAGGTAACAAAAGCCGTATACAGATCTTCGAAGGTCTTGTTATCCGTGCCTCTCGCAAACAAAGCCTTACCTCCACCATTACCGTGCGCCGAATCGCAAGCGGTGTTGGAGTAGAAAAGACATACCTGCTGCACTCTCCATTAATCACTAAAGTTGAAGTTACTAAGCGAAGCAAGGTTCGTCGTAATTACCTGACATATATGCGTGCCCGCACAGGCAAGTCTGCTCGTCTTACAGGGATGGACTTTGACCGTAAGTCTATTAACGAAGTGCCGGTTGACCCAGCGATTCTAAAGGCCGAAGAAGAAGCAAAAGAAGCAGCTGCAAAAGAACATGCTAGTAAAGAAGCAGAAAAAGCAGCTGAAGAAGCCGCACA
>DAISWP010000013.1:0-2429 GCA_036826335.1 Candidatus Saccharimonadota bacterium | reverse complement strand
GCGGCATTGGCCCAACACCAAGACACGGATAAATAATTACGAACCTTTTTGTTATGATTAGCCTGTATGCAGGCGACTATTGGTGTAGATGAAGTAGGGCGTGGCGCGTGGGCTGGGCCGTTGTTGGTCGTGGCAGCACGAAGGCGTAAACCACTGCCAACGGGGTTGAAAGATTCTAAAATCCTCAGCAAAGCCAAGAGGAATGAGCTTTCCCCGTTAATCGCTCAATCGTGTGACATTGGGCTGGCGTGGGTCTCGAATATAGAGATAGATAGGATCGGTTTGGCTGCTGCGCTGCGTATTGCGTTTTTGCAAGCAGTTAATACACTCGTGCCTACGTCAGAGGACTCTATTCTTATAGACGGTACAATAAACTATTGCGAAAACGTGTATCCACGCAGCAAAGCCCAAGTTAAGGCCGACAGGGATAATCTTATCGTGAGCGCAGCCAGTGTATACGCGAAAGTTCTAAGAGATGAACACATGCGACAACAGGAAGACGCTTTCCCCGGATACGGGTTTGCACAAAACGTAGGGTATGGCACCCAACAACACCTAAATAGTCTGCTCCTTCTGGGAGTTTCAGACCTACATCGTCGCAGCTTTAAGCCAGTAAAGGCGCTCGTCCGTTATGGGAAACGTTAATAGCGGCAAACTGGCTGAACTGGTTGCTGCCCAGTACCTGCAAGATCGGGGCTATAGAATTCTTGATCAAAATTGGAAAACACGCTATTGCGAAATAGACATTGTCGCAAAGAAAGATGACGTTATTATATTCGTTGAGGTAAAATACCGTCTCTCAAGCGTTGCTGGGGACGGTTTTGCCTATATCACTTCAAAAAAGATATCTAAAATGCAACTAGGGGCGGAAAGTTGGGTGGAAAAAAATCGCTGGGACGGGGAGTATTGTCTGGGTGCTATAGAGTTGGCAGGGCCGGACTGTTCTGTTACGCACTTTCTTGACGCGCTTTAAAGAATGCCTCGATAGTTTTCTGGTCGCGTGCCCTCCACGCCGACTGCCACTCTATGATCTCTGTGCCTTGTTTTATATTTCTCTCAAATGCAGACGACATGTGTTTATTAAAGAATGAACTGAATTCATCTAAGAACGTTGCGTCGCTGCACGAGCGTGCCACATAGATAGGTAATCTATAGAAGGACAGATCATTGCCAAGGTTGGTCTCGAGCCAATCCCAATGTTTCACTACCCATTGCCAGGTGGCTTCTCTCGCAAAACGGTTACTGAAGTTATACACCAACCAGTACGCGACGTCCTGTAGGCGAACAGCGTCTGTTGTGATGAGCCCCAAAGCTCTCTGTATTAATTCGGGCTGTTTGAATCCACACAAGGCGGCGCAAAGGTTGAGGCGTTCTTCGCTAAACTGTGTAGCATTATGCATTCCTAGAAGTTTATCAAAGGTGTCTTTGTCGCCGTGTCGTGCAGCGGTACCATAAACAATCCCACGCATATCAGGGTCGATTGCTTCACCACGCTTCAGACTGCTGTGCGAACCAGAAAAGCGCAGTTCGGTTGCCACGTCCTCTGGCTTGTGCATCGCATTAAACAGTTTTAATGCATGTGTAACGACTTCGGGTTCGTCTGCAACCGCCGCCATGCCCAGGATGGTTGGGCGCAATAAGCGATCAAAATGAGACTCTGAGTCGCCGGGTTCCCAACCGAGACGCTCCCGCTGGGTATGTATGAGCTTGCGAACATATGGCTTGAGTGACTCACGGATTGTATCTGAATTCATAACCATGCGTAACGTTGCTAGGTTTGATGCAATAACATCCCAAACAGCATTATCTGTCTCTTCCCGGTAGGCATCAAGCAGATGAAGTACGGTTGTGGTATCGCAGTAACTTGCTTTTGCTGCTTCAAAGGCGTCAGCCAAAAGGCCCATGCGATCAACAGGGGATACATGACCGGTACTTATCTGTTTCCCAAGCGCTTGGAGTTCCGTTGCGGTGTAGCTGGTGCGATAAAAACCACTTTGCCCCAAGTTCATTTTTAGTAGTTTGTCTGGGCTGCGTTTGAATGCAACTGACTCTTTGGAAAGAACGCGCGGTGCATTCTTTTGCTCGCTCAGAAGAGCGACGGGCCACAAGGGACTTTGTTTTGACTTGTGCTTAGGATTAAGAATGAAGCGATGCTGCTCGAGGTGCAAGTCCCCATTATTTGAAGTAACTTGTACGATCGGATATCCCGCTTGCGTCGTCCACGCGTGCATGAACTGTTTGACGGGCATGTCAGAAACCTCCTCAAGCGCTTGCCAGAGGTCATCGGTGTCTGTGTTTTTATAGGCATGCTGTCTAAGGTAGTACCGCAAACCGTCACGAAACACTTCTGGGCCTAGGTATTGATGTAGCATGTGAATAACGCTACTTCCTTTGCTATAGCTAATGGCATCAAAAATAGTACGAATTTC
>DAISWP010000012.1:0-24884 GCA_036826335.1 Candidatus Saccharimonadota bacterium | reverse complement strand
TGGTGGGTGATGAGGGACTCGAACCCCCGACCCTCTCGGTGTAAACGAGATGCTCTAGCCAACTGAGCTAATCACCCACATGTCCTTTGGTGCGCGAGAGAGGACTTGAACCTCCACGGGTTGCCCCACTACCACCTCAAGGTAGCGCGTCTACCAATTCCGCCACTCACGCATAAACTGTAAAAGAACCTGGTTATAGTACTGGTTTTAAGGAAAAAACTCAAGGGGTTAGCGGCGAGAACGCTTGTGAGATTTCCGATTGCGCGATCGCTCGGCGAACGAGGTAAGGCCACGAAATGCCACCACGGCCCACACAATGTTGAGGAATATGGTGACATACGCATGAACATGCAACTGATAGATGACAACGAGAACAGCCCCCGTAAGGTTATCGAGCTCATACCAGAACGACTTGTTGGTCCAACGGCCAATACTCGTCCGATAAAATCCTAAAAGGATGAGCAGCGCCCCCACAATACCACAGTAGGTATACGGATCCGCCCAGTTGATTGCAGCGTGTTGCACGTTTTTTAAGTCCTTGGCAAGTGTGCAGCAAGATGATTCATAGAATATTCGTGCCGTAGTAATGGCTTAATATCGTCGAGGGTGACATTCATCTTTACACCAGGATTGAGCGTACCGTGTGGATCAAAAATCTGCTTCACTTTCTGGAAGATTGCATAGACCTCTTCGCCGAACAGCTCGGGCAAAAATGGTGCACGAATGCGACCGTCGCTATGCTCCCCGCTGGTGCTGCCGCCCATGCTAATAAGCATGCGATTGTACTCTTCCATGACTTTGAATACTTTTTGACGATCACCAACTTGGCTGAGATCCATAAAGGGCTGCATATGCAAGTTCGCGTCACCGGCGTGACCCCAAATTGCTGGTTTTAGGTGGTGTTTTTCGAATAGTGCGTACACATTGTGCAGATACTCCTGGAATGAACCAACTGGGACGATACCATCTTCGATAATTGGCAACGCTTTACTGTTGCCGTCGCTATGCGAAATAAGTGCAGCAGCACTGTGACGGATCTTCCATAGACGCTCTTTGGCAAGCTCTTCGGTCTCTACCTTATAGGTGACCTGGTAGTGATCTAGCAGCTTAGCGGCCTTCTTTGCGAGTCGTTTCTGGATACGGGGATTTGGGTCGTCGAACTCGATCAGCATTATGAGTTTATGAAATGGCTTATCTACAATGCCTTTTAGCTGATTCGGGTTATGTTCGTCGATGAAATTAAGAAGGTTCTCGTCTACGACCTCCATAGCACTTGGTATTTGGGGTAATTTACGGAGTTGCAGGACTACTTCTTCGGCGACACGAATATCGTCGAAAAACGCTGCAATAAGCGTCGTTTCCGGATTATACACTTCGGTTTTAAGCGTTGCTTCACTCACAATACCAAGTGTCCCCTGCGAACCAACGAACAAAGGCGTGAGGTCGAACGAACCGTCTTTGTGCTTTACATCGAACAGATCATAGCCGGCCGAGTTTTTGGTGGTTTTTGGCTTGGTTGTATCGATGACGTGTTTCTTTTCTTCGAACAACGCATCAAGCGCTCTGTAAACTTCACCTTCGAACGTGCTGAGCCCCATCTTTTTGCTGAGCTCCCGTTTGCTGAGCCGACCTGTTTCGATCACCTCACCATTAGCCAATACAACTCGTAGGCTTTTGACATATTGCCTGGTACTGCCATATTTGAGTGTTTTCTCGCCGGCTGCGTTGTTGGCAATGGCACCACCAATGGTTGAAAACTCCATAGATGATGGGTACGGTGGCAGAAAACGATGATGTGTATGCAGCGTCTGCTGTAGTTTGCCGTAGTTGATGCCCGGCTCGATAACAACATCGCCCGTTTTGCCATCTAGCTCTAGAATGCGATTCATATGGGCCGGGAACACCATCATGATACCGCTGCCGATGGCGCCCCCACCCTGACAAGTCCCTAAGCCACGTGCGGTGATCGGGATAACACGACCACGCTCTGCGAGCTGCCATGTAAAGCGAGCAGTCTTGCGAACGTCGTTCTCGCTACGAGGGTACATCACCACGGAAGGCGTTACAGTAAAGACGCTACCATCGGTTGAGAAAAATCGACGAACATCGGCTGCGGTGGTTACCTCGCCATCTAAGTGTTCTTGCAAGTAGTGTGCAACTTTACTCATACCCTCTTCTTGTACATTATCGGTGAAACATTAGCGGTTACTCTGACAGTTATGATACCACATTTGCTAAGGTGAAGAATGTAATCTAAAATTATCTGGTCACATGCCGCAGTGGTGAAATTGGTATACACGCTAGCTTCAGGAGTTAGTGGGGGCAACCCCGTGGAGGTTCAAGTCCTCTCTGCGGCACCACATAAGACACTGCACAACCCCACGACAGTATAGTTCGGTGGGGTTTTTAGTTTTTAGGGCGAAGAGCTTCGCGAACGTACCAGTTTTGTACGTTAGAATACCGATCAGACGCATTGTTAAGCGCACTTGGGCTAAAACCAACGAGCTTCCCGCGAACTGCATATAAGTACCTGGGTTGATAGAGTGCGATTGCGGGCACGTCGGCGCGCCAGGCCTCTAGAAATGGACGGTACTTGATAGCGCGAATGGTAGGATCACTCCTCGTACGACCACCCTCGAGTGCTTTGTCGGCTACAGTTGATTTATATTCGGAAAAGTTGAGTCGATTTGCAGCACGAATATCAGCCTGAGAACTATGCCAGTAGGCAAAAACATCTGGATCTGGGCCCAGTGCAATGCCGTAAAGGAGTGCATCATAATTATGGAAGGCGAGCGTCGTCTGCAGATCGTCGTCTTTTTGCAGTGAAATGGCTATATCGACGCCAACCTGTCGCCATTGTTGCTTAATCGCTTGCGAGACATATTCGTACACAGCGTTCGACTGTGTCACCAAGTTAAACGCCAGAGGTTGGTTAGCTTTATCGACGCGCACACCCTTTGGCCCCATCACCCAGCCTGCCTCGTCGAATAATTTATTGGCTTGCTGGATGTTGTTGGTGTTTTGCAATAATGTTTTGTCATAGCCAAGCTGATCTGGTAAAAGCGGAGAGCGAGCTGGCAAAACCGGCCGCCCTAAATTGGCGAGTATCTTCCCTGTATCGGTAGCATAGGCAAGTCCTTGGCGGACCTTCTGGTTGCTTAAAATTGGGTTGCTGGTTTTTAGAAATACCATAACTTCACTCGTGAGCGGAATATTGTAGTCAGTTACAGCGCGATCCTGAGACAAGTCTTCGGTCATTGAAGACAGGCCGGCTGCAGCCGAAAGTTCGCCTTTGTCGAGTGCTTTTGCGAGCTGTTTTTCGTCGCTGAAGGATCGAATGATGAACCGATCGATCTTGGGCGAGCCGCCTTGATAGAGCGTGTTTGGGACCAATGCAAGACGTTGCTCGCGTTTTTCGACATCGTTGCCCAACACCTCAACAGCACTCAGCTTAAAGGGTCCGGAACCAACCGGCTGCGTGGTGTTAAATGCAATGGATCGTAGTTGGCTGGCTGGGTACGCTGCGAGCTTGTGTTTTGGCACAATCCCGTTAACCATGGAGTACGGGAACGTGTTAAGAATGTTCGGAAGAACAAACACTACCGTGGCTGCATCAGGTGCCGAGACCTTAACACCCTGCCAACTGGATGCAAGCGGAGACTTGGCATCGGCGTTCTGAATAGTCTGGTACGTATACACTACGTCAGCGCTCGTTAATGCTACCCCGTCCTGCCACTTAAGATTTGGCTTGAGGCGTACTGTATACGTCGTGCCACGTTCATCGACACTCCAACTTTGCGCTAACTCACCCACCAGTTGATTCTTCTGGTCAAATTTAAAAAGACCATTAAATATAAGAGTGGCGACACTATTATCGAGGCTACTGGCAGCATAGAGCGGATTAGCATTCGTAAAGCTCCCCAGTATACCTTCGGTGTAGATCCCGCCGCTGATTGGTGTACTTTCGAGGTAGTATTTTCCAAGCGAACGAGCCTGATACAGAACACCACCGATTATAAACAGGAATAAAATAACCCAGGCAGCCACAAAACGGCGAACTCGAGTAAGCCTACTTAGGCGTCGGAAGAAATGACGCTCAAGACCTTCTTCGGCTTGCGTCCCGAACTCCTCCACATGCTGTTTGCTGCGGCGAACACGACGACGCCACCGTAATTTCGTCGTTCGATCTATCATAGGCGTACAGTTACTCCTTGGCCACCCTTACAGTTTGCTATTGTACAATTCCTAGAATAAGCGACAAGCCAAACACCAACACAAGAACAATTGTTATCTGGTGTAGGGTTTTGTCAGAGCCACGCCGCACTGTGTTCACTTCGGCGCCCCCACCCAAGCCAGCACCAAGACTTGCCCCCCGCGTTTGCAGCAATATAAGCAATGTGAGTAAGACCGCCGAACCAAGTGTGATGTAGTTAAAGATATTCACTTCTCTTCTAGTATAGTGGTCACCAAGTAATTCACCAAGCCAATTACCATACCGGCAAGCATCGCGGCGGCGAAGTTGGTAACGTGCAGTGGTTCATATAATTTGCTCACCAATAGAACCATGAGGCCATTGATAACAATCATGAAAAGACCAAGTGTAAATAAGATTGCTGGCAGTGATAGAATGATGACTATTGGCTTGATAATAGCGTTCATCACCGCCAGCAATAGTCCAGATACTATGATGACGCCAAGTCGTCTGTCATAACTAATTCTATCGCCTAATATGCCAGCAGCAACCCAGATACCCAGGGAACAAACAAACCAACGGATTAAAAATCTTGAGAAGGGACGTTTCATAAACTTAAGCTCATTATATCATAGCCCCCTTGGCAGTTTCTTGCTCATCACAATCGCCCCGTCTTCAGTAACCAGCACATCGTCTTCGATGCGTATGCCAAAACCCTGTTCGGGGACGTATATCCCCGGTTCAACTGTCAGTATAACGCCAGGCTCCAGTGGGCGATCATAGTCGCCGATATCGTGTGTATCAAGTCCCAAGAAGTGTGATGTTGCATGAGGAAAGTAGCGCCGAATTTCATCGTGCTCCACGTTTTTTATCAGCCCGAGACTACGCAATTTTTCACCCATGTATTGTTCAATTTGTTTCTCGTATGCCCGTAATGTGATGCCCGGTTTTATCAAGGCTGTTGCATAGTCTTGCACATCGACAACAACATCGTAGACTTTTTTGTACTTTCGCTTTGGCTCACCAACCACGTATGTACGAGATATATCTGCTGCATAGTTCGACACTTCCGCGCCCACATCTAGAAGAACAATGTCTCTTTCGGCAATGGGGCCTGCATTTTTAACGTAGTGGATGGTGCTGGTGTGTGGCCCCGCGGCAACAACCGGCGTAAAAGCATGCCCCTGTGCACCACGACTACGGAATCCATGCGAAATACGAGCCTCTATTTCGTATTCCCACTGGAACGTAGACAGCTTCTTGCGTACGTCTTTTAACGTAGCCGAAGTTATGTCTATTGCCTGCTGGACTGCAGCTATCTCTGGCGCCTGTTTAACCATGCGCATAACGGCCAGCTGTTGACGGAGATCTAGGAGTTCAACGGCGCTATTTATATCTTTAATTCGTAGGGCAAGCTGTTGTCTGGCAGGATTTGTATAGAACCCGAATACGGGGACATATACTGGGGGTGGCGCAATGGTTGCAACATGTTTAACTTTTTTAATTCTGCTAGCGAGTCGTTTCCAGCCATCCATCTCTTCGATAACTTCCGAAATACCCGATCTGGTTTTTATATATTCTACGTCTACTGCCCCATCAAATGTATCGCGAACAGCTTCACGATCGGGGACAATTATGTACTCTTTATCCTTGTCCATAACGAGTACCACATCGGGTTCATCGATGCCTGTTAGGTACCAGAGGTTACTGTCTTGCTTGAATGGATAGGTGCTGTCGCTGGTATGTTGCATCAAACCATTCGCAGTCAGAACAATTGGTGCCGTCCCAGAAAAGAGTTTTCTTAAACGTTGACGATTAGCCGCAAAGAATTCGGCGTTAAATATTTCCTCCATGGCGAACTTCTAGTATAGCAAACTTACCATACGTCGTTCAGGTACCCTGTTTTGCGCTGTCGAGGTACGTTCGGATGGCTTTTGCGCGAACCGTGCCAACCAGTGCTTCTAGCTCTACACTTGATGCAGCTGAAACTGCACGAAGACTACCAAAGTGACGTAGCAGCTTCTTTTTGGTTGTTGGACCCACCCCAGGAATACCATCGAGCAAACTTATTGTTTGGCGTTTTACCTTCAGAGTACTGTGATAGCTGACGGCAAATCGATGTGATTCATCGCGGATACGCTGTAGCAGCTTCACAATATTACTGTTGTTCGGAAGATCAATGAGTGTAAAGTCAGCACTTTCTTTTGTGTACCCCCGCTGTTTTAAAACAGCCGCAGGCTGCAGCTTAGTAAAGGGCCAGTCCCTTCTCACTACGATTTCTTCGTACTTCTTTGCAAGCCCGATCACAGGTATCTCTATCTTTCGTTCTTGCAAAACCTCTATTGCTGCCCCTAACTGCCCTTTGCCACCATCGATCAACAGCAGGTGGGGCATACCCCACGCTGTTATATTCTTCTGGGAGAAACGACGACGCATTGTTTCGCGCATATGCTCAAAGTCGTCATTTCCAGGGATCCGTGACTTGAATTTGCGATATTGAGCCTTGTCGGCAACACCGTTCGTGAAAACGACCATGCTCGCAACCGTATCGGTGCCAGACATATGCGATATGTCGTAACCCTCTATACGTTTTGGGGTTTTCTCTAGACCAAGCAGCTCGATTAACTCTACGAGCGCGTGATCCTTGCTTAAGTCCATGAACTCTTTGTCTCCAAATATAATTCTCTTGTCGAGTTCGCGAAGGTCACGTATTTGATCGCGTAGCTTTGCCGCATGTTCATATTGTCCCGATTTTGCCTGCTGTTTCATGTCGCGCTCTAGTTCGTTAACGATTGTTTGTTTCTGGCCACGCAGCACACGAACAAGTTGGCGCAAGCTGTGTTTGTACGCCTTTGAGTCCAACTGGCCTGTTTCTGGCCCAGGACACAATCCCAGGTGGACCAATAGACAAGCGCGACCTGGCAATGTGGTGTGAGTGGAGTATGGGAAGGCGCGGCGCAAATATTTAAGCGCTCGACGCAACGCCACCGTGCTCAAAAATGGGCCGTAGTACTCGGCCCCATCATCTAGTGGGCGCCGAGTTGTGGTAACACTCGGATAGTTGTTGGAAAAATCAATGCGCACATAGCTCTGGCTCTTATCGTCTCGCAATAAGATGTTATACCGAGGCATGTAACGGCGGATCAGTTCGGCTTCTAAAAACAACGCTTCTATCTCACTGTCTACCACCTGCCAATCAGTGTCTACAATCTCGCTCACCAAGAGTTGCGTTTTTGGGTCTCGATCTCGTGACTTTTGAAAATACTGTCGGACACGATTTTTTAGTACTGCCGCCTTGCCAACATAGATAATCTCGCCGTCGACATTCTTGTGGAAATAGACTCCTGGTTTATTGGGCAGCTCTTTCAATTTTTCCCGTAAGGCCTCGTTCATATCGGTATATTATCCGCGCTTCGCGACAGATGTTTCGGTAGTGTGTGTTTTACAGAATGTTTTCTTGTCACACGCTTCGCACACCAAAACGAGTCGATTACAAGAAACATCTCCGCAATTTATATAGCGGCTCGTCTTGCCGTGGCAGTGGACACACGCACCAATATCTTTTGAATTTTCACTAAAGCGATGGTTCATGCGGCCATCAAAGATGTAGAGCGAACCTTCCCATAATCCATCGTCACCAAAAGCTTCGCCGTATTTCACAATGCCGCCATCGACTTGATACACCTCTTTAAAACCACGATTTTTCATAAGTGCACTGAGCACCTCACAACGAACACCACCAGTGCAATAGGTGACAACTGGCTTATCTTTTATGTCGTTGTACTTGTCGCTCTCGATCTCCTTTACAAAGTCATGGGTTGTCTTCGTGTCTGGCACCACGGCATTCTTAAAACGACCAACCGCTGCCTCGTAAGCATTACGTCCATCAAAGAACACCACGTCGTCGCCTCGCTCTTTCATGAGTTTGTGCAAAGCTTCTGGTTTAAGGTGTTTACCACCACCCACTACGCCTTTATCGTCTACCTTGACTTCATCGGGTGCACCAAACGCAACCAGCTCGGGCCGAACTTTCACACTTAGCTTTGGGAATTCTTTTCCGGTGCCATCGCTCCATTTATAGGTTATATCCTTGAACGTGATCGAGCGATTCATTTCTCGTTTGTACTCACGCAAATTCTCTATATCGCCCCCAAGCGTTCCGTTGATGCCATGTTTACTCACAATAATACGCCCCGTTAATGACAGGCGGCTGCACAGCTCCTTTTGCCAGCGCATCGTCATGGCTGGATCTGTGAGGGGTACAAATTTGTAGTACAAAATGACTTTATTCATGAAGTTCTATTTTACAACTTTATTTACCCCTTGTCATCAGGGGAAAGCTTATGCTACAATTACCGATTATAAATTTCTAACGGAAAGGGCGGCCAAAAATGCAAGAACCAGCAACTCTACGTGACTCTGTCGCCCTGTGCGCAGTAGCGTAACAATATAAACTAGTACTTAATTACCTTCGGGCAGCAGGAGGCTGTCGTGTCTAAAAGAAAAACAACAATTGCTCAAACGTTATCCAGTTTCTGGCGCTTCACACGCCCAGATAAATGGTTTTTTGTAGCCGGCACTGTCATGGCCGGCATTGCTGTCGTGGTAAACGAAATTCTACCACCATATATTATCGCTCAAGCATTTAACAAGATTCAGGCATTACAAACATCAGGGACCCCTTTGACCCTCCCCTCACTCATGGGATACGTATGGGCATACATTGGGTTTGTACTACTTGCTATCGTTCTTTGGCGTGCACAAGTGGTTTTTGTTTGGGTCTATGAAATACGCTCTATGAAACGCATTATGGATTACTTGTTTAATCACTTGCAGCAACAGGATAGTACGTTTCACGAGAATCGATTTGGTGGGGCTCTTGTATCGCAAGTTAATAAGTTCGTTGGTGCCTACGAGCGAATTGCAGATGAATTTACCTGGAGCATAACGACTGGTGTCGTGGCCTTCATCGCATCTCTGGTCGTGCTTTTTGTGGCTGCACCGTGGTACGCCTTTACATTGCTAGTGGTAAGCGTTATCTATATGGCGATCGTACTCTGGCGAATGAAGCGCCAATTTCCATACGACCGGCGTTTAGCAAGTAGCGAGAGTCAGCGCACCGCGAAGCTTGCTGACATGATTACTAACGTATCTACTGTACGTGCCTTCGCGGGGGAGAAGCACGAAAATCAATTGTTCGGCAAGCAGACTACCGAGACAAACCTATTCTATAAGCAACTCCTCACGAAGCATCTTGTTAACGACACGATCAGCCATACTGGCACCGCGTTTATAAGTATTCTCGCTTTTGTGGCCGGCGTTGTGGCCATAACCGAATTCAGCGCACCGGCTGGAACACTATTCCTTGCGGTCACGTATACGGTTGCCCTGTCTAGGCGACTATGGGAATTCTCGCGCGTTATGCGAAATCTAAACCGCGCCTTTGGGGATGCCTACGACATGACCGAAATTATGCGCATTAAGCCAGCCGTGAAAGACCCAATTAACCCCGACCGGGCAAATATTAAGCATGGGCAAATTTCATTTAGGGACGTAGGATTTCGCTATAAAGAAGGCGAAGCAGAACACGACACGCTCTTTAGGCACCTATCACTAGACATTGCCCCGGGAGAGAAAGTCGGACTGGTTGGGCCTAGTGGTGGCGGTAAGACAACCATTACAAAATTGATTTTGCGGTTCATGGACATACAAGAAGGTGAAATCTTAATTGACGGGCAGAACATTGCAGATATTGCGCAGCAAGATCTACGATCGCACATAGCCTATGTTTCACAGGAACCGCTGCTGTTTCATCGTAGTCTCGAAGAGAATATTCGCTACGGTAAGCTTGACGCAACCGACGAAGAAGTTCGCAAGGCAGCTAAGATGGCCCATGCTGATGAATTTGTAAAACGAATGCCCGAAGGCTATCAGACATTAGTTGGTGAGCGAGGTGTTAAATTATCTGGCGGGCAACGACAACGTGTCGCTATTGCCCGAGCCATGATTAAAGACGCACCAATTCTGATACTGGATGAGGCAACGAGCGCACTAGACTCTGAGAGCGAACGCCTTATTCAGGACGCACTATGGAAACTTATGGAGGGTCGCACTGCAATTGCCATCGCCCACCGTCTGAGTACCATTCAGAAGATGGATCGTATTGTCGTATTAGACCAAGGAAAGATCGTTGAACAAGGTAGTCATAAAGAACTTATCAAGCAGAAAGGTCTTTACGCCGAACTGTGGAACCACCAATCTGGTGGATTCTTAGAGGACTAGCTATCTTCCCGTGGCGCGTGCGAATGTCACAACACCAAGCCCAAGGGCCAACAACAGCAAGCCGAAAGACTGAACAGCAGATACTTTTTCCTTGAAGATAAAATAACTAAGCGTTGTTGATAGGAATATCGCCCCTCCGAATACCATCGGAGCAACAATGCCAACTTTGTTGTGGGCGTAGGCCTTGTTAATTGCTATTACAAAAACTGCAACCGCTACACCACACATGGCTGCAAAGAATATGCCCAACCTCTGTGATGAAATCGTTTTCTTTCCAATCAGTGGCACCACGGCAACCAGTGGAATAATTGCAGATATAAGATTCGTCACGGCGGCCGATAATGTACTGTTCGTGTGTCTTGCCGCTGCGGCACCAAACACAATTGCAATACTATAGAAGATCATGGCCAAAATGATGAATATCATAGGGCCATTGTATCAGACTAAGAACCCTGTGTAGCTGCTATGCCTCTTTTGGTTTTTCGTCTTGGCCGCTTGGCTGTTCACCACCGCCGTTGTCTGCAGGCACTTCACCCTCTGCCGCTTCAGCCTCTTCGGCTTCTTCGCTCATCTGGGCCTTGGTTTCTTCTATGGTGGCGATTGGGTATTCTGGCTCGGTCAGGATTACCACGCCAGCTGGAGCTTTAATGTCAGCAACAGTCACTTTGTCACCAATTTCCGTGAGGCCGCTCACATCTACGCTCAATTCGTCGATCAAGTCTTTTGGCAATGCTTCGATCTCTACCGCATCAAGGCTGCGGATGACCATAAGTCCAGCCTTTTCGGCAGGAATATCACCAATCAAGTGAATAGGCACTTCGGTCTGTTGTTTCTCATCTGCCGCAATGGCGTTGAAAACAAGATGACGAATTAACTGCTTGGTTGGCTCGAAGTCAACATCTTTAATAAGTGCCATGTACTTTTTTGAACCCAGTGTAAGGTTGATCGGATGATGTTTACCGGCACTTTGGTACGCTTTTGAAACGTCAACATACGAAGCCATAACGTGCTGAGATGTCTTGCCGTGGTCATGGATAACAGCTGGCACCATGCCTTCGCGTCGTAATCCACGGACTTGTTTTCCTAATACTGTTCGTTCCTGTAAAACTAGGCTTACGTCTTCGCTACTCAAAACTATTGCACCTCCTGCAGTTCACCCAATTTAATATCTTCTTAGTATAGCAAATTTAGTGGACGAAACGTAGACAAAACTATAGGCTATATAGATGAACGTCGAACATCTTATTCAAAGCGGTGGTTTGTTATTAATTGGTGCGATTGTTTTTGCCGAATCTGGCCTGCTCGTTGGGTTCTTTCTGCCGGGCGATACATTACTATTTAGTGCTGGTTTTTTTGCTTCACAGGGGGAGTTGCCAATCTTAGGGCTCATGGCTGTTGTTATGACTGCGGCCATTGTTGGCGATAATGTAGGCTACGAAATTGGTAAACGTAATGGGCATAGAATTTTTCGTAAGAAAGACGGCTTGTTCTTTCGACATGAGCACATTGCTCGTGCTGAAGCGTTCTATGAAAAACACGGCGGCAAAACCGTCATATTGGCGCGCTTTATTCCCGTTGTAAGAACATTTGCACCAGTTGTAGCGGGTGTAGGGAAAATGTCTCATCGACGGTTCCTGGCGTTTAACATTGTAGGTGGCGTTCTTTGGGGTGGTGGTGTCAGCCTTCTTGGTTACTGGCTTGGCAGCAAGATACCAAACATAGACAAGTACATCTACCCTATCATTGGCCTCGCAGTTGCTCTGAGCGTTTTGCCGGCCCTACACCATTTGCTGGGTGATAAAGAAGTACGTCAGAAGCTTATCAATAAATTACGAAAAAAGACGAAGCGCTAGAGCATCGACTTTAGATAGGTTGCCGTGTACGAGTTTTTACTCTTTGCAACCACTTCTGGTGTTCCTGTTGCGATAACTTTGCCTCCGCCAGCACCACCATCTGGCCCCATATCAATAATGTAATCGGCTGATTTTACAACGTCTAGGTTGTGCTCGATAACAATCATGCTGTTCCCGGCATCTACCAAAGCATGGAGAACATGCAAGAGCTTATCGACGTCTGCCATATGTAGGCCAGTTGTTGGTTCGTCCAATATATAGAGTGTCCTGCCTGTTGGTCGACGGCTCAACTCCGTTGCCAACTTGATGCGTTGCGCTTCGCCACCGCTGAGAGTTGTGGCTGGCTGGCCGAGCGCTATGTAGCCGAGGCCCACATCTACCAATGTTTGTAACTTGCGAGCAATCGAGGGAATATTATTGAAAAAATCTAGCGCTTGCTCGCAGGTCATTGCAAGCACATCGCTGACTGTTTTGCCTTTGTAGTGAATCTCGAGTGCCTCGCGATTATAGCGTTTGCCATGGCAGACCTCACAGGGCACATATACATCCGGCAAGAAGTGCATCTCGATTTTGATAATGCCATCGCCGGAACAGTTTTCGCAGCGTCCACCTTTCACGTTAAAGCTAAATCTACCCGCACTATACCCTCGCAGTTTGGCTTCTGGAACGCTTGCAAACAACTCACGTATAGGCGTAAACAAACCTGTGTAGGTCGCTGGGTTGCTCCGTGGCGTGCGACCAATTGGTGATTGATCAATAATAATTGCCTTGTCCAGATGTTTAATCCCCTGGATGTCATCATGTTTACCAGGCACAGTATTGGCACGCATAAGACGAGCAGACAGCTCTTTGGCAAGAATGTCGTTAATGAGGCTTGATTTACCACTGCCCGAGACTCCACTGACGACTACTAAACAACCGAGCGGTATTTCGACGGTTACATTATGCAGATTATTCTCTCGAGCGCCCTCGATCCGTACGACATTACCACTACCCTTGCGCCGCTTCTTGGGCACAGCGATATATTTTTCGCCACGTAAGTATTCGCCTGTGATGCTATTCTTTGTTTTAGCCACTTGTTCTGGCGTGCCGCTAGCAACCACTTGACCACCATGAATGCCCGCACCGGGTCCAATGTCCAGCAGATAGTCTGCAGTTCTAATGGTGTCTTCGTCGTGCTCAACCACAATAACAGTATTGCCAATATCTCGTAGGTGTTTCAGCGTAGCTATCAAGCGACCGTTATCGCGTTGGTGCAAACCAATCGACGGCTCGTCCAAAACGTACAGAACCCCTTGCAAACCCGAACCAATCTGGGTTGCAAGACGAATACGCTGTGCTTCGCCACCACTAAGCGTGACTGCACTTCTGAGCAAGTCTAAATAATGAAGGCCAACGTCAACCAAAAATGTCAGCCGAGCATTTATTTCTTTGCGAATTTGCTGGGCAATCTTTTCTTCTTTTTCGGTGAGTTTTAGTGTTTCAAAAAACGTGTGCGCTTCACTAATAGACAATTGGCACACGTCCATAATTGACCTGTCGTTTACGGTCACTGCCAGCACTTCTGGCTTAAGCCGCAAACCATGGCATGCATGGCATGGGCGTTCCTGCATGAATCGTTCTATATCCCGACGAATGAAGTCGCTTTCTGTTTCTTTATGACGACGCTCCAGATTTGGCACAACGCCTTCATACGTCGTCTCAAAAGAGCGGCCGGCATTAAGAGCAACGCGATATTTCTGATCACCCGTTCCATACATGATAATATCGAGGTCTTTTTGTTTGAGCTCGCCGGTTGGTACATGCAAACTAAACCCATGAGCATCCGCAACCGCCTGCAGTTTCTTCATGTACCAGGCGTCGGTACTCACCCGGTTATACGGACGAATTGCGCCTTCGGCAATGGTGAGGCGACCGTTCGGGATAACTAATTCAGGGTCAACCTCCAGGCGAGATCCTAGTCCGGTACATACTGGGCAGGCGCCATGAGGGCTGTTAAAGCTGAATGTGCGTGGCTCTAATTCGGGTATGTGCACGTCTGGGTGATCCACACATGCATACTTTAGTGAATAGGCATGCTCCTGCTCTGTATCTGCTTCCGTTGCAATAACTTTTCCATCAGCGATTTCTAGGGCCTGTTCGACTGATTGCGTAAGGCGGCCACGACTTTCGGCATTATTAACGAGTCGGTCAACAACAACTTCTATGGTGTGCTTATATTTTTTATCAAGTTCCGGGAACTCATCCAGCGCATACACGACACCGTCAACGCGCACTCTGGCAAAGCCAGCGCGCTGGTATTGCTCAGGGACATGCTCGAATGCGCCTTTTTTATCAATCACAACTGGTGCCATAATCATGAGTCGAGCGTTATCTGGAAGTCCTGCTATTTGATCAACAATGGCCTGCGTCGTTTGCCGCTCTACCTGTTTACCACACTCAGGGCAATGAGGGACCCCAACACGCGCAAATAACAAACGTAGGTAATCATAGATTTCTGTAACAGTCGCAACCGTACTGCGCGGATTTCGACTCGTTGATTTTTGATCGATACTAATTGCAGGCGACAAGCCATCGATCTGGTCTACATCTGGCTTTTCCATAAGGCCCAAGAATTGGCGCGCATATGAACTTAACGACTCCACATAACGGCGCTGTCCTTCTGCGTAAATAGTATCGAACGCTAAGCTTGATTTGCCCGAACCACTGAGGCCCGTGATCACTACCAATTTTTCACGGGGAATCTGCACAGATATATTCTTAAGATTGTGCTCTCGCGCACCCTGGACCGTAATAAACTCACTCATAAAGTTGGTTCATTATACGCGCTAAACAAGTATTTTTCCAGTATATAGATCGAAGGACACGGCAAACATAAGCATTAAAATATAAAATTGACATTCATGCAAATAGGTATAAAATTATCAATCACTAGAAGGAGTGGCAATGTTACAGTTTCTTGTTCTTGGGCTTATCCCAGGAACTACAATTCAAATAACATTTATCGACGTACTGTTGGTACTCTTTGCTATCTCCATTGTCGCCAGCGTATATCTTGAACGAAACAAGCTTGTGCATTTGCTGCGCAGCCAGAAACACATAGAAAATCACGGTGACGTTCAGTCTGCTTAATCTGTAGGTAGCAGGCTTTGTCCGTACAATCGAAGATCCTCTAGCAGGATCTTTTGTTTTTTAGTCAGGCGTTTACTTTCTTCTAACTCATCGATTCGCTGGAAGTAGCGAGCGATTCTACTTTTCTCGCCACCATCAAAGAGACGGGTGTGTACCACTTTCTCCCATTCACTGCGCTGTGTGTCTGTTAACGATTTCGGGAAGTTACGTGCTTGATACAACAGCAAAAGTTGGTTGAGTCGATCGTCGTGAAACGTGTTTTGGAATGTTAATAACTTTTCTGCGTCAGCAGTAAGTACCCGGTTAGAAATGTCTCTGTCGTGATCGTCGAAGAATCCATCGTATAGTTGCGCATCGACATTTTTTTGATCACTCAGCAATCTGCCCTGTTGCGCTTTGTCTAAAATATCCAGCGCTTCAAACAGCCTTTTTGGCCATACTGTATTTGACCGTAGTGTTGCCCGATTGCGTTGAATAACATCGAGATCAATGCCCAGGCGTTTCTTACTAGATTCGTCCAGCACCCCAATAGGGGCTATGGCCGGGCTGCGATTGAACTGCATCAATTTTATTGGTAACCGAGGCTCCTCACTATCGACCGGCTTCCATTCCCATGCTTTGGCAAGTTTATCTGTCGACATGTCGAGAAATTGGGTGGGGTCAAAACGAAGGTCATACACCAACACCCCGTTCTTTTTTGGGTGATCTGCAATGCGCGTAACGACTGTCGTCTTTTCGAATTCATTCGCATACTTGCCCGAGCTATAAATAAACATGTCGTTACTTTGCACGAAATTTTTCACCGCTTCTTTCGTGCGCGTGTTAAGTAAGTAGTCAAAAAGTTTGGGTTGTTTCGTTCGCAACAACTGCGCGAGAGATATGGTTGCCCGTACATCACTCAGCGCATCGTGTGCACCAACATGAGAAAGGTTGTTCACTGCAGTCAATAACTCTAGACGATTTGTTGGTTTGCCGCTCGGGTCGAAGGGCCAGTGCAGACCATCGGGTCGAAGAGCTCGGGTCATTCTGACAAGATCAAGCAGATCCCACCGAGATCGGCCGTCTCGCCACTGCCAGGCATATGGATCGTAAAAATTGCGATAATGCATGTAGCGCATAAACTCGTCATCGAAACGTATGGTATTGAAGCCAACAAAAATAGTATCTGGCGTTGCTATCTCATGGGCAAAGGTGGTTAAGAATTCAGCTTCACTGATCCCCTCTTCGTGTGTCTGCTGGGGAGTAATGCCAGTTATCAGTATCGCATCTGGGCCCGGCACCACCTCTTCTGAGAGACGAATGATAATGTTGTGCGGTTCGCCAATAGGCTCTAGATTGAGCCCTGTTCGTTGGCCCGCAAACTGCATCACACGAGCCTCGCGCGGGTTTACTCCACTTGTTTCTAGGTCGTAAAAATATAGTGTTTGCATTGTCGTCGTTAAGTCTAGCACGACTTTCCTTTACCCGCACACGCAGCCCTAGCAATAGTTATCGAGCGCAAAGAGTTCTTCAATGCCGATAACCGTACCCGGCCACGGATGTATATGTTGCTTTAAACTTACTGTTGAATTCGGCATTTTTGAATCTTCTTCGTAGAAAATCCGCTTGGGCTTCGTGTGGTGCACAATGGCCGCCAGCGTAATTTTTGTATCGCCAACCAATGCTATAAGAGGTACGCCATACGCTTGCAGCAAACGCTCGGTTTCCATTAATTGTTCTTTTACTTTGGGTGTTGGCTTTACTGCGCAATATACGACTGCGAAAGGGAGATGTAACTTGAGAGCTTCTGCCTGCGCCATAGCAACCAAATGCATATCATCAAAAAGTGTTGCCGTTCGTTTAACGTAAATGATGCATGCCGCAGAACTAGTATTCGATGCGCTGACTATCATCTACGGCACCTATGACAATCTTATCGCCTGGATGGATGTCTTGTCGCTCTAGGCCATGCATAATCCCCATCTTACGCATGATATCGCGCAGGCGGTCCACGCCAGCTCCCGTAGAGAAGTCGGTACGTTGGGCGAAACGCTCTATCTTTCTACCGGTCACCCGATACGTCTTGCCCTCTTTCTTGATGTGCCACGCAGCTCCGGTGTCCTTGAGTCGAATAACGGTCATCGTCTCGGCCTGATTCTCTACTTGTACTTTTCGTTCTTTTAGCACCAGTTTATGCAGTGCGTAAAGGAGTGTTTTGACGCCATCACCACTGTTTGCAGAAATTGTATGTGGTTTTGTGCCCTTTGGCAGAACACGGGTAAGCTCTTTGACTTTCTTGGCAAGAATCTTTGGCTCGACGCCATCTGCTTTATTGAGTGCCACAATCTGGGGTTTTGCCGTCAAGTCTATTTTATATTCCTGCAACTCTTGCTGGATTGTTTTATACGCCACAGCTACATCTTCGTACACATCTATAAGGTGAAGTAACACGCTTGTCCGTTCCACATGTCGCAGAAAATCGTCGCCAAGTCCCTTGCCCTGACTGGCACCTTCTATCAGGCCGGGAACATCTGCGAGCAATAGGCTCGTTTCTTTGTCGAGGTCTACGACACCCAGGTTTGGCGTCAGTGTCGTAAAAGGATAATCGGCAATCTGCGGGCGGGCATTACTAACGCGAGCCAAGAAGGTTGACTTGCCAGCGTTGGGAAGCCCCACAATACCCACATCAGCGATGCTTTTTAGTTCTAACTGCAGTTCGAGTCGTTCGCCCAATTCGCCTTTTTCGGCTAGTCTTGGCGCTTGCCGAATAGAACTAACGAAGTGTGCATTACCAAAACCGCCCTTACCTCCCAGTGCGATAATCTGGCGGGCGCCGTCAACCTGTAAATCTGCAATGACCGTGTCATCCTGCATAATAACTGTACCGACAGGCACTGCAACAATTAAGTCTTTTCCACTCTTACCGTGCTTACGTCGTTTATCACCAGCCTGCCCGCTTGGTGCCACTATTTCTCTTTGATACCGGAAGCTTACCAAGGTGTTCTGGTTTCGACTGGCTGCAAAGATAATGTCGCCACCCTTGCCACCGTCACCACCATCTGGACCACCTCGATCAACAAATTTTTCATGCCGAAAACTGACGATACCTTTACCGCCATCGCCGGCTTTCACCACCACTTTTGCAATATCTACGAACATAACTCTCTATAGCATACCGGAATAACGGGGGTAAGGCCAGCCGGCAATTAGTAGATGTACGAGTATGCGGCTGCTTCGGCAGGCGAAAGTGTCTTGCGCGAAACCCGGCCCCATCCAGCAACATTCATCTCGGAGACATTAACACTGCCATCATCATTCACTGATTCTACGAAACCAACATGTCCATAATAATCACGAGGCGGTGTCCAGATGACTGCATATTGCTGTGGTTTGTTGCCCACACCAAACCCGGCTCGTTGCGCCAAAACTTTCCATGTGCTTGCGTTACCCAAATTGCTTGGGATTGGCTTACCTACCTGTGCTCGGCGAACTGCAGCCCACCACGTACAATACCCGTAATCATAACCATTGCCACCGTAAACTGGGCCGGCACCACCCCAAGCAAATCCGGCATAAGCTGTGGTTGCACTGCTGCGCGCCAATGGTGCAGGCGTAGCATTACCATCTGGTATGACAATACGCTCCCCAACCTTTAGGCCGCTCAGCTCTGCATCGTTGAATATAATAATTTGCTCTTTATTGGCTTTAAATTTGGCTGCAAGACTATCTGCTGTGTCGCCCTGCTTCACCGTGTATACAATGCCATTTACTGGCGAAATAATGAGCTGCCGCCCTACTGCAATAGCGTCACCGGTCAATCCATTCGACCATCGAATCGTGTCAGAAGTAACCCCAAATTGTGCGGCAAGTTTAGGAACCGTGTCCCCCTCTTTCGTTACATATGACTGAATATCTCTTCGTGATTTTAATGCCGTAGCCACCACCTGTGGTTTTGCCACGATGGTTTCATCCGCCGGAGAAACAGCAAGCTGCGCGTTGACCGTATCTGCCTTGTTTGCGACTGACACAGCTTCTTCCAAACCTGTTAACCGCGCAACATGCACTGCAATATCTGCAGCAGACAACTGGTCGAGTGCATTGACGGCATTATTGTCGCTGTTAATGCTCGCCGATACGCTGTTGGCAGCAGTCACGTCGACATTATGGGGAGTGCGTAATACAAAAAAACCAACGGTTACAAGTACGGCAACGTTGGCAATAACAATACTAACCTTGATGAGGCGTTTCTGAGAACTTTTACCAAGTCGCTTATAAAAACGCTTTGGTGATTTGGCCTTCATTCCTTCTTCGAGCCGGTTGCTGATAGCAGGGCTCAATAGACGAGTTGTAGCACGAATACGATTCTCCTACCCACTGATTGGGTAACCGATGCTGCTGGGGGTTAATTGCTTATTTCGATGGTTCGACCACATCGTTTTTTTGGCTAAAAAACAGCTTCGGGTAATTTGTGCGTGTTGTCCGATTTTTCGGATTTTGCGCAAATTACAAGGTCTATTCTAGCACAAAAACACCCTAACACCAAGGCTTACAAGATGATGTTCACCCCTGTTATTGGCATAATTTCTTGCAGTATTCTGCGGTTAACGCCTCGTGTTCACTCAACGTACGAGAAAAATAGGTGTTCCCGTCGTCACCGGCCACAAAATACAACCAGTCTGTCGAGGCTGGTTTTGCCACTGCCAGCAAAGAACTTTCGGTTACGTTACTGATTGGTCCTACGGGGAGACCGGGGTGAATGCGCGTATTGTACGGCGAATCATACAAAACTGACGGCTCTTTGCCCGCAATAACCGCACCATAGAACGCAGTCACATCCGAGCCAAGCACCATATCGCTATTAAGTCGTTTTAGGAAAACCTGGGCTACTTTTGGCCTATCGGACGACCTAGAGACCTCTTTCTCTACCATAGATGCCAGGGTGACTGCTTTATAGATACTCAACCCCTGTCTCGCAAATGTATCACGCAAGTCTGGCGTGAGGCGTTTCTGCATTTCGTCTAACGATTTGCGAATAATAAGCTGTGGTTTGGTGTCGGCACTCCGCTCAAACGATTCTGGGTATAAGAAGCCCTCTAGGTTGGCGTTAGCAGGCTTATCGGTGAGCGCTGGGTGGTTATTGTACTGAGACGGTTCAAACGCAGCCTCTACTTCCGTTTGGCTGTAGCCAGCATTAAGAAACCCTTTCTTGACTTGGTCCAGGCGTTGCCCAGGCAAAATAGTGACAAGGTTCGTAGCGACTTTACCTTCGGTAATAATCGAGACGATCTGCGACACATCATAGCTAGGGTTCAGCTCGTAGGTACCGGCCTTGATCTTGTCTGCTGCATCCTTATTCTTGACGTATCGCTCAAATGCCCATGCACTTTTAATGACCTTTTCGACTTGGAGCTTATCGGCTGTTTCGCGCAAGGTTGCCCCTGTGGGGATGGTAACCGTTACGCTTCTGCCAACCTGGCTGGCGGGACGTAAGTTTGCATGATAATAGCTCCGAACACCAACTACTAACCCAACGCCCAGAAGAATGGCGAAGGCAAAGAGGCCAATGATCATCTGGTGCAGATAGCTGCGTCGATTCATGGCTTTCATATGGCCAAGCCCTCACTTGTGTTTATAAAATCTTCCAGTATGTACGTTGCAGCCAAGGCATCGATATCTTCTTTTAAAAATGTTTTTCCTCGATTGCTCAACTCTTCTTCGGCCTTTACAGACGTAAGTGTCTCGTCTTGCATATAGACAGGCACCTGCACCGCGGCCTTAAGGTGCTCGGCAAACGCACGTGTATCTTTTGTTTGCTGCGTTTCTTGGCCTTCCATGCCTCGTGGCAATCCCACTACAATAACCTGTACTGATTCTTTCTCTATGATGCTCAGAATATCCTGCAGGATTGTCTCGGTGTGCTGAAGCGTACTGTATGGCGAAGCCAGCTTAGCAGCAGCTGAAGCAAGGGCAACGCCGATACGCTTTTCCCCTACATCCAACGCAAGTAGTGAGCCATTTTCCGTCATGATTTAGGGTTTCTGGTATACAAAGTTGATGCTACTGGCTTTTTTGGGTGTTTTATAGACCCAGAATGGACTGTAGTTAACGGTCACTTCCTTGACGCCAGGGAGTGATGAAATAGTCTGTTGTACATCACCACGCTTCTTGCCAGCAATCTCTTTTTTGAGCTGGGGTTCGTCTATCTGCGCGCCAGTCGAAACGGAGCTCTGCACGGTTATTTTTTGTTCAGTTGCAGATTTCTTTTCGGTTACACGAAAGACCGCTTTGCCAAGCCCATCATCAGTAATCTTTTGCTTTGCCGTGTCGATGTCTTTTTTGGCGGCCTCAGTTACCAGTTCGCGTAGATTCTCTTTCTTAATGCCAAGCAGGGTATAGACAACCGTACTTGTAACCGTTACCTCGCCAGCTTCTTCGCCGACTTTAGGTGCACTCGTTACACCTGGATCTTTGTTCGAGATTGTCTCGCCGATTGCAAATAGGCTGTCGTCTTCTAGCTTTTTAGTTAGCTCGGTTTGCGCAGCTGTTTTGCTTTTGTCTGCAAGCTGTTGCTTTGCCGTGTCGATGTCTTGATCACTCACTACCGTGACGTTCTTAGTCGTACCGCCGGCCATAGCGCTACCAACTGCACTTATGGTGCTAAAGCCCGAAACAGAATAGGACCTGCTGCTTAGGTTGTACTGATCGCCTGAATTTTGTGCGACAACGTTTACAGCATTACTCGGTTTATCGCTTTTACAGTTATTGCCGTTGAAGCCACTTGGCATGACAGTCACGTCGCTCGACGTTACGAATGCGCTGCCCCCAGACGATATGATGGTTCCCGCAGGAACTACACGATTAGTGTCCGATAGTTTATCGTTTTGGTTACAATTGTAGAATTGTGCCGTTCCGGTTGCCTTTTCACCAACATTTTTCTTGCCCGTTGCAGTTACTTTAACGGTGTCAGTCTTAGTAGTATCACGACTTTCCGCGGGTATAACCTTATTGGCTTGGTCAAAATTCTTAATTGCCGTATTGGCGGTGAATGCTAGGTCGATATTGCTAGTGAGTGTGTCCGTTTTTATGGTTACCGTTGCTTTGGGCAGAACAAAAAATGCGACGTACCAAAGGATGATCAGCAAAATGAGTCCACCTGCTGCCAAGAAAATACGCTTTCTAAACTTATTAAAGTCGGGAACGCTTAACTTCTTGTCGGACTTTTTTTGATCTTTGGTTGGCGTTTCTTCTGGAATATCTTCGGGCTCATCTTCTAGGTCAATCGATTCCTCTGCCTGGACTTTCTTGCTCGGTTTTGGCTTGTCGCCAGCGAGTTCACCAACAGGCTTCGAGGTGTCGAGTTGCTCGGGCTCGGGACCTTCTAGCGGTTCTGCTTCTTCGAGCGCAACATCTGCAGAAGGTACGTCTGGCGGTTCGGGGATAACTGGCTTCGACTGCAATGTTTTGGCGACATATAGCTTGACGGCGCCCGCCAGCGGCAACAGGCCGGCTTCGCTCGTAATAAGCACGATTCGTTTGCTGCTCCCATCGGCAGCCCGCTTCAGTAGTTTCATGTTTACAATGCTTTGCAAAACAGTGGCACGCTTAGGCAACACCAATGCAACAATTTTGTGTTTGCTTTGGCGCACTTTATCGATGATGCTGGTTATTTCATCATCGATGTCGATATAAATAGTGTCTTTTTGTGCTTCTGCCATTATTTTATACCCTCAAAAGCCGATCTATGCGTTGGCGAAATGTGTTGCTGCCAGTAGCCGTATCTTCCTGTTGCAGCGTATCAAGACCAACACGCAATAAACCCATAGCGGTTATGAAGGTATGATCGGTGACGGTGGCTGTTTTGTCAACAATACCAACAACCTGATGTGGCTGAATGTGCTGCACAACGGGCTTGCGCGTAAACGGCAGGTCGCTATACCAGTCGCTCGACGCTAGTTCTTGCATGAGCATGTCCAGACTAGAGCCACCACCGCACAGCAATAATCGGTACGGCAGATGATCTAGTTGGGTAAACTCACCCAAAGCAAGCTCTACACCAGACGTCCACACTTCGAGCGTCTTGTGCAGAGCGTCCTCAACAAGTGGCTCTTTCTTTTCGGGAATTTTGTTCGTGCCAAGTGCAAGTTTTAGCTCCTCTGCTTGTACAAAGCTAACGCCCAAATCCCGCTCGACACTGCGCGTATATGCCCGACCACCGATGCCAAACATTTTGGTACCCTGAACACCACCATCGTTAATAACAGCAATGTCTGTGGTGCCACCGCCAACATCCATAAGGATGGCACTCATACTGGCATTTGGGTCATCGCCAATAACTGATCGAGAAACGGCAAATGGCTCTGCCGCCACCGCCAACAGTTCAAGGTCTAGCTCTTTGGCTGTGCGCTCTAGTGCGCCAATGTGGATCATAGGAGCAAACGCTGTGTATAGTTGGATGACGACTTCTTTCCCCTTAAAGCCAACGGGGTTTGTCACTGGATAGCCATCGATCTCTATGTTAACGAGTGCGCTATTGACTAGTTGTATCTCGACTTCTTTACCACCCAGCTCCCAGGCAAGTTGTTGCTTGGCACGTTCACGGGCACGTTTTTGCACCAGGGTTATGATCCGCTCAACTTCCTCTGCGTTCATTTCCTTTTCTGCAGTTTTACGATTTACCCGCACACTTGTGGTCGTGCCTTTTACGAGCTCGCCAGCGATCCCCAAAACTGCTGCTTTGGTGCTCACTCCCGCTTGTTTTTCTGCCTGGTTGAGTGCCTCGTCGCAATTGCGAACAACAGAGGCAATGTCAGCAATGGCACCCGCCTGCATGTCGTTTAATTCCTGATGGGCGCGACCCACACCAACGATCTCTATACCGGCTTCGGTTACGCGACCAATCAGCGCTTTTACAAATTCTGTACCAATGTCGAGCGCCACCAAATATTGATCAGTCGTTTTAGACGACGATGTTTTGGTGCGGACTTTTTGTTTTAACTGCTTCAAAGTATCAAGCATAAGCTCTAATAGTATACCATCTCTTTAAAAGGATCGAGCCTATTGGCTCGGGTCAATCGGCCCAACAATCACTTCCCCAACGTCAACCCATTGCTCTGGAAAGATTTGCATCGTAAAGTGGCCAAGCACCAAGGCATCTGTCGTCGAAATATCACGCTCCCCAAGTTCTCTGCGCGCAGGCGGAGCATCGGCGGCTCTATGCATCACAACTTCGTATGCGGCAGTCCCTTCGGCCGCACCTTCTGGTGATGTTCGTGAAAAAAATGTTCCTGGATAGGGCATGTTCTTAGACCAACGCAGCTTTTATGCGCCTGACGCCAGAGGAACTGGCTTCTTCTTTAAGAATTTTGAACTTTTTGCCATCTTCGAACAACTGCAGGGTGCGGTCTACATGGGGGCCGCCACAAATCTCGAAACTAAACGGCTTCTCT
>DAISWP010000011.1:0-30751 GCA_036826335.1 Candidatus Saccharimonadota bacterium | reverse complement strand
CCGATCATCATCCTTGCGGGCGGCATTCTCGCGATAGATCGCGTAGGCGACCACCGCGGCCGCCGGCGCCAGCAGGGACAGCAGTCCGCCCTTGCCCCTAGCAAGGGTCGGAAGCATGGCGATCGCAGTGGTGGTGGCAACAGCGGAGGTGGCAGTGGTGGTTCGGGCAAAAAACTAGATATTGCTATTGCTGGTGCAAACTTTTCAGGTGGGAGCTTTGACAGCACAGCCAAGGGAATGATCCAAGCCATTATAGGCACTGCACCCTACAGCACCTATAAAAATGATATTGCCTTCCATATTGCCAACATAGGCGCTATAAGCTGTGCACCTGGTGGTGGGACTGGTGACGGTAGAGATTGGGCTTGTGACTACGACCAAGCTGCAAAGGCGCTTGCAGCCAAAGGAGTTCCCTATGACAAAGTATTGGTCGTAAACAACAACAGCGCCTGGGGAGGAACTGCTGGAGGCGTTGGAGGACAATTCGCAACGGCAAATCTTCACCCGTTTATTGCGCTGCATGAATTTAGCCACCTTATGAACTTACACGATGAATATGTCTACCCAGGTGCTTCCTATTCGCCAAACACTGCTACTTACAATTGTAAGGACGGCAAAGAGAATAAGTACTGGACAAGTTCCGATCCTCAGTTCAGTGGCTGCACATCATCCACCTGGAATCGTGGTTCTGATGTAAATATTATGTCGACAGCGAACGCAAGCGGCTTCTCTGCTCCGGCAATGCGTGTGCTCGAAGAAACAATCAAATCGTACTTGTAGCTATTAAATAGATGTGGGGAATTATGGAAATACTAACAAATATGAAAGCAAATATCACAAAAAAGAAAGCCATCATTATTGGCGTAACCGTCTTAATAATTTTTCTGAGTGTCTTGGTGGGCATATTATTTAACCAACACAAGAAACGCAACGGTGCGAACTCTTCTGGCGACGTTCCGCTACTATCTTACGAAGATGCCGTCAAGACTGGGCGCCTTAGCGCGTCGAACATCGAAGTTCTTGTATTGAATCTTGTATACGACAAAACAAAGAAGCCTGAGCTTTCCGTTAAGAGCATGCAGCGCTTTACTAACAGCACCCCCAACACTCCATTAACCACGGCAAGTGACTATAAACTTACCGTTACGAAGGGCCCGGACACTTTGTACACAGACAACTTTGCAAAGCCATCAGGTAGCATCGCCGAGAGCTTTAATGAACAGAGTAAGAAAATTAACGGTAGCTTGTCGACTAGTGGGGTTTTGATACCCAAAATCATTCCATGGTTTGGTGATGACGTAGAGCTAAAGATTACCGATGCGGCCGGAAAAGTAATTCTGACCCAATCTCTTAAAGACGTAGCAGTTACCAAGAACACTCCCGACTTTAAAACCGTTGACGGTCAAGACGTCCGATAGATTCCTTTTCTAGGCTGATTCTGGTGGCTCTAGAAGGCTTATTGCAAGTTCCGACAGTATTAGCTCTGGTTCGGCCAGCTCGCCAGCATTACGGATAGATACGCCTTCATGTACCCCGCCCTCATTGCGTGCCGTTCGTTTTACTGCGCCATCACCATTAACAGCAAACTCTACGTAATGATCGTCCTCTGCAAAGCGCACTAAGCCAAGCTGTCTTGCGTTCCCCGAACTCGCAAAACCAGCTTCCGGACCATATTCAGCACGATCGATAGGGTTCGACCCTTCGATCTCCCAAATTTTATGAGATATCTTACCTGGTCCAACCACCAATTTTTCGATAACCTGAATTACTGGCACTTCTCTTCCGTGGAAATTACTAACGCCACAATATACCCCAACATCGCCCGTTCGCACGGCAGCGACAGACATATTCCAGGCACCCGGGATAGGAACAACGTCTCTCTGAATACCCAGACCCTGCTTAACCTCAATGCCACTGGGCAATGGTTCGCCAGAAGTAGCCGACGCCTGCACCTTGCCAACAAGGTCATCAACTGATAACAATAATGTGTCGCGCCGTTCTTTAAATTCTGGGCTTCGACTTTCTTCGCCAAGAGCACGTATTGCATCTGCTGGAGCTGATTGTGGATTGTCACTTGTCATTTTTGTTTTCTTTTAACTCCACCTACTTTAGCACACTTATCTTGTTTGGTCAAGATATATACCTCTGTTATACTACACACATGAGTTTATCTATTGGGATCGTTGGCTTGCCTAATGTTGGCAAATCAACCTTATTTAACGCACTAACTGATGCTGGTGCTTTAGCTGCAAACTACCCTTTTGCAACCATTGAGCCGAACACAGGGATTGTGCCCATGCCAGATGAACGCCTCCGTAGTCTTTCCGTTTTGTACAATAACGCCCCCGTGGTTCCTGCTACGGTAACGTTCGTCGACATTGCAGGACTCGTTGCTGGTGCTAGCCAGGGCGAAGGACTGGGCAATCAATTTCTGGCGCATATTCGCACCACGAACGCCCTCGTTCATGTTGTGCGTGCCTTCTCGGACAATAATGTTATACACGTTGACGAGCAGCACGACCCCAAAAAAGATATAGACGTCATTAATACTGAATTGATCTTGGCAGACCTACAGACGCTAGAAAAACGCCTGCCCCGCATAGAGAAAGAGGCGCGAGCCAATCCAAAGCTACAACCAATTGTTGCTACTTACAAAACCCTTGAGCAAGCACTAAACGACGGGAAGTTGGCCAATACCGTAGAGAGCGACCAAGATCACATTGCTGACTTGCAGCTTATTACAGCAAAACCAATGATTTACGTATTCAACGTAGACGAAGAAACGATTAGCAACGAGCCTAGGAAGGCAGAGCTCGCTAAACTTGTTGCGCCGAGTAGGTCATTGTTTGTCTGTGCCAAATTAGAAAGCGAGTTGCGGGGCCTGGACGAAAGTGACCGACAAGAATTGCTAGAGAGCTACGGGCAAAAGGAATCAGGCCTCGTACAGCTCATACACGCAGCATACGATGTCTTAGATTTGCAAAGCTACCTAACGGCTGGTGATAAAGAGGTCCGGGCCTGGACCATAGCCAAAGGATCAACTGCCCCGCAGGCAGCTGGCGTGATACATGGAGATTTTGAGCGCGGCTTTATTGCGGCCGAAATTGTGGACTGCAACGACCTTGTAGCAGCAGGTTCTCTCGTTGCAGCCAAGGCTGCCGGCAAAGTCCGTACAGAGGGCAAAACGTACATCATGAAGCCGAACGATGTTGTAGAGTTCCGCTTTAACGTCTAACCCTGCAAGAACTGGTAGATCTGGTTCGTAAGATCAGCGATTTGCGCTGCTGATCCATTTTGCGTCAACACACTTATGACAAACGTTGAACTTGATCCATAGACAATGCCTACGTCATGCCAGTAAATTCCGTAAAAACCGACCTTATCTGCCACAACTGCTCCCGGGGCACCTTCTGGAATTGCCTGTCTAAGTTTCTGATTCTTCATCAGTGACAACACGTGCCTAGTATGCTCTGGGTTCATTAATTGTCCTGCCTGTAGTTTTTTAAGAAATGCAGTCGTATCTGCAGCAGTTGTTCCGATGTCGGCATTAGCTAAGTTTGTGCCAACAAATCCCCGGCTTTTTGCAAATGCACTCGCTGCACCCCAACCGACCATGTTTGCAGCTGCCTGGGCGCAAACATTGTCCGATACAAGTACCATAGCATCTATGCAATCAGAGACAGTCCCGCCTGAAGACAACGTAGCATTCGCATTCAGTTTTCCCTGCTCAATGCGGTTATACAAGTAATCGATAAGGTAGAGCTTGTACAGGCTCGCTGCATACATTTGCCTGTTTGCATTTAAGGTAGCACTGCGGTTTTGGCCGCCAATTTCCTGTACAACAACACCTGCTGTTGTTTGCCTATTCAGCGTTCTCCACTGATCTACAATTTGCTGCAAAGACTCTTGCTTGGGCCTATTGGGAATTGCCTGGGGGATCAGGACGGCCTGCGACAAGACGTTCGTAGCTGTTGCCGTTTCAAGGGCGTTTAGTTTTTCGGTCGTTTCCGACTCACGAACCGCGTACACCTCGTTTGCATGTGCGGCGGTACCATTCCACAGATTTTTAAGCCCCAACCCCCCGACGGCAAAGATAAATAATACGATAAATAGCGAGCTAGACACCAAATATGCCCGAAAAGGGGTTGGCATTTTTGCCGTGTACATAACATCGCTGAGTACTGCTTTTTTACTTGGTTGATTTTGCATATTTTTGTCTTTATATAACAAATAACATGCTAACAGATTATGGTCAGATTGTCAATTTGTGGTTATAGGTCTACCTACTCCGCCACTCATCTACAATTTGCTGCACCGTAGCGATAATCGTCTCGTGTGACGGCATCATATTATCTTCATAATAATGGTTGGTTGTCATGTAGTTACTGACAACACTCAGACAAAAGAGGTCATCTGCCAAAATGTGCATTCGGTCAACGGCCGGCACACTGGCGAGGGGTGTTGCGACAATTATCTTATTGATCTTTATTGTTTTTAAATACAAAGCTGCCGAATCCAGCAGAAAGCCACTCTCTAGCCCGTCGGAAACAAGGATGATATTCCTGTTTCGGAGCAACTCATGTCGAATGACACCTTTTTGGCCAAGCATACGATGCATATATGCAAGCTTTTCCATCTTTTCTTGCTCGAATGTTTGGCGATATTCCATGTCAAATTCTTCTATTTCACCTGTGGAATATCTTGGGTTCGTAGCATAGGTGCCCTCTTGATTAATACTTGCGACCGCGTCTGGTTCTCCTGGAGCCTTAATAGGCTCCGTCATGAGCATCATAATCGGACAATCGAGCACGCGAGCAATCGGCGCGGCAACTAGCACAGCCCCGTCGGAAAGCGCGATAATTGCACTCGGCTGTTTTTGATAGAGGCTCATCTTTTTCGCAAGCATGTTGCCAGCTTCTTCTCGGTTAACGAAGTACATACGGCCTAGTGTAGCATAAGGGGGATGTCTATCTCCCTGCAGGAACCCGTAGTAAATAGAAGCGTTCTTTGTTGCCTCGTGCACCTGCAACAGCAGAATCTGCTTTATTGAGTATAATAAAATGCTGCTTTGCCCATGTCTCGAAGGCAGACAAAATATCTCTTCGAACACGTTCGTTTTTTATAACGCCTTTGTGTTTTAAGTCGTTGTATTGTGCTTCAAACTGAGGCTTCGCCATAATGACAAACTGAGCTTGTGGAGCAATTTTTATGACCGACGGCAATATATCACGCAAGCTTACAAACGAAACATCAGCGACAACAATATCAACTCGCTCACTAGTAACACCAAGATTTCGTATGTCTGTTTGTTCATGCAGTTCAATGGCTGCGTTCCCTCGCAGACTGGGGTGTAATTGTTCTTTGCCGAGTTCTACCGCAATCACCTTCTTCGCACCGTGCTGCAATGCGTAGTCGGTAAAGCCACCCGTGCTAGAACCAACGTCTAAAATAACCTTGCTCGAAAAATCTAGCGCAAACGTCTCAGCAATTGATGCGAGCTTTAGCGCTGCACGACTGACATAGCGGTCTGTTGCGTGCAGCAAAATCTCATCCACAACTCCTACCAACACCCCCGGCTTTTGTACAACGCGCCCATTTACTGTTACTTGCCCAAGTTTTATATAACTCTCCGCCTGACTACGCGTAGAGACAATACCGCGCTTTACCAATACCTGGTCCAATCTTTCTCTTGCTGCATTCATTCAAGAACAATACAGGAACGAAGCAGCCTACTCAAGGCTGTCTTGAGGCGCAACCACTGCAACGGGTCCTAGTTTTTTACGCGTTCTCGATACTCACCCGTGGCAGTATCGACGCTAATAACATCCCCAGTTTTTATGAAGGCCGGAACTTTCACGCGAATGCCCGTCTCTAATGTGGCTTCTTTCATAACCGAGCTTGTTGTATCACCTTTTACGACGTCTTCGGCATAGGTAACGAGGAGTGGGACATTCTTAGGTAGCTCTACGTTAATAACCCGTCCATTAAAAAGCTGTACCTGCACCTTGTCGCCCTCTTTTAAGTAGCCTGCTTGGTCGCCAATAATGGTTTCGGGTATTTCGAACTGTTCGTACGTTTCCTCGTCCATAAAATGGAACAACGTGCCATCTGCATACAAATACTGCACATTCTGATTGGTCACGTCGGCTGGTTCGATAGAGTCATTGCCTTTGAATGTTTTGTCGAGCACTTTGCCATCGATAAGACTTTTGATCTTTACATTTACGATGGAGCCCCCGCGGCCCATAACTTTTTGGCCGTACTCAACGACACGGTACGGAACACCGTCTAACTGAAATATTTGACCTTTTCTAAGATCGGTTACGCCAAATGCCATCGTGACCTCCTAGTTGTTTGCTACGAATGGTAGTAAAGCAATGTGCCGAGCTTTTTTGATTGCACGTGCTAAATGTCGCTGTTGGCTTTCTGTGAGGCCAGTCTTCTTACGTGTCTCAATCTGCCCATATACATTTACGTATCGTTGCAATGTCTTAAAATCTTTGTAGTCGAAATACGCTACATCGGTTCTGTGCTTAAAAATCTTTGCCATGAATTCTCCTTATCTATTAAAACTAGAATGGGATGTCGTCTAGGTTGATTGGTTCATCGCCAATATCTTCAATGACAACCTCATCCTCTTTGGACTTCTTGCTTGGCTTTGGCGCTGCTGCTTCTGCCGGTGGAGTATAACCACCACTATCGCCGCCCTCACCTCGTCCGCCCAAGAATGTTACATCTTGTGCAACAACTTCTACCTTGCTTCGTTTTTGGCCTTCTTGCTCCCAACTACGTGACTGCAAACGACCATTTACTAAAACGGGTCGTCCTTTTGTTACGTACTGAGCAACGCGTTCCCCAAGTGGTCCCCAGGCGACAACATCGACATAGTCGGTTGCTTCCTGCCAGTTACCATCACTACCCTTATAGCTTCGGTTCAGTGCCAAGCTAAAGCTGCAAACGCTCTGGCCATTTGGAGTTTGTCGCAATTCTGGATCGCGAGTTAGGTTCCCCATGAGTATTACTTGGTTAAAACTTCGTGCCATTCTTCCCTCCTTATAAGACATATGTCTTGGTTGTTTGTAGTTTTACCCTACTGCTGCTACGCTTTGCAGTCAAGCATAAGGTTTATTCTTCTTCGGTCTGGTCTTTTTCGTCGCTATCACCACGCTCTGCTGCTTTTTTGGCTTTTTCGGCCTTGGCAGCTTCTGCCTTCGCGATTGCTTTATGATCGGGTTTGGTGATCAGAAAACGAATCACTTCGTCGGTGATGTTCAGCGAAGCCTCGACTTTTTGTACACCAGGCCCTGGCATTTCGACAGTATAAAAAACGTACACTGCATGCTCTTGCTTGGCGATTGGGTATGCAAGTTTTTTCTTGCCCCAGTTGTCGGTCTTGGTCACTTTGCCACCATTGTCTGTAACGAGTTTTTGCACCTTGGCTTCTGCCTTGGACAAATCCACTTCAAGATCGGGGTGATAAAGAATAGCCATTTCGTACTCGGCCATACATAATCCTTCCTTTGGTTAAAGCCCGTGCTCACGAGGGGACACGAACTGAAGTTGATATTACAGGGGTAATTGTACCCTTTTTTCAGAGAACAGTCAATGCTTACACAATAGCATCGGGCTGCTCGTCGGGTTCGGACTCCTTTGGACCATCGATCATGCTGAACACTTCGTCCGCACTGTTCACCAGAACTTCGCGGGGTCGGGACCCGTCTGCGGGCCCAATAATGCCCTGTTCTTCCATACTCTCTATAAGACGAGCGGCCTTGCCGTAGCCAATGCGTAAACGTCGCTGCAATAAACTCGTGCTGGCCTTACGAGCCTGCACCACCACTTCAACAGCCTGCTTAAACATGGGTTCGTCGGCAGCATCCATGTCTGCAACGACACCACCACGCCCGTCGAGCTGCACAGGCTGACTAACGACTTCATCGTCATATTGCGGGCCACGTTGTCCACGAATAAAGTCGGTAATTTTTCGCGTTTCTTCGTCGTCAATAAATGCACCCTGGACGCGTTTTGGCTTTGGCATATCAGCAGTAAGTAGCAGCATGTCACCCATGTTAAGCAGTTTTTCTGCGCCGCCTTGATCGATAATAGTACGTGAGTCCACTTGGCTCACCGTTGTAAATGCAATACGAGCTGGCACATTTGCCTTAATCAGCCCTGTGATAACGTTAATACTCGGCCGCTGTGTCGCGAGTACCAAGTGAATACCCACGGCCCGGGCCTTCTGTGCAATCCGCACAATCAGTGCTTCGACATCGCGCGCGGCCATCATCATAAGATCTGCCAACTCATCGATAACTACAACGATGTAAGGCATGCCCTCTTCTTGTTTAAGGTTATTGTACTCGGTAATGTTGCGACGATGGACTTCACTCAGCGCTTTATAGCGACGCTCCATTTCGGCGACTGTCCACTTAAGTGCGCTGATGCATTTTTCTGGCTCAGTAATAACCGGGGTTAAGAGATGGGGTATATCGTCGTACGGCTTTAGCTCAACCTGCTTCGGATCTACCAAGATTAACTTAAGGTCTGCCGGGCTATTTCGATAGAGCAAGCTCGTTAGAATGGTGTTAATCATGACGCTTTTACCGGAGCCTGTTTGACCGGCAACCAGCACGTGCGGCATCTTGTCTAGATCTGCTAGGATTGGCTTACCTCCAATATCTTTACCGATAGCAAACGTCAGCGGGCTTTTTGCCTCTTGCCATTCTGGCGCTTCAAGAATACTGCTTATACGAACTGTAGCTGATTTTTTATTTGGCACTTCTAGGCCAACCAGTTTCGTGCCCGGGATAGGCGCTTCCATGCGGATAGAGGTTGCTGCGAGATCAAGCTTAATGTTATCTTCCAGCGCAGTTATCTTCGTCAGTTTCGTCCCTGCGGGCGGTTTAAGCGTGTACTGGGTAACACGTGGCCCAATATTGGCACCTTCCATTTCGACGCCAATGCTAAAATTCTCGAACGATTCTTGGATGGTGCGCGCATTACCTTCTACATCCCCAGCATCTGCTTTGTCTTGTTTATGATTCAGTAAGCTCGTGGATGGCAACTTCCAGTCTGGATCGCTGGCGGCCGTTAATGCGCTGTGTTCTTCTGTGGGAGTAAGTTTCTGGGCAGAATTGCGAAAACTACTCAAGCGGGCGTTATGGTGCTCAACCGGCACGCCTTCATTCAGCTTGAACGCATGCTCACTCGCATGCTGCTTTAGTGCGTTTAATTCACCCTCTTCTTTTTCGGGACGTTTAAACACGTCTGCAAGTTTCAAAATTACGCGCGGGGAAACCCCAAACGCAAAGAAGAAAGCTAGAACAGCAAATATTAGGAACATGAGTGCCGCGGGCAAACCGTCGACAGCACCCAAGACCACGTTACCGATTAGCTTACCCACTTCACCACCATGCCCCCCAACAATATCGCCCAAATCATTCTTATTGCTAAACGCTACGTGTAGCCATGATGCACTGAGCGAGAGTCCTGTTAGCATACTTACAAAGTTGCTTAGTGGGATCTGGCGATCTTCGTTTGTGAACTTAAGGACACCGAAGTACACAAGTGCTATTGGTGTTAGATACGCAGCCCAACCAAGCGTCCAATATGCCCCGTTGAATAAACCGATTGGCAACGGCCCGCCCGTACCAAAACCACCGATGAGCATAAAGACAGCCAGGAGTATAAGAACTATCGCACCGGCGAGAGGCCAGAATGCTGATCGCTGGTCGACCACCTGCTTCTTTCTTCGTGTTTGTTTTTTTCTTTTTGCCATATCAGTCCGTTAATTATAGCACCCGGTTAATGTTACTGCCTTGAATTACTCTGGCCTAGGCTCTCGGCTCTGTCTGCTACAGCTCTTAGGTTTTCTATCTTTGCCGCATCCAGCGCCTCTTCAAGCTCTGGACGTCCCGGATGAAGCTCTATCTCTTCTACGAGATTGGCCATATCACCTTCGTGCCCTTGTATCTCGTGCTTAAAATCTGTTGCCGTCGTCGCTCTGTGTCTCTCAGTATCTTCAGGGGCATCAGACACGAGCCTACCAAACGCGTCAGGTAAAACTTCGCCTATCCGAACCGGTTCTTGGGTGTGGCCTGCTTCGTTCATGTTTCTACTATAGCAAAAAATACAACGTTTGTCAATGCTTATGCTTAATCTGTGCGAGAGTCTTGACCAAGAAGTTGGGCGCGCATTTGTGCAAAGCGCTTCTGCATGTCTTCGGGTGGTTCTTGAGCGGGTTTTTTACCCTGTTGTTTGTCGTTCGGTGCTTGTGGCTTTTCGTTCTTTGCGCCCACAATATTAACAACCGGAATGACTATCGGGCTACGGCCCGTTTGCTCAAACAGAAAGTGCGTAACATGCTCTTTTATCTCTTGTTTGAATCGGTCCAGGTCTACCCGCTTAAACCGCTGGGACACTGCACGCCGTAGCTCTGCACGGAACACATTCATGAGTTCCTCGTTATCGCGCATATAGATGAAGCCCCTACTTATGATGTCTGGGCTGGTTAGTAATGCACCACCACGCTTGTCGATTGTTAGAATGACTGCCACCAGGCCTTCTTCTGCCAACATGAGACGATCTTTGACAACAATGTTGCTGACCGTGGCGCCCGTTTGGTCTACCAATACGGTGCCATGGGGTACATTGCCGATAATCTCCATTTTATCTGCTGTTAGCGCAATGATCTCGCCATTATTAACATTGGCGGTGTCCTTGCGTGGGATACCTTCTTCGACAGCTAGTTCGATATGTTGACGCTTCCCTGTATAGTCGCCATAAATTGGGATGAAAAATTTCGGACGCGTCATGCGAATCATATCTTTATACTCTTCAATGCTGGCATGCCCAGAAACGTGCAATGGGCCACAACCATCTATCTCTCGCGTTTCGTGTCGGAACACATGAACACCCTTGCGGAATAGTTCGTCCACCATCGATCGTACCAGCGAGTCATTGCCCGAGTACGGTATAGGTGTGCTAGAAAGAATAACGGTGTCTTGTTCTTTTAGTTTCACGTACTTGTGTTCGCCATTACTCATTCGTTGTAATGCCGAGTTTGGCTCACCCTGCGAACCAGTACAGACAACAACGAGCTCAGTATCTTTCATAGTTGCCGCAGAGGCGATAGGCACAAAAGTGCCCTTTGGAATACGCACAAATCCATGGCGAACTGCCATCTCGAGCGTACTCACCATGCTTCGGCCATCCATGGCAACTTTTCGGCCATTCTGGACAGCTGCATTAATGATCATCTGGACACGGTTCATATTGGTCGAGAACAATCCGACAAAGATGCGTCCTGGAGCTTGTTGCATAATATCTACAAAGCTCTGTTCGATGGTGCTTTCACTTGGCGTTCGACCTGGTCGTTCGGTCGTAGTGCTTTCGCTCAGGAGCGCTAATACACCCTCTTCACCAAGTTGGGTTAGGCGTTCGGCATCGGTTCTTTCGTGATCGAGTGGGTTGGGGTCTAGCCGAAAGTCACCGGTGTTGATCAGACGACCAACAGGTGTGTCGAGCACAATACAGGTACTTCCTGGTATAGAGTGTGTCACGCGCACAAGCTCTACAAAGAAGCTCCCTATTTTGAGGCGTTCGTGCGTATTCTCGTTCATCATGACGGTCTTTAGCTCAAAGCCATCTGGCATTGGCAAGCCGAAGTTGCCAAAGATTTCTTCTACGCGCCCGATGGTAAATTTGGAACCATATATAGGTGCTGGGAACTTGGGCACAATGTGTGGCAAGCCACCAATGTGGTCTAAGTGACCATGCGTAATTACATATGCACGTATTTTGTTACGGATTGTTTCTAGATACGTCGTATCAGCGATCGCGTAGTTAATACCCGGTAGATCAACACCAAGATCATTTCCGCAGTCCATAATAATGGCATCATTCATGTACTCGATTACGAGCATGTTCTTGGAGCCGCCGCCGTCCATACCGCCAAGCCCAATGATCTTGAGTCGTGGTTGATCATCAATAAAGTTAGCTCGTCTTTCGGGCTGGTTCTTACTACCTGCGTCGAGGTATTGGTTTGCGATGCGATGTGCATCTTCTTGTGTGCGGCGCTGGGCGCGCATGGCTGCGCCACGCGAAACACTTCGGCCACCGTTTGCTACTGGCTGTAGCTTTGGTTGGTTTGGTTTATTTTGACCGGCCGGTCTTGGCCGATTTCTGTTAGGTTTGTTATTTTCGTTCATTCTCTTCCTTTCTTATTTAGTGAGAGATTGTTTTTCTAATTTCTTGAGCACAACGGGGATTCGAGCAAAGTCATCTATTAGCGGCTGACGCATTGCACCGTTATAGAGTGCTGCCGCTGGATGAAACAATGGCAAGATGACTATCTTTTGACCAAGAAACGTAATGCGTTTTGGGTCGCCATGAATCTGACTAATTTTTTGCTCTGGCAAGAATGCCTCCATGCTGTGCCGGCCCAAAGTCACAACAACCACAGGTTGTATGACTTCGAGTTGACGCACCAAGTATGGCAAGAATGCTTGTTTTTCTTCTGGTGATGGATCCCGATTATTTGGTGGGCGATATTTAACAATATTTGTTATGTATATATCCTCGCGTTTTAGGTTTATCATGGCAAGCATTTCATCCAAAAATTTACCCGCTGCCCCCACAAATGGTTTGCCCTGCAGGTCTTCGTTCTTGCCAGGGGCTTCGCCGATGAACACAATCTTTGCATCTGCGTTGCCATCAGCAAAGACCAGCTGAGTAGCCTGATTGGCTAGCTCTGGGCACACACCATTATCTAGAATCTGCTGCTGTATACCATCAAGTTGTTGCTGTTTTGTTTGTGACATAGAATTACTTTTTTGGACGGAGGGCTTTGTGCAGGAACTTTATAGCAAGGGAAAGGCTCAGAACCGTTGTGCCGTAATACCACCAACTTCCCGTGTCGAGCCCCTTAGAACCCAGAACGTACGTTAGTACTAGAAACGCAATGCCCAACCAAGCTTGGCCTGAACGGTTCTTTGGATTGAACAGATTATTTATTCTTCCCATCTTTCAATTCCCTCTGTGCAGCTTTCATACTTAATTGTAGGCGGCCACGATCGTCTATCGCAACTAATTTTACAGTGACTTTGTCACCTTCTTTTACGACATCGCTCGGCTTGTTTACCCGCTCTTCGCTCATTTCGCTCACGTGCACAAGACCATCTTTGCCTGGCATCACTTGCACGAATGCACCAAAGTCCATAACACTAACAACGGGAGCGTCTTTGTAGATCTTGCCTATTTCTGGTTCGGCAACGATAGTCTGAATCCACTGCTTTGCTGCATCGATGCTAGCACCATCTGGGCTGGCAATCATGATGGTTCCATCGTCTTTAATGTCTATCTCGGCACCTGTTTCACCTGTTATCTTCTGAATGGTCTCGCCACCCTTACCGATAACTTCACGTATCTTGTCCGGATTGATCTTGATGGATTCTACTCGTGGTGCGTACTTGCTCATTGTGTCACGTGGCGCTTTCATAACTGAAGTCATGTGTTCTAGGATTTCCATGCGTCCTTGCTTTCCCTGCTCGAGTGCTTTTGCGAGCACGGGTACCGGTAAACCGTGAACCTTCATGTCCATCTGCAAGGCTGTGATGCCTTTTTCTGTTCCAGTAACCTTAAAATCCATGTCGCCTGCAAAGTCTTCGGCGTCAGCAATATCGCTGAGGATAATTGGCTTATCGCCATCGAGCATCAAGCCCATGGCAATACCACTTACTGGTCGAATGAGTGGTACGCCAGCATCCATGAGCGCAAGACAGCTACTGCAGGTAGCGGCCATGCTGGTACTGCCGTTCTGGCTCATGATTTCGGTAACGGAACGAATGGCATACGGAAAGTCTGCTTCACTCGGGATAACGGGTAGTAATGCTCGTTCTGCCAAAGCGCTGTGGCCAATCTCACGACGACCGGGGCTTCCAAGGCGGCGAACTTCACCAACGGTGTAGCCAGGAGCATTGTAGTGATGCATGTAGCGCTTTTCCATGTCGCGCTCCATGGTGTCAATCATCTGTGCATAGCTAAGTGGTGCGAGAGTAACAATGTTCATTGCCTGCGTCATACCGCGAGTAAATATGCTTGAGCCATGCGCACGCGGCAAAAGACCAACTTCGCTACTAAGCGGACGAATTTCCGTTGTCTTACGGCCGTCAGGACGAACGTTATCTTCTATAATCCCCTTGCGTACATCTTTATGAAGGCTCATCTGAAATGCATCATCGTACTCTCGCTTGAGACCAGCAAAATCTTCGCCAAACTCTTCCTGAAAATGAGCATGCATATCCTGGCGTAGATTTTTCACCAAATCGTTACGCTCTGGGTATGGCAGGCGAAGTCCTGTGCCCAGCTTGCCTTCGAGCCATGAGTCAACACGCTGCTGAATGTCGGTATCCGGCAGAGACAACACGAACTCCTGTTTTGTGACGCCTACTTTTTCGACAAGTTCTTTTTGGAGTTTTACGGCTGGCTGGATGGCTTTGTGCGCAAATTCTAGACCTTCGGCAATCTGAGCTTCACTCACTTCGTTTGCACCAGCTTCTACCATCATAATCGCTTCTTCTGTACCAGCTACAACAAGATCGAGATCACCTTGGTCGTACAGTTCAGGAGACGCAAACGCAACGAGTTTGCCGTTATCAAGAGCAACTCGAACACCTGCGATTGGCCCCTCAAATGGCGCGCCGGTCAACATAAATGCAGTACTCATAGCAAGCATAGCTATCATGTCTGGGCGGAAGGTTGGGTCCATGCTCAGAACAGTTGCAACACCTTGCACTTCGTGTCGGTAGCCTTTTGGCCACAACGGACGAATTGGTCGGTCGATAAGACGGCCAATTAAAATGGCGTCATCGCTTGGTCGACCCTCTCTTTTAATAAATCTACTCCCGCTAATTTTTCCTGCTGCATACATTTTTTCTTCGTAATCTATAGACAGTGGAAAATAGTCAAACCCTTCTAGGGGGCTCTGACCAACCATTGCAGTGCCTAGCACTACCGTTTCGCCGTAACGAACGAGGACGCTTGCGCTGGTTCGAAAACCAACTCGGCCAACCTCTAAACTCAGGGTTCGCCCACAGAATTCTGTTTCTACTTTTATAATGTCTTTCCCGAACGGATTTATGGTGTTTCCCATAGTCTATTGTTCCTTTCAAGGGTTCGCCCACAGAGTGCAAATATACTGCTGCTCTTGTGCTATATCTCAAGCATGTATATCTGTTGCTCTATGCGCGAATACGCCTCTTTTATTTAATGTGCACAAGCTTTGTTGCTCTTCTTTAGAGCAATTGAGTCTATGCACTCGTTTAGCGACGGATGCCGAGCTTCTGGATCAAGTCCAGGTATGCTTGGCTATCGTGATCGGCGATGTATCGGAGCAAACGGCGGCGCTTGCCAACCATCTGCAGCAAACCACGTCGGGCTGCAAAATCTTTTTTGTTGGTCTTAAGATGCTCGGTTAATTCCTTAATCCGCTCAGTCAAAATACCAACCTGGACAGCGCTGCTGCCAGTGTCCTTTTTATCTGTTTGCAGGCTTGTAATAACTACCTGTTTTTTCTCTGTACTGATCATATGTTAGGCAGATTGTATCAGATACGAGCAGAATCTGCAACCCCTATTGCTCTGTCGTTTTTTTTGGGGCTTCAACCATCTCTGCATTGTCTATAGAGTAATCGCCAATACGCACGCGTCGTAAGTCTGTCATGTATGCACCAACACCAAGCTTTTGGCCTATATCTTGTACCAATGAACGAATGTAGGTGCCGCTCGATACATGCGCCGAGAACGTAACGTTCGGGTAGTCATACTCCAGATTATCAATGGAATAAATCGTGACTTTCCGGGGTTCAAGCTCTAGGGTCTTGCCTTGCCGAGCAAGCTTATACGCCCGCTGTCCGTTTACCTTGATGGCAGAATAAATCGGCGGGACTTGTTCTATGTCACCGACAAAACGTTCGACGGATTTTTTTATCTCTGTAACTGTTGGCTTCTCGTCGGAGACGTACGTCTTCTCACCCTCTTCATCTGCCGTTGTACTGGTCTGCCCTAACTTCATAGAAACTTCATAGACTTTATCGAGCTTCATAAATTCATCTTGGCGCTTGGTTGCTGCGCCAACTAGGATGATAAGCAAGCCGGTCGCGAGTGGATCAAGCGTGCCCGCATGGCCAACTTTAACTTTCTGACCCGTTTCCTGTCGTAATTTTGAACGAATTTTAGCCACAACATCAAAAGATGTCCATGTTTTTGGCTTGTCTATGAGTAACACTTCGTCCATGTCAAACAGCGTAACATACGGCTACACCAGGTTTAGGTGCGATTATTTCCCTGCTGGTGGCATGAGTGGTGGAGGTACCGGCGGGGGTGCAGTAGGGCTGTGGCTTGCAGCGGTTGGATCGGGAGGCGGACCGTTGTCTGGCGGCACTAGTTTCGAAGAGGTCGCATCTGCAGAGTCGCTCCTGATATCACCAAGGGGTTGCGCATTAAGCGCTGCTATTGGCTCGGGTCTCTGCTGAGTAATCTGGTTCTCGATTGAAGAGACCTGTGCACGCGCATCTTGTTCGCTTAGGTGCGGGCTATTGACGGCCTGCTCTATCTGATCCAGTGTCTGAGGCGCCCCGGGTGCAGCTACGGGCTGATTTAGAGGCTGGAGTGGTTTTGAGTGCTGCATACTACCGACTTCTGTTGGTACTGGCTGGCTCAGTGGATCATACGAGGGTGATGCAACTGCTGTTTTGGTGTTGGCACTTAGTTCCCCACCCAACGTTGGGGGTTCCAAAATCATACTAGAGTTATGCTCTGGGAATTGGTTCGTTGCTGCCTCACGTGCCGCTCGTTCTTGTTGTTCCCGTAGTTCGGCAAGGCGCTGCAAGCGACCATTGTCGTCAATGTGTATTTTGTCTAAATCGTCTTCTTCGTTCTCGGCATTGGCATTATCTTGGGCAAGGGCTTCTTCTAGATCCGCAAGTGTTTTCGTAGTACCAGATTCAACAGGATGCTCTATAGCCAGAGAACCGTCTGCACTCGTAACGGGGGTTGGTAATGGCACATTTGCGCCAGGTTGCGCAGGCTTCGCTGGCGCTTGCTGTTCAGGTGTTTTCTCTAGCTCTGGGATTGGTTCGGGCTCTTCCAGTTTACTCGCTATGAGTTGTTGGTTTGCGCCCGCTTTCATAAGCGTAGCCGAGACATTCATTGTGTGCGGAGTAGTTTTATCGTTACTAAATCGATCGGTCTCTGCAACAATACCTGTCAAGAATGACGTCGCAATTTGCCCATCGAGCAATATCTTCTTGCCTTGAAGAGGCTCAACAACACCGACCAGCATCTCGCTGAGGCTGCTCGCCGTAGGCTCGTACCAATTAATACTCCCTAGGTCTGCTGTTTGTTTGTTGTTCACACTGATAACCACAGCGTCATGCAAGATCCTACCGTGCGCTGTAATTGCGTTATCGAGTTCTTCTTTGTGATGAACACCAAGTGCGATAACGACATCCACATTAAAGTCACCCTGACTAAATTCGAGATCATCTTCGTTGAGACTCGTGTGATACGGGGTAATGAAGATTTTTACATACTTGTCTTCAACCTTATAACGTAACTTGTCTGCTTTTGATTTATCGAGAGCAATGATGAAATCTCGCAGACTGTCTGTTGTTTTTTCTATCGTCTTCTCTGGCTGTAAAAACTCAATTGTGTTTGGGACTTCACCGCTAAATACCGCGGTGGCGTGTTTGTCGAGCTTGTTTAGGAGTAATGTCAGCGCAATTGCAGACGCCAACTGGTCTACCGAGGGGTTATTGCTAACCGTTACGAGAACGTTGTTAGCTTGCTGCAGTCGTTGCGTTACTTCCTGCTTCACATTAGCCAACGGTGCAGGCTGCTGTGGGGGCTGGGGGCCCGGGAATGCTGGTGCAGCCATTGGCGACCCAGCCGGGGCTGGATTATACGCCGGCGCTATCGGTGGCGCAGGAGCCGGTTGGTATGCCGGAGGTTGGTACATTGGCTGCTGTGCCATCGGGTTTGGTTGGCCCGCTGGCGGTGGTGTTGTCGGTGGCACGTATGGTTGCTGTGGGTTCATGTTTTTATTTTATTCCGTTTGAGGCTAGACTACCATAATCATTTTGATCTGTCCATTACTTTACCCCTGCCCTCCTTGCATTATCTTGTAACTCTTTGCAAACAGATAAGAAATTTGTTATAGTCGTTGGTCGATAACCATATCAACTACTAAGCAAGGAATCCACCACTATGCCAATCATCAAATCAGCCAAAAAACGAGTTCGCGTTGCCAAGCGTGCCGCCGTACGCAACAGCAAAACAAAGCGTACCTTAAAAACAGCACTAAAGGCATTTGTTACAAGCGCTAAGACCGACACCGCACGCAAAGCACAAAGCGAGATCGATAAGGCTGCAAAAAAAGGCATTATGCACAAGAATAAAGCCGCTCGAAAGCAAAGACAAATTGCGGCACGAGCAAAAGCTGCAGGTGTTAAGACTGGCAGTACTGTCAAAAAAGCAGTTGCAAAACCAGCGGCAAAGAAAACGGCTGCAAAGAAGGTCGCACCCAAAAAACCTGTTGCGAAGAAATCTGCTGCGACAAAGAAGACAGCTAAGAAGTAGCGCTTGCTACGGTTAGCAGAAACGTCTGGACGGCTTCGTCCGCATCGGTACTGACTGTCTTTAGTCGAACATCAAGCTCAACAACATCGTGAACAAGTCGTTTTAGGGCTACAAGATGTAGTTTGCGTGTTATTGCTTGGCTTTTTCGGACAACAAATGGGTTGAGCTTTGCCGCTTTTGATATGTGCTCAACCGACTCATTACCGGCCGTCTTAACAAGACAAAGCACATGAAGTTGCCAACCAAGCATTGCAAGAATTGCCTGTGGCTCAGTGCGTTGCTTCCGCTGATCTTGGTATATGGCCAAGGTTCGAGCCGCGTTACCCGAGAACGCTTCGTCTAATAAGGCAAACACTGTTGACTGTGGTGACGGTTCCACTAAAAGATCAATGGTTTGCTTTGTAACGTTTGGATCATAGAGCAGCAGCTTTTCAAGCTCATTACCGAGCCGGGATTGGTCGGTACCGGCTTGGCACACCAGGTACGCAGCATCTGTTCTACTAATCACGCCCCCAGCCTGTGACGCTTCTTGAACAAGCCATTGAGCCAACGCCCTTTCGTCTAACTCGTTACATTCTCTGAACTCCGTGGTCTTTTTTAAGGTTTTATACAAAACGGTTCGTTTATCCAACTTGGGCTCAACAAATACTACGTCTGTTTCTGGATTTATAGCACCAAGCAGCACATCTATGCTCTCTACTAGTTGCTTGCTGGCTACAATGTCTGTAACGACTACCATACGAGCAGGCGCTAAAAATGGCACCGCTTGTACACTCTGCAAGATCTTGTCGTATCCATCTTCGCCAGAAAATCGCTCTAAGCCAAACTCGCCATTTTTTTCAACGAAGGCCTGCACAAGGCTTTTCTGCGCCGCCTTCAATACATATGTATTACTCCCCGTAAGTGTCGTTATCACCTGTCTAGAATAGCAGGAGAACACCTTCTGCTTTAGAGAAATGTATAAATTACCTCTTTATCTTCTGACACTTTGTACAAATATGAGTTCCGCGACCGGCGACACGTATTTTTACAATTTCGGAACCGCAACGTGGACACCCTAGACCTTCACGACGAAACACACGCGCAAAACTCATATAGCTTCCTTCCTTACCCTCTGCGTCTACATAGTTTTTGTCGGTGGAACCGCCCTTCTCTATGGCCAAATGAAGCACGTATTGGAGTTCTCTAAATAATGTGTTCATCTTCGTTGTTGCTACGTTCTTAACAAGAGTGCTCGGGTGAATTTTTGCACCCCACAGACTCTCGTCTGCATAGATGTTACCTACCCCAGCTACTACCGTTTGGTCTAATAGAGCTGCTTTTATGCTTGTGTTTGGGCGCCACAAGAATCTGTCACGGAAATTTGCTGCCGAAAAATCGGCCGCTAGTGGCTCGGGACCGAGCTTCTTTATAAAATCAACGTTTGCCACCTCTGCCGTTGGCATCAAGCGCATCCAGCCAAATTTTCGCTGATCGTTAAAAAATAGCGTTGCATCTCCAAGGTCTAGGACAACTCGCGTAGACGCGTCGGGGAGCGCCCCCACTAACGATCCGTTCGGGTGACCCGCGCCAAAGCGCTGACTATCATCATTGGAGCGGAACACGAGCTGCCCTGTCATTTTTAGATGAATAAGCAGACTGTAGTTGGTGCTAAGATCTATTATCAGTACTTTTGCGCGACGATGTACACCAACTATGCTGGCGCCTACCAAAAAAGCCCGTACATCTTGCGGGGCATTCGGAAATGATTTATCCGTATCAAACCAAACGTCGGCAACTCGCTTATTAGGCAATAAATGAGCGAGACCCGTGCGAACCGTTTCAACCTCTGGTAATTCTGGCATGGTCTATCTATTGTACTTTAACCTGGTCCATTACAGCGTCGGCAGCATCAACTCCGATTGAGCCATAAACCAATCACTCTTTGGCATGGTTCCTTTGTAACGATGCAGCGCATAGACAACGTGCATACCGTCGGGCATAGGAATCTCATACCTCGATGATGCATCTGGCCAACCCTCGGCATTATCAATTAATGCGGAAAGTTTATGATCCAATGGGTCGCCATCGCCAAATGCCGTACGTGCCACATGACGAGCCGTATTTAATTCGCAAAAGCCAACCAGCACAACTTTTTCGGGGTGTATCTCCATAAGAGAGCCTAGTTTACTCTACGGTGACACTTTTTGCCAAGTTGCGAGGTTGGTCAATCTCGCAATGTCGCGCCAATGCCACATAATAGGCGATCAATTGCAGTACCACATTCAGCACGAGTGGGCTCGTCCAGGCCGAGGATGTTTTGGCGAATAAGGCATCCTTGTGTTCTCGAGCATACTGCAGGCTATTAGTTACAACAATAACCTTCCCTGCGCGTGCCTCTACTTCCGCTAAATTGCTGAGGGACTTGGCAAAGAGCGGCCCATCTTCTAACAAAAACACGGTGATCAACTTCTCATCTATCAGGGCATTTGCGCCATGCTTCATTTCCCCGGCCGGGTACGCTTCTGCATGAATGTACGATATTTCTTTTAGTTTATGAGAGCCTTCCAGTGCAATCGGGTACAGGCTGTCACGGCCTAAGTAGAAGGCATGCTCATAGTTTTTCCACAGCGTGGCACGCTTAGCGATTACGGGTTTTAACTCTAATATTTCTTCTATCTCACGGGGCAATCGCTCGAGTGCGGCCACGAGGTCAAGGCGTGCCTTCGTGGCATGCTTTTTATGTGCGGCCAGATTTAGCCCAAATAACAGCAATGCAATAACCTGCGTCGTAAATGCTTTTGTAGATGCCACAGAAATTTCTGGCCCTGCATGCAAGTAGACCCCGCCGTCAACAGCACGGGCGATGCTAGATCCAACCACATTCACAACACCGAGTACGGGCACATTACGCGACTTAAGCTCTCGTATAGCTGCAAGCGTATCTGCTGTTTCCCCTGATTGCGAGATAGCAATGCCTATCGTATGTGGCGGCAAAACTGCCTGTCGGTAGCGCAGTTCGCTGGCCATCTCGACACTTACAGACACCCCTGTTAAACGCTCCAACATATACTTTGCAAACAGCCCTGCGTAGTAGGCCGTGCCACAACCGACCAAAACAATGTGCTGACATTCCCGTAGGGTAGCTGATGGAACGTTAAGTCCTCCCAGCTGACTTGTTGCCCTCTTAGATACAATGCGACCACGCAATACTGAACGTACCGCTTCTGGTTGCTCGCTAATTTCTTTGATCAGGAAATGTTTATGCCCTTGTTTCTGCAAGGTCGACACAGCCATGTGTAATTTTGTTTTTGTAATATGTTGCTCTCTACCAGACAGTGTCTTGATTTGGACGCTCCCCGTTGTACACACGGCTATTTGATCGTCTTCTAGGTAGATCACATCCTTTACGTAACCTGCCAACGCTGTAGCATCGCTTGCAATATATATACTATTGCCATTCTGCCCAATAGCGATTGGGCTACTGCGCCGGGCTACTACGAGTGTGTTCGGGTCATCCGCTGCGACCACAATCAGGCCAAATGCACCTTCTACTTCGGGCAGCGCACGGCAAACAGCACTTTCGAGCGAACTGTCTTTGTAGTACTTTTCTACAAGCCATGCGAGCACTTCACTGTCCGTCTCGCTATGAAATACCGCACCGCTCTTTATAAGTTGTTGACGAAGTAGCATGTGATTCTCAACAATGCCGTTGTGCACAATGGCAATCTTGTTCGCAATGTGCGGATGCGCATTCTTAACAGAAGGCTTTCCATGAGTTGCCCAACGAGTATGACCTATCCCTATTTTTGTTACATTGTCTGGATGTTTTTCAATTTGTTTCTTTAGCTGTTCTATCTTTCCCTTAACTCTAATACGATTCAGCTTGCCCTGACGTACCATGACAATTCCGGCAGAATCGTAGCCACGATATCCCATCCGTTCTAGGCCAGCAACTAGATACTGCTCGGCCGGTTTTGATCCGATAAAGCCAACGATTCCGCACATAGCTTTGTCCTTTCGTTAGAAGCAACAATCATGCTTGTGCCAAGGACTATACCCCCATGTAAAATTTATTGTCAAATAATTTTTATAAGTATGCTTCATTTCATTCGTATTAGATCATATGGGGTATTTTTTTGGTCGTGTACAATACATTCATGAGTAATGCGCTTAGTGACATTCTGGCGAATAAAAGTTTCCGAGAGCCTAGAGAAATTACGATAATCAAAGATTTTGTACAGGAGCATTTTCGAGCAAACGTGAGCGTCATTCTGCAAGAAAATCAGATTATTATTGTGGTTGCCCATGCAGCACTTGCTGGCAGCCTTCGCACCCATCTATATGATCTACAGAAACGCTGCAAGACAAAGAGACAACTTCAGATACGTATTCAGTCTTGACTAGTTCTGTTCTGATTGGGGCGGTTGTACTTCTGTGGCGGGGATATGTGCTTCATGCCTTACCTCTCCGTCTTCAGTAGGGACTTTGACAATAACAACGTCTACCAATTTTGGGCCAGGTTCGCCTACTTCTTCATCTGCATCTTTGCGAAATTGCCTATCAGCATTAACGCCAACTACAAGCATTCCCTGGCCTACTTCTTCACCTGGATGAAGCAGTTCAAAAACGTGTGGTGTAGGGGTTGCAGGCTTTTCGCTCACGAACATATACTATACCTTTTATGCTTACTTGTCAATACCCTGTTAGCTACCACTTACCCCAGAAGCGTGTCCAGCTGCTTTCTAAAATTAGCAAAATTATCATACTGAATAGTATTCATGCCCGCCTTTTTCGCGCCCTGACAGTTCATAGCACTATCGTCAGTAAAAACGATCTCACCAGGGGTCAGATCTAAACGGTTGGCTGCAAGTTCAAATATACGCCCATCAGGCTTTACCAAGCCAACCTGATACGAAAAGATCATGTCGTCGAAAAGAGCCTGCTCCGCCGCATTCAAAAAGTCAGTGCGTATCCAATCTGACGCAATATTGCTGAGTAAACCAATTCTATAGTGCTGTTTCAACTGTTTAATATAGCCCAGGAGCGGTTCATTTTTTTGCATCTCTGCTTGCATAATCGCTTCTACACGATCGGGCATTCTGCCAGTCAGCCCTGCGATCTCGCGGCTAAAATCCTGTAGGCCTAGTTGCCCCCTATCGAGTGCGCGATTTAATTCTCTAGCCGGCTCTTGTTGATCTACCGGCAATGACCCAACAAACTCTTTCCACTTATCGCCGGTCAGCACGCCAAAACAGTCAAAAATAATACCCTTGATCATCCCCTTACTATACAGGAGCTACAGTGCTACGCCGCTGGTAAACTTCGAGTAGTCGGGGACTTGCTTTTGGAATAAGCTGAGTACCGATGGCGTTACTGCACCTGAGGTGCCACCACTACCACAACTTATGGACCAGGTACGCAATACTTGGTCGTTATTATCAATAATTTGTGAAATATAGCGCTGTCCAGTGGGACAGACGCCACGCTCGTCGGTCACTGTCGTGGTTCGTTTTTTTGCAAAACCCAAACGAGATAATGCGCGCAAAAACACGTCATACGCTTGTTGGTTATTATCAAAACTCTGGGACTTAATGACGTTGCCTTGGTAACCCTGCAAAATCTCGATTTGCTTGCTACTGCGCCCGACAGTAATGCGCACTGCCTGGTGCTTCTCATCAGCAACTACCTGACCATCTACCGTAAATACAACTTTGGAATCACGTTCTATATAATCAGTTAAAACAAGCGGCTTCGGGGGTTGGGGCTTCTCTTTTTTGGTTTGAGTTTTGTTGCTTCCACCGCGAGTAAAAATGGTAAAAATCAAAACAAGACCCAGGATTATGGTTAGAAATATAATAAGTCGGTGCTTCTTTGGCATATCGTCCCTTTTATGAATATATAATATCATATTATGTTTGTTATTACAATATTGTTATACTCTGTTCATGGCACTCCCTCAACTTATTGGCATACTGAATATTACTGATAATAGTTTTAGTCATGATGGCACCCTAGAAACGGGCACCAACCCACTCGAAAAAGCTCATCAGCTTATCGCCAGTGGCGCTGCCCTGCTGGACGTAGGCGCAGAAGCTACAAATCCTTGGGCCAGTCCGCTAACGAACGCCGAGGAGTGGGCTCGCCTTGAGCCTGTTCTGGGCAATCTTATAGAAGCATACCCGGGGAGAATATCACTCGATACGCATCACCCAGAGACCGCCGAGAAAGCGCTACGCCTTGGTCTGGTTATCCTGAATGACGTCACCACGTTTCGTGATCCCGCCATGGTCGCCCTTGCCGTAGAATATCAGACTCGTTGCATCGTTAGTCATATGCCATTCACTGCACCCTCTGTTCAAGTTGCCCACGAAGGTCCACACGTCGACAGTGTGTACACCGTTCGAGATGATTTACTTACCCGTGCAGAGGAGATGATTGCGCAGGGAGTACAAAAAAAGAACATCATCCTAGACCCGGGTATCGGGTTTGGCAAAACCATGGAGACAAATTACAACTTACTTAAGTTTGCGGAACTCGTACCTGAATTTTCGGTGCTTATTGGCCACTCTCGAAAGCGCTTTATTGCAGACCATTGGGGAGTCGAAAAGACCGATGTTCGCGCGAACGTAACGGCTGGCCGCATTGCTGCTCGTGCCGGCGCAAAGTATTTGCGCGTTCATGACCCAGAAAATTATGTGTCTCTAACTAAATAGAGCCATCAATGCTTCACGAGTGCCGTCACCAAGCGCCGCTTGATCCAAACTACTCACCCAGCAGTATTCATTGTGTTCGTCTGATAACTGCACAGGATCTGGTAGCACCGCGGTGACCTCGTAATAGACCAACGCAAGACTTGTGTCTAGCGCGATGTCTTTTTGCAGCCGGTATGCACAAAGTATTTTTCCAATGCGAATATCCTGAATTCCGGGCAGTTCTTCTGAAAGCTCTCGGTTAAGTGTTTGTTCTATGGATTCATCTCCATCAATCCGGCCGCCCGGGACATCCCAGAATGTATCATCTTGATTTTTTCTGAGCAGAAGTACTGCACCGTCTTTACGCCGAACAACACCTTTTATACCAACGTTAAACTGCTTCATCTATAATTCACCCCAGTTTTCACCTGTGGTAACATCGACATCTAACTTTACAGGAAGTTTGTGCACATTTTCCATTGTATCTTTTAGAAGCTGTGCTACTTTTTCTGCCTTTTCTTTGGGGCATTCCACAAGAATGGAGTCATGAACCTGTAACAACTGCAGGCAGTCATCATCAAGCTTTTTATCGACAGCAATCATGGCCATTTTCATGAGGTCTGCTTCTGTCCCCTGTATCGGCATATTCATGGCTGCGCGTTCAGCACCAGCCCGAACCATAAAATTACTCGACTTTATATCTGGCATAGGTCGACGGCGGCCAAATAACGTCTCGACATAGCCGTCGGTGCGAGCTTTCTCTTTGAGACTATTAAGGTAGGTCAGTAGGGGCTTACGAACTTCGAAGTACTTGTCTATAAATTGTTTAGACTGCTCGTAGGTCATGCCAGTGGCTGCGCTTAAACCATGTGGGCTCATCCCATAAAGCACACCAAAGTTAATAACCTTTGCATCCCGACGCATGCTTTTCGTAACGTCTTCGGGGCTGCGCCCATACACTTGCGCAGCCGTCATAGTATGAATGTCTGCACCTCTGTTAAAGATCTCTATCAATTCTTTATCATCGGCTAGTACTGCAGCAAGCCGTAATTCGAACTGGCTATAATCCGCACTGACAAGGACTTTGCCCTCATCTGCGACAAACGCCGTGCGAATTCGTTTGCCTAATTCCGTACGCACAGGAATGTTCTGCAAGTTAGGGTCTGTTGAACTTAGGCGACCAGTTTGTGCAATCGTTAAGTTGTACGTGGTATGTACGCGTGATTGCTTATCCACCATGACAGGAAGTGTGTCCACATAGGTGTTCTTGAGCTTCATAACTTCACGATATTGAGTGATGAAGTCAATAATGGGATGTGTTGCCCGTAGCTTGTCTAGTTCGCTCGCAGCAGTCGAGAAGCCAGTCTTACCCTTCTTTATACCCCCCGTTGAAAGCTTTAGTTTATTAAAGAGGATGTCCGCCAACTGAGCCGGGCTACCAATATTAAACTCTTGGTCTGCAAAACCATAAATTTGTTGTTCAATATCACTTATAGTGTCGTCTATCTGCCCTGCCATGAGCTTGAGGTACTGTGTATCGAGACGAATACCCACATATTCCATGGCAGCCAATACTGGAATTACTGGCCACTCTATATCCTTTGCGAGCGTGGCAATGGTCGGCAGCTCAGCAAGATCGTTGGCTTGCTGTTCGGCAAGTGCACGAATAACTGCCACTGTTTCTGCATCGCCGCCTAAACCGGGCAAGCCATCATCCGCAGCTAAATGTACGTTCAAATCTGCCGCAGCAAGCTCCTCGAGACTTTGTTCTCGACGAAGGCTATTGAGTAGAAACGCACCAATGAACACATCGTGTTCTATATTTCTTGGGTATATACCCAGGGTAGCTAGCGTCTGCAACGATGACTTTAAGTCATACCCAACAAGTGGCGTATCTTCTAGATAGCGCGTAAGTTTAGCTCGGATTGCGTCTGGGTCAAGTACATTCAGGTCGAACGTGATGACGTCTTGGATACTTGGAGAAATAGTAAGACGTAAGGGTTCCTGCCCGTGTGGCTTATTGCTTATCGCATGGATAATGAGCTGGTCAATTTTGGGCAGCACTAAATCATCAAGCGCCTCTATGGTATTAATAAACTCACCGTTGGCGACATGTAGCTTGTGGCTTTCTGCTTTTTTTACCTCTGCTGTTGGCTCCGCATGCATATACGAAGGCAGCTGCCGGGCTAGCGTTCGGAACTCTAACTTTTGCAAAACTTGTTCAATCTTTTCGGGGTTGTGCGCACTCATACCGATGGCTTCTAGATCGAGCTTTAGTGGTGCGTCCGTCCAGATGGCTGCAAGCTTTTTGCTCAAATAGGCTAGGTCCCTCCCTGCTTCTAACTTCTTGCGTAAGGAGTCTTTAATAAGGACCAGATTGTCATACACACCATCGAGCGTGTGATATTGCGTAAGTAATTCTATTGCACCCTTCTCGCCAATCCCAGGAACCCCAGGAATGTTGTCTGAGCTATCGCCTTTTAGAGACTTTAGGTCCAAAAATTGGTTTGGTTGTAGGCCGTATTTTTCTGTAAAACTCTCTGGATGATACAACTCTATGTTGCTCAGGCCCTTTTTAAGGGCGTAGACACTAACGTGCAGATTGAGTAGCTGCAACATGTCCAAATCGCTGGTGATCAGCATGGTTTCAATATCTTGTGCAGTTGCCTGCACCGCCAGTGTCCCCATAATATCGTCAGCCTCGTAGTCATCTAACTCGTAAAGGGGCCATCCAAATGCATCAAGTAGCTCGTGGAGTAGTGGTATTTGTTCATAAAAGTCTGGTGGTGGTGGTTTGCGACCCGCTTTATATTCTGGGTACATCTCGAGCCGTTTGCGGATGTTGGTCTTTGGCTTATCCCAAGCAACACAGACATAATCTGGGTCAAGTCGTTTAATGACCTCTAATGCCATGACCGCAAAGCCATAAACGCCGCCCGTTGGTGTGCCATCTTTTGTACTCAAACTTGGCATAGCATAATAGCCACGATAAAAAACAGACTTCCCATCTATAATGGCAAGTCGCTTCCTCTTTGTCTCTCCCATATCTACCAGTATACGCTAGATGCAGTTACACGCGTAGTCGTCCAGGAGATGACTAGACTGTAACTTTTTCTCCACTAACAACGCCTAAGCGCATCTTAAGCTTATCTATGAGGTCTCCGTCATAAATTACGCCCGTCTTGTCTCTGCGTTCAGGGGCTCTCACTTCATCTCGGATTAACAAGGCGAGTTCTTTTATTACACCTTCTCGCCCCCAACGTTTGTCTATAATGGCTGCGAATGCAGAGAAATCCTCATCTACCATTGAATCAATGATTGTCGACATGTCATGTGGAGTAAATTGTTCAGCGTCGGTACCGCCAGAAACTAAGAACGCAAATACCTCTCGCAATTGTTCATATGAAATGCTAGACCCTTCTACTTCGGGGATGCCTTTTGCATGACGTTCGGCCGGGCTTATAATTTCTGGCGAGCCTATTAACAATGCGGCTGTCATGTGCTCATTAAATCCTTCGTTAATAAGTACAAATAGCTCTCCGGCTGCCTGGGCTATCTCTGGATTCTTTTGCTTGCCAAACATTTTACTAAAATATTTTCCAAATGACTTTGGATCAATCCCTGCAAAAATATGGCCTAGTTCATGATTAACAATTTCTTGACCCGTCGTCACCGGTAGGGCTACTATCTTCCCATCAGTTGCCCCGCCGGCTTGCCGAGTCATCTGGCCAAATGGGGAGAAAAAGCGAATCTGTGCTTTTGCAATTCGTTTCATGAGCACCGGTTCATGACGTGCATCAATCCAGCCATCTTGCATGGCAGTTTTTACATGCCCAATGTAGCCATTCTTTAGATCTTGGACAACCTGCTCTCTTGATTCGGGGTTAGTAATCTTTTGTAACTTGTGCATATACCACTGGCTAAAATTTACTATTTGTTCGTCAGGTGCAGTTGATAGCCATTTTATCCAGCCAGAATCACCTTCTGTAGTCATTTCTTCTTTGACTCCTCTCAAAAATGGCGAGTGTTCTGCACCGGACAATACCAACTCGGTGTTACCGTTTGCCCACAATATATTACTCGATTGAACATGTTGTCGAAATCCTTGAGCAGCCTTAATCAAAAAGCTCTTTGTCGCTTCTGGGTCGCCTGCTCGTGTCAACTCATCAAGCCGGGACTGTAGCTCTGTAAGTGTTGCATCTGCTTCAACCGTCTGCTCACTAACTCCCCTGGAAAGGACCTTTTCTCCAGATTCAGGTAGCATATTTATCCAGATGCGCTTTTTCCGCATTTTCTCGGTAACAGGGTTTGGGACAACCGGGCCCTGTTCTGGCGCAGTAATACCAGGGATAATCTCGGCCGCGAGAGCGACCGTTCCAATATGTGTAATATCCCCAACCTGCTCACCAATCTCTTTCTCTGGGCTGACGATCTGTCCAGTTGTCATTAATGAATTGCCCATGGAGCTATCAAATTCATGAAAGTAATCAGGGTAAGCTGGTTGTTTTATATCTGACATTTTTTTGTTTTATTTCCTAAATAAACATTAGCATAATATACCCTTTTATGCAAGTTTATTCTACTGTAGAATTTGCCTGTTTTACTGCTTCGTGAGACCAAGAACGCGCACGGCGATTGCCTCTAACGAGGCTAAGTCAGACCCGTTATTCTCTAAGAAGTAGTCCGCATGGGCTTTGACGCCTGCGATGTTAAGCGTCGCTTCATCACCCGAAGGATGCATTTCCGCCTCTTCGTCAGCCAAAAACTGATCATATGTTTTTTGATCATCAACAGAGCGGTGGCCACCGCGATTTTGCACGCGTGCGTAGCGAATCTTTGGATCTGCATCCACCCACACCACCTTTCCTCCCAATTCGTGGATTCTTGTAACTTCGCCTGGATTGCGGAGGCTTGCTGCAGCCAGCCCAACACTATTGCCACTGGCTTGAAACACTTCGTACGCCTTATCTACCAAAACTCCGAGGCCACTCTGACGTCGCCACTCGGCGCTAAGATTGCGCATGTGCTCACGGGCTAGTGGTAGCCCGCGACGCTTCAATTCGTCGCGAAGCATATCCGTCATAGAGACAAATAGAAAGCCATACTTCTCTGCTAATAGTTCACCCAAGCTATCCTTGCCTGAGCCATTAGTGCCTGCAATCCCTAATATTGTGAATTGTGCGCTCATATTGTTCTATTTTATATAATCGTGCAGTTTCTTAGCGTCTTTATGCTTGCGAAGTTTGGCGAGTGCCTTGGCCTCGATCTGTCGAATACGCTCACGCGTAACGTTAAATTCTTGTCCCACTTCCTCAAGCGTGTGGCTTTTGCCATCTTCGAGCCCAAAACGAAGTTTGAGTATTTTTTGTTCTCGTTCGGTTAGTGCACCGAGCATGTCTTTGACGTGTTCTTTTAGGAGTTGCCCAGTTGCAGACTCTTCGG
>DAISWP010000010.1:0-36048 GCA_036826335.1 Candidatus Saccharimonadota bacterium | reverse complement strand
ACCCGTAGCTCAGCTGGATAGAGCGTTGGCTTGCGGAGCCAAAGGTCGTAGGTTCGAATCCTGTCGGGTGTACCAATGAAAGGGCCGGTCAAAAGACCGGTTTTTTCATTGGTTATGTCTGTGAGCTTGAATCTACGACCCGAGCTTTGCTCGGCAGTCTTCGAATCCTGTCGGGTGTACTGCTTGGCGTTCAACTTGAATGCACAAGGCGCAGCATCTGTCTGCTTGCGGCAAGAACGGGGTTTGGCGGCCGCAGTTGGTAGACCGGAGCAAAGTACTCGTCGTGTAACCGAGCAGCTCTTGCTGGTGGTGCATCTGGGTATGGCACGCGCGGCTCAAAATCTCCCGCCAGACCATCGTCACCAAACAGCTCTTCTACGGTTGATATGCCCCCCAGGAACTCTGCAAACTGTTGTATGCGATGCTCGTTGGGTTTTGGTGCTTCTTGGTTGTCTATTTGTTCCATGGCTGTAGTCTAGGTTCGTTTGTGTGTACAATCTAGTTAGTACATTTTGTGTCAAATAAATTGGACCAATGCTTACACATAATATTCAGAGAAAAATTATTCGCGGGCTTGCGCTTCATAAATCCTTGTCTTTTGCTGAGCTTCGTCCTGCTGGCACAGAGAGTAACGTATTCACGTATCATTTGAACACGCTCATAAAAGAGGGATATGTAGACAAGGTTGGCAAAGGAAATTACGAACTCACTGCTCTTGGTAAGATGCTTGGTATAAATTCTCATCTGACACCGAAAGAGTGGTTGTCGCAGGCGCATGCAGTAGTGTTTGTGACAGTGTTTGATCCCGACAAAGGATGGTTGGTGCGACGGCGTAAGGCGCAGCCAATGTATGACTACGTGGGCTTTTTGCACTTTGAACCAGTTGCAGCAGTGCCTATGTTAGAGACCGCTCAAAACATAGTGAATGATAAAGTCGGCATCCACGCGGTTTTTGAGCCAAGAGGTTTTGGCTACGCGCGCTTTTTTAAAGATGGCGATCTACAGAGTTTCACGACTTACACCATTATTGGTGCTACATCGTTCGAGGGAGACATAACGAAGCAGACAGAAACTGGTGAGAGTTATTGGGCCAGCTATGATGAGATAAAGAAAGAGAAATTATTGCTCCCAACGATGCTCCCTATCTTGGATAAACTCCTAAACGACGAAATGTTCTTTTTGGATTTGAATTTCGAAGTGTGAATTCGGCATAGCGGACCACCATCCTGTAATTGTGGATGTTCACACCAGATGAATCTATAGACAAAACGAATGAACAGGAATATTCTGAAAGCATTAACAGTTTTAAGGAGGGTTCAAAAAATGAAAACGAACGCAGTAGATAAGGTTGCATACCTGCTCCTCGTAGTGGGCGGTCTCAACTGGGGCCTCGTGGGAGTTTTTGAATGGAATCTAGTAACAAAACTTTTTGGAGTTGATTCTGGTTTGACCAGAGTTGTATATGCACTTGTTGGTGTCGCAGCGGTGTATGGTTTGTATTCAATCGTCAGCATGCTTGCAAAGGGTGAAGACGCGTAGAGCGCTAACCAGGCGGTCATAGAAAATCGGGGCGTTGCCCCGATTTTTATTTGTTAGACATGATCAGCGGGGGTATATACTGTATATGATGAGTAAAAGCCAAAAGAAATTATATGGCGTGATCCTATTCGGGTCACTTGTTGGTTTTATTGCTTCTTTTTGGCAACTACTCGAAAAGCTAACATTGCTAAAAAACAGCGCTGCTCCCTTAAGCTGTAATCTGAACTCTGTGTTTAGCTGCACGAATGTGCTGAACGCTCCTCAGAGCTCAGTGTTTGGCTTCCCTAACTCGCTACTGTGCATTATTTTATTCACCATCGCCATTGTTGCAGCTATAGTTGGATTAACGGGTACAAAAATAGCTCGTGGGGTGCGTTTTTCGTTTCAATTCCTAGCTCTCTTTACCGTATTCTTTGGCCTTTGGTACCTATGGCAGAGCATATTTAATCTGGGGGCAATGTGTATTTTCTGTGTTTTTTGTTTCGGGGGCGTACTAACGATAAACGCCGCTTGGTTCAGGCTGAATTATTCGGATTACCCGATTTCAAAATCAGTTAAGAGAAAACTTGATGCTGGTGTGGCTAAAGGCGCTGATATTTTCTTTTGGTGCCTCATCGGCTTGGTTGTTGTAGCGGAAGCGGTTATCAAATTCACCAATTAGTTGGTAGTCATCTAGCTTGTTCTATATAGTTACTGCTATGAAAGCAATTTGGAACGGCATAACTATAGCGCAAGCAGACAAAGAAGACCTAATATATATTGAACAAAATTGGTATTTCCCACCGAGCTCGATAAACATGGAGTACTTGCACAAGAGCGATACCCCATACACATGCCCCTGGAAAGGTGTCTGCCAATACTTCAATGTTGGCGATAAAAACCATACCGACCAAGACAGTGCGTGGTCATACCCTCACCCAAAAGAGAGCGCCATTGGAATGGTGAAAAAAGACTTTAGCAACTACGTCGCGTTCTGGCGTAGCGTAGAGGTCGTTGAATAGGCCGGGACGATCTCTGTGCGAGAAGGCACAAGGGGTAATTCCTGCCTATGCTTGCAAAAACGCACGTAACCGATAATAGTATCTGCAGATGAAGTTATTTTTCTTGGGGGTACTATTTTTGGCTATACCGTACGTACTGCTGAACTCATTCGTAATGCCGCAGCTTCGGGGTCTTGAGAAAATGTACAGCAATGCTGACGCGATTGCCGAGAATGTAGCCAAAGGAAAGCCAGCAAGCCCAGAGACAAATGGGATCAGGTGTGTACTACAACCGGCGTGCCAATAGCGGCCCAAGAGTATATCCAGGCCGCATCATCATTGGTAATACCAACGCAACCATGTGAGCTATTGACGTTGCCAAAATAGGAAGACGGCCGCCAGTAGTTGCCATGAACGGCATAATCTCTATAGAAATAGTTTACATACTGCACACTTGGCTGAAAATATTGGCTGCCATCTGCATTGAACCCGCGCATGTCTTGCTGACGAACTTTTGAATATATAGCAAATTGTCCGGTTACCGTTGGTGTTGCCGCGGCACCTGCGGTTATGAGGAACGTGCGAATAAGTACATTGTTCTGGTACGCGTACATACGTTTACTACCTGTGTCTACCTCGAGTAGTTTTGGCCCATTGGCGAAGTTGACCGTCTTGAACGGCGTATAACCAACTGTCATCGTGGCCTGCACCGCATTCTCCGTAGCGAGCCCGGCAACTATTTGTGATGTAACCTCATCTTTGTTCGTTACATCGGTTCCATTACTGCCGGTCACCAGGATTGCTTTGGCGCCATTAGCTTGTGTAATCTCTACCTGATCTCGGGGCCGGTGGACAATAGATGCTGTTAGCTTTTGCAAATACTCCCCTACCTTGCCGTTATCTACAGCTATGTCGTAGCTGCTTGCCTTTTCGTTTGGTGTTAATACTAACCATGAGCCAATCGTGTGCGCATCCGCAGTAGTTTGATCCTGATTAAGCGTTATTTGAACACTTCTTTTTAGCATGCTCTCGAGCTTGGCCTTGCTTTTCGCAATACTCCCGGTCGTTATCGCTGGTCGAACTGTTTGCAATGTTAGCGACAAAGATGGTTGTTGCAGAGCACGCACGGCACTCAAAACCGTGTTGCGACCACCGACGACGGCGTACTCTTGCCCCTCCGACTCATCCGTTGTCTGGATGGACCCATCGGAATTGACCGCCAGAAGCGCATTTTTTACGGGACGTACTTCTACTCTGGCATGCTGCGTAAGAAACGTAGAAAATTGTTGTTCGTTTATATTCAAAACGACACTTGCTGGTTTTTTTTGCCACCAAAGCAGCGTAGACGAAACGCTGTTTGCCTGACTCTTGGTCGCCTGAATACTTTTGTCGACATCCAGCGCTAAACCCATCTGCGATAGAGAGTAGCTGTTTAGCTTGCCGGCATCATCCTTAATAGTCAGTCTATAATCTGTTTCCTGTTTGTTGAGTGCATTTCTGAGTTCGGTTTTTAGATTCTTTCTGGGGATGGTTTGTGCACCGACACTAAAGTGCGCAAAAAATGTGGCCCCAACAATCCAACTGGAGAGCAGTACCCCTAGTACAAGGGCGCTGACCAAGTAGGCGTGCTTGTGAAGTTTAGGAAAGCGCACATCACTAGGGTGCTCTTTCATGCCCTTCTCGTCTGAATCATCACGAAGAAGCCTTGTCGCTACACGCCCCACATTGCTCTGTTTCTTATGCATTTCTTTTTAACTCTTTTGATCAGTATAACACTGAAAGCACAAGCGAATACCTACGTGTTTCGTAAGTAAAACGTAGTAATTTAGTACCGTTTTTTGCTTTTTACGCAAATGCTTATCTATACTGTAGTTAATGGGGGAAATAGTTGGGGAGTTAGCTGTTGAGATAGATCGACCCGCACAAGAGGCCTGCGGGTTGTTTATGGTCCACTTACGCCCAGATGCCGCTGTTGGTCCAGCAGCAACAGAGCTTGCAGCCATGGGCATCGGTCAGCTTGGGCATCGTGGCAATGAAGGAACCGGAGTAGCTGTGCAAGACCAGACCCGTGTTCTGGTTATTCACGGCAAGGGTGATGCGAAAGAGGCCTTTGGCGGCAACCAGCTACTCGGACAAGATGCATATAGTGCGATGGCACATGGGAGGTATGCAACTTCGAACATGGATGCGTCGGCCGAGGACGAGAGTGGAGAAAAAAAGAAAAGTATCTACGATACGATACAACCAATGATCGAACAGGCCGAGGTACGCCAAGGCAAGCTAGTGTCGATTGTGCAAGGCCACAATGGCGACATAGCAAATGCCAAGGAACTGACCGAATTGTTTGGCTATAAACATGAAGAAATAAAGAGCGACAGTCACCTTGCCTTGCTAATGCTAAAAGATGCGCTAGAGGCAGGCCTCAGCGAAGTAGAGGCCATACGGCATATCAGTCATCTGATGGTTGGCGCGTACTCGATGACAACCATGATTGGCAACAAGCGGTTTGCATGGCGAGACCCATGGGGCTTTCGGCCACTATTTTTAGGCGAAATCAAGAACGACGAAGGTGGTGTAGAGGGCTGGGCTGTTGCCTCTGAGCAACCTGCTTTTGAGGCAATCGGCGCCCAGGAGCTTGGGCCTGTTGGGCGGGGGGAGCTGGTTGAGATAGGAGACGATGGACCGATAGTACACCAATTATTTACCGAAGAAGAGCTGGCTCAGATCCCCGAGAGTTTGTGCATATTTGAATTCGTGTACTTTGCTCGCCCAGATACAGTTTTAAACGGCGTTAATGTTGGTGCGGCTCGTGTGAAAGCTGGTGAAATTCTAAGAGAAGAAGAGAATGCAGCGCTACCCTTTCCAAGACGTCTTGGTAGATATGCATTAGATAGGTTGCGTCTCCACAAGAATTCGATTGTAGTTGGTTCGCCAAATTCGGGTATGTTGGGAGCGGAGGGCTATGCGCATCAATCTGGTATGCGAATGGTGCCTGGACTCGTCAAAAACCCGTCCGATGGGCGCCGTTCATTTATGCAGCCCGGCCAGAATGGCAGGATTGCCACGGCCTTGAACAAAATGAATGTGGTCCGATCAATCGTTGTTGGCAATAAGGTCTACAATGGCGACGACTCGAGAGTGCGTGGCCATACCAGCAGGCGGGTTAATGATCAAATGAGGGCGGCAGGCGCTGCGGAGTTGCACGGCAGAATTTTTTCGCCGCCCTATAAACACCCTTGTCACTTTGGGATGGACACAAAAGACCCTAGTCAGCTAAAGGCAAACCGGATGAGTGTCGAAGAAATGCGCGAAGACGCGGGTGATGATTCGCTGGTTTTCTTGTCGCTGGCAGGCCTATTAAAATCTGTTGGGAGCAAAGACGGTAAAGGGTTCTGCACTCACTGCATGACCGGCGCAGATCCTACCCAAACCCCCGTTCAGATTAAGTCAAGACGCGAGTATCTAGAAAGAACACTAACAGCCTAGACTTCTGTGGGCATGCGCTTGTAGAATACATTGGTTACGGAGAGGTGTCCGAGTGGTTGAAGGAGCTGCTCTCGAAAAGCAGTATGCCGGCAACGGTATCGAGGGTTCGAATCCCTCTCTCTCCGCCACGATTCATGTGGAGTGTCTAGCTTTGACTCTGAGGTGTCTCTGGTGCAGAAGCCCTAACTACTGATCTTCTGCTAACTACTTGCAGCGACAACAGCACCAGTGCTCCACACAGAGTAATCAGACCAGAGGCAATAAATCCTTGTTTTGTGAGGTCGTGAATAAATGCATCGATCCCCTTCTCTAGTGCTGTTCGTATGGTTGTATCCAGATTGCCCTTTGCTACGTTGGTTTTAATGAATGGGGCTATGAAGCGTTCGAGTGCCGCGCCAACACCAAGCAGCAGACCGCTCATCACCAACGTAACGCCAATTTTTTTTGCAGCGCGACGGTGATCATGGAACCCAAGCATAATAATTGCGATCAGTAGTATGGACATGAAGCCAAGCGCAACGGGCACTAAGCGGACATATGAGTACACTCTTTTGACTTGCTGAAAGCGCTGATACACCGGTTCTTTTGTGCCATCATTTGCCTGCGCCTGAAACGTGTCGGCGCTTAATGTTACTTGGGGCAAGAAGTTATCGCTTGATACGATTGTACTGGTGAGTTTTGCGATCTCGGCGTCTACGTCAAACCCAAATGCTGGCCGACAGGTAATCTTTAGCAGTTCCGTGCTGGTTGGTATGGATCTTGGTGGGCATGCCGGTAGACTTAGGTACCGCGTTTTTAAGTACGAAGACAAACCCGAGGCGAACGCCACCTTTTGCGGCTGCAAATCTATAGAAAAACTTGGCTTTTCGGTTTTACCATCTAGCCACTGAAAAGACCCATCGATTATTTGCCCGCCTGTCTGCTCCAAAAAAACGGGCGTTACAGCTTGTTTTGCGGCTGCTTGAACCCCCGGATCCCCAAAAAAGGCACTGTCAGCACCAGACGATGCCTTGCTGGCCTGGCCGACAAGATAGTCGGGCAGTGTGGCATAAATGCCACTGCTGCGGAGCCAATTCTTTATGTGTGGCGGCCGAAACTGCAGAACCAAGATACTTGTTATTGCGAGAAGTATTACACAAACTGCCAGCATGCTGCTGGATAACCCAGAAAAGAATTTTTTAACCATAAACCTATTCTAGAGACGCACACCAAATTAACCAAGAAAAATACGATACAATAGAGAATATGAACGAAGAATCAATTTTTACGAAGATCATAAAGGGCGAAATACCATGCCACAAGGTGTACGAGGACGAACGCACCCTTGCCTTTATGGACATCCACCCCATTCAGCCGGGGCACGTTCTGGTGGTTTCTAAGACACAGGTACCTACATTTGTAGATTTGAACGAAGAGGATGCAGCTGCATTCTGGGCTACGCTTCGAAAAGTGGGGAGGCGTCTGCAAGAAGTCTATCCTAATAAGAAACGGATAGGCCTTATGATAGAAGGTTTAGATGTTCCCCATGTGCATGCCAAGTTGTTCCCTATTGATAGTGGCACGCAATTCCGTAACGAGCCAGATCTTGCTGCCGAACCTGATCACGCTGCTTTGGCAGAATTGGCTAAGCGGATTGCCTTTTAAGGTGCTACAATACGAATATGAGTGAAGGTGCAGTAGCATTCGTTTTTAGTATCGGTGTCGGGGCGTGGGTGTATAGTAAATTTCAACGACGAACGGGCAATCAGACACAGAAATCATTAACGGCAGCCGCCGTTGTTGGTGTGTTCGCTTTCATCGTCTTCTTTTCCCTGGCCAAAATGTTTCTTCCCAGCTAGAGACTAGCCGTTTAGTATTATCTATAGCGCATATCGCAAGCTATTTGGTATTATATGGCTATGGATGAGAAGGGGTTGGGACGCCTTTTACAAAAGGCTCGTCAGCATGCTGGCTTGACGCAGCAGCAGCTGTGTCAAAAAGCAGGTCTAAGCTATTCAACGCTCGCTAAAATTGAACGCGGTGCGATTAAGGCGCCGTCTATTTTTACTATTCAGACAATTGCTGGGGTGCTTGGTGTAACACTGGATGATCTGATTGGCGCAAATACTTCAGTAGCCAAGAAGAACTATACAAAAAGTGGTGTTAGTTTCATCTATTTTGATATTAACGGGTGTTTAGTGCGATTCTTCCATCGAGCCTTTACGGCCATCGCGACCGACTTACACTTGTCGCCAGATGTTATTGAGACGGCCTTTTGGCAGTTTAACGATGCTGTTTGCACCGGTAAGCTCTCCACGGCCGAATTCAACAAAGTCTTTGCCAAAAAACTTGGGGTTTCCAGCATGGATTGGCAGACGTATTATCTGGAAGCGGTAGACCCGATACCAGAGATGCACCGGGTGGTTGAGTGGGCGGCGAGCCAGTATAGAGTGGGACTTATGAGCAATATTGGCAGTGGCTTTATAGAGGATATGCTAGCGCATAACTTACTCCCTAACCTACCCTACGCTGCAATCATTGATTCCTCACAGCTGGGCGTTATCAAGCCCAACAAAAAGATATACGAAATTGCTCAGGATAAAGCAGATGTGCCAGCGGGTGAAATCCTACTGATTGACGACAGTAGAGCTAATCTTATTCCTGCCCAAGAGATGGGCTGGCATGTTATGTGGTTTAACGACTATGATGCCACCCAATCTGCAGCGCAAGTTCGGGCTGCCCTTGAACCGGCACCGCAAGAATCTTAGGCAAAGCGGGCTAATTCTTGCTCGATCTGATCGTAGACCGCCTGAGTGGTTGCGAGCTGGTCACGAGTCTGTTGCACAATCTTATTGGGGGCATGCTGTACGTAAGCATCATTGTCTAATCGTTCTTCGAGTAATTTTTTCTGCTGTTTTTGTTCAAGGAGTTTACTCTTAAGTTCTTTGGCGTAGCTCTTAATGGTTTGCTCATCGACTGCCAACCAGGTGTTTTTCTTGGGAGTCGCCAGTTTTAAGCCTTCGTCCCCTTCCCCGAGCAACTCAACACCGCCAAGACGTGCCAGGCGCGCAATAAGTTTGCCGTGTTGTTCCATGAACCCAACTTCCTGATGATAAAGCGTGGGCTTGGTAACTTTGAGCGCTTTGCTCAGTTGGCGACACTCGGTAACAATTCGCTTTATTTCGTCGAACTGTTTCGCAGAGCGCTTATCAGTAGGTGGAACTATTGGCCAGGTAGAAACGGCCAAGATTTCATCGTACCAGCCTAATTCTTGCCAGATGGTTTCGGTTACGAAGGGTGCAAACGGGTGCATAAGTCGTAGAACCGTTGACAACGTATATTCGAGTACGTGATGGTTCGGGTCCAGCTTAGAAGCCTCGATGTACCAATCCGCAAAATCGTCCCACACGAAGTGATACAGCTTATCGAATGCTTCGCTAAGGCGTAGGTTGTCTAAATCTGAAGATACCTGGTCTGACAAACGTTGTAATTTAGTCAATATCCAATTATCTGCAGCTGACTCTGGCCACGGCTCACTCAAGGCGCGCTCCGTACCGATCGTTTCCTGTACAAAACGAGCAATGTTCCAGAGCTTATTGCAGAAGTTACGTGTGGCTTCTATCTTCCCCTGCCCCCAGTTTTGGTCGTTGCCAGGGGATACGCCCATGATGAGCGCCATGCGCAAGGCATCGGTGCCAAACTTTTCGATAACGTCCAGCGGATTAACGATCGAGTCGGGGCGACTCTTGCTCATCTTTTTGCCATCCTCCGCGCGAACCATACCGTGCAAGTAGACGGTTTTAAAAGGTACCTGCCCCGTCATATACGTTGTGGCCAAGATCATACGCGCAACCCAAAAGAACAGAATGTCCCAGCCGGTTTCCATAACGCTGGTTGGGTGGTACGCCATAAAGTCGGGACTCTTTTTGAGGATGTCTTGCAGGCTGAGATTATTGTCTTCTGCAAGCGCTGGGTCTATCAGCGTGCTCCATGTCCACAGCGCCGAACTGAACCATGTGTCGAGGGTGTCGGAGTCTTGTTCCCACTCTGTAAAACCTTCGGAATCATCCTTTTCTGGCGGCAGTACACCAACATAGGTTTCTAGTTTTTCGTCCACTGTTCGGTACCACACAGGGATACGATGTCCCCACCATATTTGGCGGCTAATGCACCAGTCGCGCAGGTTGTCGATCCAGTGGAAATACGTTTTATTAAAGCGTTCAGGCACGATGTTGATGTCGTTACTGTCTATGACATCACGCATGACTTCTTTGAGGCTTCGCTCTTTCCCCTTCCAGTTCACAACGCGTTTATTGACGTCGACAAACCACTGTAGCTTAATCTGTGGTTCGATGATGCCCTTGCCTCTTTCGTTGATCGCAATATTGTGGACGTAGTTATTGTCGACAGAAACGAGCAGGCCCTTTTTATCGAGCTTTTCGACAATAAGAGGACGAGCTTTCTCTATTGTCATACCAGAGAACTCGCCAGCAATGGGGAGTAGCTTCCCATGGAAATCAATGATCTGTTCTTTGTCGAGTTTATGACGTTCGGCAATCTCGAAGTCGGTATGGTCGTGCCACGGTGTAATGGTCATAACCCCAGTACCAAACTCTGGGTCGACGGCTGCATCTTTAATAACGGTCGCTGTAACCGGGCCATTTATCCACTCGGCTTCAAAAGTGTCCCCGTGCTTGTATTTCTTATAGCGCTTGTCGTTGGGGTGCATAACAACGTATTTATCGCCAAATTTGGTCTCTGGGCGGGCGGTACTAATCTGGAACGGCCCATACTGGAATGTATAGAATTTTGTTCTTTCTTCTTTGCGTTCAACTTCGTCATCTGCAATGGTTGTTTCGAGTTTTGGATCCCAGTTCACAATACGGTGACCCCTGTAAATAAGGCCATCGTTATACATCTTCGTAAACGTCTCGTTGACGCACCTGTTCAGAGCAGCATCAAGTGTGTAGCGCTGTCTTGACCAATCGCAACTTGCTCCCATGGCGCGCATCTGAGACACCATAGTATCTCTGCTGCCACCAACAAACTCCCTGGTTCGGCGGAGAAACTCTTCCCTACCCACCTCGTGTTTATCGGTACCTTCGTCGCTTAACTTCTTCTCTATGATTGCGTTTACGGGGAGTGCAGCGTGGTCGGTGCCCGGTAGCCACAATACATCTTTGCCATTCATTCGTTGGTAGCGCGCCATGATATCTTGCAGTGTTAGAAAGAGCGCGTGTCCGATACTGAGCGTACCTGTTTCGTTCGGGGGCGGCATGCTAATCGAGAAGCGTTCGGCTTTTCGCTCCGGATGCGCCTCGAATACCCCCGTTTTTTCCCATAGTGTATAGATATCTTTTTCGTATTTATGTGCTTCGTAAGCTTTGGATAATTTCATTCGTTTCCTCTGTTAATGGTGTTTTCCGTATGGTATTTCTACACCACCACAGAGCGGATGCCGCCACTTGGTACGTGTTGTGATCTTGGAGTCGGTTTCTGTGCACTCATCTTCCCTATCATACCACCTCTGTTTCATATACAAAATAACAGATACAAATTCACGTGAAAAGCATAAACAAAATCAAGAGTACTATCTTTCAACTACCCACAACATTGCCTACCCATTTCTAGATTGTGGTGCAACCTGGCCGTAACCAGGCTGCACAATGTTTGTTTTCGTGTCCAGCATACGCCACCAAGCATAAGCGTGCAACATTGACAAAAAGTCTTAAAAGTGCTAATGTTATATATCACAAGTATGATAACAAAACTATGACAGATTCCAGACAATCACCCCGAGAAATCATTGATCCACATGGCACACTGCCTCACGTTGAGCTTGTAGTTGACCCCGAAAAGAAGCAGGGGAAAGGAACTGTGGTGCCAGTACAACAGTTAATCATGCATCAAGGCGAACCAATTGGCAGGGCAACGTTGACACATAGCAGAACGTCAGGCGAAGCCTGGTTCAACGGAATTGAAATAACTGATACAAAGTTACGCGGCAAGGGGTTTGGCTTGGCAACATATCTGGCAGCGATAGAAAATGCCCATGGTCAGGGAGAAACGTTCCGAACGCACGACACAACACAAACAGATGCCGCCGTTCGTGTATGGACAAGGTTTATAGACAGCGGTATAGCGGAAGTTGTGGTGCCGTTTGAACAGTACAATTTTACGACTGTTACTGGTGAACATAAGCTGGTCAACGCCGGCCATGCTCAGATCCCACCTACACCTACATCGACAGGTTAGGGGCTATTTCTAGCGTATACGGGTCGGCCGTAGGCTGATTGTGCATAGCCTTGAAGCAACCAAGGGTGGCAATCATGGCGCCATTATCTGTGCACAATTTTGGATCTGTATAGGCAACTTCTATAGGTAGACGCTGGGACAATTGTCTTCGTAGCTCGGGGCTGGCTGCAACACCACCAGCAATGACCACTGACTGTGGTTGGAACTCTTCGTAGGCTTGCATGGCTTTGTCTACGACTGTTTCTATGGCCACACGTTGGAAGCTGGCTGCAACATTGGCCTTCTGAGCGTCAGAAAGCAGCTCTGCCAGCTTAAAGCTAGGGAAGTCGTGACTTTTACCGCATTCAGCCTGGATAGCCCTTAAAACGGCTGTTTTTAGCCCAGAAAAGCTAAAGTCGTACTTGCCGGCCATTTTTGCTTTTGGAAACGGGTACGCAAAGGCGTCGCCGTGTTGTGCGAGTTTTCCAATACTCGGGCCACCAGGGTAGGGGAGTCCTAAAACTTTAGCGACTTTGTCGAATGCCTCACCGATGGCGTCGTCGTGCGTTTGCCCCAAGAGGGTGTAGTCAAAATGATCCCGAAAGAGTACGAGTTGGCTATGCCCACCGCTGACGATCAGTGCGAGGGCAGGGAATACCGGCGGCTTCTCAGGGAGTATATAGTCAGGGGTAGCGGCCTCCGTTAAAAAGTTAGCATAAACGTGCGCCTCAACATGGTTTATGGCGTAGAGAGGTTTCTTTTTTGTTGCGGCTAACGTTCGAGCAGTCATGACTCCAACCAACAAACAACCTCCTAGCCCGGCTCCGTAGGTGACGGCGATGGCGTCAATGTCGTCCCAAGAGCACTCGGCTTCCAACAGGGCTTTCTTTATAGCCGGGGTGATAAATTCTATATGGCTGCGCGCAGCTATCTCGGGTACGACGCCACCATATTGGGCGTGTAAATCCAGACTCGTAGATACAACATTGCTAATAAGGCGCTTGCCATCCTCGACAATAGCAACTCCTGTTTCATCGCAACTGGTTTCAATCCCTAAAACTCTCATCAAAAGCCTAGTATACTAGAGTTAATGGGTTTTCGTGATTTAGTCAAAAAGATCGTACCAGCCAAGCTATTTCGGGGTATTGAGCCCTACGGCCATTGGGCAGAAGCAATTTTGGCGCAAGTTCGCTATGGCTTTCCGGCTCGAAAGCTAAAAATTATTGGTGTGACTGGCACGGATGGAAAGACCAGTACGTGCACATTGATCACGCAAATGTTGCGCGATGCGGGCTATAAGGTCGCCATGGTTACGACAATTTCGGTTGATTACGGTGACGGTAAGGGCGAGCAACCAAACCCAACACGCCTGACAACGCTTGGGGCGTTTCCGTTGGTGCGGCTACTCAAGAAGGTGCAGGCAGGCAAAGCAGACTGGCTTGTGCTGGAAACAACCAGTCATGCCTTAGCGCAGCACCGAACGTGGGGCGTGCCGTATTCGGTTGCTGTTATGACCAATATTGGGCACGAGCACCTAGATTATCACGGAACATTCGAACGCTACCGAGATGCAAAAAAGATGCTCTTCACTCAGACAAATCATAATCGGAAGGGGTTACAAACTGGCATTGTGAATGGCGATGATCCAAGCGCTTTGCTCTTTGCCAAAGAAGTGAAGCACAGCTTGGTCTATGGGATGAAAGAGGGTGACTTGATTGCCAAGAATGTGCAGTTATCGCCAAGCGGGAGTCGTTTTACGGTGCTTATCAACGACGAGCCACACAAGATTGTTTGTCACTTGCCGGGGAGTTTCAACGTCTATAATTCGCTGGCTGCAGTGGGAGTAGGGCATGTTATTGGACTAACCAAGGAGCAGATCGAACGAGGAATTGCATCATTGCAAGCAGTCGAAGGGCGCATGACAAGCGTAGACGAAGGGCAAAACTTCGAGGTGATCGTAGATTATGCCCATACGCCAGAGAGCTTCGAAAAAGTGTTCAAAGAATTACGGCCGGTAACCAAGGGTCGCATGATAGCCGTATTTGGCAGCGCTGGCCGGCGCGACGAGGCCAAGCGAGCAAAGCAGGGCGAAATTGCTGGTAAATACTGTGACATTGTTGTCGTGACCGAAGAGGATGATCGAGATATGGACGGCGAAGCAATTATGGAGCAGATCGCTAGCGGGGCAGAACAGAGCGGTAAAAAGAAAGAAAAGGATCTTTTTCTTGTGCACAAACGAGAAGATGCGGTGCACAAGGCAATTGCTGTGGCTCAAAAAGGCGACGTCGTGTTGTTGTTGGGCAAGGGGCACGAAAAATCTATCTTATCCAACGGCCCAAAAGCCGCCGAATTGCGCCAGGAACTACAGAATGATACAGATCCCACGAGGGTGATCAAACGACCCTACGATGAAGTGATGGTCGCAAAGCAGGCAATAAGAAATTCTATGTAAGCATTGCAATTTAGCATATTAGATGTTATAGTAATTTACTATGTCTTCTTTTGCCATTCCTCTAGGTGAACAGGTGTTGCCCTATGACTTGGGCAGCTCTGCGGAGGTCACGCAGGCTATGCGTGCATTACAAACTCAAGGTGGTGTCTTGTTTCATAACATCCCCGATCACTTACGGGACGATGGTTCTGCAGATCCAAGTGCGTGGGCGGCGGGAGTTGCAAGTATTTTTCTCCCAGCGCTTGTGGAGATAGTGCCTGAGCTGGGCGGCGAATCATATGGTATCCAAGCGCGTCGGCATACGCATAAAGCAGATACGCCACTAGGTGTGCACTATGACCCAAGATATCGTGATCCGATATTCTGGGGGGAGACTAGGGGTGATGCGTCTGCAGAATTTAGATTCTCTGGTCCAATCACTGGTGATAGACAGAGGCATTATTGGTTTGAAGCTTCGCCGGGTACCATGTGGGTGCTTGCAGGGCCGCGATTGCTTGGCGGAAGGCAGCGTATTCTCCATGAGCTCGGCAGCCCATCTTTTAATAGCAGCGTGGAAGTTGATCGTACGATTACGATGGGTTCGTTTATCGCACCCAAGAAATAGAGCTAAAGACTAGGTAGTTAGCGCAGCTCTAAGGTCAAGCACTTAACGCCACCACCAGATTTTTGATATTCAGATATTTCACAGGGGTGAACAACCATGCCCTTTTCTTTATATGTAGCTATCAGCCCGGTGGCTCTGGCGGGAATAACAATATTTTTGCCATCGCTCATGGCGTTCAGGCCATAGGCGACCGCATCTTTGTCGCTTGCTTCAATAACATTTGGAACCAGCTTATGAATTTGTTGCAACGACTCTTTCGTGAATGCTCCTGGGTAAAGCGCAACTGTATCTTTACTGACAATGGTTAAAGCAGTGTCTAGGTGGTAGAAGCGTGCATCGGCGAGCTGTAGGCTGACGACGTGTACTCCAAAAAAGTCAGCTAGTTCGGCGTGTGCTGGCTTATCAGTTCGCCAGGGGTAACCTGCAAACAAGATATCATTCCAGAACAGTGCATCGCCTTCACCCTCAAAGTCATATTTTGGGGTGTATAGATCTTTGTAGCCAACCGAGCGGAACCAAGCCTCGAACTTACCTGTTTCTGGCTGTCGATCAGGTTGTCGAAAGCGAGGAAGGGCTACTTTACCGTTACGGAGCAGTGCACCGTTGGCGGTAAAAACCATATCTGGCAGGCCGCTGGCTGGCTCGATAAGCTGCACATCCCAACCTAGCTTTTCGGTATAGATTTTATACAAAGAATTCCACTGAACCGTCGCCTCGTGTTTGTTAACCTGGTTGTCGGTGTGCATCCACGGGTTAATCTCGTACTCGATGTCAAAATACACTGGCGCACACATTAGAATGTTTTTGCTCATGCCTAAAAGTATAGCAATAAAAAAGTATTGATATTTAAGCCCAAAGGTGATATAATATACCAAGTTATGAGTGTTGTTTTCGCAGGTGAATCCCAGGAACTCGGACAGGCTTCGTTTGTTGCCGCCCCCACTTCCTTTGATTTTGCACGTGATGATGATATGAGGTTAACAAACCCGGACCTAGCAGTACGTGTGAAGAGAATGGGCGAGAAGTCCCTTCTTTTAATTACGGATCAGTTTGCTGCTGTTGATGAAGCTGGACTGGTAGGTTCATTTGTTGATGTTGTTGAATTTGGCTACGGGCGCGAGGAAAACACGCATGGGGTCTATTTTGGTCAGCTTATTCTTGCTTCCGATGGTGACTATGAGCGCCCTGAGCTTGTGGCAATTAAACCCTACGACCAAGATAGAAGGGGTGCTGTGCATGAACTGCTCATGAATTATCACTTAAACTCAAAAGATGCAGAAAACCCGCACAATAGAGCCTTTCAGCCACTAGGTTTCTTTAGAGACGCAGACGGTGAATATGCGTTCATCACGCGGTATGAGCACGCGGTTACATCATACGACTCCATACTCTGGGCAAATCCAGAACAAGAGCCGGGTGCACTGACGCCGGAACGAATTTTAAAGGCCGTCAGGGGGTCAGCTTATGGAATTGGCCATATTCACGGATTAAGAGTTGCGCATGGTGATGCACAGGCGAAAAACCTGGGCAATGATAGTCGCCAGCCACGTTTTCTAGACCTAGAACAAGCCCGAATATTTGCAACACGGGAAGATGGTAGCATCGACGAAGCGCTTGCGCGGACTGCTGTTGATAAGGATATAAAAACGTTTCTCGAATCATGTTTCAGAGAACCACCAAACGCTGAGCCGATCGCAGAAGTTATCATGGATAGTCCAAAGAGCATTGGAAGACTCTATCAGGAGGGTGTGAAACGGACAAGGTCGCTGGGTAGCCGAGCAATGCTGCCGGGGAATGTAATACCTACCGTGGATGACATAACGTCTATGGTAGACAGAGTAGTCACGGCCGAACTAGAGGCCATAGACCAGGCTGGTTAGCACGAAGCGTGACGACGGGCTACATTTATCTTGACAGGCAAATTGGCGCTCAGCTATTATGAGTGCTGAAAGTTAGCACTCTAGTTATTAAAGTGCTAACGAAAAAGTGAACAGTAACGGAGGAAGTACTATGGCACTAAACATCCAGCCAATGGCCGAATACGTAGTCGTACAGGCCGAAGAAGCACAAACTAAGACCGCAAGTGGCCTTTATTTACCAGGCAATGCGCAAGAAAAGCCAAAAACAGCAAAAGTTGTTGCAGTCGGTAAGGAAGTAAACGAAGTTAAAGTGGGTGATCGCGTTATCTACAAGAACGAATACGAAGCAACGAACGTAAAAGTCGGCAAAGACGAATACATTTTGGTATTCAAGAAAAATATAATCGCAACGGTTAAATAAGGAGTAGATCAATGGCAAAAAAAGTATTTTATGACGATGATGCTCGACGCCGTGTGCTCGAGGGCGCAAAGATTTTATATGACGCCGTAAAGACAACTATGGGCCCCAAGGGTCGTAACGTTGTTATTGGTAAAAGCTATGGCAGCCCAACGGTTACACACGACGGTGTAACGGTAGCCAAAGATATCGATATTGCAGATGTTGACGATGAAACGTTGGGCTACAAAGTAGGTGCCGAACTTATCAAACAAGCTGCAAACAAGATGAACGACGTTGCTGGTGATGGGACAACCACGGTAACCGTGCTGACATTCCACATTTTGAACGAAGCCAACAAGCTTATTGCTGCTGGGCACAACCCAATGCAACTGCGAAAAGGCCTAGAAGCGGCAGCTCACGATGTTATCAAAAAACTTGGCGGCATGTCGGAAGACATTAAGAGCAAGAAATCTCGTGTAGCCGAAGTCGCAACGATTAGCGCGGGCGATGCAGAAATTGGTAGCCTCATCGCTGATGTTATCGAAAAAGTCGGCAAAGACGGTGTTGTAACGGTAGAGGAAGGCCAAGGTCTAAGCCTAGAAAGCGAAGTAGTTGAAGGATTTACCATGGACCGCGGTTTTGTGAGCCCATACATGGTTACTGACACTGAGCGCATGGAAGCCGTCTACGACAAACCAGCTATCCTGATAACCGACAAAAAAATTAGCTCAGTCCAGGAGTTTCTCCCTGTGCTCGAGAAGTGCGCGCAAGCAGGCAAGAAAGACCTTGTGATCATCGCCGAAGACGTAGAGGGCGAAGCGCTTGCTACGTTGGTGCTGAATAAGCTCAAAGGTGTCTTCAACACCGTTGCTGTAAAAGCCCCTAGCTTTGGTGACAAGCGGAAAGATCGCCTGCAAGACATTGCAGTCTTAACTGGCGGAACGGTTATCAGCGAAGAGCAGGGTACGGATTTTGAGGGCGTAGAGCTCAGTGATCTTGGGAATGCACGCAAGATTATTGTCACCAAGGACGAAACGACTATCATCGAAGGCGCTGGCCATGTTGCAGAAGTGAAAGATCGAATTTCTCAGATTACGGCACAGATTGCGAATGCAACCAGCGAATACGACCGAGAAGACCTTGAAAAGCGGCGCGCAAGCCTAGAAGGCAAAGTTGCGGTCATTAAAGTTGGTGGTGCAACTGAAACTGAGATAGAAGAAAAGAAATATCGTGTAGATGACGCCGTTGCTGCCACCAAGGCCGCGTTGGACGAGGGAATTGTCCCTGGCGGTGGCGTTACCCTCATCAACCTAGCGGGACATGTCAAAGTTGCTGGCCACGACTCGACTGCGGCTGGCGCAACCTTATTGCAGAACGCACTAGAACAGCCTTTCCGTATTTTGCTAACCAATGCGGGTTTGAATGCCGATGAATGGTTGCCACAGGTTAAGGCCGGTAAGCCAGGACAGGGCATAGATGTTAATAACCCAACGAAGTTGATCGATCTAAAAACTGCGGGTGTGATTGACCCGGTCCGTGTTACTAGAGAAGCCATTCAAAACGCCGTTTCTATTGCAGGGACAAGCATGACCATGGGTGCGCTCGTAACCGAAGTACCAGAAAAAGAATCTGCAGCACCTGCTGGCGGTATGCCCGGCGGTGGCATGATGGGCATGTAGCACGGCTCGCATCGTAAGGTGGCCTACGACGGTAAACATTGCATTATAGTCAATAATGTACTATAGTTATATAGATTCATTCAGGGAGAATGTTCTATGTGGCCTTTTAATCGATTCAATCGAAGAACAAAAACAGCGGCAAGTTTGCCTGCTGAAGTACAAGAGTACTATCAATCCGAACAGCGAGAACGTGTTGGCGTTGCATGGCTGATAGCCCTTGTTTCGCTACTCGTATCTACGATCATTATTATTAGCCTTTTCCTAGGTGGTCGTTGGACATACCGTAAATTTGTTCAAAAACCAACGCCAAAAACGACTTCTAGCTCTGAGAAGAAGGAACAAAACCCTAAAGAAACCGGCGACAAAAGCAGCGCACAAGGGGCGCAATCGGATAGCAATAGTACCCCGAACGACAACAGCCAGCCTGGTATACCATCACCCCAGACAAGTTCTAGCAGTACTTCAACGCCACAGCCAGCTACTAACGGCCAGAATAGTCTGGTTCGAACTGGTCCCGACGAAGACCTCTAGGGTTTATTCGTTGTTCTTTGGCTGTTGCGTAAAGTAGTTAATCTCGTTTACTACGTCTAGAAGAGCTTGGGCACGAGCTTTTTCATCTGTAATCTGGTTCGCAGCATCGTATGCGGACTGAACAAGAGACTGGTCGTCACTTGCTTGGATAAGCATCATAATTGTCCGGAATTTTTCCTCGGGCGTTTGGTCTAATTTCCCTAACAACGGCGACAGGCTTTGTAGTGCCTGTTGTTTGAGGTTGAGAAGATCACTCGAGCCGGTGCTCGCAGGTGGCGCAGCAGTGGGCATTGTCGAGGTAATATCTGGAGCTGTGGTATCGAGTGGTTGATCTGTTACCGATGGGACTTCGTCGACAGGACTCGTGTTATAGGGGGTCGCGTCGACAGAAGGTGCAGTCATATCGGGCTCTGGTACGATTGTGCTTGGTACAGGACTCGCTGAGTCTGTCCCAAGAACACCGGCCGGCATGGCTGGGTCTACTGGTTGAGCTGTCGTATCTTGCACTGGTTGTGCTTGTGTTGTGTCGTCTAACATTCCACCCCCGAAGTTGTATCTAGTATTATGCTTGATAGTATATAGCAAGAACTGTAAAAGCAATACCGTTTTACGGTGCTATAGTAGAACCTATGCACGCATTTTGCTATGTCTGTGGGACCGAAACTACAGACCACGATGAGAGAAGCTGGTACTGCAGCACCTGCCAGCAGCGATACTACGACAGCCCACGACCTGCCACCGACATTGTATTTTTTGACGAACATAACCGGGTGCTTTTGGCGAAGCGAGCACTGGATCCTGCAAAGGGTACCTGGGACACCATTGGTGGTTTTATAGAGAATCGGGAGACTACGCAGGACGCCCTCGTTAGAGAAATTAAGGAGGAAGTTGGCTTACAACCAGGAGACTACTCTGAACCCCTCTTCAATGCCGAGTATCTTGCTGAGTACCCCTGGGGAAAAGTAACGTATGACGTACTCGTTCTCAATTATGTGGCCCGCATAAAGCCCGGGGTTACCTGTAGGCCAGCTGATGATGTAGCGGAGGTGGCCTTTTTTAATCTGCAAGACATTGATGAGCTCGAATTTGGATTTCCAAAACACAAAAAAATTATTACTCGCGCCGCAAAAAAATTAGGCATAAGCTAGGTTATACTAAGAGGGCACAGTAACTGGAGGGTACGATCTTGCTTGATGACTTAAAATTTATTCACGAAAAAGATCCACAAGATGCGCTAGGTGTAGTTGAGAAACAATGGCAACAGCTTGAACATCAATTTGAAGTAACATTTGTGCCGTCAAACGAAATTCGTAACGTCGTTCTGGCAGGCATGGGAGGCTCGGCATTGCCAGGTGTCTTTTTTTCGTCTTGGCCTGGCATGAATGTCCCATTTGAGATCGTTAGAAATTACGAATTACCAAATTATGTAGACAAGAACACACTTGTCATCGCATCGAGTTACTCAGGTAATACGGAAGAATCTCTTTCTGCACTGGCAGAAGCTGAGACAAAAGGCGCACAAATAGTTGTTATTGCCGCTGGTGGCCAGCTTTTAGACCATGCACATCAGAAGAACTATCCATTATTTCAAATTCCAGGTGGCGTACAGCCAAGAATGACGTCATTCTACTTTCTAGTTGCACTGATACAGCTGTTTGAGTCGCTTAAACTTGTTGGCGCTGGCAGTCTGTCTGACCTGAAAACGACCAGTCCCTGGCTAAAAGAAGAGATACAAGCGTGGACAGCTGAAGTGCCAGCCAGCAAGAATCCTGCAAAGCAGCTAGCGCAGGAGTTGATGGGAAAAACAGTCATTATATATAGCGGTCCTAAGCTTTTTCCGGCAGCAAACAAGTTTAAAATCTGTATTAATGAAAATGCCAAAAACCTCGCATGGGCGAATCAGTATCCTGAGTTTAGCCACAATGAGTTTATTGGTTGGAGTAGCCACCCAATCCAGAAGCCATACGCAGTCGTGGAAATTCGTTCCAATCTGGAACACCCACGTGTACAAAAACGCTTTGAGCTGTCTGAACGATTGCTTTCGGGCAAGAGACCAGCCTCCAACGTCATTGTGCCAAAAGGTGAGACGTTAATACAGCAGCTGTTGTGGACCACTGTCCACGACGATTTTGTTAGTGTTTACCTCGCACTACTTAACGGTGTTAACCCAACACCGGTTGATCTGGTAGAAAAGCTCAAAAAAGAACTTGGTTAGACTAGATGGGTTTGTTTTTTAGGTGTAGTTTGTAGCCTATGTAGGAGGTTGCTAGGTGCAAGCCAAAGTAGATCAGATATATGTATACATAGTCGAGCAATGGCAGGCGAACAAATAAGAGGCTGGCAGCTAAGCCGCCGACAATGTAGTCAGACTGATCAAACGGGAACCAGCTTTCACCAGACTTTATGCCCATTTGTCGTTTGAAGAAGCTCTCTATGGCGTCACCAGAAAGAGCACCAAAACCCATGCTTGCACCCACAACGGCATATGATGCAAGGGTGTCGGCTGACGAGATTTGAAAGAGAATAAACGCTTCGAAGCAGGCAACTAAGCCACCTACAAATGTTCCAAATACCAACCCGCGCCATGTTTTATTATCGCCCGATATTCTTTTCCCTTTGAATTTTTTGCCGAAGTCCATAGGCGTCTTCCAGCGGTTTAGGTAGGGGATTTTGTTAGCGAAAACAGGCGCCATGTTAGCAAGGCCGGCAGGTAAAAAGAACAAAAACAACCAGAAGACACCAGCCATATTATCTCGCTAACTTCTTTCTAATACGATGATATTTTGGATATAGAAGACTGTGGTAAGGAGGTCGCTCCACCGCAAGATGAGCGGTTCTCAACTGACCTAAAAGGTTTTTTGCCGTCGGTGCTTTTTGTATGTTGGTGTAGCTCGTGCCCAAGCCTCTTTTGCCGTGGGCATCACTGCTGGCAGCAACACGCTTGTCTGCCAGCCTTGCCCATGTAGTCGCCTCTGGGCCGCGGTTTTGGAAGAGAGCACGGGCATTGTGGATTTCGACTATATCGACTTCTTTGATGAGCAGGTCCATGACCTCGCGGCTCAGCCCTTTGCGCACGGTCTCGAAAGGGTGGGGTATGTAAACTAATCCGCCCTGATCTGTTATAGCACGCGCTGTTGCTAGTGCTGTCATGCCTGGCTTTACAACCTCGGTTAGGAACAATCCAATCAACTCACCCTGATTACTCATGATCTCTTCACCAATAATAATATGATCACCCAGCGAAGCATGCAGGTTACGCGCAACTTCTATGGTGTTGTGGTCGGTGATCGCAATATAGTCCAGGATTCCTTTTTCAAGAATCTCCATGTATTCCTCTGGTTTAATGCCACCATCGTGCGATGCAATCGAGTGTGTGTGTAGGTCTAGCTTAATCATAGCTTTTTCATAATTGCTCTTAAGCGACTCACTGCAGTGATGCTTGCAAGGATGGCTATAGCAACAACTGCAAATCGAAGGTGGTTGGTGAGTAAGCCTACCACGAGAAAGAACATCCTTACCTCAAAGCGCATCAGCCCATCCTGGAATAAACGGTTGACTTGGTTTGCGGTGAGTTTCCCGCCGGCAACAGCAGTTTCTCCCTTGGCTTTTACGTAACTAACCACCAGTGATGCGCCACATGCTGTCACCGCCCAAACGGCCCAGTAGGAATAGCCACTTGCAATAAGTGCGTAGGCTGCACCGCTGTAGAGCATAACTTCCTTCATGCGATCAGTTGATGCATCGAGCAGCATGCCACTGTTACTCGCTTTGTTCTGCAAGCGTGCAAGTGAACCGTCGAGCGCATCAAATAAACCAAAGATCACTAGTAAGACTGCTGCACGGATGTTATGCCTAGTCGCAATCAGCCATGCAATAGGAATGTGGGCGAATAAACCAAAAAGTGTAATGCTGTTCGGCGATATTCTACCGCCTGAGAGCTTGTGTATCAGCTGGGCAAGCCGGTTCATGTATCGTCGAACCGTATCTCGGACTATATCGAGTAATCGACTGGCGTAAATCATTGATCGTATTATACCGTACGACTAACAGGTATAATAGGTGCATGACTACAGAAGCGAGTAGGTCCTTGCGAGCGGTGACGGTTATGAGCGCTGCTGCAGTCGGTATGTATTTTGTGCGGAGTGTGGTTTTTAGCAGTAATGAATACTGGTACTTAAACTGGAATTTAGTTTTGGCCTGGGTGCCGTTACTTTTTGCATGGTTACTCGTTACCTATACGCAAAAAAATCCCTGGGTGAGCTGGAAGGGAGTTGGGTTAACGATGCTGTGGATCGGTTTTCTGCCCAATAGCTTCTATATCGCAACTGACCTTATTCATCTACAGTCATCCCCGGATAAAACTTTATTATTTGACGTAGTCCTTCTGCTACTTTTTACCCTGTCTGGTTTCGTGCTCGGCTACTTGAGTGTTTTTCTGGTGCATACATTGTTGCTAAAGCGAATGGGAAAAACTGCCGCCGCGCAAGTTGTCGCGGTTATATTTGGTCTTTGTAGCTTCGCTATATATCTCGGCAGATTTCTTAGATGGAATACCTGGGATGTGATAACAAACCCAGCTGGCCTCATTGTAGATATATCCGACCGAATCATTAACCCCGTAGCACACGAGCAGACCTTTTGGGTGACGATACTGCTGTTTACACTACTAGCAACAATCTATTTTGTTGTCTGGCAGTTCATCGATGCAGTACGCTCAACGCGCACTCGCTAATCTGTTATAATCTGTAAAGATGAAAGATGTACAAGCGGCTATCCAAGCCAGCGTTTCGGCGTTATATGCGACGGAAATTCGGGTTGAGTTAACAAGACCAGATGTGCAGTTTGGTGATTACTCGACAAATGTTGCACTGCAACTTGCCAAGAAATTGAATGTTAATCCCAGGGAAATCGCAGAACATATTAGTGAAAGACTGCTCAAAGACGCTGGTTTGTTGGTGCAACGTGCCGAGATTGCCGGTCCAGGATTCATCAATGTATGGATACATGACAAGGTTATTATTGATCAGCTGCCGCACACTATCGAAATTCCATCGTCACTGTCTAACAAGCAGGTGGTGGTCGAATATTCCGACCCCAATCCCTTCAAGGTATTGCATGCTGGGCATTTGTATACCAGCGTTGTCGGTGATGCAATCGCTAATTTACTCCAGGCGGCGGGGGCAACGGTCTATCGAGTTAATTTCGGGGGTGATGTTGGGTTGCATGTGGGCAAAACAATGTGGGCCGTTCTGCACAAGCTAGGCAGTGAAAAAGTAGAGGCCTTGCAAGCAATCCCAGAGGCCGATTTCGTCGATTGGATGAGTGATGCTTATGTAGAAGGAACGGCAGCGTACGAAGACGATGAGCAGGCGAAACAAGTGATCATCGATCTAAATAAGCGAATCTACACTATACATAAAGAGAACGACCAAACATCTGATCTCGCAAAGATATATTGGCACTGCCGAAGCTGGTTTTATGATGTGTATTTTAAATCCTTCTATGACACTATTGGCACGCACTTCGATAAGTACTACCCCGAGAGTGTCGTAGCAGAGCTTGGGGCGCAGACAGTAAGAAAGCACATCGGTCCGGGCGTTTTTGAAGAGTCAGACGGAGCTATCGTGTTTAAGGGCGAACCATATGGCCTGCATACGCGCGTGTTTATCAATCAACAAGGGTTGCCAACGTACGAGGCAAAAGATGTTGGACTAATCTTCACCAAGAAGCAGGACTTTGACTTTGATCTGTCAGTTGTGATTACGGGCAACGAGCAAGAGCAATATATGGCTGTTGTCCTTAAGGCTATTGAACAATTTGTGCCTGAACTTACGCAGGCAACCAAGCATTTGACGCACGGCATGGTAAAGCTGCAGGGCGGACAAAAAATGAGCAGTCGAAAAGGGAACGTTTTGCGGGCTGTCGATGTGCTAGAGGCTGCCAGTCAAGCCAACAAGAACGCCACAGGCAAAACAGATAAGAATGTAGAGCTTGGTGCGGTTAAGTATGCATTTCTTAAGGTGCGAACAGGTGGGGATATTATATATAGTCCAGAGGAGTCGGTAAGTCTAGAGGGCAACAGTGGCCCATATTTGCAGTATGCACATGCGCGTGCCAGAAGCATTCTCGCCAAAGCCAAAGAGCAGGATCGATCGGGGTTGGATAGCTTAAAGCCAGGCGAAAGGCTCCTAGCTGTTAAGTTACTAGAATATCCAGATGTGGTCACACGTGCTATAGAAGAACTTATGCCACATTTGGTGTGTACCTATTTGTATGAGGCGGCTCAGGTGTTTAATAGATTCTACGAACAGAACAGGGTCATTGACGATCCGCGGGAAGCAGAACGACTGCAGCTGGTGGCCTCTTATGCAGACGTGCTGAAAGCTGGTCTTTCGTTACTGGGCATTCACGCACCAGATAGTATGTAAATCTTTTTAGTTGGGGCACGCGATGGATGAACATATAGAAGACATCAAGAAAGATCTACGCCAAGGCGCAGACACAGAAAAAGCCGCTTTTTTACCCCATTTTTTTAAGCCCGAAGACAGTTCCAAAGACATATTTTTGGGGGTCACAGTACCAAAGCAGCGGATCATTACACGTAGGTATTACAAAGTAATCTCCCCTAAAGACGTTGAAAGGTTGCTACATTCTGTTGTTCACGAAGAGCGCTTAACCGCCCTCATGATCTGGGTGCTTCAGTTCAAAGCGGGCGACGACTCAATGAGGCGTCAGGTGTACGAACTGTATTTGAGTAATACGCAGTGGATAAATAATTGGGACCTTGTTGACTGTAGCGCGCGAGATATTGTGGGGGGCTACCTGTTTGATAGAGATAAAGGTGTTTTAACAACACTAGCCAGCTCCGACAATGTTTGGGAGCGTAGAATTGCGATCATTGCTACATTCTTTTTTATTCAGAACAATCAGTACGACTGGACCCTCAGACTGGCTGAACAATTAATGAATGACACTCACCACTACATCCACAAGGCAACTGGCTGGATGTTGCGTGAGATGGGTAAGCGGGACGAGCAGCTGCTCAGGAGCTTCTTGGATACGTATGCACCCACAATGCCTAGGACTGAGCTGCGCTATGCAATTGAGAAGTTTAACGCGCAAGACAGGGCGCATTACCTACTGTTAAAAAACAAGACGAACCAAAACAAATAGGGCATAATTACGGCTATGGCTATTGATTTACTAGACGTATTTGCCCGCGCAGGCGGTGGTGGCTCCGGAGGTGGTGGCTCCGGAGGTGGTGGCGGAGGAGGCGGTGGCGGAGGAGGCGGTGGCGGTGTAGGCGCTCTCCTGTTCTTCTTGGGGTACGTGCCAGTTAGTTTTACCGTTAGTGCAGCAACAAAAAAGTGGAGTCGATCAAGTGCTGTCCTCTTGGGAGGGGCGGAGTGCATTGTTATCTTTTTGCTAAGCGTAGCAGTTCTTAGAGGGTTTGGTGTGATTGTATCGATAGGGGCAATTGTTGGCATGTTGGGTGGCGGTGTAGGTCTTAATGCCAAGATAGGTAGAATGGCTACCGTAGCAAAAGGTAAACTCAAAAAAGCAGCGACGACCGACGCAACTTGGAACGAGACGAAATTACGAGCAGAAGTTGAAAAGTGCTTCATTCGGTTCCAACAGGATTGGAGCACATTTAATTTTGTACGTATGAAGACGTACCTTGCCCCAGACTACTTCGAGCATATTCGATTGGTTTTATCTGCGCTGCACGCAATGGGGCGTCGCAATCAGGTAGATAACCCAAAAATCAACAGTATAAACTTCATTGACGTCCAGGATGTGTCGGGCAAGGAAGGAGATGCGTTTACTGTAGCGTTAGATGCTGCTGCACAAGACAGGCTGCTTGATACGCAGGATAGCAACAAAGAAATTTATACAGACCGGAGTACGTTCACAGAGTATTGGCACTTTAAGCGCGTGTCTGGGCAGTGGATATTGGCTGGTATTTCACAAGCAACCGAGGCAAAAGACGCACACTCTGATCTGCTAAAAAACTTTGCCTCGACCAATGGGTTCTTCTACAATGCCGACTTTGGATGGCTGTTGTTGCCGAAGCGTGGCCAGCTGTTTTCGAAAGCCCAATTTCGTGTTTCCGACGTAAACAACCACATTATTGGCTTATATAGAAACGTGCTCGTCGAGTTCTATAGTTACTGCGTGAACAAACAGTCTCCCAAGTATTTTGTAGTTGCTCAGGCCGTACTCCCAAAAACCTATGGCAACATTGTTGTTCGTCGGGATAAGAATTTATTCCAGCGCAATATTCGTGGCCTCAATAAGTTATCGATGGAGGGCATGGAGTTTGATAAAAAGTACGAAGTATTTGCGAGTGATGTGGAGCAAGTCACTAGCTTTGAGCTGCTGCACCCGGCGTACATGGCGAAGTTGATCGATTTGGACTACGAGGTTAACATCGAGGTAGTCGACAACGTTTTGTATCTGTATAGTACAGACAGTAGAACATCGTATGATTCGATGCTTGAGTTGCTGAAGGCAGCATTCGACGAACTAAAACTATAAAGGAGATCTATGAAAATTAACTATGTTGCTCTGTACGCGATAACACTCGGAATATTCCTAGCTCTCGATGGCATGTGGCTCGGGCTTGTTGCAAAAAACTTGTACGCAAGCCAATTAAAAGGACTGATGACAGACAATGTTCGTTGGGTTGGTGCAGGGTTGTTCTATGCGTTGTTCATTGTTGGGTTGCTCGTTTTTGTTATTGCACCAGCTTTGCAGCAACAAAACCTCTCGTTCGCGCTTACCAGAGGGGCATTATTTGGCCTAGTTACATATGCAACATACGATCTAACAAACTACGCAACGCTCAAGGGATTCCCGCTTACTATTGTTGGTATTGATCTACTGTGGGGGACCCTGCTTAGCACATTTGTTTGCTCGGGTGCGTACAGTCTGTACGTACGATTCTTTTAAGTAAGGGCGGAGTGACATATACTGTTGATATGGAAAAAGCACGTTCAATCAAACCACTTGCAGGATTCGTAGAGTTTATTCGAGAGCAGGGTGTAATTGGCTTGGCAATTGGTCTAGTCATTGGTACTGCCGTAAAGAGTTTAGTAGACTCGCTGGTAGCAAACATCGTGAACCCTATTATTGGGCTCGTCCTAGGTGGTGTGGACCTCAGTCATAAGTCACTTTGTATTCGTAACGTAGATGGTGCCTGCACCACGTATCTTACTTGGGGCTCGTTTGTCAGTTCACTTATTAGCTTTGTCACCATTGCGGCCGTCATTTACTTTGTCTTCAAGGGGCTGCGCTTAGACAAGTTAGACATAGACAAAGATCTTAAAAAGGGCATGACCAAAGGCACGGCAGGTGCCGCCTCAAAACTAGCCAAGAAATAACGAAAATACAACAAATAATGCTAGCGCTTTTTTGCTAATGTACTTATACTCATATACCTAGAGGCTGGTGGGGCTCTCGAAAAGGAGTATCACTAGTAGTAGTAACGCAATAATGTAACACACGGCCGTACCCGTGTGTTTTTTTAAGGAGGGTATGTGGCAGAAATAGAAGGGGTTGGTGGATTACACCCAAAGATAAACGGCGCGTTTGGAGAAGCGCATCTACTCTCAATGCATCAGTTTTCACCGGCGGATATAGATACGTTCTTGCAAGAAGCCCTAGCCGCGGAAGCCGTAATGAGAACTCCAGGGGTTTGGGGTCGCAATCTTTTGCCTGGCGCTGAGCTAAAAGCAGTTATGCGGCAGCCCTCAACCAGAACGGGTGGCAGTATGGCGACCGCCATGACTAAACTTGGAGGAGGGGCCCAAGTTATCAGCGGTATGGCTGCATCTTCTGAAGGCAAAGGAGAGACGGTTAGTGATTCGTGGGTTGCTTTTGCTACCCAAGCAGATATTATCGGTTGCCGAACTGCCGAGGCTGGTGGAGTAGAAGTTGGGGCGATGGCTATTGATGATGCGGTTGAGAACGGGAAATTGTGGAAGCGCGTACCCGTTATAAATTTAGGCGATGGTGTAAACGAGCATCCGACCCAAACCCTGGGCGATGTATTCACAATCTATAAGAAATTTGGGTATTTTGCTGACCTGACAATTGCAACTGTTGGTGACCATGAGCGCTATAGATCTCATCACTCACTCATGATTGGCGCCTCAATACTGGGGGTTAAAATCATCGCCGTCGAGTCGTCTGCCGCCCCAGTGCCAGAGCCGTATGTGGAGTTGCTTGGAGATAACTTGGAGCGGACACGTGATCTGGACGGGGCGATTCAAGCAGCCGATGTTTTATGCATGGGAAGAAACCCTGATGAATATAGTGGGGAAGACGACGAAGAGCAAGGAAGAAGTGCGCAGTTGGCAGTGGATTATCAGGGCTGGATAGTTGACCGTGATCGGTTACAGCAAATGAAGCCATCGGGCATGGTTCTTCACGCACGTCCTCGCCGGAATGAGCTTGATCCGAGCATCGACGCTGATCCACGGGCACACGATGTAGAGCAGATGGCAAACATGATACCCGCTCGTATGGCGGCTATCGCACTACTGATGGGTGTTTCCATCAAAGGAAGCCGCCAGTAGTGGTCAATAAGTTACACTGTCTAATGTGAAAGATGACTGGAAAAGTAAGTTAACCCCGGAACAGTACCACGTGCTGAGGGAGAAAGGGACTGAAGCACCCTTTTCGGGCAAACTATTGCATAACAATAAAGATGGAACTTATGGCTGCGCCGCCTGTAGCGCAGTAATCTTTACGAATAAAGAGAAGTACGACACCGCCACGCCCGGGCTAGAGGGGTGGCCAAGTTTCTGTGAAGTTTTGTCTCAGGGTGTCGTGGAGCTTGTCGACGATAATAGGCTGGGCATGCACAGAACCGAAGTTCTTTGTAAAAAGTGTGGGAGTCATCTTGGGCATGTATTCGATGACGCATCGTCACCAACAGGAATACACTACTGTATAAACTCGGTTGCACTCGACTTTAAACCAAAAGCCTAGTCGCTATACTTTGTGCCCCAGTCAGCCATTTGCTGCAAAACTGGCAATAAGTCTTTGCCCTTTTTCGTAAGACTGTACTCAGTCCTGGGGGGTACTTCTGCGAACGATTGTTTTGTTACAATCCCATTTTCCTCAAGGTCATCCAATCGCTGAGAGAGTGTGCGGGGGCTAATATGTTCCAGCGACTTTTCTAGCTCGCCAAATCTTTTGGGCCCCGATAACAGATTGCGGAGTATCAGCGCGGTCCACTTATTGCCAAGTACCTTAAGGCAGCCAGCAACACAGCCTGCGTTAGGCGCGAGTGGGCGAGGGGACTTTGATAACTTCATGCTTTACAATGTATAGTGATGTATTTATACTTGACTATACAAAGTATACCATAGGAGATTAGAATGAAGTTGCACATTATTATTGGGAGCACCCGACAGGGACGCCAGACTGACAAGCTGGCCAAGTGGGTTGCAAATGAAGCAAGGAATATGCAAGATGTTTCTGCTGAAGTCGTAGACCTCGCGGATCACCCGATGCCATTATTTGATGAAGCGGTTTCTCCGCAATATAATCCAGATCGTAAGCCCACTGGTGCAGTAAAAACGTGGCTAGATAAAGTAGTAGAGGCAGATGCATACGTATTAGTTACGCCAGAATATAATCGTTCTACCTCGGGAGTGCTGAAGAACGCACTAGATTACCTGGACTTTCAGATGGCTAAAAAGCCCGTTGCCCTCGTTGCTCATGGTGGTACTGGTGGTGCGCAGGCAGTAAGCCACCTGCGGGGTATTATTCCACAGCTACAGGCGGTCAGTATTCCAAATACTGTTTACTTCTCATCTCGAGTAAGCGAAGTTATAAGCGGCGAAGGTGAACTATCTGAAGAGCTAAAGCAAAATCCTTATGGCCCACAGGCATCGCTAAAAGGCGCATTGGAGCAGCTGCATTGGTTTAGCGATGCATTAGTAGCAGCACAAAAAACCGCATAATCTTCTTCGAGGTACGGTATACTCGTAACCATGATAGATAGACAGAAGTCCGCAACCAAGCTACTTTGGGTCGATTTAGAGATGACAGGCCTTGATGTAGACACTGATCGCATCATTGAGATTGCTATTGAGGTTACAGACTTTCAGTTCAAGACACTGGCCAGTTACGAGGCGGTCATTCATCAGCCGGATGAGGTACTGACGAATATGAATAGCTGGTCAACAGACCAACATGGCGCTAGTGGACTGACGAGCAGAGTTAGGCAATCAAGCAAGAACGAAGAGCAGGTAAAGCATGAAGTGGTCGGGTTCATCCAGGCTCAATTCGGTAACGAGCCTGCTGTATTGGCAGGCAACTCTATTCACAATGACCGAAATTTTATAAAGAAGTGGTGGCCAGAGGTAGAGGAGTTACTGCATTATCGAATGTTGGACGTCAGTAGTTTCAAAATTTTGATGCAGAGTAAGTATGGTCAAAAATTTGAAAAGAATGATGCGCATCGGGCATTTGATGACATCCAGGCGAGCATTGCCGAACTACAACATTATATTGACTGGTTACGCAACGGTGAATCATAAGCAAGTAGAAGCATATGTTTTGAGCATGCCCAATGCGGTACTGGAGTACCCATTTGGCGAGGATGTTGCCGTATACAAAGCAAAGGACAAAATGTTTGCCCTTATTCCCGAAAAAAGTAACCCCTTAAGGATTAGTCTTAAGTGTGACCCAAAACTGGCTATACTGCTGCGTGAAAAATACGAAGAAGTAATGGCGGGGTACCATTTAAATAAGAAGCACTGGAACACCATTTTGCTCACAGGACAGCTGAGCTGGGAAGAAATCCAAGCGTTAATCCGGCATAGTTATAATTTGGCAACAGGCGAATTTGACACAGTTCCTCAGTTAGACTGAGTTGTTGTTCCGAGGAGCGTATCAACCCCGTTGTAGGCAGTCTGGAGTAGTTGCTTCGTCTTGCTTGAGGAAGTTGCATTGTACGCCGCACGGAGATTTCTCTGGTAAGATGCCAGCTCTTTTTGCATCTCCTCCATGAAGACTTCATCAAAATTATTATTCAATGAGGCGCTGGTTAGCTTTTGATCAGTCTGGGTGTTCTTTTTTATGTCTAAAATTTTTTGGTCAACTTTCTGATCCTTTTTTACGATAGTCAAAAACTGTTGCTGTGAAGAGGCGACAGACACATTTGTGCTAATAGCAAAGTTAAGTGTGTCTGTTTTTCGTGCTTTGTCCTTTGCAATCGCGCTCACGCGGATAATCTCAGCCTGCTCCTGTGTCAATCCAAGGAGCTGCTTGCTAATATCATTCCCGCCTGTGAATAACGAAAAAAGAAATAGTAATAAGACGATCGCAGCGAGCGCTCCGCCAAGAAGTATGGCAAGTCTTGCTTTGCCGGATTTACCACCGAGCGAGAACGGTAGCCAAGGTTTCTTGGGCCCTTGTCCGGGGTTCATAATAAAATCGTAAGGGTTCTGAGGCACTTGTGGCTGACCGGGTTGCATAAGCAGTATTTTAGCAGTTACGGCGCATATATGCACAAAATGACACACAACTATACATGCTTATGCTTTCAGGTTTTCCTTTCGAGCTATACACTTTAGGATATGGACGCGGTAGAAGAGATAAAATCACGACTCAATATCGAGGATGTAGCTAGCCAGTATGTGGAGCTAAAGCGGTCGGGTCGGAACTTTAAGGCGCTGAGCCCTTTTACGAATGAGAAGTCAGCAAGCTTGATGATAAGCCCAGAGAAACAGATCTGGCATGACTTCAGTAGTGGTAAGGGTGGGGACATGTTTAGTCTCGTCATGGAACTAGAGGGGCTTGATTTTAAAGGATCAATGGAAGTTCTTGCCCGACAAGCTGGCGTAGATTTGGACCAATTCCGCGGGGCAACCGACAAGAATAGTGGTCAAAAGCAACGATTATTAGAAGCCCTTGAGAAGGCAGCGACTTTTTACCAAACGCATCTCAACAAAAACACACAAGCCTTACAGTACCTACGAACGAAGCGCGGTTTTAGCAAGCAGACAATCATAACGTTTCGTCTTGGATATGCTCCCGAAGGCGATGATGCGCTAACGCGTTTTCTATTGTCTAGAAAGTTTACGCCAACCGAACTTAAAAAAGCGGGCTTGAGCACACAGCGCTATAGGGGGCTTGGTGATATGTTTCGAGGCAGAATCATGATCCCGCTCATGGATGGTACCGGGCAGGTGATTGGGTTTACTGCGCGTTTGCTCGCAGACCAGCCCAACGCGCCAAAATATATCAACACACCCCAGACCTTGGTCTATGATAAGAGCCGGCATGTTTTTGGTTTGCACGCTGCAAAGGAGGCAATACGGAAACAAAGCTACGCAGTTGTCGTAGAAGGCAATATGGATGTCATCGCTAGCCACCAAGCAAAGGTTACCAATGTAGTCGCGACCGCTGGGACGGCACTGACAGAGTCGCACTTAAAAGCGCTGAGCAGATTCACGAATGATATTCGTCTCGCATTTGACCAAGATAAAGCCGGGCAGAATGCAACAGAACGAGCAATTCCGCTAGCAAGCACGGTGGGAGTCAGCCTGGGGATCATATCTGTTAAAGAGGGGAAAGATCCCGATGAGCTGGTGCGTAAAGACCCAAAACTTTGGGAAGCGGCTGTGACCAAACCGCAATACGCCATTGACTGGTTAATCGATAGGTATAAAGCGCAGGTAGATATAGACACCGCACAAGGCAAGCGACAGCTGAGCGACCAAGTACTTGCTACCATCAAGGCGCTCAGCGACCCCGTTGAGCAGGACCATTATCTATTGCGGCTTGCCGAACTTCTAGCGGTTAGCCCAGACGCCCTGCGCGCAAAACTCAGACAAGCAACCACTGCGCCAGCAAGAACACAGACAAAACGAAAAATTGCAGATCAGTCAAAAACAAACCCAGTGAATATAGATAAGACAAAAGCCCAAAATAACCTACTATGCCTTGCGCTCATGCATGCAGAACTTCGGGCATATTTAGAGCCGCTTGAAGCGAGTATGCTCATAGATAATGAAGCGGGGCGGATGCTCGAAGTGCTAAAAGATAATCCAACGATGCCCTACGCAAAAATTCTTGCGCTTGAGCACGACGGTGCTTTGCGCGTCAGGGAAGATTATGGTAAAATGTTGTTATTATTATATGAAGAGCTTTACCACAACCTCGAGTTAACGGAGCTTCGCTATGAAGCCGCTCGGTTGCAGGTTCGTCTGGTGAGCATATATGTAAAAGAAGAAAAGCAGAAAATTGCGATTGCTTTGCAGTCCACGGATGATCAAAAAACAGATCATCTACTCAAGGAAGCAAAGGCACTCGATCATTTATTAAGAACGACCAAGGAGAACGAAAGCTAATGGCAGCCAAAGAGAAGAACACTGACGAAAACGCGAACCCCATAATGGAAGAGGTTCGAAAAGCGCTTGTTGCAAAAGCCAAAAAAGATAAAAAGATAGACCAGCGAGACATTACTGCTGCACTGCCCGATACCCCAGACAACGTTGATATCCTGGACCGTCTGTACACAGAGCTAGCCGATAACGGCATAAAGATCACTGCCGGAAACGAGCCAAGCACAGAGTTCAGTGATGAGTGGACAGAAGAGGGCGAGGAAGAAGAAGTTGTCATCCAAGAACAAGTGTACCTCGATGACGTCGCCGATGACTCCGTTCGATTATATTTGCGTGAAATTGGAAAGATACCACTTTTAACCGCCGAACAAGAGCTTGCGCTTGCGCAACGAGTAGTTGCGGGCGAGAAAGATGCCAAAGATCAGATGGCAGAAGCCAATATGCGCCTCGTTGTCAGTATCGCAAAGCGCTATGTTGGTCGTGGACTTGATCTGCTGGACCTAATACAAGAAGGAAACACAGGATTACTCCGCGCAGTTGAAAAGTTTGACCCGGACAAGGGCTTTAAATTTAGCACCTATGCTACGTGGTGGATTCGACAGGCAATTACGCGAGCGATTGCTGATCAGGCGCGAACGATTCGCATCCCCGTTCACATGGTAGAAACTATCAATAAGTTGCTTCGTACACAGCGTCGTTTAACCCAAGAGCTTAATCGGGAGCCTACGAACGAGGAAATTGCCAAAGCAATGGAGATCGAGGTAGATAAAGTCGAACACATCATGAAGATCAAACAAGACATATCTAGTCTCGATGCCAGTGTGCGCGATGACGAAGAAGATAGTGTGCTAGGTGACTTTATCGAAGACGAAGATACGGTCAGCCCCGAAGAGTCTGCAACTGGGCAACTCCTAAAAGAACACGTCAAAGACATGCTCGG
>DAISWP010000009.1:36848-39808 GCA_036826335.1 Candidatus Saccharimonadota bacterium | reverse complement strand
GGAAGTATACGGGGGGCGCCTGGAGTCAGATTGGTGGTGATGGGCTCAATAGCAGCTGGGCTGCTGCCTTTAAAGTAAACCGACTCGAGAATGACGGCACAAACTTGTATGCCGGTACCGGCAACACAGCAGGGATGGCGGATGTGTGGCGTTACAATGGCAGTATCTGGGCACAAATTGGTGGTGATGGGCTCAATAGCAGCTGGGCTGCCAGCACGTACGAGGAAGTGTTGAGCTCGTTCTACATGGGTTCAAACCTTTACGTTGGCCTTGGCACCACGGCAGGTGACGCCGAGGTGTGGCGCTGGAGTGGCAGTGCCTGGACTAAGCTGGCCAGTAGTGGTGTGGGCTTTCCAGCAGCTACCTACACGGGTGTCTACAGCTTAAGCGGTGACGGTACAAACTTGTATGCCGGGGTTGGTTCGGGAGCGAACCTAGGTGATGTTTGGAAGTACGATGGCAATGCCTGGACGCAGATTGGCAATGATGGCCTTAACTCAAGTTGGACAGGTGGACGTCTGGTTTCAACCATGGCCTATGTGAATTCTAAGCTCTATGCCCATAACACGTTTAGTTCGGCATCAAACATACCGCTGTACTCATACAATGGTTCAGTCTGGCAACGTGAAGGTGGGCAGTACTTTGATGGCAGCTGGGGCTACAGCGCCTTTGGTGCCGTGCAGTCTATGACCACGAGTGGCGGAAAACTCTATGCGGGCCTTAACTCAGTCTACGGCGGGGCGCTTGTATTTTAGTTTTGTAACGGTGCGTGGACGCAAATTGGCGGTAACGTAACTAATGGAAGCTGGGATCTTGGCACCTTTACAGCGATTGAGAGTATGGCCTCTTACAATGGCAACCTTGTGGTCGGCACTACTGGCAGTGTAATTGGAGATGCCGAGGTTTGGTCGTGGAACGGTAGTAGCTGGACCAAGCTGGGTGGTGATGGGCTGGATTCGAGTTGGAACACGAATTATAGTGCAGCCAAAAGCCTGGCAGTAAACGCCGGTATACTCTACGCGGGCGTGGGATCGACCGGCAACAACGGCAGTGTTTGGAAGTATGAGAGCGGCAGCTGGACGAAGATTGGTGGTGATGGTGCCAATAGTAGTTGGAATAACGTGTTTCGTTATGTTACCTCTATGAATTTTTACAATGGCGAGCTTGTGGCCGGTGGGACAGGGAGTACAGGAGCATCGGCTGAAGTCTGGAAGTGGAGCGGGTCTACGTGGACGAAGATTGGTGGTGATGGTGCAGGCAGTAGCTGGAACACGGCTACCTATCTAGAAGTAAATGCACTCGCCACTTATCAAGGCAAATTGATCGCCGGCGTTGGTGGTTCGGCGGGCGACGGCGAAGCGTGGGAGTATGACGGCAGCACGTGGACGAAGATTGGTGGTGACAGTGTCGACGGGAGCTGGGACGGGATCACTCATCGTCGCGTCGCTTCACTAGCGGTCTATAACGGCGATCTCTATGTGGGCACGAGCGGTTCGGCGGGCGACGGTGATGCCTGGAAGTATGATGGTTCTACCTGGTCGCAAGCTGGTGGCGATAGTATAAGTGGCGGTTGGACAAATGCCATTATTTCCGTGCGCTCAATGGTGGTCTACAAGGGTAAACTCTATACCGGACTAGGGGATAGCATTTCTTTACACCCGCTAGTCTATTCATTAGGCAATAATGGCTATCTAGAATCAGCGACGAGTTCGTACAATACTGACTGGCGACACCTAGCCGCCACCTATGACGGTACCACTATGAAGCTTTATATCAACGGCCAACTGGACGCTAGTGGTGCCGTAGTGCTGTCTATGAACGATACTACAGCGCCGCTACTTGTTGGTGCTGGCCAAGGGTCACCACGGGCTGATGCACCGAACGGGATTCTAGCAGGTAGTCTGGACGAGGTACGCATTAGTAATACGGCGCGCTTGTCGTTTACTACAAAGCCGTATACGTCCAGCACCCAGGGCGTTGTGTTGGGTTCGGCTGTTCGACAGAGCGGTGTTGCTAGCTGGGAATCGCTTGCCGCAAGCGAAACAACAGATGGGGGTACGATTACATACCAGCTGAGTGATGATGGGGGGACAACGTGGAAATACTGGAGCGGTAGCGCTTGGCTGACGGCCACCACGGCAGCTGACGCAAACGCCATAAGCGTAACCAACGCAAATATAGGTACGTTTCCTGTTACGTTCGGGGGCATTACCTGGAAAGCGCTCCTAACCGGCAACGGCGATCAGCAAGTTACACTCAATAGTGTAACCTTGGGTGCAAATTCTGACGTCACCGCACCAGAAGCAAACGCAACGAGCATTGCGGGATATAAATCGAGTGGCGGGGCGTCCGTTGCTGACAATGCATGGACAAATGGCGGTTCGCCATACTTTAGTTGGACGGCAGGAAATGACAGTGGTGCAGGCTTGCTCGGATATTGTTTGTATCTTGGGCAGGATAATACGGCAGACCCAGTAAGCACCAAGGGCCTCCTTGGCACAAGTCCGGTTACAACCGGTAGTCACTGTCAGTTCGTCGTTAGTGGCACAACTATTGACCTTGCAACATCTGGATACCTACAAACAGCTCTCAGCTCGTCTAATACCCCTTACTATTTACGGGTGAAAGCTATCGACAAGGCAGGCAATACGGCTGATACCGCAACGCAATTTAGTTTTCGTTTTGATAATACCGTGCCAACAAACCCAAGTTACATCACGTCACCCTCGGGATTTATTAATACAAAGCAGGCAACACTTACATGGCCCACTGCCGGAGGGCAAGCCGCTAGCGATGCTAATGCGGGGCTTGCAGGATTGCAATACCGAATAAACAATGGCACCTGGTATGGGGACAGCCATTCGGGTAGCGGGGATGTAAATGACCTACTAACGAACGATGGTTCGTATGACACCACTGACCCGCCAGACTTTACTGACCTTGTTGATGGTGTAAACACA
>DAISWP010000009.1:10073-36838 GCA_036826335.1 Candidatus Saccharimonadota bacterium | reverse complement strand
GGGATCTGGCTGGTAATGTGACGACCAGCTACACGACAGCGGCTTTGAAGATCAACACCAATGGCTCTCCAAGTGAGCCACAGAACCTTCAGGCAACACCAAGCACCAACACAGCAAATTCATTTGCATTTAGCTGGAGCGCACCCGCTACATTTGTTGGCGATGCAAGTACATTGACATACTGCTATAGCGTCAACGTTGTTCCCTCCGCCTTATCCTGCTCTTTCACTGCTGCCGGTATAACTTCTTTGGCTGCAGGAGCATACGCAACCCAACCAGGGACTAATACGCTCTATGTTGTAGCAAGAGACGAATCAAGCAACATAAGCTACTCAAACTACGCAAGCGTGAACTTTACTGCCAATACACCAGCTCCTGGTTTGCCGCTTAATGTTGATGTAGCCGACGTTTCTGTCAAGACAACCAGTAACTGGCGATTGGCTATAACGTGGGATGCACCTACGTTTGTAGGCGCAGGCGTATCGAGCTACAAAGTATATCGATCGACTGACAATTCAAACTTTACCCTTGCGGGGAGTAGTAGTACCAGTTTTGTAGATACTGGCCTTCAGCAAAATACATACTACTACCGTATTAAGGCGTGTGATAGTGCCAACAATTGTAGCGCCAACAGCACCGTCGCTTCTGGCCTACCAACTGGAAAATTCACTTCACCTGCCGTTGCGACCAGTGACCCTGTCGTCAGCGACACAACTACAAAACGAGCCAAAATTAGTTGGTCCACAGATCGCGCCTCCGATAGCAAGGTACTGATTGGGACCACAAGCGGTTCATACAGTGCATCCGAGGTAGGTAATTCTTCGCAAGTTACGGCACACACAATCGATCTTGATAATCTAGCGGCAGGCACCACCTATTACTTTAAGGCTCGCTGGACGGATGAAGACGGCAACACTGGCGAAAGCCAGGAAGTTATATTCAAAACAGCGCCAGCACCAGTTCTTAAAGAGGTGAACACACTAAAAGTATCACTGTCCGGTGGGACCATTCAGTTTACAACTAAAGATGCTACTAAAGCCGACATTAACTTCGGCAAAAGCGACAACTTTGGTGGTGTCCAAAAAATCAACACGTCAACAAGTGAGTCTACATATACAACCGAACTTGGCGGTCTTGATGATGGTGTAAAGTATTTTTACCGAATTACACTCTACGACAGCGAGGGTGGGAACTACCCAAGTAGCGTATTCTCTTTCTCCACCCCCCCGCGCCCCCGCATCAACAACTTACGCTTCCAGCCCGTTATTGGTGAGCCAACGAGCACACAACGCATAACGTGGGATACAAATGTTGCAACGAACTCAACGGTAACCTACGGTAAGCTACAGACAAACGGCACCGACATTCAATTGCCTGAGCTAAAAACGACACACGAAATTGTCATTAGAGGTCTTTTGGATGATAGCGAATATTTCTTGCTCGCCCAGGGAAGAGATGCAGCTGGCAACCTTGCGGTTTCGGATAAGCAAGTATTCAAAACAGCCCTCGATACACGATCACCAAGTCTGAGCGACGTTTTGGCAGAGGCATCAATCCGTGGCACCGGCTCTGAAGCACGCGGACAAATTGTTGTGTCTTGGAAGACCGATGAACCATCAACCAGTCAGGTCGCATACGGTGAAGGTTCAGCAGGGTCTGGGTTGAATAACAAGACTGCCGAGGATAGCCAACTAACGACCGAACACTTGGTGATTATTTCTGACCTTGCCCCGGGCAAAGTATATAGCATTGCACCTATCTCGAAAGACAGGTCAAACAACAGCACAACCGGCCAACAACAAACGGCTATTATTGGTCGTGCATCCGACAGCGTTCTCAGCATTGTTCTTAATACGCTGAAGAAAGTTTTTGGGTTGTAGCTATGGACAATAAAATCCCCCTTATTCGAGCGTCCGGCATCTCCCAAACCTTCACAATCGGAGATGAACAAATACCGGTTTTGAGCAAGAGTGATCTGACAATAGGGCAGGGTAGCTTTTCTATAATCTTTGGCCCTTCAGGATCAGGCAAATCTACACTCTTAAACATATTGAGCGGCATTCAAGAACCAACAACTGGTGAGATTTTATTCAATAACACGGACGTATACAAATACAGCCCGAACGAATTGGCTTACTTCCGAGCAAATCAAATTGGCGTCGTATACCAACAAAACTACTGGATAAACAGCCTGAGTGTTATAGAAAACATATCTGTCCCACTCTTCTTTCTTGGGTATACACGACCCGAGGCCCGAGCCATGGCAATGAATGCACTGCAACGTGTCGACATGGCTACTTTCGCAGATAAAAACCCCGTTCTTTTATCGGGCGGTGAACAACAGCGCATCGGTCTCGCAAGAGCCATCGTGAATGAACCCAACGCAATAATTGCTGACGAGCCGACAGGAAGCTTAGATAGTAAAAATGGCGACATGATAATGTCACTGCTGCAAAGTTACTGTCGTGATTTGAAGCGAACCGTCATATTGGTTACCCACAACATGGAATACCTACCGCTAGCTGACCACCTCATTCACATTCAAGACGGTAAATGCCAGGAAGTCCCAAATAATCAGATACTATCTACAACAGAAACGCTACTTGACGAGATCAGGCTCCGCTTAACAAAAAAACGAGGCAAGGCGCACCATGCAAACAATAGCCGATAGACAACAAAAAAGCCGTCGAGCCGTACACCACCGCATCCTTCTGTATATGGCTTGGCGGAACATTGTCCACAAGAAGCTACGATCATTTCTAACCATCCTTGGCATAGTTATTGGGGTTGGATCAATTGCGTTTCTTATCTCGTTCGGCCTGGGGCTACAGGAGTTGGTTAAGAAACAGGTCGTTGGTGATCGATCGCTCAAGTCAATTGATATCAGTTCACCCAACTCGCGCCTCATAAAACTCGATAGCGCTGCACTAAATCGCATAAAGAAGATCCCTCACATAGAGAAAGTGGGCGTAGAATATGCATTCCCGTCAAGCATCGGCCTTAAGGGCGGGGGCTCTGATGCGGTACTGTATGGCGTAGATAAGAATTACCAAGACCTGACATCTATAGATATCCTTGCGGGTAAACGCCTAGACACTACCGATACCAACACCGCAATCATAAGCACTTCCGCGCTCAAAGCCATTGGTATTAACGATAAATCTAAGGCAGTCGGCCAGAAACTAAGTGTCGTTGTGCCCCTGCAGTACGACCAGATCAAAGACAAAGAATTTCGCAAAGACTTTACGATTACGGGCGTCCTAGAGGCTGGCTCGAACAATGAGGTCTTTGTCTCGAGTGCCGTATTCGATGTTGTTGGGATCCCCACCTACAAGCAATTTAAAGTCATTGTTGATGACACAAAGAATATAGCATCGGTGAGAAAACAGATTGAAAGTACGGGCATACAGACCTCCTCTCCTATTGACACGTTGGAGCAAATAAATCAGCTCTTTCGAATTTTTAATATCGTACTCGGCGGCTTTGGTGCTATTGGTATTATTGTGGCAATTTTGGGCATGTTTAACACGCTCACCATATCGTTAATAGAGCGAACAAAAGAAATTGGTCTCATGATATCGCTCGGGGCTCGTCGCAAAAACATGCGTTCATTATTCTTGGTAGAGGCACTCATTTTATCGCTCATTGGGTCCACTATTGGAATTATTGGTGCCATAGCAGGAACAAAATTGTTTAACTGGCTGTTTACGAGAAACGCATCTTCGCGAGGTCTGGAAAATTTTGAAATTTTCTCCACGCCGTTCTGGTTAGTGCTACAGCTTACCGGTTTTATGATCTTGATCGGGCTTGCAGTTGTCTTCTTCCCAGCACGACGTGCTGAGCAGATAAACCCAATCGATGCCTTACGCCGAGAATAATAAAACGAACGGAGTTAAAGTGAAGCATATATTTAGAAACAAGCAACACAGCTCAGACCCTGTCTGGCACGTGCAAGCAACCCTGTTAACCGCCATACTTTTGCAATTCCTTCTTCCGGAAGATTTTTTGGCTGGGTCCAAACACACGATTACGGTCGTTTCATTACTCGCACTGCTCATTCTATCGCTAACCACGCCACGCAAAGCAGTGTACCAATCTGTTTGGCGCAGGCTGAACGTTACGGTGCTCGCCGTTAGTATTGGTCTCACAAATCTGTACTCACTCTTTAAGGTGCTCCATGCACTGCTGAATGGCGGTATTACTAATGGTCGCCAGCTGATCCTTGCTGGCATCAACATATATCTAACAAACATCGTTGTATTTGGGCTTGTCTATTGGGAAATGGATGGTGGCGGACCGGGCCAACGTCGAGCACAAGATACTTCGTCTCGTGATTTCCTGTTCCCACAAGAAAATATGCATGGTGGAAGCGGGCGAGCGTGGAACCCAACGTTCATTGACTACCTATACGTTTCATCTACAAACGCAACTGCCTTCAGCCCAACAGACACCATGCCTCTTTCTAGACGGTCAAAAATGCTCATGCTGGCACAGTCCATTGTGTCGTTACTTGCTATTGCGCTCATTGCTGGGCGGGCAGTCAACATACTTTACTGAGTCATATCATCGATATATCGGGAAAGAGACCCTGAACTGGGTGCCGTTATGGTCTGATTTAACCACACGTATAGTCCCGTGGTGTGCCTCCATAATATGCTCTGCAATCGACAATCCCAGACCATGCCCGGCAGTATGCTCCGCGCCAGTTTTGCCCCGATACAATCTATCGAAAATGTATGGCAAATCTTTTTTATGGATGCCTGGGCCACTATCGATAATGTCTATATCGACCTGACTGCTTCTCTTGCGAGCATGTACGAAAACCTTCTGTTTATCCTGTCCGACATGGCTAAATGCATTATCGACCAGAATACCGATTACTTGCCGGACAAGGACGCCATCACCCCGTATTTTATCGCTCGGCTTTAACTCGTTCCGAAGAGTAATAGGTTGTCTATATTGCTTTGACAAATGATTCACCTCATTGCGAATTGTCTTTCGAATGAACAGGGTATTTTGCTGGGCCGAAGACCGATAATTCGTAGATAAATCAAGCAACTGATTGCTGAGTGTCCTCATCCTATCAATTTCCTCCAAGGTACTTTCCAAGGTGGCACGCATGCTTCTCGATGTGATGTTTTTATCGAGTAATGCAGTTTCTATCTCTGTCTGCATGGTTGCAAGTGGTGTTCGAAATTCATGACTTGCATCGGCTGTAAACCGTGACTGTATTTCGTGCATCTCTTCTATTGGGCGCAGGGTGTGTCGAGCGAATAAATAGCTGGCTATGCTGCCTGCGAGTATGATCAACGCGTTAAAAACTATAAAACTACGTAATAATTCCTGTCTATCGCGCTGCAGTTGGGCATTTCGTTGTAACTCAATATTTGGCACGGGGTCTTGTGCCAAAGTATGACCCAAACTACGTCTTACTAACTCGGTTTGTCGCTCCGCACCGCGCTGGAGGCGTGTAGTTACGACCTGGTAAGACGGGATGCTAAACAGCAAACATACAATAACGAGGGCGCCAACATACCATGCAGTTAGTTTAATAACTGCCGACTGGAACATTACGCATCAACTTTCAGACGATAGCCAAAACCACGCACGGTCTCAATAGCGGAAGGCAGCTCGGGTTGGTCTATCTTTTGGCGCAAACTCCGAATAAAAACCTCGACTGTATTTGGCAATATCGAAGAATCAAAGTTCCATACATGGTCTATGAGTTGCTGCTTGCTAAATATCTGGCCTGGGTGGTAGGCAAGGTAACTCAATAATGCATATTCGCGCTTGCTTAAACGGATTGATTTTGTGCCAAGGAAAACTGTCTTATTGACCGTATCTATCCGCAGCCGACCAACCGTAATCTGCGGTGTTATCGTTGTTGTCGGCCTGCGCAATAGTGCGTGAATGCGCGCAACCAATTCGTCAAACCGAAACGGTTTTGTAAGATAATCATCCGCACCTTGATTTAGCCCTTCAATCTTGTTGTCAGTAGTGCCAAGTGCTGTCAGCATCATTACAGGTGTGGTGACCTCATTCTCACGAAGTGTAGCGCACACATCCAGACCATCCTTCCCACCAGGCAACATCCTATCCAGCACAATAGCATCGTATTCTTCTGTACGTGCATAGCTATCTGCATCCTCTGCAGTCCTAACCAGATCAATAGCGAAGCCTTCCTGTTCAAGGCCTCGCTTTATAGCACTGCCCAGCTTTGGCTCATCTTCGACAATTAATAATCGCATAGGCTCACATTATACCGCGTTCATTCTGAAGAATTACTGATGAACATAACTATTCTGTGCCATTGAACAAAGTTGTCACACTATGAAGAAACCGAGGCAGGGCTTCCTCGCACTATAATTTAGAACCATTTGTGACGCTTGAAAAACAACGCAGCAGCTGCGATAAAGCTAGACGTAATACCAAGAATTATCCAGAACGCTTGAGGGTTATGTGCAGCGGGGAGGGCAATATTCATACTGTACACACCTGTCACTAGTGTAAAAATACTCATAAGGATTGTAATGCTGGTCATGAGTTTAAAGACTTTATTAAGATTATTCGCAGTAATGGTGCTGTAGGCTTCGCGTATGTTTCTTAGGGTTGTTAGTCGAGATTGGGCAAGCTGGGTCAACTCTTCGGTGCCAAGTGATAGATCTTCGATGAGATCTTTATCGTCTTCGTATAATCGCATAAATTTCCCGTCTGTCATGCTGTGCAGTAACGCCGCCATGGGCTCGAGCACCAACAGGAAGTCGTTAAGATCCTCCTCGATATCTATAAAAGATATAAAATCCTGATTTGCAATTTGTGTCTTTTGAAGTTGCGAACGAATCTGCCAGATCCTGCGGCTGGCTTGATTGACACGCTGCTTGTAGCCTTTGTTTATCATGCTTAACACCTGCAAGATTAACTGAGTCCGCTTGCTTGTTATAAATAGTCCGTGATTTTCCAATGCTTCAAGCGTAGTAAAGGGTCGTCTACTGACACTAATCACAACGCTATCAACGTAGATCATCAAGAGTGGGGAAGTCGTTAGTTGTTCCTGCTCAGGCAGGCAATAGCGAGTAAACAGATACACTGCCTGCCCGTCACGCTCAATTCTAGGAGACTCATTCGGGTCGACACCGTCATGAAGTAGATCTATATCTAGGTTATACTGTTTTGCAATTATATTTAACTCGTCGTCAGTCGGTGTGTCGAGGTGTATCCATGAGCCATCTACCGGCTGATCGCGCTCAACAATTTTTCCGGTTTTTGTGGTGCTGTAATATATGTGAATCATGTTATTTTTTGTTAATTAAGCACCATCTTGGTGCGCTCACTTAGTAGTAAGTATACCGTTTTTAGTAAAAAAGCGCTATTACCCCGCACGCTATCCCTCAAGAAACCAACCGATCAACGCTACTTGGCGCGCCAATGGCTTGCTTTGTTTAATTTTGATTGAGATATTCTGACCCTCATTTGGGGCCCCTTGGTTTGTTTGTTAGCTTGTTTCGGCAATCTGTACACAATCTAAACTTTTTTGTGGCAAAAAAAGAGTTATTCTTTTGTGCCCAAGATATTTCCACTGCCGTTGGCTTCAAGGTTTTTTGCAGGGAATATAAACTGCTTGATTTGGCCAACAACAACTTGTGAACCAACAAAGTGACTTGTCAGCTCTTTCTTGTCTTCATTGGATATTTTGGCGTCCTTCAGCCTGTCATAATAGGTAGTAGCAACCGTCTTATCATCGAAATAATTTAGATACAAGGTCTTGGTTTTGTCAGACTTGTACTCCGGAAATACTTTTTCATTCACTAGCGAAATTTTTACAGCGTCACTACTATCGACCCAGTACGTGACACGACGAACACCATTTTTGTCTGTGTCAGAAACTTTCTCATATTGTGGCAATTCTACAGTCTTGGTTTTGCCCCCAGAGCGAACTTGCACCGTGCTGGTGGATTGTTTCTTTTGACTCGTTCTGCCATTCAAAAACAGCCATGTCGCAAAAACAGAACTAACCAGCGCAACGAGCAACAGCGGAATAAACACGAGTAGTACCTGTTTTTTGTTTGGCCGGCGCCCAAAAAGCCCTTTTATACGGTGTGGGCTAGTCAGTCCAATCCAAAGCAACGCTATTAGCAGTGCAGTGCTTGTAGCTGAGAATATTAAGTAAAGCAACCTTGTCACGTTTCTAGTACCTCTATATTGTTTACGCTTGTATTGTAACAAACCCCGCTGGATTATCGTACAGCATTCGCCAGATTGCGGTATGATACGACTACGATGAAGAACGACAAACCATTTAGCCAGGAATTAGAAGAGTGGCTAAAAAGCAAGAAGCCAAAAACACTTGGTGGGCTACAGGATGTGTTCGGGGAGCGAAGCTTTGCGCTTGCGTTTATACTGCTCCTATTTCTGCCAGCACTCCCCATACCAACGGGTGGAATAACTCATATCGTTTTATTACCAATTGCCATGCTCTTGGCACTAGAGATGATTGTCGCGAGGAGAACAATTTGGCTCCCAAAAAGATGGGAGAAACACAGCTTGGGAGTAACGACGCAGAAGAAGGCACTCCCATTTATCCTAAAGCGGATTCGTTGGGTTGAGCGTTATTCACGACCTCGTTTTGCAGGCTTACTTGATCGCACGATTATGCGTAGTCTGATTGGCTTTGTTATATTCGGCTTCAGTCTTGCTGCTTTTTTAGCACCACCATTCTCGGGGCTAGACACACTCCCCTCCATGGGTGGGGTCGTTGTTGCGCTCTCCATTGTCTTTGAAGATGTCGTGGTCTTAATTGGCGGGGTCATTATTGGGTGCCTCGGCATTGGGCTGACGATTGGTGTAGGCGACGTTCTGCTGACACTCATTCGGCAGATATTCTAAGCGTTAATAGCTGTAGAGGTACCAGCTTTTTCCATGTTTTTTTGGTTTTTTGTGGGGCATTGGGAATATATAGCTGAGCAAGATCGCCCCCTTTTTTATATCTTGTTCGGCTTTTAGCTCTAATTTAGGCATCGTTCGAGGCACAAGAAACGTTACAACGACATCGTAACTAGACAAGTCTACGTTCCAAAAATTGCCCCAGCGAACTGACACATTTTTATTCTGTATATTGCGCAACCAACCAATCAGCCACATAACGACATTTAGCTCATAACCAACAGCTTTTACCCCGCGCTTGGCTGCAGCCGCTAGCACACGACCATCGCCACTCCCCAGTTCAATAAACTTTTGGTTGGGCTTAAGCTGCAAGTCATCAAGCATGTGTTCGATGTCTGCAGTGCGCGCCGGAACCCATGGTGCGCCAGAATAGCCGGCAACACCAAAGCCTAAACAGATAACACAAATAATGAGTAGGATAAGCATCTAGGGCATTATAGGTTAATTCCGGATTGGCACAAATAACAGTGATGTATTATTATTGACATAAGCAGAATAAATATGGCAAAAAAAGACATTGTAACCAGAACATTTGAAGCTCCAGCACAAGCGCTAGAGAGAACAGTTGAAGCAGGGCAAAAGATTACGCAGGCCATGCCTACGGAACGACTCAGCAAGGGTGCAAAAAAAGCCGGGGCATATTGGCATATGCTCGGGCCAGGCCTCACAACTGGTGCATCAGACGATGACCCGTCTGGCATCGCCACCTACTCCCAAACTGGTGCGCAATACGGATTTGGGCTACTCTGGATGGCGGCATTTACATTTCCACTCATGGCAGTCGTGCAGGAAATGTGCGCCCGTATCGGCCTGGTAACCGGTCGCGGATTGGCGGGAAACATACGAAAGCATTTTTCTAGGCGGATATTACACCTCGTAACGATATTGTTGTTCGCCGCCAATGCTTTTAACATCGGTGCAGACCTCGGTGCCATGGCAAAAGGCATGCAGCTGCTGCGGCCAAGTCTTAATTTTACGTGGTTAGTCGTTGGGTTCTCTGTAGTTAGTCTTGGACTTCAAATCTTTACGCCCTATGTTCGGTATGCAAAGTATTTAAAATGGCTTGCCCTTGTTCTGTTAGCCTACATTGCTTCAGCTATATTGGCGCATTTGGATTGGGGTACTGTTGCACACAATGCGGTTGTCCCACACCTTGATTTTTCAAAAGATCAGATACTTCTCATCTGTGCAATATTAGGTACTACCATCTCTCCGTACCTGTTTTTCTGGCAGACCTCACAAGAAATTGAAGACCAAGTAGAGCAGGGCAGGACAACCATTGCATCACGCATGGGCGCAAAAAGAAGCGAGATAACCAATATGCGTATTGACGTTTGGTCGGGCATGCTACTTTCTAACCTTGTCATGTTCTTTATCATCGCCGCCTGTGGAGCAGTCTTGCACAGCAATGGTATTACCAAAATAGAAAGTGCTGCACAAGCCGCGGAGGCACTTCGACCGTTCGCCGGCAATGCCACCTACTATCTGTTTGCTGGTGGGATTATCGGAACCGGCCTTTTGGCTATACCTGTTTTGGCAGGATCAAGCTCCTATGCCATTGCGGAAAGCCTTGGCTTAAAAGGCGGGCTTAACCACAAATTGGGGCAAGCCTATGCATTCTATGGAGTTATCATCGTTTCGTTACTCGTAGGTTTAGGCATGAACTTCATAGGACTAGACCCCATTAAAGCGCTTATCTACTCTGCCATTGGCAACGGCATCGTTGCGCCCATCGTGCTGCTACTAATCGTTTTGATCAGCAGCAATAAAAAGATTATGGGTGACTGGGTCAACAAACGATCAACCACGATTATTGGCTGGTGCGTAACGGGCTTGATGTCAGTTGCTGGTCTCGCTGCTATTGTCTCTATGCTCACTTCTTGATCAATCGTAACGAAGCGCATCGATAGGATCTTTTCGGGCCGCTTTTGCTGCAGGCACAAGGCCAAATAAAACCCCGACGGTACCCGACACTAACACAGCCAAAATGATCACTTCAAGACTAATAACTGGCTTAAGGTTTGTCCCAATTCGCAAACAAAAATTGACCAAGTAAGATAAGCCGATACCAAACAGCCCTCCCACTACACTCATAACTGCCGCCTCTGTCATAAACTGGCTGCGTATCTGTCGATTGGTAGCACCAACGGCTTTACGAATGCCAATCTCTCTTGTGCGCTCACTAACAGAAACCAGCATTATATTCATAATGCCGATACCGCCCACCAGCATTGATAGAAGTGCAATTGCGAGCACAAATGAAGCCAGTACATCCAGCAGGCTGCTTGTAACTTGCAGGTTCTCATCTTGCCGCAATACAGTAACATCATTGTCACCACCATGCGCATCGAGCAGCTGTTTGGTGAGATTTGCCACCATAGGCTGTACTTGATCAGGAGCCTTGGGGCGCACCAGAACCTGTGGTATCTGTATGCTGCCGCTCCCAACAGACTTGGCGACAGCGTAGGGAACGTAAATCATGCGATTTAGATCAATGCCATTGCCAAGACGACTTGCACCAAACTCCTCAAACACACCACGCACCACGAAATCTTGACCACGAATGGACAACGATTTTCCTACTGGTGCATTCTCTTGAAAGAGTTGCTCCGCAACTCGCTTACCAATAACCGCAACATGCCGATTCTGCTCACCCTCGGAGAAGTACATGCCATATTCGAGCTTTTGCCCAATCAGAGCAGGGAATTTTTCACTTGTGCCAAGTATTTGCCCGCTATCGTACTGCGCGCTGTCGGTTTTTGCGGTTGCCGACAAGAGACCAATAGGGCTGGCCTCGCCAACCAACGCAGTTCGTTGCACCAATTCCATGTCTTGCTCGCTAAGCGTACCGCTTCCAAAACCATATGATGCCGATAAATTCACGTCCGTGATAATGCCGTTCTTATCACGTGTCACAATATTCCCAGGACGAATGGTCACCAGATCTTTACCCAGACTATTCACTTGCCCTAGCACTTGTCGTTTGACTCCTTCGCCAAGACTTACGGTTGTAATCACCGAAACTACACCAACGATAATCCCGAACATCGTTAAGAAACTGCGCCATTTTGCTTTCCGCAGTGTAGCTACTGCTACCTTTATGCCATTATTAGACATCGCTTTTCCTTTTCGTCGTTCGGTTTTTAGATGTCTTTTTGGCGGTAGGTTTACGTTTACGGCGCGCTGGAGCGGGTTTAGCAGGAATGGTTTTCATAAGTTCCGACACGCCCAGTAAGTCATCTTCGTCACTCTTTCTTGGGTATAAGTACATAACACGGCGAGCCAAACGGGGGACTTCGCCAAGTGGCGTCTGTTGGTCCTGGACGACAGCTCCGTCATGCATATAAACAACACGGTCGGCATAGCGAGTCAACTCAGGATTATGCGTCACCATAAGGATAGTATTTCCTGTTTTATGCAGCTCACTTAACAATTCCATGACAATAAGACTGGCACCACTGTCTAAGTTTCCTGTTGGCTCGTCGGCAATAATAATATCTGGGTTGTTTACAAGCGCACGTGCGATAGCAACACGTTGTGTCTGCCCACCGCTCAGAGCGCGGGGCATATAGTACTCGCGATCAGCGAGTCCAACACGATCCAATACGGCCGATGCCTGGCGAAGGCGACGGCCTTGTGTCATCCTCCTGTACGACAAGGGTAACGCGACATTATCGATGACGTTTAGTCTAGAGAGAAGATTAAATGATTGGAATACAAAACCAATTTTGTCACGACGTACTTTTGCGCTCTGGTTGGGCCGCAAACGCGAAACCGAGCGCCCACTAAGTTTGTACTCTCCATGTGTAGGGCGATCAAGTAGCCCAATGATATTCATGAGCGTTGACTTGCCAGAACCACTTGGCCCCATGATGGCCACAAACTCTCCGGCCTCAATTGTTAAGTTAACCTCGTCGAGCGCCACTGTTGTGGCATCGCCGAAGCCGTACAGTTTGCTGACGTCTTTTAAGCTAATGATTGGCATTTTCTACACCTAGTGTACGCTGTTATTCGTCAACCCAGCAAGTATGTAATGTAGTATTTTTTGCGCTGGTGCACATATGGTTCTCGTCTGTGTTTCGCGTATAATGAGGCTTGCTTGTGGAGAGATCGCATAGTTGGTCTAGTGCGCCATCTTGGAAAGGTGGTATATGGGCAACCGTATCGAGGGTTCGAATCCCTCTCTCTCCGCCACAAGATCATCAGCTAGGCGGCCACAGTACAAAGCCTTACGCCGCAGCAACCAATTCGACCGCTCTATTGACTGTCAGGTCTGCCGCAACACATTGTATAGCCTCCAATCTACTGACCCTTTCAAGGGCATCATAGATACGCTGCAATTTTTCTTGGCGATGGGCCTCAACAACAGCAACTCTATGTACGCGCCCTTCTTCAAACGCTGCGTCAATCGCCGCAATGCCATTTATGCATGTATTAATCTCCTCAACCATAACAGCCTTGCGCATAAATGCCTTCATGATGTCATGCTTGGGTCGTGGCACGCCGTCGTGGGCTGCATGCATCTCAGTGTGATCACCGTGCATTATCCAGACACTATTGAAGGGGTGGTCTCGAAAACTTCGAGACAGACCAGAAGAATAGATGGCGCGCGGCCAATAGAGATGATGGCGTTCGACGCCATTGGGTTTTCTAGGTGGTGGCTTGATATAACGAATGTATTCTAGCTCGTCAGGAGAAGGTGGGAGCACGAGCCCGAGTTCGTTACGTTCGGGTACATGCTCGATGCGCATTAGTCTTTGATCCTACGCTGCATTACCATATACATGTATATTACGCTGCTGTGTTTGTGCTGTAAATACTAGGCATTCGCGTCAATACGGGTGCCAAGCGCTTTGCCATTGACCAGCTTGAGTAAGTTGCCCGGTTGCATCATGTCGAACACTACCACTGGCATGTTCTGCTCCATAGCAAGACCTAACGCGGCTTTATCCATAACCTGAACGTCTTGATTTTCTACTGCCTCTTGGAATGACATGTGATCAATCTTGGTCGCGCCTTCGTGCTTTTTGGGATCTTTGTCATACACCCCATCCACCATGGTGGACTTAAGCATGACATCGCAACCAAGCTCAAGTGCGAGGCTAACTGCCGCAGTATCATGCGTAAAGTATGGGCGAGCAATACCACCGGCGATCATAATAAGCCGACTATGGTTTAGGTGATTATTTGCACGTCTAAAGTTATAGGATTCAGCAACTTGATCGACAAAAATATTACTGAGGCAACGCATTGCAATGCCATGTGATTCGAAGATGTCTGTAATAGCCATGGAGTTCATAAGACCACTCAACATTCCAAGCTGGTCAGCAGTCACCCGGCGAATACCGTGTCCAGCCAGACTGGCACCGCGAACAATGTTGCCACCTCCGGCAACAATTGCCACCTGACAGCCTGCTGCCAATACTGGTTTTAGTTCCTCGGCCAAATAGTCAATTACGTCGATATCTACCCCAAACCCATGCTTGCCAGCAAGCTGTTCTCCCGAAAACTTGATCAATATTCTTTTTAATTTCATAGTTTGTATTCTAGCAGATCTATACCTGTTAGCGCTATACTAAATACCATGAAGCTGTATTCGTGGAACGTGAACGGGATTCGTGCTGTTGTCAACAAAGGCACTTTTCAGGATTTTCTAAGTAAACACGACCCCGACATCCTTTGCTTACAAGAGACTAAAGCCCAGCAAGGGCAGGCCGAGATTGATATATCTCAGTATCACGAATACTGGAATTCAGCAGAAAAGAAGGGCTATTCCGGCACCGCGCTTTTTGCTAAGACAAAGCCACTTCAGGTGCGTAATGGGTTCCCTGAGCCAATCATAAAGAAATACGACGTCAGTGGCGATACGTATGGCGATCCCAACAAAGAGGGGCGCGTTATCGCAGCCGAGTTTGAAAAGCTGTGGGTGGTCACCGTCTATACGCCAAACAGCAAGGGCGACTTGTCTAGGCTAGACCTACGATACAAACACTGGGACAAGGCCTTTTTGGCCTACGTGAAAGAGCTAGAGCAAACAAAGCCCGTTGCATTCTGCGGAGACCTCAACGTGGCACACCAAGAAATTGACTTGGCAAACCCAAAACCAAATGTCGGCAAGCATGGATTTACCAACGAAGAACGTGAGCGTTTTCAAGACTTTTTGGACGCAGGTTTTGTGGACACATTTCGAGCGCTGCATCCAGACACAACCGAGGCGTACTCGTGGTGGACACATTGGGCAAACGCCCGAGCGCGCAATGTTGGCTGGCGCATCGACTACTGGCTTGTGTCCCAGAGCATGAGACAAAGTATTAAAGCGGCGGCTATTCACCCAGACGTTATGGGTTCAGACCATTGCCCGGTTAGTATTGACTTGGAGATATGATATGACGCCAGATAACTTCACCATCAAAGAATGAGCCGCTAGTATGAAGAAGTTTGCTGTTTTTGACATCGATGGAACCCTTATACGCTGGCAGCTCTACCACGCCGTTGCGAACGAGCTACTAAAGCAGGGGACCAACATTCGTCTATACAATGACATTCGTGTTGCGCGAATGAAATGGAAGCAGCGTGAGCATCCTTTGTCATTCAGAGACTACGAACACGCCCTCATCGCTGCATACGAAACGACCCTGGAAGACTTGACCGCCAGCGACTTTGATCGAGCGGCCGAAGCAGCAGTGAACGAATATAAAGATCAGGTATACGCATACACGCGAGAGAAAATTTCCGAGCTTAAATCCCAGGGCTACACACTGCTAGCGATTTCGGGTTCACAAATAGAGTTGGTCCAAGCGATTGCCGATTACTATGGTTTCGATGATTGTCTTGGAACAGTATACAAACGCGCGGGGAATCGATTCACTGGCGAAAAGATTATAGGCAGCGCAGACAAGAAAAAAGCGTTGCTTCAGCTTGTCAAAAAATATGATCTATCGTTTAGTAGCAGTGTTGCCGTTGGAGATAGCGAGAGCGACATCCCTATGCTAGAACTCGTTGAACAACCTATCGTTTTCAACCCGACACGGAAGTTATTTGAACACGCTCAGTCTGCCGGATGGCAAGTCGTCATAGAGCGAAAAAATATGTGCTATAAGCTAAAGGCAAAAAATGGATCGTACGTTTTGGCAGAAACAAGCTGACAAGCCCCTTTTCCCGGACCTGGTGTGGAGCCGCCCGGAAAATCGTAACCAGGCAGGCAAGTTGTTGATTGTTGGGGGGAACCTACACGGCTTCTCGGCAGTGGCACAGGCATACAATGTAGCAACGAGCAGTGGTGCGGGTGTTGTTCGTGCAATCATGCCCGATGCTATAAAAAAGGTTGTGGGTGGTTTAATAGACACTGCAGATTTTGCGCCTAGCACGCCGAGCGGTAGTTTTGCTCGCCCAGCCCTTGCTGGGCTACTCGAACAAGCCAGTTGGGCCGATGGGGTTCTTTTAGCGGGTGATCTCGGGCGAAACAGTGAGACGGCGATCGTGCTAGAATCGTTTGTTCAAAAACATGCAGGGCCACTTGCGCTAACAAAAGATGCGGTCGACTATTTTACAACGAGCCCTCAGACTATTCTTAATCGCAACAACACAGTGCTGGTCCTGAGCATTGCGCAACTGCAGCAATTGGGACAGCACGCCCACTTTGAGCTTCCTGTTACATTCAGCATGGATCTGTTACATCTTGTTGACTGGCTACACTCCTTTACGACAAAATACGGCGCGCACATCATTACAAGTCATCTTGGCACTATCTTTGTTGCTGTTAACGGTCAGGTTAGTACAACCAAGACCAACAACACTATAGAAGATATATGGCGCGTACCAACTGCAGCATCGATTGCTGTCTGGTGGATCCAAACGCCGGCCAAGCCATTTGAGACACTCACAACGGGCGTTCTTGATTCAACCGAAAAGAAATAAAACTATTGTTATTGCAAAATTCATCTGTAGAGCCCTTGCAGAAGCAAATACTCTACTTTGATTCTTGGTTACTGGTGCCGCGAGACGGACTTGAACCGTCACGGAGTTGCCTCCACAGGATTTTGAGTCCAGCGTGTCTACCAATTCCACCACCGCGGCACAATTTGTTAAGAAATGTTTTTCCGAGTTCCGCTGCTCGCCAAGTCAGGAACAGATAACAGATATGCGGACAACGCCAATTGTACTATACTTGATGTGCAGCGTACATGACGACATTAGATGACCAACAATCAGACGAAACAAAACAACACGGTGGGGCTAACCCGGCTGCAGATTTAATTCGTCACAAAATTGACACCCTTTACCAAACAGAGCCTGCAGCCCTGGCCGAAGCAAAAGAAGTTATTGGCATACACAAGGACCTAACGAAGCACCAAGCCTACATGAAGAAACTGACCGAGTCAGGAATGGCTCTAGCAGAGATTCAAAGTGCTTGGCACAACTATTATCAATCGCTAGACGATAAGGAAAAACACGAAGTTTGGCAGGAGTTCTACGCTGAACACGGTCGTGACAGCCACGTCGCGACAAAAGAAGAGAAACAGCTAGACGCCATCGTTGCCGAGATTGCCCCTAAGCCTGAGGCCGTCAAACAACGCGTTCAATCCGTGGCGTCGGTAAAAAAGCAATTGCTACGCAAATCAGCTGAAAGAACTCGTCAGAAACTTAGTAAACAGCAGCACCTGCAGTCTCTGCTGTTTGGGCTAGGACTCGGTTCCTTTGTAGTTCTTGGCATACTATTCAGTTTTTTCAACGAACGTTTTATTGCACCGTTTGTCACCCCAAGCAAACAAGTTAGCTCTACGCCAATTATAATCGACTCATCCACTACCGTCTCGGACCAACAGACAAAAGTTTTAATACCAAAGATTAACGTCGAAATACCAGTTGTCTACGATGAGCCTTCGATCGAAGAGAAGGCTTTGCAACAAGCCCTGGAGCGTGGAGTGGTACACTACGCAACAACCCCAAACCCTGGTGAGCAAGGCAATACGGTAATCTTCGGACACTCGAGCAACAACATCCTGAACAAAGGGAAGTATAAATTTGCATTCGTGCTGCTAAGCCGACTCGAGGAGGGTGATACATTCTATCTGACTAAAAATGGCACACGCTATGCCTACCGGATATACGAGAAGAAGATCGTAAAGCCAACCGAGCTTGGCGTGCTTGGCAACACAGAGAAACCAGCTACTGCCACACTTATTACGTGCGATCCACCCGGGACATCCTTAAATCGTCTGGTGGTTGTCGGTGAGCAGATTAGCCCCGACCCAGGCAAGAATGCAGCAAGCACTGCAAGCAAAACTGATCAGAGCGCCAAGATTATCCCTAGCAATGCACCGTCATTGTGGCAAAAGATACGCAACTGGTTCAGCACCTAGTTATTTACTGTAGATTAAGTTTCAATGCCGTCTGTGTGAGTGCGGCTTTTGTGGTGTCTTGCTGTGATGGGGCCAGAGTATATAGTCGCGTATAGTCTCGATCGAACAGCGGGACAGCACCTGGCACAATAGGCACAAGTGTTTGTTTGTTGATGCCGTCAAAATCAAAGACCACAACCTTGGACTCGTTGTTCACCAGTAACCGGTGGCCATCCATCCAGACTGCTTTGTTATCAAGTGGCAGTGCTTGGTCCAACTGATAGTAAAAACGACGGTTCGTTTCGGCATCGTACACAGCGAATCGAGAGCCGCTTTGGGACAATATGAAGCGAGCGTTTGCCGAAAAGATAATCTGCTGGGGATCGTTCATGATAAGCGAGGTAAAAGCAGAAGGTAGCTCGCCGGGAGTTCGAGAAATCGCATCAACTGGATCCTTATATATAGCAACTCGACCGACCGTCTTAGCGCCTACGACAGCGTACCAGTGGCCATCAAAACGAGTGATATCAAGTAAGAAATCGGACGACCCTGCATGGGTCTTTAAAAGATAATCCTTGTTGTTGTCACGAATCTTTATTGATACTTTTTCGGGATTGGCTGTGTCGGTAGCAGCATAGAGAAGCGTGTCTGAACCATATGACTTGTACGCCCGGATGCCCGTTAACAACGCGTTGACTTGTCTTGTCTTTGTGTCGGCGGTTTTAAGGCTTCCTGCACCTGCCTCATATATGTATAACTGATCGAAGCGCTTGTCGCGTAGGGTAATTTTTGTGGGAGCTATGCCAAGTAGTTTGTTCAGATTTGTTGAGTTGGTGGGAGTGTCTCTATCAACCATAACGAATTCGAACTTACCGTCTGCATACATATGCTTGAGTAAGACGTGGCGATTGTCGGTCGACCATTCTTGGACTTCGTATGTGTGGTTGCCCGCTGCTGCTGTGAGCAAACTGGCATCAAGGGATATCTTGGCAGGGGCAACCTTTGGATTATTTGTATCGAACACGTCAAACGCAGTGATGCTGTTTGGTTGCTGTACGATAATCCATCGCCTGTCTGGACTCTCTGTGGCGAGCTGAGGCATAGTTGCATACTGTTGTTGATCTTTGATGCTTAACTTCTCAGGGAAGAGCACTGGGTAGACAAGCCGTTCAATGGTGCCCCCCTCAAGGTTAAACGAGCGGCGCCAATTTCGATAGCCACTTCTTTTAAGCTCTACCGTGTACGATCCGGCTGGCACCGTATAGCGTGCATCAGTCGTATCTTTCTGCTTGTCATTTAGGTAGACCGTTGCAGACTCGGGATGTGATGATACAAAGATAAGACCGTTCTGGATAACTTTTCCTGTCTTGTGGTCGAGATCGTAACCGTAGGACTGGAACAAAAGAACAAGACCTGCCAATGCTATGGCCACGCCAATCAGCACGTAACCAGCAAGCAGTCTGCGGCTATGTTTCTTTTTTTTGTCAGGGTCGAGAAAGTCCATATTGTTTTTTTCGGCTACCTTTATTTATAGCACAGACTCCCCCTAAAATATACAGCCCTCACCGGAAGCTACTTTGGGCAAGCAACTTGCTAGAAACCCCTTGTGCTTGATATGATACATCTATCAACTGAGGGCGTACACCAACAACGTGCAGAGCAATAAAAACACCATTACTATAAACGGCAAGGTCTACAACGCAACTACGGGGGCGCTTATTCAGGGTGACAAAAAACATGCGGTAGTAGCGGCAGTAAAAGAAGCACCTCCCGCAAAGACAGCATCCCCAGCACGATCTACAAGCATTGCGAGCCATTCTGTACGTGCCTCGGCAATACACAAACGACAGCACCACGCCAAAACACTCATGCGGAGCGTCGTAAAGGCACCCGAACGCCCAAAGATAAAGAAAGCCTCTTCAGGCAAGATCCTAGATGTGACTGTTCCGCATCAATTCGCAATAAGAAAAGATCGTGTGGAACGGGCACAACATACGGCCAAGAGCCGTTATGTCTCGCGCTTTGGCAATGACACCACCTTGGTTGTAGTAAAGAAGCAAGCACCACTACTGGTTAAAAAGTCGCCCGATATTAAAAAGCCAGTACCGTCGCGACCGCTACAGCACATCCAAAAGAGCGACAAGGACGTGTTGCTTGAAGCAGCACTATTAAAGTCAAAAAGCCACGAACAGCCACGGCACCACATAGAAAAAAAACGGCAGAAAGTGGCTAGAAAATTTCACCTTAGTAAACGGCTTGTTAATGTCGCTGCCGGAATGGCAGTAGCCTTACTGATAGTAGGTTTTTTTTCGTATCAGAACATGCCACGGCTCGCTATGCACTTGGCCGCGAAGCGGTCTGGCATAAACGCAAGCCTGCCTTCTTACCAACCAAATGGCTTCGCCATGAAGGGCAATATTATATACAGCCCAGGTCGAGTCTCGGTTAGTTTTGGCAACCCTAACAACCAGGCCTATGTCTTAACCGAGCAAGCGACCGACTGGAATACTGAGCGACTCCAAGCAAGTCTTGCAAGTGACACCCAGAGAACCTACCAAACATATTTACAAAATGGTAAGACCATATTTGTGTACAATGATACAAATGCAACATGGATAAAGAACGATATTCTTTATTCCATTGAAGCAACAGCAAATCTTGATGTAGGCCAGCTAATTAAAGTCGCCGCAAGTTTCTAAGAAGTTTTTTATCTTATAGTTAATTCGCGTAGAATAGAGAGCATGAGTTCTGCACGCACACGCTTCGCACCCAGCCCAACTGGCTATTTGCACGTTGGGGGTATTCGGACTGCACTTTTTGCTTGGCTGGTTGCCCGACAGGCAGGCGGTGCATTTGTTCTTAGACTTGAAGATACCGATAAGAAACGGGAAGTTGAAGGTTCGGCAGAACATTTGATCAGGTGTCTAAAGACACTCGGGCTTGAGTATGATGAGGGCCCAGACATTGGTGGCCCGTACGGTCCGTACCGACAAAGCGAGCGCCTTGATCTCTATAATCTGTGGGCCAAGAAGCTTATTAAAAGTGGCAGAGCCTACGCCGACCCCTACACAGCAGAGGAAGTACAAGCCTTTCGTGAGCAAGCGACCAGGAATAAACAGCCATTTCTGTATCGAAACCACCGGCCTGAAAACACGCCAGCCTGGGATGGCACAACACCGTTACGCTTTAAATCCGAGCCCAAACAATACGCCTGGCATGATGAAGTAATGGGTGATTTAAAAACCGGACCGGAAGTGATCGATGACTTTATTCTTATCAAGTCAGATGGTTACCCGACCTATAATTTCTGTCATATCGTAGATGACGCAGAGATGAAGATCACACATGTTATTCGTGGGCAAGAATTTATCTCAAGTGTGCCCAATTATCTTAACTTATATGAAGCACTCGGGCTTACGCCGCCGATCATGGCCACCATGCCACATATCCTTAATGAAACAGGAAACAAAAAACTGGGTAAGCGCGATGGGGCAAAGGACGTGCTGGACTACGTACGAGACGGGTACCTAACAGAAGCCTTAGTTAGTTTTATCGCCACCCTAGGGTGGAACGACGGCACTGAACAAGAGGTCTTTACTCAGGATGAACTGGTTAAGAAATTTAGCCTGGCTAGAGTGGGCAAGAGCGGGGCCCACTTTGATGAAAGACGCCTTAACTGGGTAAACGGCCACTTTATCCGCGAGCTATCGCTCGACGTGCTTTACGACAAAACAACTGGTTACTGGCCAGGGGAGGCGAGTGACGCCGATGAATCATACAAGAAAGCCGTACTTGGTCTTGTGCAAGAACGCCTCAAGTTTTTTGCAGAATTGCCAGAACTAACTACTTTCTTTTTTGCTGAACCACTACAGAAAGCCACGCAAACATTACTGTGCGATTCAAAGAACAAACAATTATCAAAGTTGCCAGCAGACGAAAAGAAGCGACTGCTTGTGGCTGCACAGGGCATCTTGGAAACGTCTGATTTTAGTACCACATCGCTAGAGACACAGCTGAATCAACTCCTTGTCGACCAAGAGACAAAGCCAGGTATTTTATTTAGCCTCATTCGGATTGCCACAACTGGAGCCCCGTTTTCTCCTGGGCTTTTTGATACGCTGCATGTTCTTGGCAAAGAAGTTTCGTTAAAGCGTCTTAAAAAGACCATCGAAAATCTGCACTAAGCAGAAGCTTTTTGTTACAATAGGCGAATGGATAAAAAAAGTAGTGAAAATATTAACAGTACGATCGAAGACATCACCAGACAGCTTGACGCATCAGAACCAATGGCACCCACACCCAGGCAAAACAAAAGTAGAAACCCGTTCAAAAAATTTAAGACGCTAAGTACAAAGAAAAAGATCGCAGTAGTTGTTGCCGTGGTGCTTTTGTTATCGGGCGGGAGTGCAGCGGCGCTTCTCTTTATCAAGAAACCTCAGAAAGCAGCCGCTCCCCAGTCTTCGATTAAGAACGAGGAGCCACCGAAACCAACCACAGAAGCATCGCGTCTCACCGGAGTCCAGGTTAAGCCAGAGCTGAACCAACGGCCTGTGACCGCGATAATGATAGAGAATAGCCCGGACGCGCGCCCACAAGCGGCCTTAAAAGACGCAGGGGTTGTGTTTGAGGCAATCGCAGAAGGTGGCATTACGCGCTTTCTAACCCTGTGGCAAGAAGCCCAACCAGATTACATCGGCCCGGTTCGGAGTGTCCGACCATACTACGTTGACTGGGCGCAAGGTTTTGATGCTGGCATTGCGCACGTAGGCGGCAGCGCTGACGGATTGGCGCAAATTCGTAACAATGGAGCAAAAGACCTCGACCAATTTGCTAATGCTGATGGTTACTGGCGGGGCAACACCCCTTTCGCCCCCCCCCATATTTATACCAGCATGGCAAAAGTGGATGCTATTTTAAAAACAGTAGCACTTTTGATTCCTTCCCACGAAAAGAAGAGAAGGCGAATGCCACGCCAACAGCTAAATCTTTGGACTTTAACGTCTCTAGCTTTTTGTACAACCCACACTACGATTACGATGCTGCAACCAACACATACAAGCGAAGCGAGGGAGGCAAACCGCACATAGACGAAAAAAGCGGGGTACAGATTGCGCCTAAAGTGGTCATTGCCGCTGTCATGAATTATGGCATTGCCGCCAATGGCGTAAATAGTCGATACGACAACATCGGGAGTGGTAAAGTATACATTTTCCAAGATGGGGTCATGAGTGAAGGCACCTGGGCAAAAACAAGCCCAAAAAGTCAGATTACATTTAAAGATGCCGGAGGAAACCCCATCAAGCTCAATGCTGGTCAAACCTGGGTCAGTGTTGTTGGCAGTGCCGACCGCGTAGTTTACAAGCCTTAGGATTTCTATCTTATTAAAGGTAGTTCTCCCCAGTTAGTCGTGTAGTGTGGGCTCCGTAGTTGTTGCCTTGGGCGCCACGCCATCGCAAGATCTTCCGCTGCAAACTTTAGGGTATTGCGGCCAAAGCGAGCGTTAAGTGTGTCAACTGCGCGCATTCGCTGACTCGACCGATCATCCAACTCTGGCCGTAGGTCACCAAATAAATCAGCTTGTACCGCACCTTCGGCCATAAATTCATGCAACCACACGCCGGCCCGATGGTAGAGCTGGCCCGGAGAGTATAGCTCGTTTAAAGCTCCGACTAGAGCCTGCATGATCAAACCCGTGTCTGCAGATGGCACTCGAAAGACGATCTCCTTACTCCAAGATCGATAACCGGGCCTATGTCGACTGGTCATCAAGAATACACCCGCACGACGAGTACGCTGACCAGACATGCGCAATCTATAGGTTGCTTGGGCGGCAAAGTTCGCTATGGCAGACTCCAGAACATGCAGTTGATTCGTGTCTTCACCAAAGGTGCGTGTCCGGGCAATGCTCTTGGGTTTTGTATGAAGTGACTCCAGCTCCATGCAAGGCTGCCCATTAAGCTCTCTTACCGTCTGTTCACCCTTAACACTCATAAGCTGCCGGGCGCGAGGTGGCAGCATGTGCGATAAATCTTCAGCTGTTGCTATACCCTCAGCGCGAAGTTTTGGTGCCAGACGCCGCCCAACTCCCCAAACGTCTTCTACTTGTACTTTACTGCGCCACTGGCTCAAAAGCTTCTCGTCACAAGTGGCTATGTCGAGGACCCCGCGAAGCGTAGGCTCTTTTTTAGCCAAATCGCTTGCTAGTTTCGCCAGTGTTTTTGTGGGCGCGATACCAATTGATACCGGTATGCCTATCTGGGACCAAATGCGACGTCGCAACATATCCATCTGTAGCTTGTAGTCTCTATCTGCCAACTCCCCTAGATCCATGAATGCTTCATCAATGGAATAGATTTCGGTCCGGGGGGTAAATGCCGTTAGCAACTGCGTAATACGCCGGGAAATGTCGGCGTACAGCTCAAAGTTGGCACTAAACTGGGTTACTCCGTGCCTTGCAAACAACTCCCGATATTTGAACGCCGGTGCCCCCATGGGTATACCCAAGGCTTTTGCCTCATTGCTTCTTGCAACAGCACAACCATCGTTGCTACTCAACACCACCACCGGCTTAGTCTCTAGGTCTGGGCGAAATAATCGCTCGCAGCTAACAAAGAAGTTGTTGCAGTCTACCAGTGCGTAGACTTTTTTTGATTTAGGTGGAGTTACTATCATCTTTGTGGCCTCTATATTCATGGATCGCATACGTCACCACGCCCCAGGGAGCTATGCCACCAGGAATAATTTGTAGCTTGCCAAGCACAAATGACTCCTCATGCCACCATATCAACAAATCAGTCAGTCGTGGGCGCATCGCCCGATCGATCACCACAATGTCGCCGTCGAACACACCATACCGTTCGCCGTAATCGCCGCGCACCCGCATAAAGAAGGTGCTGATAGGGTGACGAGTCAACAGCTTACTAATGTCTAGGCTGCTTAACGAAGCATCTGTAGCAGCGTTCGGGAACCCTGCGTGCTCCGATACGCCGAGTTCTTTTATTGCATCATCCATCCTAGACCGCCCGATGGCCACGCGATGTGTATACCAAGGTCCACAATACCTGCTCTGGGTCATACTTCAGGCGATATGTTGTGTCCCCATCAGTTGCATCCAGCAAACGAATAAAACTTTGGCCTTTTTTGATCAGGTACTGCATGCCAGCCTCTACGAACGTAACTTGCTGGTTGTCATACTCTATCTGTTTTGGGATAGTCTGCAGATTCTTATTGCGGAAGTAGTAACCAGTTACATTCACTTCTCGGTTTATTGCTGTTCGATTCATTTCAAGCTCCAAATTCTTTCTAGTTAAACGACAAAAAGCTGGAAGAGATTTTCTCGGCCAGCGAACGGGTTTTTGGGGTTTGGAGCTGCTTGGTAGAGTGACGAACCGTTCAGTAGTTACTCGTGACAAGAAGCTAATGCTTGAAATGAGGAGAGCAGGGACCGTGGTGTGCTATCCAGTTTGTTCATAAAGTCTGTACATCATGGCCATCGGCTCATACATACATGACTACCAACTATAATGCGCCTCAAAATGCTTGTGGTCAATGCGACTATTGGTGTGGTTTTTATAACTATCTAACAGATTGCCCGTACGCGCTCACATGTTATCAAGCAAGCCAAGCAGACCAAGCGCCTTGGCTTCGCGTACTTTTTTAAAAGCGCGTGCCTGTATTTGCCTTATGCGTTCGCGAGTAATGTCAAAATGCACCCCTACCTCCTCTAGGGTCTTTGGCTCCCCATCACTGAGGCCAAATCTTAGATCTATGACTTCCAACTCACGCTCGCTCAGAATAGCCCCTAGAGCAGCCCTCAGATGTCCGGCATCAGTCCGTGTATCAACCTGCTCATATTCCGCCATGGGCCGAGTGTCTGGTATGAGGTCGCCAAAAGTCGTGTCATCATCTGGGCCTAATGGCCTATCGAATGAAGCTAGCTCTGTTGTCCTGTGGGCATCCTGAACAGTTGTAAGATGTTTTTCGGGCCAGTCATAAGTTTCTAAAATCTCCTCATCGGACAGGCCCATGCCTCGCGCTTTTTGGAGTCGTTTTAGATCATCCCCTATATGTACCGGCAGGCGTATAGTCCTTGCCTGGTTGGCAATTGCACGAGAGACTGCTTGCCTGATCCACCAACTACCATAGGTACTAAACTTAAAGCCCTTTTCAGGGTCAAACTTATCTATCCCATGCTCAAGCCCAATGTTACCTTCTTGAATAAGGTCAAGTAGATCCATCTGCGTCCCAGCAGCATTCCTATAGCGTTTCGCTATGGATACTACGAGGCGAAGATTAGCCTTAATAAACTCAGCCTTTGCACGTTCGCCTTGGCGGACCGCCCGACGATCCGCCTGAAGTTGTTCGGTGGTGTAGTCCGCTGGTGGCGCGTCAATCCGCTCCTGGGCGGCCCAGCCAGCACGCATAGAACGTGCTAAGCGCTTTTCTCCATCTGCATCCAGAAGTTCGTGCTTACCAATCTCGGCC
>DAISWP010000009.1:0-10063 GCA_036826335.1 Candidatus Saccharimonadota bacterium | reverse complement strand
GCTATCAAATCGAATCTTTCCTTGTTCTGGGACAATGGGCTGGTCAAGAGTAGGAACCGCTGGCTCTGCAGTTCTTCTGCGCCCCATAGGCTTGGAGGTCGCAAGGGGGTTAGGCTTACCGGGGGCCGAAACCTGAGCCGGAGCGTCTGGAACGATTTTTTTTACAGCTTCAACAAACCGATTATCAAGATACTTTAGAAACGGGTTAAGCTCTATGCCGGTCTTGTCACCCAGTTCAGCAACTAACAGCCGGTGTTTGTCTGCATCTATGACCGTATCCATAAACCGCCTCATGGCACTTTGCAATCGAGCGTTACGCACCGAATGACCATTAACAAAATCGCAGAAACCCGCAGACAGAACATCTTCCAACCCTAGCGGATTGCCAATATTTACGAGCAATATATTCAATAGCTCTCGTTGGTCGTCACTAAGGGTAAATAGTTGCTCGCCAATTCTAAATGAACTACCTTCGATCTTCATGAGAGGAGAATGCCCAGATTGCTGCGCCCCATCAACCCAGGCATTAATCTTTGCGGCGTTTTCCAGTTGAACAATTTCTTTGCGTCTTAGTTTTCTGCTCGCCATAAAATCGGGAGCGAATTCTGGTACAGGCCTTTCTTCTGCTCGTTGCTCCACTACACTCGCCACAGCAACCGCCTCATGTTCTTGGGCGTCCAGGGGAGGAAACGGCCCAGAACGCTGCTGCACCGTCTCTTCTTCGGGAATTCGCTCTTTTGTCCTAGCTCTACTAATAAGCTGGGTGAGTTCGTCGTCGGTTGTTCGCATTTTTATACCCTGGAAGACCTTTGTTGTGCCTTGCCAGATAGCAGCACTGCTTGAGCTAAAACGTGCGGCAATGGCTATATTGCTCGCTCCTGCTAGCTGAAGCCGCGGTTGTTTGCAACGATCAAGTTTGCCTTGTTTAGATATTCTGGCGATCTTTAACCCCTGGTAGTGATCTAGAGTGAGTTCAAAGAGATTCTGCAACTGACCATCGTCTAGCTCTGCAATGTCTCCTGCATCAAAAACCTTTCCTAGCATCTTGATATATCTCTGTCGCTCTTTATTGTCAAAAAATTGGTCAACCGCCTGCCCTTTAACAGGGGACTGCTCCTCGATAACAATCCCGGGGTCCGCTTGATCCAACCCACCCAACTCAGAAGGGTGTAGAGCCGGTTGACCATCAAACTTTTCTGCAACCGCTACAATACCGAGTACATTTGCAACCTGATCTTGTTGTAGGCTCGTCACAAGCCCTTGGTGCTCATGGGCTAGAGTTTCCCCGAGGCTGTTCACTACCACTAGCCCCTCTGCCACAACATGACCCGCAGCAGCTTCTAGATACTGTCTCCCAACTCCATGAGCCGCTTCCACCATCGGCGCAATTCTATTACCGGTAATTTCGGGTTCTTGCGGCATAAATTATATGTGTAGTGTATCTACCAATTCCTCACACTCAAAACTAATCAACAATTTGACAACAAAAAACTATGTTGTTTGACGATTCACGAGTGCCACATCTATGGCGACATGAAAGAACTGCTCTAGAAAGTTTACTGAATTTTCAGCACCGAGGATGGAGCTACTTTGTCTCTAGGTGTAGCATTTCTTTGAGCGTCTCACGCCTACAAATCTCCACCAAGCTGCCACCAGCTTTTCTCATAACTTCTGGGCGCAAAGGGAATGAGTTATAGTTTTGGGCACTCATGTACGCACAATACGCACCGACACCTTCTACAACAAGCAAGTCACCGATCTCAGCTTTTTTTAACAACCTGTCACCAATTGCTTCTGGGTCACCAGGCTGTGGTGTTAGCAGGTCGCCAGACTCACAGCAATGACCTACAACTACGTATTTCTGATGCTCTTCGCCACGGCCATTCACGACAACCAGCGGATGTTGGGCACCATAGAGACTCGGGCGCATCACCTCTGTCATGCCACTATCGATCTTGAGGAAGGTATGGCCACCTTCGCCCGTATCTACAATGTCTTGGATAGTTGTAACAAGTGACCCTGCGTTAGCAACAAGAAATGTGCCAGGCTCTATCTCTAGCTTTAGCCGTCGTCCCGTCTCTCTATAAAACCGTTCGAGCGCTTCTGAGATAACAGGGCTAATTTTCTTTAGGTCGGTTCCTATTTCGTCCCGCATGCGTGGAACCTTAAACCCGCCGCCAAGATCAAGTGTCGTAACATCAGGGAACACTTTGGCCTGTTCTAGACTCATAGAAGCGACACGCGTCCATACGTCTGGGTCGCTGCCAGAACCAATGTGTGTATGCAGTCGGTCAACGGTCAACTTATACTCTTTAGCTATTGCCAGAACGTCGTCGACATATTCATGCCAAATACCAAAACTAGAAGACGGACCGCCTACGTTCGTCTTGCTGGAGTGCCCCGAGCCAAGACCAGGGTTAATTCGAACACCAACGGTACTACCCGGGAATTGTCTGCCGTACTCACGAAGTTGGTGCAAAGAACAGGCGTTAAATTGAACACCACGCTCTACTAAACTACCCAAGTCTTTAGGTAATTCCTGGCTTGTAAGCAAGATCTCGGCACCTTCAATGCCGGCAAGCATCGCACGCTCTGCTTCAAACCCCGAGCTTGCATCTATAGCTATGCCTTTTTCATTGAATGTTCTCAGTATGTGTCTATTTGGGTTTGCTTTCATTGCATAGCGTACGCCCAGGCCAAAAGGAGCACCGAAGGCCAGGGCAGCATCTGCTTGTCTCTGTAGAATTGCTTCGTCGTACACAAAAACAGGCGTGCCCCATTGTTGTGCAACCATATTTACTTCTTGCGAGGAGAGGAAGTTTAACTGTTCTACATTACTCATGGTTACTGATTCTGCTATATTTTATATCTAACTGCAAGCAGTAGCATAATTGAGCCACGGGCTATGCTAGATCTGTTGCCGTCCACTTTACAGATACATATTAAACAAAAAAGGACCTTTCCGTGACAGAAAAGTCCCTTGTGGTGACCCCGGCGGGATTCGAACCCGCGATCTTCTGGATGAGAACCAGATATCCTGGACCACTAGACGACGGGGCCGTACCAGAACCGCTCAATACTAGCACACTAACAGGGGCGCGTCCATATACGCCTATACGACAGATTGCCATTGCATGATTAGTTAAAAACACCGATAATAGGACCTGAAAACAAAAGCATTTTATGAGTATACTTTGGCTGATTGGTGGGGTCGCATTTATCAGCGTAGCAGTTGCTACGCTGTTGGCTATAGTTCATGCCCATGGCAGCACTAACGCGAGCCAAAAGAAGCCAAATAATACATGGCTGTCCCAGAAGCTGCAAGCAGAGAAGTTACAGTCGGATATAATCATCAACTCTATAGAAGATGGCGTGATCGTTATTGACGACCAAAACACTATCCGCCTGTTTAACCCCTCGGCAGCCCGTCTGAGCGGTTGGCAGCAAGCGGAAGCAACTGGCTTATCGTATGGTGTGGTCCTTCATTTCGTTGATAACAAGAGCAAGGAATACACGGCACAGAACAACCCATTTGCTCGAGTGCTTTTGGATGGCAGAGCGCTTCATGACAATACCATCTCGCTGATCTCACGAAGCAACAAGACAATTGCCATTAACTTGAGTGTGTCGCCTCTGTTCGACCAGAATAAACGAGTGACTGGTGCAGTGGGGATCTTTCGTGATGTAAGCGAGGAACGAAAAGAGGAGAGACAACGTGCCGAGTTTATCAGCACGGCATCTCATGAGATGCGCACGCCTGTTGCTGCCATAGAGGGTTATCTAGCGCTTGCCATGAACGATAAAGTCAGCACCATCGACACCCGCGCCAGAGAGTACCTAAAAAAGGCACATGACTCCACCCAGCATCTTGGGCAATTATTCCAAGACCTGCTAACGAGCGCCAAAGCCGAGGATGGCCGCTTGAGCAACCACCCCGTCCCGACCGAGATGAGTGGCTATTTGGAGCACCTGGTTGAGGATCTTCGTTTTGCAGCGCAGAAAAAGAGTCTAGAAATGGAATATGTTGTTGGGACCAGTGGAGTTGGTATCTCTGCTGATGATATGGGCCATAAGCGAGTCATCCAACCCCTTTACTATGCCATGGTAGATCCCGAACGGCTGCGTGAGGTTATCATTAATCTATTTGATAACGCGGTGAAGTACACAATGGCAGGCAAGGTTTCTTTGGGGATAACAGGCGACGATAAAGTGGTACAAGTCTACATTCGCGATACAGGATCAGGCATAGCGCCGGAAGACGTGCCCCATTTGTTTGAAAAGTTCTATCGGGTAGACAGCACCGCCACCCGAACCATTGGCGGCACGGGCCTTGGCCTGTTTATCTCTCGTAAAATAATCGAGATGTACAACGGCAGAATTTGGGTAGAAAGCACCCTGGGCAAGGGGAGTACGTTCTATATTAACCTGCCACGACTAACAAACGAACAGCTCAAACAGGGAGCTCCCACCCCCATAATCAGACCGACAACGGATACCACATCAGAAGCGTAAAAGGCATGATACAATAACAAGTAAGCATAACCACAGGGGCAAACAGATGACAAAAGTAATGCTCGTCGAAGACGACAACAACCTAAGAGAAATATACAGCGCACGACTACTCGCCGAAGGCTACGAAATCGTATCCGCCAAAGATGGCGAAGAAGCTTTGGCACTTGCCGTTAAAGAAAAACCCGACCTCATTATTACCGACATAATGATGCCCAAGATTAGCGGTTTTGACATGCTCGACATACTGCGCACAACCCCCGAAACAAAGAACACAAAGTTATTATGATGACGGCTTTGAGTCAAGCAGAAGACAAGGCGCGTGCCGATAAACTCGGGGCTGACCGCTACCTTGTAAAGTCACAAGTCACCCTTGAGGACGTTGCAAAAACAGCACGTGAAGTGTTGGGCGGTGAGGCGCCAACTCCAATTACCGCACCAGCTCTTACGGCCGAAGGCAAAGTACCAGAAGAACAGTCAACAACAGCACCAACAACCCAACCCCTTGCAGAACAGCCAGCGAGCCCGACACCTGTTGCCGTACAGCCGGAACCCCCCGTAGAGCCCGTTACTGTCGCCACAGAACAAACGTCTGCAGCAACCGAGCCTGCTCAGCAGGACACAACTGCTACAAACATCACTCCTCCCGAGCCCCCTCAGCCGATCACGAACACACCGCCTGCAGTCATTGACGGTGCCGAGAATATCGAGACCGTTGAGGTTCCAGAGACTACCACAGTGCCAGAAGAAAAGAGCGGGGAAATCGCTTCGCCCACAAGCGCCAATACCGCAAATGAGCAAGTACTAGAGAATGCTGCTGCCAGCTTACAAACTGATAGCAAGCCAGCACCAAAAGAAACCGAGACCGAAAGCACCGACAACCATGCCGTCTTGGACGACTCAACACCAAACGAGCCATCAAAAACATCCGTCCACACAAAGGTCATTAACCCCATTAATGACATTACAAAACCAACAGTCGATCTAGAAAAACTTGCGGCGGCCGAAGGCGAAACGCTCCCCACTGGCGCAAAAGTCATTAATGACGTTACTGCACCAGTTGTCACGACCACGACCGACGAGAATATCGCACCTGAGCCAGAAGTAATCAAGCCTACGGATGAGCCATCTCCACCGAACGCATAGATCTTGTCTTTGTACGAACAACCTGACACTATTGCACCATGCGTATTAATCGTTACATCGCCTTGTCGACAGGCCTATCCCGGCGCAGTGCGGATGCTGCCATAGCTGCGGGGCGGGTACTCGTGAATGGCACACAACCCTCAAGCGGCCACGATGTTGTGCCGGCAGACTCAGTGTTGCTCGACGGCAAGGCCGTGCACCCACCCAAGACAACGACAACTATTATCTTAAATAAGCCGGCTAGTTTTGTCTGTAGTCGCGACGGGCAAGGCAGTAAAACAATATATGAGCTGCTGCCCCCCAATTTGCACCACCTAAAACCCATTGGTCGACTTGATAAATACTCATCTGGCTTATTACTCATGAGCGACGATGGCAAACTGGCGCAACAGTTAACACACCCGTCATTTCAGAAGAAGAAAATATACAACGTCACACTGGACAGAGAGTTGAGTCATAACGATGCCTTGGCAATCGAAAGCGGTATACCTTTAGAAGATGGTCCCAGTCGGCTTCAGCTTGATGGACACGGAAGAAGTTGGGTTATAACCATGCATGAAGGCCGGAACAGACAGATTCGGCGCACTTTTGCCGCATGCGGCTACGAAGTTGTTTCGCTACAACGAACTGCGGTTGGCAGTTATGCGCTGGGCACGCTCAAAGTAGGTACTTACAGATTTATATAATAGTTGTATTTTACAATAATTTATGTTATTGTATATGATTATTTATGACAGATCTGCTAAATCACGGCGTAGAAGCCGAAGTGTATCAACCCGAGCCTTTATGGATGCCTACTACTGTTCCGGACGAACTAGCGGCTGCCACTGAGGCATTTCGTACTACAAAAGATGTAAAAGCAGAAATACAGCTTGCAAAGCTGCTGGGTGCAAGCGTGATTAACTTCTATTCAATAATGGAGGGTGATGGTGGTTCTGGCATATATCGGGCAGGTAAGGCATTGGAGCTCGGTATTGGCAACTGTATGGCGAGCACCGAGATAGCCGCTGGACTCGTTCATAAGCTTGATCTAGAGGCTCTTGTTGTTTGGAGAAGAGTACCCGCAGCAACATACGAACACGCATCCCTGTTATGGCGTGGCAAACGTATCGTATGGGAAATAGACCCGTTCTTTTTTAAGGCAGAACCGTGGGGGGATAACCCTAACACCAACCAAGAGCTGCAGGGCATTGCAGACCAACTGTTCCAAGAAGGACGCGGTGCCTACATTTGGGAGCCCGGCATGGAAGATGGATCCGTCGAATGGGCGCACCTCCCGGCTCAGTTGGACCAAGCAAGACTACCGCAACATGATGGAAAAGGCGTTAATTATACGCTGCTCAGCCCCACACAGGGTATCCGCATGCTCGGGGCGATGGGAGACCTAGAGCGCTATCGGCAACATAGTCCAGAGCGCTACGCTAAACTTGCGGGTCAAATTATGCAGCACATTCCCCGAGGCCTCGGCTCGACACAGTAGGATATAGCTTTTTATTAATTTTTATGATATAATATAAACATGTTTAGGCTTCGTCATCCCAAGACACCCGAGGTAGTGCGTCCGCAACAGACAGTACCCACCCATTGGGAAAATATGCGTTTTGTACTAGGCCGCATTGGCACAACCTGGTTAGCTGATATGCAAGGAGCTACGGAGTTTGATAGAGAGATTCGTCTAGGGCACTACCGCCAAGGATCACCCTACGAGAGTGTCGGGGATTTCTTGCACAATGATCTCAGACGATATGCGGTGGGTCTAGACCTCGCGAAAGTATTACATTCTAGCCATGTACATTCGAATGGCACTGAGGTTGACCGCTTGCACTTCACTAAGCAGCTACGTAATGGCATGCCCAATATCGGACACGGTTTTCGTGTCATGGGCCGTGTCTTGTCATTTGCTGTGCCGGCATATCGCGAACTAACGGGTGATTTCCGCACACCAAACGATATTGATCACTTAGAAGCAATTTTACGCGAGCCAGAAAGCTTTAATAACACCGTCAATTTTGTCGCAAAACAACTAGATACTAAATACGGTTTCCGCCCAATAACGGCATGGGAGCAAAGGCTTCATCTCCTCGAGGATCACCCCCTGGAAGAACGGGCAGGTACCCCATTTATAATCAACCCCAGCAGCGGAAAAGAAGCATATGACATTAACCCGTTGTGGGCAGAGGGGCTCGAATCTGTCCCCGGCCAAGGCTGCCCCGCAAGAGATGTATTGCTAATGAAAATTTGGGGGCATATGATCGACATGGCGGTTGAGTCAGATTATTTGTTCCGCGCAGAGCTGCCGCAACAATAAAGCCCTAGCCAACAGGGGTATTCTGTGGTAAAATAGTCGACAAATGGCCAAGAGATTACCTATTGTTGCAATTGTTGGGCGTGCCAATGTCGGCAAGTCTAGTTTGTTCAACACAATTATCCGCAGGCGAGAGGCGATTGTAGCTGATGAGCCGGGCACTACTCGTGACAGCATCATGGCGAAGGGCGAACATGGCGAACACCAATTCTGGCTCGTAGATACCGCCGGCATGAAAGATGCAGTGGACGACTTCGAGTTCACCATTCAGGATCAAATATTGCAGGCTGCTGACAGCGCCGACGTTATTTGGGTTGTCATTGAAGCACCAGCCGCCATCACCACCGAAGATCGTAAGGTTGCGAAGCTGGCCCTGAAAACAAAGAAGCCAGTCTTTCTAGTGGTGAACAAAGCGGACAGGGCGGGCAAGGCCGTTCCGGAAGATTACCAACGCCTTGGTATTAAACCGATCATCTTAACCGCCGCAACACAAAACCAGGGCATTACTGACCTTCTAGACAATTTGGTCGACGTTATCCCACAGGTTGCTCAAGCAGAAGATGACAACCGCCTACGGGTTGCTATATTGGGTCGACCAAATGTTGGTAAGTCATTATTATTCAACACGCTTGCCAAGAAGCAACAGGCGATTGTAGCTGACAGAGCCGGCACCACCCGTGACATCAACCGAACCGTCGTCAAATTCCAGGGTAGAGAGATAGAGCTGCTCGACACCGCGGGCATCCGCCGTAGCGGCAAAATAGAACGGGGCGTCGAAAAGTTTAGTGTTATTCGATCTTTAAGTGCTATCGAGCAAGCCGACATTTGCTTACTGGTTATGGACGTCAACGAACTTAATGTTGCGTTAGACCAAAAGATAGCTGGTCTTATCAAAGAAGCAGGCAAGGGGTTGGTGCTGGTGGTGAGCAAGTGGGATAGCGTAGAGGATAAAACTGCGTTTACGCGCGACCAGATGGCCCCACGCATTAGTCACAACTTCGAATTCGTACCGTGGGCACCCTTAATCTTTACCAGTTCCATAAGTGGCCAAAACGTTACAAAACTGTTTGAACTAGCGCTAGAGATAGACGAGCGACGCAAGCAACGAATGACAACGAGCGAGCTGAACCAATGGCTACGCAAAACTGTTGCCAAACACCCACCTGCAGGTCTCAAGAATCGTAGCCCAAAGCTGAACTATATTGTGCAAGAAACTGACAACCCAATCCCTGCATTCAAGATTTTTGGCGCTCACACAAAGTTCTTGCACTGGAGCTATAAACGCTTTCTAGACAAGTCGATGCGTCATGATTATGACTACGTCGGTAGCCCCATTCAATTCTGGTTTATAGAGAAGCACGAGACTCATAAGCACGGCACACGCCCAACCGAATAGACGTGTTGACAATTCAGCCCACTTGTCCTATAGTGTCTTTTACGTGAGGTTGACGACAAAACAACCTTGACTGCAAACAAGCATACAGTGACTTATTGCAGCCACCGAAACAGCATTGCCCAGAACGAAGCGGCTTTAGAGAGAATCTAGGCGCCTCCGCGTAGGAATAAGCAATCGCACACTAAGGCGATAACTTAATCTTAAAACGCATTAGGAGGCGTTTTTCTATGGGTTCACTAGAACTACCACAACCAGTAAACGGATCTATTGAAGTTTACGGAGCAACACAAAAAATTAACGACACATTAACCGAGAACTTCGCCAAACGTGGGCGAATGGCAGGAGAGCTGGTTCTGGCCGCATTAACCGAGACGCCATATCACCCTGCTATCGATGGCATCGGGTTTGGCATCGAGGTGTCTAACGTATATGAAGGATACGGGGACGACGAAGCAGCAACAAAAGACACGGTTGACGAAGCGCGGGATGCATTAGCAGAATTTCTTGCAGCTGATGTGCCTGGATCTCGCCGGGTTGGCCTAGAAAGCTATCCGACAAGGTATTTGTCTCTACTAAGAGATGTCGCCCCAACCCGAAGGACACCAAAAGTGCATACCGCAGCTTTTGAAGAGGCCCTCGTTGAGACAAGCCGAAGCAAGGGCATACAAGTAGCTGGTCCAGGGCAGGCCATTGAAATAGTTAGGCGA
>DAISWP010000008.1:34465-42170 GCA_036826335.1 Candidatus Saccharimonadota bacterium | reverse complement strand
CAGGTTGGCCGCCGAGCTCGGACTGGCGGTGGGAGACACCGTCGACCTGGGCGACGGGCCGGCCGAGGTGGTCGGGCTCGGCGTGGGGCCCGATGCCAACGGCGACGGGTTGGGCATGGCGGTGCTGGTCAGCAGCGATCGGCTGGCCTCGGCCGGGGTGCGCCAGCAGTTCCGGGAGCTGTTGGTCTCGGTGGCCCCGGGGGTGCGCGTGGAGGACTTCGGCGCCGAGCTGGCGGAGCGCTACGAGCTGCAGTGGCGCGAGCCGCCGGCCGAAGTGCGTGACCTCGCCGAGCTCGGCCGGCTCCCGGAGCTGCTCGGCGCGTTCCTGGCCGTCCTGGGCGTGCTGGCCCTGACCCACGCGCTGCTCCTCACGGCGCGCCGCCGATCCGGTGATCTCGCCGTGCTCCAGGCACTGGGCTCCACGCCCACCCAGGCCGCTCTGGCGGTGGTGGCCATGGCGGTGGTGGTACAACGCAACCTGGTGGTGGTACAACTGGTACAACACGACCTGGTGGTGGCACAACTCAACCTCCTACAACTCGTCCTCCACAGGCGACAACTCAGCCTCCACAGGCGACAACTCAGCCTCCACAGCAGACAACTCAGCCTCCACAGCAGACAACTCAACCCCCACAAACAACAGAGCCTCAACCGACTACAACCAAAGGTGAAGTTCCTTGTGACCCCAATTATGGTACATGTGACGGAAACGAAGCCGCAGCAGGCTTTATGCTGCCAAACAGTGGAGAAAAAGGGAGCAATGGCGGAATCCCCGTAGAAGCATTAGGCATAAGCTTACTTGGCGGTCTTGGTGCAGTATTTGCAGCACGACAACGAGAGTTGCAGCGTCTTCATGCAGTTGCGGTTAACGATCTAAACAGGGAGAAAAGATAATGAAATTTGCACATAAACTAATATCAGTAGCAGTACTGAGCCTACTTGGCTTCGGATTACTTGCAGTAACGGGCGTAGGCAGTAATAAGGCAAGTGCGGCCGCAAATTGTGTGCCGTACGACCCAAACTCGTCTATCTCCACACCAGTTTTTAACAACTTTTGTGGAGTGCCACAAGGTATTGGCGATGAGCCAGATTTTGTCCGCGTGCGCAAAAGCACAAATGGCAATGACACCGACAACGCAAACAACCCAGTATTTACTGACACGGTAAATGATGTCTGTTCTGCCGATGCAAAATTTGATGTTCGTACCTACATACACAACAATGCAGCATCGGGCTTCAATGCGAGTGGTTCGGCAATTGCACACAATGTGATGTTGAACATGCAGGCTCCATTAAATAAAGTGCAAAAGAACTTTGTGTTCAATAGCACTATCAGCGCTTCAAACGCTGCAAGTGTTAGTGACACCGGTACACTTAACTGCAGTAACGGCAAGCAAATCAAACTAAAACTTGTCCCAAGTTCGGTACATATATACAGCAAGGTATATGGTGGCTGGAAAGACCTGGCAGACGGCTCTGTTAACAGCACCATTAAGCTTGGTACCCCAGACCTTGGTAGTGGTGATGTATACGGCTGTTGGGATTACCGAATGGCAGTGGTATACCAGGTACAGGTAGAAGAGGTTGCTCCTCCTGTTTCATCTGCGCTTTGTAAGCTAAGTAATTTCGAAGTTATGGACAACCGAACCGTTCGTATGACGGTGAGCCCATCACTTGTAAACGCAACAGTGCTTGCATACGAGATCAACTGGGGCGATGGTAGCAAGAGTACCAAGCAAACCGACACACACACATATGCAAAAGACGGCAACTACACAATTACTGCACGGGTCCAGGTAAAGCTGAACGACGGTACAGTTAAGTGGGTTGACGGTGCAGAGTGTACTAAGAAGGTTGTATTCCAAAACAACAACCCAATGTGTCCAATCCCTGGCAAAGAGCACTTACCAGTAGACAGCCCAGAGTGTAAGGAGGTTCCACCAATCATACTTCCTGATACTGGTCCGGGTAATATACTAGGTATATTCATCGGCACGAGTATTATCGGTGCAGTCTTACACAAACTATACATGGTTCGAAAAGCCATCCGTTTGTAAGACAACCCTAGCTGTGACGAGCAAAAAACGAGAGGCCCTCAGAGGCCTCTCTTTTTGTGAGGCAATGCATCTGTGGATAAACACTAGCGTACATGTCAAAACCGTGATATGATTTAATCATTGTTGAGTACTCGTGACTGACCGCTCAAGCTTTCTCCCCGACAAGGGGAGTTTCTTTTTTACCCCTGTTATGGTACAATTCGTCGGTCTATATTAAGGTCCCATCGTCTAGCGGTTAGGACACCAGGTTTTCATCCTGGCAACAGGGGTTCGATTCCCCTTGGGATCACCAATCTAAGAGCCTCACGTGAGTGGGGTTTTTAGATTGGTGTATTCACGGCGTGAATATCGAACCCAGGTTCGAAGAGCAAAACAGGGCGCAGGAGTTTACTCCGAGCACTGTTGCAGATCGCAAGTCTTTAGGCTTATTCCCCTTGGGGATGACCATGATAGAATCATTCGCCTAGTAAAAATAAGCACAAGCACGTAGAATTAACAGGTAATGGATGCTACCAACCGTGCACCAAATGTGCCAATTTCTAAATTTAAACGTACCAAAATTATCGCCACCTTGGGACCGGTTACTAATAACTACGCATCGGTACTAGCGCTTATAAAAGCCGGGGTCAATGGATTTCGGCTGAACTTTAGTCACGCTACATACGAAGATGCAAGCCAGCAGATTGCCTGGATACGAAAAGCCAGCAAGGAGTATGGTAAGCCGGTAGCGATTATTCAAGATTTGCAGGGACCGAAGATCCGGCTCGGGGAGTTTGATGGCGTTGCAACGGTACAAGCCGGACAAACACTTCGATTTGGCTACAAGTCAGACTATGCAGCAACGGGCATCCTGCCAACACAGTACGATCTAGCAAAAAAGGTAAAGCGAGGCGAACGATTGTACCTATTTGACGGGCGTATACGGACAAAGGTTGTGAGTATCCAAGATGGGGTGGTTTTTTGTCGTGCCGAGAATGATGGAATTTTGATCAGTCGCAAGGGAATCAACTTGCCAGACACAGATCTTGCGGGTGACATCATTACCCCTAAAGACCGAAAGGATATGGGGTTTGGATCAGACCAGGATATAGACTACGTTGCATTAAGTTTTGTGCAACATGCGAGCGACATTGCCAAGTGTCGAACGATTCTAAAGAATTTAGGCAGTGATGTAAAAGTTATTGCTAAAGTAGAGACTGCTGCAGCCGCTGATAATGTAGAAGAAATTATTAAGGAAGCCGACATGGTGATGGTGGCTCGGGGTGATCTTGCCATTGAGACTCTCCCTGAAAGAGTGCCAATCCTGCAACGAAAAATTATTGGGTTTGGCCTAAAGTACGCAACGCCAACAATCGTTGCAACGCAGATGTTGGCAAGTATGACAGAAGACCCCGAACCAACCCGGGCCGAAGTTGGCGATGTAGCAACAGCGGTAATATTGTCGGCAGACTGTGTTATGTTGAGTGACGAAACGGCAGTGGGCAAATACCCCGTAGAAGCGGTAGAAACGATGAAGCGTGTCATCTTGTATTCCCAAGAAAACAACCCTGTTAGTGTTGATTTTAACTTGGATCACTCGCCCAACAGGCAAAGTGCCATATCAAATGCCGTCTTGGGGCTCGCTGCCTCTATAGGAGCAAAGGCAATTGTTGCAGAGACAACCTCAGGCAATACGGTATTACAGGTTGCTTCGCAACGTCCACAGGTTCCCCTTATCGGTATAACCCATAGTAATCGTGTAGCCCAACAGCTTGCCCTCGTGTACGGCACGAAGAGTTACATGCGTCCTATCGACAAGTTCGCGGCTACCAAACTAACAAACTGGCTGAGCGACAGTAAAGTACTTAAAAAGGGCGATACCGTTGTAATGATATATGGTAAATACCCGGGTGTTGTGGGAACAACTGACACCATAAAAGTTCGGATGATATAGAGACGTTAGGGTGGGAATATGAGCTTTCCGAAAAAAACTATCAAAGACAGCGTTATTTCTGGCAAGACGGTGTTATTGCGTGCAGATTTTAACGTGCCCATAACCGAACGGGGTGCCATAACTGATGACTTCCGGATTCGCCAAGCGCTACCAACCATCAAGTACTTACAAGAACAGAAATGTAAGATTGTTATCTGCAGCCACCTTGGCCGACCAAAAGATGCCCAAGATAGTACATTCAGCTTGTGGCCGGTTGCAAAACACCTGCATGGATTACTATCTGGCAATGTCACTTTTGCGCAAGACTGTGTTGGCCCCGTTGCGGTCAAGGCTATCTCTACTTTGCAACCCGGCGATGTGCTCTTGCTCGAGAACCTTCGCTTTCATCCGCAAGAAGAAGCGAATGACGATGCTTTTGCAAAAGAACTTGCAGCCCTGGCAGATGTATTTGTGCAAGACGGTTTTGGTGTTGTGCATCGTGCTCACGCAAGCACGAGTGCAGTCACAAAACACCTTCCTTCCGTTGCTGGATTGCTTTTAGAGAAAGAAGTGAACGCAATTACGGCAGTTATGACAAAACCAATCCGGCCCCTCATGGCGGTTATTGGCGGAGCAAAAATAGCAGACAAAATAGGTGTTTTGAGTCGATTCATCGATCTAGCAGACGTGCTTGTTGTCGGCGGTGCCATGGCAAATACATTTCTTCACGCAGAAGGTATACACACAGGTAAAAGTCTGGTGAATAAAGAAGAGATTCCCCTCGCGCAGCAGATACTTGAACAAGCAAAGCGGGAGGCAAAGAAGCGGCACTTTATTTTTTACCTGCCGCAAGATGGGGTCGTAGCATCGAGTGTGGAGAAAAATGCTAAAACAAGAATTGTAGATTGGGATGCGCATATTATTGCAAGTGTAGAGAGCTACCCGGGCAAGCCCGAACCACGGGCGAGTAAAATATTGGCAGACGAGCTTATATTGGATATCGGTCCTTTCTCTGGGGCATTTGTTGCAGGTTCGATGCAATTGGCCAATACTGTCGTATGGAATGGCGCTCTTGGCGTGACAGAGACGCCAGCAGTACATGGCCCAGTTGGACCGTTTGCGCACGGCACAGAACTACTTGTAGAAGCGCTTTTGGGTGAGTACGGACACCGACCTTACAGTTTAGTGGGGGGTGGTGATACGGTTGGGTACGTTGAATCTAGAAAACTCACAGAAAACTTCGACCATGTCTCTACCGGAGGCGGCGCAAGCCTTGAGCTTATGGCGGGCAAGAAGCTCCCAGGCATAGAGGCGCTACAGGATAGATAGGAATGATGTACAATAATGACAAGAAAACATAAGCAGTTATGACAAATCAAAAAATACTCATTGTAGCCAACTGGAAAATGCATCTGGATGTACAAAAGTCTAGCTTGCTTGTGCACAGGCTCACAGAACGTTTGCGCATACATCGTGACATAGAACTCGTCTTGGCACCAAGTTTGCTTGCTTTGCAACCATTGAGCCTACAAATCGATCGACGCAAGTTTAGACTGGCTGCACAAAATGCGCACGATAAAGACGAAGGCGCATTTACTGGTGAAGTATCATTTGCTATGCTGCAAGACCTTGCCCATTACGTTATTGTCGGCCACTCGGAACGACGGTTGTACTTTCATGAAACCGACGATGATGTGCGCGATAAAGTTGCTGCGGCGCTTCGTAATGACATCGTTCCAATTGTCTGTGTCGGGGAGACGCAACTGGAGCGAAAGAACCACGAAACGAAGCAAGTCTTGCATGATCAACTCACAACAGCCCTGGCGAATGTTACCAGCGAAGACATAGATAAAGTGGTTATTGCATATGAACCCGTTTGGGCAATCAGTACATTTCAGGGAGACATCGCCAAACCGGATCAAGTGGAGGAGGCCATAACGTATATTCGGCGTAATATTTATGAACTCTTTGGTTCTGCTGTCTCCGACAGGGTGAGAGTGTTGTACGGCGGGAGTGTTGACGATCAGACTATCGCCAGCTACTTAAATATTGAAGGTTGCAATGGAGCGTTAGTTGGTGGAGCGAGTCTAAACTACGAGCGATTCGCAAATCTAGTGGAAGCAGCCTATCGGTTACAAACGCGCAAAAAGGATACGGCATGAATAACGAATCAACCAAAAAGTATTTTGACGTAGCAAAACCAGGTAACACTGCAGCAGGGTCTGGATCGCGTCCGATTATTGTGTCCAATCGCCCAATTTTACAAGACCCAATGATGCGTGACGAATCAAAGCCAATGACCCAGCCGGTGCCAACAATCGCGAACACCGAAGCGCCAATGCTGGGCAATGACGAAGCTAAGATTACAAGCGAAGACAGTAGACCCGAAGTGGCCACAGCGCAACTAACAGAACCAGCAAACGTGGCGAATATTGTACATATCCGTGGTGCAAAAATGCGTCGAATGGCATCTCTTACCCTCTTGCTTGTCGGGGTGCTTGTCGCAATGGCTGCAGTTGGCTACTATGGTGTAACGTTTCTAAAAAAATAATCTTAAAATAGTTCAGGTCGTCTGGCTCTGCTAAAATAGATAAGTGAAAAGTGACTTACTCGAGGGTTTGAATGCAGAGCAAAGGCGTGCTGTCGAAACGACAGAAGGCCCGCTGCTGATACAGGCAGGTGCCGGTAGTGGTAAAACCAAAACGCTAACCCACCGAATTGCCTACATTATTGCCGAACATAAGGCGACTCCCTATAACATTCTGTCCGTTACGTTTACCAATAAAGCAGCGCGTGAGATGCGTGAACGGGTTGCGGCACTGCTGGGTCAAAGCGCAGATAATCGTAGTTTTATGCCTTGGATGGGAACATTCCACAGTATTTGCGTCCGGTTACTGAGGCAAGATGGTGAGCATATTGGGCTGGCAAAAAGTTTTGTGATTTTTGATGAAAGCGATCGTCTGAGTGCAATTAAGCAGGCCAGTAAGCAACTGATGATAGACGAAAAAAGCTTTCCTCCACGAACTATATCGGGCCTTATCAGTAGCGCAAAGAATGAAATGGTCGGGGCCAGTGAGTATGGAGGTTCTGCAAATAGCCCCACTACCAAAGCGGCTGCCCAAATATTCCCCGTATACGAGCGAATTCTTAAAGATGCATCTGCGCTGGATTTTGATGACCTCATTACAAAGACAGTCAGCCTCATGCAGCACCATCCTGAAGTTCGGCAGAAATGGCAACAGCAGTTCAAGTACATAATGATAGACGAGTATCAGGACACGAACACCGCCCAGTACAAGCTCATCAGATTGCTGACGGGTGAGCACAAGAATATTGCAGTGGTGGGAGACGACTGGCAAAGCATTTACAGTTGGCGAGGTGCCGATTTTAGGAACATTCTAAATTTCGAAAAAGACTACCCGCAGTGCACCACCATTAAACTTGAGCAGAATTATAGAAGTACGAAGCACATCTTAGATGCCGCTCATGCCATCATTAGCAAGAATGCAAAGCGGTCCGACAAAAAGCTATGGACAGCACTTGGCGATGGGAGCCCTGTGCAGATTACGCAAGTTAGCGGTGAGCGTGCGGAAGGCGAAGCTGTTGTACGGCGCATCCGTAACGGGGTGGATAGCGGCCTAAGAAATTACAAGGACTTTGCCGTTCTGTACCGAACCAATGCCCAGAGTCGTTCCATCGAGGAAGCGCTCGTGCATTATGGTATCCCGTACCGAAT
>DAISWP010000008.1:6428-34455 GCA_036826335.1 Candidatus Saccharimonadota bacterium | reverse complement strand
CAGCGATTCTATGATCGCAAGGAAATAAAAGACATCATCGCGTATCTTCGCATTATCTTTCAGCCAGAAGACCGGGTTAGTTTTGAGCGAATCGTCAATGTGCCAACGCGCGGGATCGGCACAACATCGATGCAGAAATTCTTGCGGTGGCAGACTACAAATGCGCTCAGTCTACAGGCGGCACTAGAAGAAGTTGCACAATGCGAAGACATCACGCCAAAAGCACGAAAAAGCTTGGCCGAAGTAGCTGACATATTGGCTGCACTTAGAATCGTAATGGCAGAGGCTAATGTTGCCAGTCTCATTGATTCGTTGTTGCGTCGGATAGACTATCTAGCATTTCTATCGGACGGCACCCCTCAGGGCGAGTCTCGACAGGAAAACGTCAAAGAGTTATTAAGCGTAGCGCAAGAATACCAAGACGTTGGTCTGGATGGCTTCCTCGAGGAAGTTGCGCTCGTCAGTGACTTGGATAGTGCAGACTTCGATAATAATGCCGTCACCCTTATGACCCTTCATGCCGCCAAAGGCTTGGAGTTCCCTGCGGTATTTATGGTTGGTCTAGAGGAGACAATTTTTCCGCATTCACGTGCCTTATATGACCAAGCCGAGATGGAGGAAGAGCGACGCTTATGCTATGTCGGTATGACTCGGGCGCGAGAAGAGCTGCAACTCATCTATGCCAGTAGTCGTGTTCTCTACGGTGGTGTTCAGCATAATCCTCCCAGCCGGTTTTTGTCAGAGATAGATGGGCAGTTTAACCCAGATTCGTACATGAATGCAGGCTTGCAAACATTCGAGCAACCAGCGCGCAACAATAACAGTGCATTGAACGAGCCGACGTATGTGCTGGATCTAAACGAAGGTGATGGGGTTCGACACAAGTTATTCGGTGAAGGTACAGTTATGGAGATAGAAGGCGAGAACGCAGCGATATATTTTAAAGGAAAAGGCGTAAAGAAGTTGAACATTGCGTTTGCCCCACTCGAGAAAATAGGATGAGTAAGGCGGGGAGTGATTTCGCCCGAATTATCTATTTTCTTGTATCGCCAGCGCTTTTTTTCTATTTTCGTTTTGGGCCACCACGCACAAGAGTTTTAGTTGTCGTTGATAAGAAAGCTTTACTTGTTAAGAATCGTTTTGGCGCCAACGAATGGGGGCTCCCGGGGGGTGGCTTGCATCGTGGCGAGCTCCCTAGTGTAGGGGCAGCCCGTGAATTACAAGAAGAAGTTGGTATCCAGATTCCAGCTAGCCGACTCCGCCAGATTTTAGACGAACCGTTAGGGATTGGGCGGGGGCTGCTGACTTACCGGGGCATTCTTTTTGTTACGAAGCTTAAAGAACAACCACGTGTTGTCTTGCAGCAGCGAGAGATCCTTGCGGCCAAGTGGGTTGCTCTTGATGATTTAGCAACGCCTGAGTACGAAAAGGTTTCTACCATGATGCAGGCTTTTGGTGGGCTTGCTTCTTTGGTAGAATAGAAGGTAACCTCTGGGATTTTCTTAACCACAGCCATCCCAATGGGGCAAAGCTTATGCGAAAATCTAAACGACTCACACGGCGCTATGTTGCTCGTCAACAAAAGATTGCTAAAAAGAGGGTCAAGCTCATCCGGCAACATCCGTTTGTTGTGCCTGTTATTACGCTTCTTGTTCTCTTTTTCGTGACCTTGAGTGGGATTATTGCATTTAGCGGTCAAACTATTGGCGCGGACGACTCACGTATAGTTACCGTGTCTATCGACGGCAACGAGCGAACAGTGCCTACAAGAGCTAACTCGGTGAAGGATTTGCTGCAACGACTCAATATTTCTGTGGCGTCACAAGATGTCGTTGAGCCCAAGGTTGATACGCCCATACTCGAAGATGGCATGCAGGTGCGCGTATATCGAGCAAAGCCAGTTACGGTCGTAGATGGCAATCGAAAAGTAACAATTGTTACTGCGCACCAACAGCCTCGATTAGCGGTCGAAGCCGCGGGTTTTAAACTATCACCAGACGATGGCATTATTACGAATGCTCCAACAGACCCAACCGAAGAGTCGGTACTGGGGCAGAAGATTGTTGTCGACAGATCGGTAGCAGTGCATCTTAATTTGTATGGTAACGTCATCAACCTAAATACTCGGGCAGACACAGTCAGGGGCTTATTGGACGAAAAGAACATCCAAGTGCAGAGCAGCCAGCAAGTTGTGCCAGGCTTGGAGACTAAAATAACGTCCGACCTTACGATCGTTGTCGTGCAAACAGGCAAAGTTATCGAGGTGATCGAAGAAGATATACCAGCAGCGACGGAGACGGTAACCGATGATCAACTGCCTTCCGGCCAGTCACGCACCGTTCAGGAAGGCAAACCCGGAAAAAAAGTAGTGACCTACGAAATTACTGACGCAGTAGCACGCACAAAACGACCCCTCCAAGAATTTGTTGCGGTCCAACCGGTTAAGACAATTATTGCAAAAGGTACAAAAGTTATTGTGCTTGGGACGCGTGGCGAATGGTTGGCTGCGGTGGGCATAAGCCCCGCCGAATACGCAGCAGTTGACTATATTATTAGCCGAGAATCAGGCTGGTGCCCAACAAAATGGCAGGGCGAGTACGGAGGTTGTCCGGCGTATCATGGTACACCATCAACAAACATTGGCTATGGTCTTTGTCAGTCAACGCCAGGTAGTAAGATGGCGTCTGCAGGTGCCGACTGGGGGTATAACCCGGTTACGCAACTCCGCTGGTGCACGGGTTATGCAAAGCGATATGGTGGCTGGCAGGGTGCAGCCGATTTCTGGCGAGTCAACCACTGGTGGTAAGATGCTACAATAGCACTAATGCCAGTGCATAACTCTACCCCCAAGAAATCACTTGGCCAGCATTGGTTGGCAGACCCAACTGCACTGGAAAGCATCTGCGATGCGGCAGACTTGAACCCGGATGATGTGGTTTTAGAGATTGGCCCCGGACTGGGGACGCTAACGCAACTTTTGGTTCAGCGAGCACGACAGGTCATAGCGGTAGAGTTTGACCTGCAACTTGCTGCTAAGCTACCTTCGCTTGTTACAGCAGGCAATCTGCAAGTTACGGCAGCAAATATTCTGAACTTCGACCTAGACCACTTGCCGAAAGGGTACAAAGTAGTAGCCAACATCCCTTATTACCTCACGAGTAATCTATTGCAAGTCCTCTGTGAGGCCAACAACCCACCAAAGCAAATGTCTCTTTTGGTCCAGAAAGAAGTGGCCCAACGCGTGGCTGCAAAGCCCGGTGCTATGTCTCTTTTGAGCGTAAGCGTCCAGTACTACTGCGAGGCATCGCTTGGCATGATCGTCCCTGCACAGTTGTTTACGCCGCCCCCCAAAGTCGACTCGCAAGTTCTGGCACTCGCGTATCGATCAGAGCCACTATTTAATGATGTCGATCCAAAGAAGTTCTTCCGGGTTGTTAAGGCAGGTTTCTCACAGCGACGGAAAAAACTCAGGAGCAGCCTAGCAGCAGGGCTGCATCTATCGAAAACTGCAGTAGACGAACTGCTGCAAGCATGTAGCATCGACCCAAACGGCCGGCCACAGGAGCTGACCTTGGAGCAGTGGCGCGCTATCTATAGAAACTATAGACAAAAATAACAAATTGTGTTACTGTAGTCTCTTAATGACAAACCCATTTAACGTTCATGCAATGATTCCAGGAGAGCCGCTTGTCCATAACAAGCCGTGGCTAAGAAGGGTAGATGGCCAAGTAGTTCGCTTCGTACGCGGATCGGTAGAGGACGCGTCTGTAAATATGCTCCGAGCTATTGGTGGGCCACGATATGTTGATCTCGACCGGGCATTAAACCGGAACGCAGCACGGTTAACGGCGCACCTAGATTGTCTTCGTACTGCCGGTGTGCCCGTGGTACGATCCACGGTTACAGTTGAAGAAATACCATATTTTGAGGGACTACAGGCTAAGCCAAAAAGTTCCCAGCTTGGTATGAAAGTTGTCTCGGATTATTTAACAGGTAGTAAACTTGATGATGCGCCACAACCTGTCACCCCAGACGTTGCGAGTGCAGTCGACAAGCTACACTCTGGTTTAGAGACATACGCCAGAGAATCAGTTGCTGCAGGAGAGCCATTCCTGGGAGATGTTTACGGGCCTTGGCAGTACCTAATGGCGGGGCTGGAGCCAGTACAGTACCCCCAACCAACCCTGATTGATACGGACCCATTATTTATCTCCTCGACTCAAGCCAATCTCGACCGGGTACTAAGAATGATAGAAGATCAGCGCCATAGATTCGCTGCATAATTGATACTTGACTTGTTAAGCTTGGCTTTTGTACAATGGAATTATTCTCATGAAGCTAAGCAATAACATAGGCTACCTACTGAATCACCTTGCATTTGTGCTCGGTCGTCAGTCAGACCAAGTTTTGCTCGAACGGCTTGGTATTGGTTTTAGCCAGTTTAAAATATTAATGGTGCTTCGCTGGAACCCGCATATTCAGCAGCGAGTAATCGCCGAACGGCTTGGTCAAACCGAAGCGAGTATAAGCCGTCAGATTAAGCTGCTACTAGGGCAAGGCTTTTTGCAGTCCGAGAAGCGACCAGAGAATCGTCGAGAACACATTACCGCGTTGACACTAAAGGGCGAGCGTTTTATCGACGAGGCAATGAGTATACTAAACTCATATCATGCACCAGTGTTTGAGAGTCTGAGCGAAAAACAGCAAGCTGTAGTTCTTGCGTCGTTACAGCAAATGCACGAAAAAGCCTGTGAGTCCGACAAGCCAGGCGCTTGTCATCACGTATTTGATAACTAAAGAGGAGGAAAAGTGGAAAAAGTGAAACAAAAGCTTGAAAGGAAAGCGCTACCGATCGTATTGTTTACGATCTTCTTAGACGTGCTGGGGGTAGGCATTCTTATACCGGTTTTACCACAGCTTATATTCAAGATATTTATACCTGCCGGGTTCACTAACAACGAATCGCTCATTCTATTAGGGTGGTTGACTGGTATATACCCACTTATGCAATTCTTTGCGACACCAATTCTTGGTCAGCTTTCGGACCGCTTTGGGCGCAAGAAGGTTTTGAGCCTTAGTCTCATTGGTACGGCTCTTGGCTACGTCCTGTTCGCAATTGGGATCATCACCAAGAATATTCCGCTACTGTTCTTTGCGCGCGCCTTCGATGGTGTGACTGGTGGCAACATTAGTGTTGCCAGAGCGGTCGTAGCCGATGTTAGCCCTGCCGAGCATCGTACGCGTAACTTTGGCCTGATTGGCGCCAGCTTTGGAATGGGCTTTGTGCTGGGGCCGTATATTGGTGCGCGCCTAGCAAGCCCAAATACGAGCTTCTTTGGTTTATTCAACACGCCGCATTGGTTTGACGCCGCAACCCCGTTTTGGTTCACGGCCATCCTAAGTGCCATAAACGTAGCACTCATCTTGACCATCCTTCCCGAGACTCATAAACACATCAATAAAAAACTAAAAATGGCTTGGGGACAGGCAGTCGATAATATCCGCAAGGCAGCAACAAGCCCGGGATTACGAGTGGTCTTTAGTGCTAACTTCCTTTACTGGGGCGGCTTTACGTTCTTTACGACTTTCTTCCAGATATTCCTCATTCAAAAACTCAACTTTAAGCAGAGCAACATTGGTGACTTCTTTGCATACATTGGAATTTGGATTGTGATTAGCCAAGTGGTGCTGACGCCACTACTGGTGCGCTTTAAGAACCATACTATCTTACGCTTCAGTTTGCTTGGCACTGGCTTTGCACTGTTCTTGCAGCTCATCCCAGATAATACTACGCAGCTATTGTTGGTTGCGCCGTTTATAGCCATCTTTAACGGATTAACTTTAGCCAATGCCACGGCGCTTGTCAGCAAGTCGGTTGGCCCAGAGATTCAGGGCGAGGTTCTTGGCATCGATGCAAGTGTACAGGCGCTCGCTCAATCAGTGCCCGCAATCATCAGTGGTTATGTAGCCACGCTTGGTATAAATATGCCAGTTGTAGTTGGTGGAAGCATCGTTTTGCTTGGTGGAATTATGTTTAACGTCTTTTATCGACCCAGCAAACACGTCTTACATCAAGTTATCTAACCTTCACCATCTAACCACTCGCGGCACAGTGCTGCAAAAATTGCATTGGTCCAACCAAATCCGGTTTGACTTGGGTAGACTCCCTCCACAGGGTGCTTGGTTGGTTTCACTACATTGTACTTTTCTAAGAACACACCGTGTCGCTCAAACCACAGTAGGTTGGTGTGCAGCCATTTTCTAGCGATAGTCTTTGCCTCGGCCTCGTAGCCGTAGTTCTTAAGCCCTTCCGCAACAATCCAAATAGGTGGAGCCCAGCCGTTTGGGTAGGCCCATTGTGTTTTTATGGATCCAAAAATACTCATATCAATCAGTGGCTTTGTTGTGATAGACAACCCACCAACGTGATCGAATTTTTGCAGATTCTTTACAATTCGTGCCGCCTGTTCTTTTGTCGCAAGCCCTGCCCACAAGGGGAATACACCAGCTAGTGACCATATGTCACTCAGCTTGCCCGTGTTGTAGTTGTAGTCAAAGAAAAAACCCTTTCGTTCATGCCACATGAGCTCGCTAATCGTCTGTTTACGATCTGCCGCTCGACGACGCCACTTTTCTGCTGCCTTTGGCTGACTGCATTCTTTGGCAGCCCACGCCAAGTCTTGCTCGTATTTATAGAGCAAACAATTAAGGTCAATCGGTAAGTAGTCCAGGCATTTTCTCTCAAAGCGGGGTGTCATATCCCAGCCACTTTCTGTCTCGGCCAGGTCGTGCAGGACGTGGATATCATAGTAGCGACTGAGGCCTTTATGAACTTGGTGCCACAGTGGGTGGGCGGTATTCATCCAAACAGTGTCATACTCTTTTTCGGCCACCGCCATGTGTTGTTTAAGCCATGCGTGATCTTTGCGCCCTTGGTCGTACACCAGGCGTATGTAGCTCGTGAGCAAGGGCGGTTGAGAATGGCTGAGGTGATAGGCACGGCTCGAGTTGGGGATCAGCCCAAAGCGTTCAAAAAGATAAATAAGGTTTTCTAACATCCCCTCGGCAATAGGCCAGCGCTTTGTATTAACGAGTCCTAGTGCGGTGAAATAACTATCCCAGTAGTATTGCTCCTGAAAGGTAAAGGCTGCTTTTTTGTCATTCGCGGGCACAATATATGGATGGGGCAAACCAATAATGGTGCCATGATCAACCTTATTTGTGCACGTCAACGTATCCCAGTATGAATCTATGTATGCTAGCGTTGCATCAACATGCAAAGCATCAAGGTTGCCTTGTCTTTTGCTGAGACGGCGAAATATTTTCCGGTACTGAATCATATAACAAGGCTAGGGTACCTAGCCTACCCAGTCAAGTAAAAGGTTACACTTTATTTTGGCGTTTGCGTTTGTTGGGGTCTAGTTCTCGTTTACGCAATCGCAGATTCTTTGGCGTTACCTCTAGTAGCTCGTCGTTCTCTAGGAAGTCGAGGCACTGTTCCAGACTAAAAATGGTTGGCGGAGTTAGTTGAACGACGCCATCACTTGAGGAGCTCCGCATGTTGGTCAAGTGTTTTGCTTTGCAAACATTGATTTCCATGTCGTCACTACGCTTGTTCAGGCCAATTACCTGACCGGCGTACACTTTTTCGGCTGGCCCAACGAAACAAGTGCCACGTTCTTCAGCAGTTTGTAGCGAGTAAGGTGTGGTGGTGCCAGTTTCGAATGCAATTAACACCCCGTTTCGGAGTTGTTGCAGGGGGGTGCCGAGTGGCTGATATCCAACCATGAGGGAGTTCATGATAATAGTGCCTTTTGTATTGGTGACCAGGATGTTACGTAGGCCTAACAGCGCTCGGGTGGGCAGTTCGTAAACCAATTTAGTAACGCCTTTAGGGCTGGCAAACTGTTCCTTGAGCTCTGCTCGCCTTGTACCGAGTTCCATCTGTACGGTACCGACATGTTCGGCAGGTACCTCGATGATAAGCTCCTCTAGGGGCTCTACAGTCTTGCCGTCTTCCTCTTTGGTAACAACTTGTGGGCGACCAACTTCAAATTCATAACCTTCGCGGCGCATGGTTTCTATGAGCACGCCTAGGTGCAGCTCGCCACGCCCCGATACCAGGAATCCGATACCTTGTTCTTCTACTAATAAACCAACGTTAGTTTCCAGTTCTTTCTTGAGACGATCACCAATTTGTCGACTCGTACTAAAGTCTCCCTCGGTTCCCTTGAAAGGACTCGTGTTAGGTCCGAGGTAGATCTTTAGTGTAGGCGCTTCTATTTCGAGTACGGGCAGTGCTTCTGGTTGGTTGGCATCTGCGATAGTCTCGCCGATGCGGGCATCTGCCACGCCAGTTATCTGTACAATATCTCCCGCGACTGCCTCAGGCACTTCGGCCTTCGACACACCGTGGCTTATATAAATCGCTTCAGCCTTTGTTTTTACTTGGGTGCCATCTTTTTTGCACAAAACGACTTGATCGCCGGGTGACAGCCGTCCACGTGTTATACGTCCAATAGCATACTTCCCCTTAAAACTATCCCAGGCTAGTGCAGTCACGAGCATCTGGAAGGGTTTGTCTTGTTCAATGGCAGGTGCAGGAATGTGCGAGATAATAGCATCGAACAATATGGATAGATCTGCTGGTGCTTCGCTGTCTGCTGGCGGTTGTTTCCATGCCTTACCAGCGCGTCCAACTGCATAATACACGGGGTAGTGTAGCTGATCTTCATGCACAGCAAGTTCTAAGAACAAGTCAGCAATTTCGTCTTCGACTTCTTTGATGCGACTTCCAGGTTTGTCTACTTTGTTGATAATCACGATTGGCTTAAGTTCATTCACCAGTGCTTTTGCCAGCACAAATTTCGTTTGAGGCATTGGCCCCTCTTGTGCGTCGACGATCAAGATACAACCATCGGCCATGTTTAACGTTCTTTCAACTTCGCCAGAAAAGTCGGCGTGTCCAGGTGTGTCGATAATGTTGATACGATAATCGTCGTGCTGCACCGCAGTGATCTTTGCGGTAATGGTAATACCGCGTTCTTTTTCTTGGTCACCGCTGTCCATGATTAGTTCTTGTGTCATTTCGGACTGGTTGTCTCGGAACGTGTGAGACTGTTTTAAAAGGCCATCCACAAGCGTTGTTTTGCCGTGGTCAACATGGGCAATAATTGCAATATTACGAATTTTCTTCGGGTCTTGGATTGTTTGGGCCATTTTATTCCTAATAAAAACGCGCCTATTACTACATAAGCGCTTTACTTATTACTTAAATTATATCATAGAAACACACGCATGACCAGTGTTTTGTTGGTTATTGCTATTCTTGAGACGTCAAGTGAAAGAGCTTGCTTACAATCGGGAATCTCCCGTGTTTTAAGCGGCGAATACCATGCGCTATCCCCGCAAAGACGAGGACACTACCCAGCTCAATCCCTCCAACTATAGCAATCGCATCCGGCGTAACGTTGAGGTGCTTTTGAGCCGCGATTTCAGCGCGGCTATTTGCGACGCTGGATTCTTCTTGTCGAAGGGTTTCTATATTAGCCGAAACGGTAGGGGTCTCCTCGTCTTTTGCTATCTCTTCTCTGTAGGTGGTGGCTATGTCAAGTTGTTTGTGAAGCTTCGCTTTTTTTGCCTCAAGCGGCGCTAACTTCGTATCAATTCGATCGTTCTCTGCTATTTGAGGAGAAAGATAGTCGATAGCAACCATGGGTCCTACGACCGCCCCCCCAACTAGGCCCAATGCAGCAGCAGCTTTCTCTAACCTGGTAATAGCCTCGAAAGGTGCTGCTTGTTCAGGCATGCTTAACTCGCCTGACCAAGACCATTAATAATTGCTTGGGCAACCGCGCCGGTTCGGCGAGAGATGAATCTAGCTGCTATCGCAACACGATTATCTGGGTTTAGACCTTTCTCCCAAAACATTTCTGCGGTCTCTTGGGCACTCCCAAGAACAGGCACAGGGAAGGGGTAGTCAGTAAATGCTGGTAGAGGCTTGCCATCTCCTTTGTAGGTATGAACGGCCAAGCCATGACCTTTTGGTATATCCGCGAGGTCTCCTCGCCCAAATACGTGAACAGGCTCACCGGTAAGGGGGTGCCGAGAAATGCTAGACACACCATAGCTTTCGGCAGTAGTAAAGCCACTGATTCTAGGAGTAAAGTTGGGCTCATCATCCTCATAACCCCAATCGTCCAATGACTCAACAAATGCAGTATGTGCACCCATGTCACCCTCGCCCTTATGCTGTCGCATGGCACGCACAATCTCATCAGTCTGGCGCCCATTTGAAACAACGTGTACGCCTTTTCGAACGGGGGACATAGCATTATAAAGTGTTAGGTTTGGATTGCCGGTTTCTTTGTTGCCATCAAACACTTCCGTTCGAATACTTTCTCCATTCTCACCAAAAATACGGTTCCGAGAGCCTTCGCTTCGGCCCATAATCCAGTAGACCTGAACCGCTGCTTCTCCGTCAGGGCTTCTTCCCAAAACTATGCCTCGACCTGGGTACGTATTTGCCCCCAATTGATCAAGATTACTAATTGCTGCGTCTGGACCCCATTCGTATAGTGCTTCTGCCACGTGTAACTCCTCTTTTTTCTTCAGTATGTAAGAGTATGGAACGACTCTTATCCTATTGCAAGCATAAGAAAAGTAGAAGGCAGTCCGCTACCAAGACGAACGTGCTAAATAGACCGCACGATAAACACTCTTTGGTTTTATCTGTGTTGCGCCCTCTTCTGTATAGGCGATTTTGAACACACCATCGTGCTTAGGTCGTTGCAACCGCAAATTCCAGCCTCGCGGTGTGTCCAGTGCGGGCGCTTCAAAATATTGGTCAAGGACACCAAAGCGTCCGAGTACTGTAAGAAGAGCAGCATGGCGAACAAAATCGTCATGGGCATTTATCTCGGAGCTGAACTGTGTTAGCGGTCTTTCGATTCGGCCACGCTGTCTGTCTGCGTGCGCAACAACGGCGGTCATTCGGTTGACTTGTGCGCCGATCGCTTCGTGCTGCATTTCTTGCAGTTCACACAAGCGAAGTTGCTCGGCATGATTTGGAGGCACGGCAAGTACCGAGAAATCGATTTCGGGGCGTTTCATATAGACGATACGGTACGTCTATGGGTGTACTATTGCAAGCGTAAGCGGCGAGTTTTTTACGAGCCAATAACAAAAGTCAGAGCGTGGCCAACTTGACCAGCGCGCCCAGCGCGCCCAATACGGTGAATGTAGTCGTCGTAGGTTTGTGGCTGACTATAGTTGATGACGTGGGTGATGTCTTTGACGTCAATACCACGGGCTGCAACATCTGTTGCAACCAAAATATTGATATGGCTGTTCTTGAACTTATCAAGGGCGCGCTGACGTTGGCCCTGTGACTTGCCACCATGAATAGCGTCGGCGCTAAACCCACGCTGTGAGAGTTCTACGCTGAGTCGCTCTACGCTACGCTGCGTAGAGTCAAAAACGATTACCTTCTTAGCTTCCGCACTGTTCAAAATATCGTGCAGTTTTTCCATTTTTTCGGTGTTGCCAGAGTAACGGACAACATCTTGGTTGACGAGTTCGCTGGTATCATTCGTTTTCAGCTGGAAGGTGACTGGGTCGTTTGCAAACGTCTGAATAAGCGTTTGTACGCGGTTGTCTAAAGTCGCGGAGAAGAAGAACGATTGACGTGTCTGGTTCAGGTTGCTGAGTATGGTGCGGACATCTTGCACAAAGCCCATATCAAGCATACGGTCCACTTCGTCCAGGACAACTATGTTAAAGGCGTCGAGACGGAGGCTGTTGCGCTCTAAATGATCTTTGATTCGTCCCGGTGTGCCCATAACAACGCGAGGGTTATTTCGTAGGTCGCGAAGTTGCGGGCTGATGTTAGTGCCGCCAATCAAAAGCGTACCCGACAGGCCACTTCCTTTTGCGATGCTCCGAAATTCAGCTTCGATTTGCTGTGCAAGTTCGCGGGTTGGTGCAATCACCAAAGCCTTGGCATTCCGGTCGTTCATAAGTCGGTTTAGAATTGGCAGTGCAAAAGCGGCTGTTTTGCCAGTGCCAGTTCCTGCAACGCCGATAATGTCCTTACCAGCAAGGGCAGGAATGATGGTCTGGTCTTGGATTGGCGAAGGGGTAGTGTAGCCTTTTGCAGCGACGTTCGCCTTTAGCAAATCATGAATTTCAAAATCGCTAAATTGGTTCTGAGGAGTATATTCCTCGGTTGCAGTGAGGGTTGCCTTGCGAACAAAGCGAGCTGGGTCGATATATTGACCGCCACGCTTCGATGCACCACCCTGTGGGTAGCTAAAGCGTCGTTTATTTCCAAAAGCAGTTGGTCTGCTACTTCGATAAGAGTTTGACATAAAAAAAGAATCCTTCGTTTATTTAGTTGATACTTTGATTGTTGAAATGAGTCAAAGTAAATAACTAAACGAACTTAGATTCATCAAAAACAATTACGTCAATTTTAGCACTATACGTTTTCTTTGTCAATGTATAGTGTGGGGACTTATACCCTTACAGTAGGTAGCTGGATTTTACTCTTTTGGCGTATACTGAATTACATGGATAAACCCGTGAAAAAGAATGCCGAACCACTCACTAAGGATGGATTTTTCAAAGTTCTGAAAAAAGTGAGCAAGAAAACGTCTATGACCCCAAAAAAGAAACAAAGCAGTTGACACTAACGTACTAGTATGCTAGTATAACCTAGTCATGAATAACTTTGACGAATTTATTACTACTGTTAATCAGATCCAAGACAAGAGTCTATTGGAGGACTTTTTACGTGGCATAACCACTGCCAATGAACGTAAGGAGCTCTCTCAGCGTTTAGAGATTATTAAACGACTCTTAGATGGCCAGCCCCAGCATAAAATAGCTGAGGAACTTGGTGTTGGTGTAGCAACCGTTACCCGCGGCTCTAAAGAGCTATCAGAAGGCCGGTTTAAGGCTTTAAGGAACAACGATGCGTAAGTCACTTCTTATTACTAATTTTGGACAGCAAGGTGCTTGGTGGTGCTCTCATTACTTATGGGAGTCTATTTGACGTACTAAATTGTAAATAATAAGCAAGCAATTACCTCCCAAACGGGAGGTTTTTAATTTAAGGAGAAATATTATGAGTGAATTTGAAATAGCTGAAGGTGGAAGAGTAAAAATGGCTGGCGGTAGTGTAGATATGTACTACGATGCCGCTGAAGCCATGATAGTGGATGGCAATAGCGGAGCACTTGAAGCGCATGAAAGTTTTATGCGCCTTCGCGAGGACGCCCCCGCTGAATTAAGGGCGGCATTCTTTCCGAGTGTTGGCCCTGAACTGAAACAAAGGCTAAGGGGGGCTGGATTATACCGATTCCTTCGAATGGATCAAGGCCCGGGCGGTAACTTCACGGCCTTTGCGGTTGATGACGATATTGGTTCGCCACAGCAAGCGTTTGAGGTAGCAACCCCAGTACCACATGCCTTGCTTGAAGAAAGTGTTAAGGAAAGTATAGCCGACTATCCAGAGCTCGGCGCACTAGCGCTATCAGTAACTGCTGCATATGCCAAAAATAACCTGGGGCAGACATTTGGTCTCATGAACCAATTTGTAGAGCGAGCTGAGATTAGTGGCGTTAAGTTGCCGGACAGTGCGGTTGGTAGCAGGAGCGGCTTCTTTCTTATCAACCCAGTTGAAACAGGAGCAAGACTATCCGCTGATAGCCAGCCAGTAGTCCAAGAGGCTCTAGCCTCTGTACGATCCCATGCCGCAGTCGCTCGGCAGCATATTAGAGACGGATTGCCATTTCGACAGGCAGTTGAGCTAGCTACGCATAATCCACAGGAACCCGAGGATACACCTGACGACTTATTGTACTTCCAGCCAGACTGTTTCGTTGATACTGATGGCAATGTAGCCATTGAAAGGATTAACTTCCCGGACGTCGGTTTCTTCTTGAGTGAGATTGATAGAGCAAACAACAAACCACTTGAGCAAGTCGTAACGATAGTCGAGAAATTAAAAGAACAAGTGGGTGCAGCAATCGAACGCCATATCGTAACAAGTCATGTGACTATTGTGGTTAAAGATGAGTCGCTCGAAAGCTCTACTGATATGCTTGAAGTGAATGAAGCAAAGGCGCTTACTAAGATGTTAGAAACAATTGGCTTCAAGGTTAGTGTATTAGGCGTCTCACAACACGATATGATTGCGGGTGATACTAGTATGATTATTCTTAATCCTGACGTTGAGTCTGAAGCCTATGCAGCTTTTACTGAAAAGGTAGTCAAGACAGATATCCCTACGTTTCCCGATCCTCTGCTCAAGGTGTTTGAGCATGAAGCTACCACATTACCAACTTTTCAAGTTGCTGGACGCCACTTAGAGAAGCTACTAAACTTGGTACAACCAAAGAAAATCGATAAAGACAATGCTTCAAGAATTCATGAGGAGCTATTTAGGATGCTTGAACGAGGAAAGATCCCAGAAGACGCTGACATCCTATATGCGTTTGTTCCGGGGCAAAAAACACCTGTACCTCTTTTCCGCTACTCACTGCATAGTTTCATGCAGCTATCTAATGCTGTCGAGAAGAGTCGAAAAGCTGGGATTGACGTGTCGAGTATCTACTTACGGTCAGTACCGTTTAATAGAGAAACTGCTGTATTCGGAGATGCTAACGGCAAACGCCTCGCAGCGTTTCGTCCAATGTATGTTAGGAGCACGTCATGAAAGTAACAATTGACGAAGCAGTTCGCAAAGCGGTTCCTGAGCTTAAGCTGTTCTTTCAAGCAGCTCAGCTGCAAGACATTTCAAGGAATCTAGAATCACTCGACCCACAATTCTTGACGAGCGTAAAGCTCAATAAGAGTGAGGTAGCTGAATATAGGGTATTCCGAGAAAAGGTTGCTGGTGATGACTCGCTAGCCGTTGAACGGCTTAGAAGTTATGACAACTCACATGACTTACCGTCACCTGACCCGCTAACGAGTCTTGTTATCCAGGCAAGCTACTCTACGAACTTACCAGTCACTGTGTTTGCAGTTGATGAGTTTGACTCAGTGAGTATAAGATTTGCGACTGAAGGAGATGTTCTAAAGACTAAAAGTGGTGACGTTCAGATAAAACCACATTCGCTGATAGCTGATACCGACAAGGGTGTTTTAGGTATTTTGGGGATCAAGAGCTCTTCCTTGGGCAAAATAAACCAAAATACTAAAGAAGTAGCTATCCTAAGTTTTGGGTGTAGCCAGGCAACGAACAAGAAAAGTAAGAAGTTGGTGGAGCAAGTTGTTCAAGAACTGCAAGCCAGGTACTACATTAAGCAATATAAATCTGAATCAGGAGGAACAAAATGACTACTACAAGAAAACGAATCCTAACCGGCGATCGGCCAACGGGCAAGCTACACCTTGGTCACTATATAGGTACGCTTGAAAACCGGGTAAGGCTCCAAGACGAGTACGAAACGTTCATCATGGAGGCCGATGTCCAAGCGCTCACCGATAACTTTGATAATCCCGAAAAGGTTCGGGAGAGTGTCTATCAAGTTGCCTTGGATAATCTAGCCGTCGGCTTAGATCCGAATAAATCAGTTCTGTTTGTGCAGTCTCAGATTCCAGAGTTAGCAGAATTGACCGTCTACTTTATGAATCTAGTAAGTTTGGCGCGCTTGCAGCGTAACCCAACCGTTAAAGCTGAAATGAAGCAAAAAGGTTTTGGTAGCAATGTTCCGGTTGGTTTTGTAAACTATCCCCTGTCGGAAGCCGCAGACATACTTGGTTTTAAAGCCGATCTGGTGCCTGCTGGTGATGACCAAGCGCCAATGGTTGAGCTGACCAGAGAAGTCGTCAATAGATTCAACACAATCTACGGCCATACTTTCAATATGCCAGAGATTCTAACGGGACGAGTGGCACGGTTAGTTGGTACCGATGGCGGTGCCAAGATGAGCAAAAGCTTAGGCAACGTTATTTATCTCTCTGATAGCCATGAGGAAGTGGAGAAAAAAGTCATGAAGATGTACACCGATCCGAATCGGAAATACGCTACCGACCCCGGCAAAGTAGACGGCAACCCAGTGTTTATATATCTTGATGCATTTGGCACCGACAGGAAGAAGATTGAAAGTCTTAAAGAACGCTACAGGCAAGGCCAGGTCGGTGATATTGAAGTTAAGCAATACTTGGCCGTAGTTCTAAACATGTTCCTAGAGCCAATCCGCACCAGAAGAAAAGAATATGAAGCGCAGCCCGAACTGGTTGCAAAGATACTAGAGGAAGGTACCCAAAAAGCGAGACAAGCAGTTAATGAAACTATGCAGGAAGTTCGTAAGGCAATGAAACTTTACGGAAACTAGCTTCAAACTTACTTTTCTAGAGAAAAGTAAGAAGCCGCTAAAGCACAGCTTTAGCACCTACAGATTTAAATTGAAACTATCATCAAGTACTGTAGTATGTACCTCGATCTCGTCCTCCATCCTCCTTTCTTCAAGTAAGTTAGCGGCATACTTCTGGAAGCTTTTTGCAGCACGCTCATTTGCTAAGACAAACAACAAGGTTGGGTAATTGGAATCAGGCCACTCCGTATCATAGTGCGCAATTAATGCTTTCAAGCGCTTCTTGGTAATAAAGAGGGGTTGGTCATGGTAGAGTTCGAGGAAATAGAGGTTCGGCTTCGTCTTTATGGGCTTAATCCGTCTAATGAATAGATCAGACCTGGGTTGCGGGAAGTCCTCAAAGAAATACTGTTCGGTTTTGCTAAAAATGTGGAGCTTCGGGTCTCGTAAGGCAATATAAAGCTTCAGTATGGCTGTTTGGTGATCTATGAATTCTTCTAGCACTGTCTTGTTCTTGTACATAGTATGGAGGACTTGTTCGTCTAGGCCTTCTGCTCGCAGTATAGGTAAAGCCTTTGGGGCTAAACAGTAGCGGATGCCCTTGTTGCTAAACGGAGTTGGATCTTTACGTCTTAATAAATAGCCTTGTTCAGCTAATAGTTCTAAGGTTATGTACATACTATGTCTACTTTTGAGATCTTTGTATTCAGCAAGTAATGGAGCAGTAATGAATCGGAATTTGTAAGCTAGTTTAAGTATGTAGAGTTGTTTGTCGTTAAGAGAGTTGTATTTGGCAGGAGGTTTCATGAGTAATAGTCCTCGTCCCACCAGTTAGTTTCACCTATATAATATATATAAAAGAGGGAGAAAGAAATAGGAGAGTAATAATCTGTTAGTAAGAGGAATAATATAATACTTCGGGGTGCTACTTAATTATTAACCAGTTTGGTCTTCTCAACTCGGTCTAATATCGCCCAAAACATGGAAACACTATTGCGGTGCGAGTACCGGAACGCGTATTCATTGGCATAGGCTTGCAGATACTTGGCGTCCACATGGCGGTAGACACCACGTATGCCTCGCTTCATGTTAGACCATAGGTTTTCAACGTTTTGAGTATGTATATGTCCTGCAACGTATTGTTGTTTGCTGTGGTTTACAGCAGCATGCGTGAAACCCCAAACAGCTAGTTTGCCGTAGACGCGAGCTTCATCACTATAAACAGTACTAGCCGGGGCAATGCCTTTCAGTAGTTCAGGCATGAGTACCCGACTACCACTACTCTTTACATGTCTAACTTTAGCTTTGCCACCACGCTCTACTATGCCAAAGATAATCTCACTTTTGTAGTAGCGCTGACCGGGCAGCTTAGGTTTAATACGGTTATTCTTCATCGGGTCGGCGTGTATGTAGGTTTCATCCACTTCTACTTCGCCTGTGAGGTTTTCGTCTTCGTTGTCGGCCATCATCTTGCGGATTTGGTGGAACATCCGCCAAGCGGTTTTATAGGTTACACCAAGTTCACGTTCTAGTTGTTTAGCAGATATACCGGCACGAGTTGATGCCATGAGATAAATGGCGTAGAACCAGAGCGTTAAGGGTGTCGTGGACTTATGGAAGATCGTATCAGCAGTGGGATGAATATGATGGCCACACAACTCACAAGAGTACGACTTGCGGGTCTTCATGCGATGGTGAAGGGTAATCTTTTTATCTATGGGGCAGTAGATGCCGTCAGGGTAGAGGTAGTCTTTTAACCATTCAAGACAAGCGTCATCATTGGGGAAATCTGCTTGTAAGTCACGGATGGTGTACTTCATATTTACAGTGTACACCCCTGTTTACCTACTGTCAAGGGATAAGTGCCATAGTGTGGCCAAATAGACACTGTCTATCACCCAGTGCGTCGAGGATGGCTACTTTTCGTTGCCGGCAAAGAGAAAGTGATCACGAAGACGGCTAGCATATATGAACGGTCTGATCGTTTCCCAATGGGCTTCGGCGGCAGTTCGCATGTGCGTTCGGAATTGTCCTTCAAGAGAGTTCATAAGATCCACAAGCGCCTTCTTGCCCACAACGATATCTGCCGCACTCACTTCTTCTTCATCTAGCCTATATTCATAGCACGCACTCTCGGCGATGGAGGCTAGCGCTTCTGCAATATTGCCAAGAGTGAAGTAGTCCAGATCACTCCTGCTTAGCAGCGTTGCTACCAGCTCTTCCATACCTACTGCATAGCCAGAGCCGTAGGCATCACGCATCATGCACTTAATATTGAGTTCAGTTCTTTGTTTCCATTGTTCTTCTTGATCGTCCGTATGCTCTCTGAGTGCTTTAGCGTCTATGCTAATTTCAGCCTGGAGTCTGTCTGCCCTTTCTTCGCCATCATCAACGCGCCAAGTTTCGAACAGGCTGTTTAGGGCCTCTATGTCTGTTTTTGCACGTTCTTCATGCTGAGCGGCGAACCGGTCCTTATATTTGCGAATAATGAAGCCTTCGAATAAATTGGCAGTTTGGCGATCGGCTATAACCAGTCGCGAGTCACGTAGGTCCTCCGGTTCGAGAGAAAGAAAATCACACACCTCCTCAACACTTGGATCAATGATATCTGCTTCTACCAGCCGGGAAGCCAGGTCTCCCCAGGTTGTGGGGATGACGCCGTTGCCCTCTGTCATGGCAATAAATGCTGGAGTATGTTCTACTGCTTCAGCGATACCGCGGGTAAGATGTCGTAATGGGTCTTTGGGCATGTTCTATCCTGTTAATCAATTCTCGCCTTTAGGGCCAAAAACTGCAAGCATAACGAAAATAGTTGCCATGGTTTATTCGCTGACCACTTCTATTCTGTTGCTGCTGTAGCCACCAACGGCTGCCCCGGCTATGCCGTATGCAAGGTCAATCATGTCGGGGGTGTTTGGCGCCAAGATCCCTTGTGTAATGCTCACACCCAGCCTGGTCTCGAAAAGCGTATTCATAAGTATACCCGCACATGCGCCTGCAGCGATTGCTTTCTGTCGAACTCTGCCGGGTGTCTCATGTGCACCATCGTATTCACCCCCAACGACAATGCCTGTTATGTAGCCAACTACATACGACCCCGCAACGTTTCCTACGTGTGAAGGAACATCAAACGGCTCCGGCAAAATATTTCGCACACCGTTCAAGGCCGCGTAGGCAGCTGCAAGTAACATGCTCGCTGCTAGGGGGTAAGCTACATTCTCGGTAACTTGGAGCGTCGACTCTCCAGACACTGGATTTTTCATTGCAATACCATAACATAAATTTTCAAATAGGTCAATGACTAGAAGCTTTCATATAACAATGCGAAGTTGCGACACACGGCATTTTCTTGGGGGTTTGGTGTGGAGCGATGAATATAGGTTGAACTTACTGCTACCACCTGCCGTGGTGCAGGACTCCAGATCCCAAATCCATAATCATCCTGCAACTCCTCAGCAGTGCAGAACTTTGCAGCCAGAGCGATATCCGTCACCAAATCGGGTGTCATATGTTCGGACGAAGGCCGCCCTCTGTGCATACGCTCAACAATAAAATTCCTAACCACATCATCTTCGCCTATTAGAAATTCTGTCGGAAGCTCATCTGCAGCCATGTACCCATTCACTGTGTCACGATGCCACCCACGTACCGGCTCTTGTGCAGCACCAGGTTGTACAAGACTAGATCGGCCGACCATATTCCAATTAGCCTCACGTTTGACCCCCGCGATCCGTGCCAGTTCGTCGTACAAGGGGAGTAGCGCTATGTCTGATCCGTCAAACAATTCACGCTTAGGGGGTTTGGCTACTTTTAAGAGAGACATGAATTTTGCATCAATCGTGTCAAGCACAGGTGGTTGTGTTAATTCTAGGGACATTCGCAATATAATATAATAACTCTACTCAATAGTCAATAGTGTATAGCGCTAAATGTACTTGGCATTCAGGACGGTGGACCTAGTGCGAAAAAACTTCACGTCACAGTAGTTGTATCGCCGAAGATGGCGCTAGGCTGCCTGCTGAATTACTTGAGTCACACTTGATTTACGAGGAAACCCCGTCGACATAAAAGCGTGTGCTACGGCACCTGCACCGACGCCGATAAATACTAGCGTTCTTTTGGGATTGGTGCGGGTCTGGAGGGCATTGGGTTGCCAAATATCATCATCGATTTTCCCTTTACCAAATTCTGTCTTATCTACCGGCTCTAACTTGCCATCACTACGATGTGTAAAAAAATTCGGGCCAGGCACTAGCATGGTTACTTCTGCTTCGCCCTGGGTTGTATCATGGACATTTATGGTTCTATTGGAACTGGTTCGCAGTACGCCATAGTCAAAATGCAGGTTTGTTGCCAGAGTCCCGTCAAATTCTGGTCCCATAACATTAATACCGTCAACCTCTTGGTTTGCCATCACGCCGCCATGCCCCAAAATTACCGGGCGCAGCAATCTCCAGTTGTTGTTTCTTCCGTGCTCATCAACTGACTCGATGGCAAAGGCTCCGGAAGGGTCATTTAAAAGGCGCTGGTACATCTCTTCGACGCCAGCTTGCTCGGTCGCAACGGGTATGTCGATGGTGGGATAGGGTTTGAACATAGGTAAAGATTATACAACAAAGTAATAAAATAGTCAATACCTTTTGGGGCAGGTTGCTCTTTATGCAAAACGGGCCGGTCACAGGTAAGCCGTTAACTCTAAGGGATTAGCGCTCAGGGAGCTGACCCATTGTTGCCAAACGAAAGTCATGGATAAGTCCCCTGAGCTGATCTCCCTCGGTAGTAGCTAAGGCAAAAATTAATGCACCTACAAGCTCCTTTCGAGTAGTCCTTTCACCCACATCCATTGCCCGCTCAACTAATACATCAACGGTGTCGCTGATTGGTATTGGGACTAACGTCCCTAGGTTTCTTTCACCATGGCTGTGTATAGAGCTATCATCGGTCATGTAGCTAACTTACATCAAAGTAAGGTTATTGCAAGCATAAGCAAAACAAAAAAAACCTTCGAAATGATCGAAAGTCTCTTGTGGTGGACCTAATACGAAAAAATTGGCACCCGATTATTGAGGAACAGATGAGATGGAATGATTTACTGTATGTAGAGTGGGGTAGACGCAAGAGTGGATACATCCCCGAAGGGTGATGTACTAACTATGCAATACCATCGATCAGATGAACCCTATCTGTCGGGGTTTCCGCTTCCAAGGCTGCATCGATCATGCGACCTGCAATTCTAGTAGTTCCACTGACTCGGTTCACAAACCTTAAAAGTCGATTTTTTTGTTCAAGAACGTGGTTTGCAGCTGCCCTTATGAAATCTAGGTCTGAGCTGTGAACTTCAAAGGAAGCATTTCTTCTGGGTCTCCACACATTACCGACCGACCATTCCGTCTGTCCAAGCGTATGAGTGCTTCGAAAGTATCGATCACCAACTGCAGTTTCTCTTATACTTCCGGAAGTTGCTTCTAGGTAATTCTCGACTATTCCAAACTCTATCTGATTATCGAGTGCAAATGCTACATCTTCATTGTCACTTGGTCTCATGCCAAGAAGTATATATCAGACAATATAAAATAACCATCTTCAAAGTGCTTAATGGTTTACCATGAGTGAAGTCGAATGGTGGAGCTGGCGGGTATTGCGCCCGCGTCCGTAGGTTTATCTTGGCTAGTCTTCTACAGGTATAGGTCGTTTGAATTTGTCTTGACTGCTCGGCCGGTAAACGACCAAAAAGCAAAGCAGTCCAGCCCTAAGTCTTAACAAATCTTATGGGCAGTAAGAAATGCGCATTCAGAAAATATAGCGCACACGAATGCTATCTGACGTCACGTTCGGTACGGCTGCGAAAATAAATTAAGCAGCATATGCAAAGGCAGTGCGTGCGTTAAGCACACGGTCTCCCATTGCAGTAAGTGAATTTTTTGCATCTGTTCAGATGTACCTATAACGCTGATAAGCGACCTGCAAACATAACCGATAAAGTCCAACGTCGAGCTAAATTCAGCCCCGTAACCTAAATTATATCATCGAGAGGCAGATTAAGCAAACGTGCTTATGATTTCTTTGCGGGAGGTGTAGTCGTCTTTGGGATTGCTGGTATAGAATTCGGCCTGCTGTTGTTTGTCGGTGTGGTTGGGTTAATGACGATACGCTCTAGTAGTGTAGTGTCGGCGCGATCTGGATAGACGACGAGCTGCAGCTCTTTTTTTAATACATCTATCTTTGCTGTCTTGCCCTTGTCGGTTATGACGGTCGACGGTGTAATCTTGTATTTTTGCACCACCCCATTTGTACTGCTCTTTACTGTGATCTGAGCTCCCTTGATATCAGTAATAGTTGCGCGGTAAGATCGTGCTTCAACGCTGGCTGGGCCTGCTTTTTTCTTGGCGTTTTCCATCTTCTTTTCTTGATAGCTTGCGCCGGCCCAGAAGCTTAAGCCAACAATAAGGATTATCCCAAGTATGGTCAGGCCAAATTGTTTTAGGAATTTTATTTTCCATTTGAATAGGCGTATTGCGACGGGCCTAGTCATTTTATAAATATGGGTAAGCTTTTTCTTCATCCAACTATTGTACACGACGCCCGGTCTAGTGGAGGCCAAAAATCAGGCGTATTGCTTCGTAAATTCCCCAGAGGCCAAGAAGCAAAAAGGCGACGCTACCCATAAGTGAAATGATGGGGTTTTTGACTGCTTTTATGGTGCGCTTTGGCGAGATGTACAGGAAAATATTAAGTGCCATATGGCCGAGGAAGACACCAATGGCAAAGCCAAAAACATTTACGATGCTAAATAGTGGTACGTACCCAGCAAAATCGTCTAACCCAAGAATGAAGGGGACGGTAAACGATAGCCCAAGTAAACCAAGAAAGCTGGTGCTCGTTTTTGGTTGCAAACTGTGTGACGGTACAATTTTAGACAGGAAGGGGTGCGTTATTTTATTGGTGCGTATAATGACCCGCTTAAAGTTCTTTACGAAATGGCGAAAAACAGCCGGGTAGCGCGTAGATTCGTGATCAACATGCTGTAGGCCATCTTCTGCTAGGCGGAATAGCACCAATCCAGCAATGAACACCATGATTGCAAGCAGCCAGTCGACTTCTTTAAAGAATGTCCACACAGCCAGAATAGCCAGTGTTCCTAGGGCATTCCCCAAAGCCGTACCAATCTCTATACCGATACGCCCCTTTAGGCCTCGGTTTTGGTCCATCAGGCGACCAATAAAAATGGCAAAGTCTATAGCAGTTTTTAAGTAGACTGTTAGCCCAATAAGGACGTCCTGCACACGAACGTGCAGCAGTATCTTCTCGTCAGAGAAATGATTTAGAAAATGAACTTCTAGCCACAGAACACCAATAAGGACAAGACAGGTTACTGCTGTTAAGGCCAGGGGTATGGCTTGGTTAATAAAGGATTGTTTTTTCGACATATCTTACAGCAGATTGTAGCATAGAACAGATGGATACAGACGATACTACATTGCCGTGCGCAGATAAGTTGGCATTCGATACCCAAAACCAAGCAAAAGCAGTGGCTGCGACCAGTGCATACCAGCGCGGTCTCACACCAAAACTAAAGGCCTACCGCTGCAAACACTGCGGCTTATGGCATCTTGCCACAGACTACGATAGCCACCAGACAATCGTATAAACGAAGACAATAACACAATGTTGTAAAGTTCTGTTATTTATTGCCGAGGAATACAATCGTAAGCAGTAAACTGAATAGAGATGGAGGGTTTGGACTATGGTATTGAATCAAGAAGCTGCTGGACGACTGATCGTTCCTCTAGATTACAAAGCTGGCATACATTGTCCAGAAGCTCAGGAACTGCTTGCGGGAGTCGAGAACACGGGCATTCTTATGAAGATAGGAACGATAACAACAGTTCAAACTGGTTGGATAGACCCACTTCAGGAGGTGCATAATAGGGGCCTTGGTGCGTTCGCCGATACAAAGGCGGCAGACGTATTCAACACTGTGCGAGATACCCTTGATGCAATCATGGACGAGAACCCTTTACTTGTGAATATGCACGCAGAATCGAGTGATGCTGCCCTTGAGGCATTTGTTGGAATGGCCAAAGAAAAGCGTGAGAAAATTGGTGAAGGTGCGGGGCTTATAACGCTTGCAGTTACGGTATTGACTGATACCACAGATGAGCAGGTGCAGCGGGAATACGGGCACAGCAGAGTGGAAGAGGTTTTGCGGCGCGCTAAAAAAGCTAAGAGTTTTGGTTTTGATGGTGTGGTGTGTTCGGCCGATGAGCTAGAGGCGCTTGCAAATGACCCTGAAACTGCTGATATGGAGAAAGTGGTGGCTGCAATTAGGCCCGAGTGGTCCGTGCCAGATGGGCAAAAAAATATTGTCACTCCAAGAGTGGCATGGCTCAGAGGTGCGACGAGGCTTGTTGTGGGCAGCCCCATAACCAGACAATATAGAAATATCGGTGACACGCCGCTGGATGCGGTTGAAGCGGTGGTTCATGAGATCCAGGAGGCAATGTAATGGCGAGTTTTGAGCACCTTGAAGAGATGGTCACTGGGCTTTACGATCGAGGTAAAGAACTACCCGTTAACCGTCAAGTGATTAGCATTGGAAGCTGGGTGATTTTAAAGAGCGGGTTATACTCGCCATACCTCATTAATATGCGCCCAGCGCTCTCGTTAGACACGCAGAGTCAGGTTTCTGTTGACGACCAGAGGAGGCACCGAACCATGTTACTCGATGCATTCGGCGAGAAAATTGACATCGTGCGTGCAAAACGCCCATTCCATCACTTATTTGGTTCGCCCGAGGCGGGCACCCCGCTGGCTGCTGCTATAGCAGAGCACACCGGAGATTCCGTGCTTTGGAAACGAGTCGCCAATAAGTCAGATCGCGGAGCACACGAATTATTGGAAGGGGCCTGGCTCCCTGGTCAGCGAGTGGTCAGAATAGACGATGTGGTTACAACAGCTAAAACAAAAGAAGAAGATGCTGCTTTTTTTGAAGAGACAGGACTTGTTTATGATGATGTTGTGGTCGGTGTAGATCGACAGCAGGGTGGACGACAGACATTAGAGGCTCAAGGACAACACTTATCTTCAGTTGTAGAGGTGACTCAGATATTCGATATCTTACACGATGCGGGTCGACTTAACACGGCGCAATACGATTACTTGCTGGAATATCCTGCGATGCCGCCAATAACGCAGCAGCCCCAACAGCATCCGTGGCAGTAAGGGTGCGGGTGCCAGTTGGCGAATAGCCCTATCAATAATCCGCTCGAAAAAGGTACAATACAAGAATGAATTATTACGTTACAACCTCTATTCCATATGTAAACGGCGAGCCACACATTGGCTTTGGTATGGAGCTGGTCATGGCGGACGTACTTGCGCGGGCAGCTCGAAAACAAGGAAAGCCGGTAATATATAGCACAGGCACGGACGAACATGGTGGCAAGATTGCCGAGAAGGCCAAAGAAAACAAACTAGAGCCACAAGCGCAGGCTGACCAGATGAGTAAGAAGTTCGAAGACCTGACGAAGCTACTGAACATCAGTAACGATCGTTTTATTCGAACCACCGACAAAGCGCACGAACAGCGCGCCCAAATAATCTGGAAACAACTGGCCAAGGACATCTATAAAGGCAAGTACATTGGTATGTATTGCTTGGGTTGCGAGGCGTACGTTACGGAAGCAGTCGCCAAAGAGAACAAAGGTGTTTGCCCAATCCATAAGAAACCGTACGAAAAGTTAGAAGAAGAGAACTACTTCTTTAAACTGAGTGCCTATGCCGATAAAATTCGTGCACAAATAGAGTCTGGCGAACTGCTCATCGTCCCGGAATCTCGTCGGAACGAAATTTTAAACGTAGTTAAAAGTGGGCTCGACGACATGAGCATCAGTCGACCAAAGGACAAAATTAGTTGGGGGATACCGGTTCCCGGTGACACAACCCAGGTTATGTATGTCTGGTTTGAAGCGCTCATGAACTATATAACTGTGCTTGGCTATCCAGAACACAAAGATTTTAAAGAGTTTTGGCCTGCCAATGTGCAGGTGCTTGGCAAGGATATTATCCGTTTTCATGCGGCTGTCTGGCCTGGGGTGCTAATGTCACTTGGCTTGCCATTGCCCAAAGCCCTGTTTGTGCATGGCTTTATCAACATTAATAGCCAGAAAATGAGCAAATCTACCGGTAATTTTGTAACCCCCGAAGAAGTCGTCAAGAAGTATAGCGCCGATGTGTTTCGGTATTACATCTTGCGCCACGTACCAAGTTATGAAGACGGAGACTTTAGTTGGGATCTGATAGAGAAGGCTTACAACAACGAACTGGCTAACGAGTTAGGCAACGCGGTACAGCGTACCGCAGCCATGGTGCAGCAGTACCAAAATGGCATAATTGGTGAGATACCAGCCTCGCAGCACGACAATGCGCAGTATTGGGCAGCGTTAAACTTCTGCAAATTTGATCGTGCGCTCGACGATGTGTGGGAGCAGGTCCGTGGGCTGAACCAATACATCGAAGAAGAAAAGCCTTGGGTAATCGCAAAGACAGGTGATAGCGAGCATTTGCGAGAGGTGCTGGCCTACCAGACAAGCTGTTTGCTGGAAATTGCCGAACTGCTAGAGCCATTTATGCCAGAAACTGCTACCAAGATTCGTCACGTGTTCGAAGAGGGTGTCATCCGCACCAGCGAAGGAACGCTCTTTCCAAAGCACCAGCCAGCTGCAAAACCTGCTACCAAATAAGGCTTCGTTTGCCACGTAGTGCACGGAAAATGACCCAACGAGTCATGTAGGGTAATGCCGAAGTGTTTAGGGTGTCCCACCACAGCTCGTCCTTTTGTTTGTCGCTCAGTTCTGGCTGGTCCAAATACGACAGGTAGGTGTCGCCAAATGGAGTGTATCTAAAAAGTTCCATGTCTTTCTCGCTTTCGTAGTGTTCGGTATATCTTATGTACTTCTTGTTCTGCCTGTCGGGTGCTAAAGAGCACCCAGACTGTTTCACCAAGCCTCAGCGTTGTCCGTTGTGCCTGCGTTGCTTCAAGAGATTGCTTCGTCGTAGAGAAAGGGTTGCTGATCGATAGACCAATTCCTGCATGGTTGCTGGGTAACGTTGTTATATTCATAGCCCCCTCCTTAACGTAAAACTTACACTAACTAGTATTTGATTTAGTTCGTGTAATGTCAACACTAACATAAGCGTTTTGATTGTTTTTTGTGTGGATAAGTCTGCCCTTAAGGTGTTAGTCGAAGCTTCGTTCTAGGAAAACAAGTCGCTGCTGGTTGAACCGGTAGAGCCTGGCTGGTCGATGCGCGCCCTCTTTTATGAGTTCCTCGGTGGGGCTGATCATATCTAGGCTCAGAAATTTCTTTCGAAAATTACGCTTATCTAGGGTTTTGCCGAGAATTGCCTCGTAGGCAGCTTGCAACATTGTGAAAGTGAACATGCGGGGGAGCATGGCAACGATCGCGTTGGTGTATAAGATCTTACTGCGAAGTCGCTCCAAGGCATATTCGATTATGTCTCTATGATCTTATGCTAGGACCTCTGGCAGGGCGCTCACGGGGAAGAATTGGGGCGTTTGGGTTGTTGGTCCAGACTTCGGTGTAAGATTGCGGCTAAGAGCCATATAGCTAACAGTGATAGCATGGCCACGAGGATCTCTTTCTAGTGAGTCAAACGTGTACAGCTGCTCCACAATGCCC
>DAISWP010000008.1:4147-6416 GCA_036826335.1 Candidatus Saccharimonadota bacterium | reverse complement strand
TTCTCTTTACTTATGCCGGCTTTCTCGGCGAGTGCGCGTCGCATTGACTCGCCGATGGTCTCGGTCCCCGAACAGTAGGAGCCTGGTAGTGCCCACTGACCTGCAAATGGATCGCTGGCTCGCTTGATAAGCAGCACAAATAGCTCGTCGCCGATGAGCTGAAAGACAACAGAATCAACCGAAGCACGAGGCCCCTCAAAGTTTCCGGCATGCATAAAGTACATAGTACACTAACTAACTATTCGCGCAATATGATTATTGCGCAGGGCAACATCATCTATACTAGGGGTATCGATGATCGCACTAACAGATACGCACTGTCATATACATTTCTCTGATTATCCGCTTGATGTCTCTGAGGTGCTTGCATCTGCGCATACCGCCGGTGTAGACAGAATGCTCTGCGTTGGGTGTACGCTCGCTGACAGTAAGCAGGCAGTAATATTTGCAGAGCGACATAAAAGTATCTGGGCGAGCATTGGCCTGCATCCACACGAAAGCAGTGAATACGTCCATGACGATCATGCCCTACAGCAGTTTCGTGAACTAGCGATCCATCCAAAGGTTGTGGCCATAGGAGAAACTGGATTAGATTATCACTATAATCACTCCTCTAAAGTAGATCAGAAGAAGTTATTACGTTTTCAGTTAGAACTGGGACAAGAACATAATTTGCCATTTATCTTTCATGTGAGAGAGGCATTTGAGGATTTTTGGCAGATTATCGACTCGTATAGGGGTATACGGGGTGTTGTGCACAGTTTTAGCTCAGATATGGCAGATGTAGAGCAAGTGCTTTCCAGGGGTCTCTACGTAGGGCTTAATGGCATCATGACGTTTACGAAAGAGCCCGAACAATTGGAGGCTGCGAAGCGAGTTCCAAAAGACAAATTATTACTCGAAACAGATGCGCCGTTCTTGACTCCTAAGCCATTTCGTGGTAAAGTGTGCGAGCCGAAACATGTGCGGAATACTGCGGAGTTTCTGGCAGAATTACGAGGTGAGTCGATTGAAGAGTTGGCACGCAATACGACCAGTAATGCACAAAAACTATTCAATCTGCTATAATGTCTAACTTCTTATGAGCATGAGTGATAAACAACAACTCGAACAACTATTATCGTCCGGAGGCGAACGTCAATCTGGCGCGGCTGAGGTTGCAGCGTACCTGGGCACCATCCGACTAGACCTCATTGGTGCGGGTGTGCACAACATTGCCCAGCACATGGTTCCTCGCAACGGCGCGGCCCGAGGGTTCAATGTAGCACCTGTTGCTATGGAAGAAGTCCGCATAGAGGCTGCACCAAAGGTTGCGTCCGCAGTTAGTACGGCCCCAGTAGCTCGCTCGGTAGAGATCGCAGCAGGCGGTACAGAAGATCGAATTGCAGCGGCACGAGCCCAAGTTGAAGATATCCACGGCGCTTCCCTAGAGGAGGACGAAGAAGTAACTCCTGCAGAACCAGAAGCAGCGCAGATTATCGACTTTCCACCACTGCGGTACGAGGCGGATCCAGCCCAAGAAATGGGGCAAGCAGCATGATTAAAAAAGTACTGAGCACAATCCTAGGAACCGAGAACGAAGAGGAACGCCAAGCCAAGCTATACAGCAAGCTCATTCGCCATGAGGCCAAAATTGGCGGTACGCTCTTTGGGCCTATTCCAGCGGGCGGAAACAGGGAGTTCTTTTGCTTAGACGAGCGAACATGGGTTTGGCACGAAGAATGGAAAGACCCAAAAAGTGGCGAACGCAAGCATCGCACTACTCGTTACGATGTTCGACCTTCTGGTATTGTAAAAATGCAGAACGGCCAAAACTATCAGCATGTCAGCGTAGAAGAGGCACAGCATCTGTACGACGCAGCGCAGCAATACCAGCAGCGCGTAGGCAAAGAAGTCTACAGTTTTATCACTAACCCAAGCGAATAGGGCGGCCTTTTATGGGCAAAAACGGCACGCAGACACCAATCTATCTAGACCATGCCGCCGCTACGCCAGTGAATCAAGACGTGTTAAAGGCTATGCAGCCTTTTTTTGTAGAAGAGTTTTATAACCCCAGCGCAGGCTATCTTGCAGCAAAACAGGTACGAAAATCTGTAGATACCGCCCGGCGCACTGTGGCAAAGGTGCTTGGTGTGCGGCCTGCAGAAATAGTCTTTACGGCTGGCGCAACCGAAGCCAATAATCTGGCTATCCACGGGGTTATGCAGGCGTTTCCAGGCAGCCACGTAGTCATCAGTGCTATTGAGCACGAATCTGTTTTAGAACCCGC
>DAISWP010000008.1:3275-4137 GCA_036826335.1 Candidatus Saccharimonadota bacterium | reverse complement strand
CCGCAAAACAATACGACGCTTCAGTAGCAACCGTGTTGGCTGACGGTCGGATAGATGTCGATGCTTTGGCTAAAACGATTCAGCCAAATACTGTACTGGTGAGTATTATGTACGCGAACAACGAAATCGGGACGGTGCAACCAGTGCACGAAGTCGCCAAGCTTATTACACAAATTCGGAGTGAGCGAGTGGACGCTGCTAATAAAACACCGTTGTTCTTGCATGTCGACGCAGCGCAGGCACCCTTGTACCTCGACTTGCATCCTGGTCGTCTTGGTATAGACCTAATGAGCTTGAATGGGGGGAAAATATATGGTCCCAAACAGAGCGGTGCGTTGTTTGTTCGGACGGGTGTAAACCTGCAGCCCCAAGTCGTAGGTGGTGGTCAAGAGTTCGGCCTCCGTAGTGGCACAGAGAACGTTCCGGCCATTGTTGGCTTTGCAAAAGCGCTCGAGATGGCACAGCAGCAACGCAACGACGAATCTAAAAGACTGGCAGAATGTAGTCAGCATTTCATAGACTTACTCAAAGAAGCAGCACCGTCTATTCAGATAAATGGCTCAAAAAAACACCGATTGCCAAACAATGTGCACATCACGATCCCAGGAATCGACAACGAACGAATTATGATGGAGCTGGACGAACGAGGTATTCAATGCGCAGTTGGTTCAGCGTGTAGCGCCAGCAACGACGAACCGTCGCATGTACTCAAAGCCATTGGCCTAACTGATGGTGAAGCGCAAGCCAGCTTGCGTTTTACACTAGGTAGGCAGACCACAAAGGAACAGCTTGCTTTCGTTGTTCGGACGCTGAAAGATCTGATTCATGGCTAAAAAAGTATACGTTGGTCTTAGCGGCGGGG
>DAISWP010000008.1:0-3256 GCA_036826335.1 Candidatus Saccharimonadota bacterium | reverse complement strand
AGACTCATCGGTAACGGCGGCACTGCTCAAAGAGCAGGGCTATGAAGTAACCGGTGTTTACATGAAGAACTGGAGTACCGACCTTCCCGGTATGCCATGCCCCTGGAAAGAGGATTATCAAGATGCCAAACGTGTAGCCGTGCAGCTCGGCATTCCCTTTAAGCTATATGATTTTGAGACAGAATACCGCCAGAAGGTTGTCGATTACATGGTCCGTGAGTACCAAGCGGGGCGTACACCTAACCCAGATATCATGTGTAATCAAGAAGTTAAGTTCAAGCTTTTTTTAGAGACGGCGCTTGAAGATGGTGCTGATTTGATTGCAACAGGCCACTATGCCCGAACCAAAGACGGGCAATTGCTCATGGCAAAAGATGCCAACAAAGATCAGACGTACTTTTTGTACCGGGTTACGAAAGATGCGCTGCAGAAAACGTTGTTCCCAATTGGTGACTACAGCAAGCCAGAAATACGCGAGCTGGCTAAAAAGTTTGGTTTAGTCACTGCCACGAAAAAAGAGAGTATGGGCATCTGTTTTGTGGGCAAGGTGGGCATAAAAGACTTTCTTATTCATGAGCTCGGGTTGCAAAAAGCGGGCAATATAGTTGACCAGACGGGAGTGGTGGTGGGTAAGCACGAAGGAGCGATCTTCTACACCATAGGGCAACGTCATGGTTTGCAGGTTGGTGGTGGTCTACCGTATTACGTCATCGGTAAAGATATGAAAAAGAACGAAGTGTATGTAACGACCAATCTGGATGATAAGAATCTGTGGACCAAGCAACTGGTGCTTGGCGATGCACACTGGATTAACGAAAGTCGCACCGTTGGAGGTGCCTATTTGGTACGCACGCGACACCGCGCACCACTTGTTACGGCGCACGTAGCCAAGACCGATAAAACGAACACCACCCTAGAACTCAAGGATGAGATTCGTGCAGCTACGCCGGGGCAATCTGTTGTGCTCTACGACAAAGACATAGTCGTTGGCGGCGGCATTATTGTGGCGCAGTAACGTCTATATTGCCCTGCGGCGGCTCGGGTGGAGATAGAAAGCTTAGAATTTCTATAGCGAGCTTGCCACGAGGTTGATCGTTCGCGGGAGTGCCAAACTCGACGTAGTGTGGTGACTCCGGTGGTGTTGGCGGGGGGGGAGCATGTGCTGGAGCATCCCGTCGTAGTCGTTGGGCTGTCTTCTGCAGATAGCCACGACTAACCGATGCCCCGATGCTGGCTGCGCCGCTACGGTCTGCTTTGTATAACTGTACGACCAAAGAGAGGGCCGACAAAGAAAGTTTTGGTCCGACTTCGAAAAGCTCCTCTGCATAGGGCTTATCTATAAGCATGCCCACCTTGTCAGGATCACCTAACCCGTCTACAAAAATCATAAATTTACCTTACGCCAAACCCCCTTGCAAGCGCAAGCACAAGCAACTACCCGAAGACGGGCTCTGTATTAAGCAAAACTAATCTGTTAAAATAGTAAAAATGAACGCACAAGATATTCGCAACGCCTACTTAGATTTTATGAAGAAACAAGGGCACAATGTTATCCCCCGTGCATTGCTGGTTCCGTACAATGACCCAACGACACTATTCACTGGGTCGGGCATGCAGCCACTCGTTCCGTACTTACTTGGTGAGCCTCATCAAGATGGCTCACGTTTAACGAATAGCCAGACGTGTTTACGCGCTATGGATATTGAAGACGTGGGTGATGATCGCCATACAACCTTTTTTGAAATGCTCGGAAATTGGTCGCTAGGTGATTATACAAAAGAAGAGCAGATACCCTGGTTTTTCGAGTTTCTTGTTGATGTGGTGGGGCTCGATCCACAAAATCTGTACGTATCTTGTTTTATAGGCGATGAAAAAGCTGGTATACCACGAGACGACAAAGCAGCAAAAATCTGGCAGAAGCTGTTTGAAGATAAAGGTATTGAAGCAAAGATTGCCGAAATTGGTTCACAGGCAGATGGAGATAAACGTGGTATTAAATCCGGTGAACGTATTTTCTTTTATGATGATAAAGAAAATGGTTGGAGCCGTGGTGGGGGAATTCTCGATACGCCTGTTGGAGATCCGTGCGGTCCTGATAGTGAAGTGTTTTATGATTTTGGTGAAACAAGCCACAAACCGGGCTTTGGAGAACCGCATCCTGCAAGTGATTCGGGTCGATTTGTCGAGATTGGTAACCAAGTTTTTATGGAATATAAACGTACCAAAGAGGGCTTTGAGCCACTTGCAAAACCAAATATTGACTTTGGCGGAGGGCTTGAAAGAATTGCCCAGGCAGCAATTAATTCGTCTGACATGTTCAAGATAAGCATTCTTTGGCCTATTGTCGAAAAGCTTGAAAGTCTTTCTGGTAAAAAATATACGGACCATACCCATGCCATGCAAGTAATCGCCGACCATCTGCGTGCCGCCACATTCTTAGCTGTTGATGGCGTAACGCCAAGCAACAAGGAGCAGGGCTACGTTATGCGCCGCCTGATGCGCCGAGCTATTCGTTTTGCGTTTGAACTTGGTGTCGAACAAAATTTCTGCGAAGAAGTTGTACCCATTATTGCCGACCTGTATCATGCCGACTTCCCCGAAGTCGCCGAGAATCGTGAAAAGGTTATAGAGACATTGGTACGCGAAGAAAAGGTTTTCCGCCAGACGCTTCGTAAAGGCATCCACCAGCTCAGCAAGCTGGGTGGCGATGGGCTGACTGGTGAAGAAGTTTTTGCCTTGTACGACACCTATGGATTTCCGGTCGAGCTGAGTATAGAAGAAGCCGCTAAGCAGAATGTTGCTGTGGCCAAAGACTGGCAGCAAGTATTCGAAAAATGCATGGCCGAGCAACGCCAGCGTTCGCAGACGGCTAGCAAGGGAACGTTTAAGGGCGGTCTTGGTGGCCAAACCCTACAGCACAAGAAATATCATACAGCCACACACCTGATGTATCAGGCATTGCGCGAGGTGCTGGGTGAACATGTTATCCAGCGTGGGTCAAACATTACCGAAGAGCGTTTGCGCTTTGACTTTAGCCACCCAGAAAAAGTAACTCGTGAGCAACTCGACAAGGTTGAGAAGATTGTGAATGAGCAGATAGGCAAAGATCTCAAAGTGACATGGGCAGAGTACCCCACCAAAGAAGCGACCGGCCCACTGGGTGCACTCGGTCAGTTTGGCGACCGCTACGGCGACACGGTAAAGGTATACAAAATGATTGCCGATGGCGCAGAGAAGCCATTTAGTTTCGAGATTT
>DAISWP010000007.1:24807-42690 GCA_036826335.1 Candidatus Saccharimonadota bacterium | reverse complement strand
GTGCAGGGGTAGCCGTCGACGGGACCTTGTGTGTCATAAAGGACAGAGCCTGCGTCAAAGTTGGTCGAGTGTTCTATGAGCGCTGCGTAATCATATGGTTTAAAGCTAGAGCCAGGGGGTAGTGGAGACGTTGCATAATTGAATTGGCCAAATTCAGCATTGGTAAAGTCAGATCCACCGACAAGTGCCACCATTTGCCCTGTCTTAACGTCTTCTGCCGCAAAAGCCGCTGTGTCGCCACCTTGTCTGCGAACTTGTGCCATGCCCTTGTTCACTTGCTCCTCAGCGATAGCTTGCTTTTCCATATCGAGTGTTGTTGTTACCACCCAACCGCCTCGGCGCACTGTCTGGTCTCCGAATTTGTTTTCCAACTGTTTCTTTGCGGCAAGCACAAACCAAGGTGCTTTTATGCCAGCGAATTTTGGTTGCGGCTCATGTATTGTAGCCAGTGTATCTACCTTTTTCGCGTCATCACGTTGCTGTTTTGTGATCATCCCTTGCTGCTGCATCAGATCCAAGACGTAGTGTTGCCTCCCAATAAGCGCAGGCTTTGATTCTTCTGGGTTGGTTTTAAAGTACGCACCGTATGGCGAGTAGAATGAAGGTGACTTAGGTATGGATGCTAAAAATGCCGCCTCATCGAGAGTCAAATCTTTGGCAGACTTTTGGAAGTAGTCACGCGCTGCAGCTTCAACCCCGTACTGGACATTCCCATAAGGAGCAGTGTTGAGATAACCGGCCAGGATTTCCTGCTTTGAATAGCTGCGTTCAAGTTCAACAGAAAGTATGAGTTCTTTTACCTTGCGTGTGTAAGATCTGTCTTTCGTCCAATTCTGCGTCAGTTTAACCAGCTGCTGCGTGATTGTAGAACCACCTTGTGTTCCTCCGCTCTTGCCGAAAACATTATTGACACCGGCTCTGGTGATGCCACGAACGTCAAAACCGCCATGCTTAAAGAAGTCTTTGTCTTCTACTGCAACAGTAGCTGCCTTAAGGAAGGGTGAGATCTCCTCATCCTTTACAGGAATGCGCTTTACTGCATCGTAGTCTTCCCAGAGAAGTTGTTTGCCAGTCCTGTCGTAATAACGAATACTACCCCCCAGGCTATTCCCAGAGATGTCGCGTAGGTTGGGCAGATCTTTGCGAAAATATGCAAACAAACCAAGTAAAACAAGAAAACCGACTGCCAAACCAATACCCGTAAGCTTAAGTGCCATAATAGCGCCGTCGCGACTAAACCAATAATGATAAAGCCTCCGTGGCTGTAGGTGATAGAGCGCTCGTTTAACCCTGCTTTTTGGCATGCCTGCCATGCGGGCTGCCTTGCGTTGTTCTTTGGCATCTTTCCCGTTTACCCAACGCGCAACGATGCCACGGTTAACCTTAAATGTCTGCCCGCTTCGCGTGGTGTGGTAGTTCTTGCCTCGGCGAGGTTTTCGAGTACTACCGTTAGATGCTGCCATATAGTTTTACGACTCCTTAGAATGTCTCTAGTATACCAAAAATGACAATAACAAGCTTCTAAAAACACGAGCAATATTAGGCACGTATAAAGATAGGTTATACTACCTATTATGAGCACTATGACCCTAAGCGAAGAACTCGAATGGCGTGGTTTTATTAATCAGACCACATACAGAAATCTGCACGAACTAGATACTGCACCAAAGACGTTTTATCATGGGTACGATGCATCGGCTGATTCACAAACCGTCGGTAATCTAGCGGCAATGATGTTCGATAAAGTTTTTATGCGGCATGGCTGGAAAGCCGTAATCCTTGCCGGAGGCGCAACAAGCCTTATAGGTGACCCGGGCGGGAAAGATAGCGAGCGGCCACTGCAAGACGAGAAGACTATTGCGCATAACGTTGCATGCGCCGAGGAGCAACTGCGCAAGGTTTTGTCGGGACATCCGTTTAGTATGGTGAATAACCTTGACTGGACGAAGGACTTAACGGTAATAGACTTTCTGCGTGATATTGGCAAGCACTTTAGCATGACACCATTGGTACAGCGCGACTACATAGCAAAACGCATAGGCGAAGGCAGTACCGGTATTAGCTATACCGAGTTCAGCTACAGCCTCTTACAGGCGCTCGATTACTTACATCTTTACGACACTAAACAAACGGTTTTGCAGCTTGGTGGCGCAGATCAGTGGGGTAATTGTCTGTCCGGAGTTGAGCTCGTTCGAAAGGCGCGTGGTGCTGAAGTTCATGTAATGACACTGCCTCTGATTATGAATAAAGCAACCGGTAAGAAGTTCGGCAAGAGTGAGCAGGGCGCCGTTTGGCTTGACCCAAATAAGACCTCGCCCTTCGAGTTTTATCAGTTCTGGCTGAATGTTGATGACGAGGGAGCCGAGGGATATCTCAAGACGTTTACAGAGCTTGATAAAGTTATGATTGACTCAGTTATTGCAAAATTTGAGCAAAATCGATCAGGACGATTTGCCCAAAAAACGCTTGCGTACGAGGTGACTAAACTTGTACATGGTGCCGATGTCGCCGAAAAGACGCGTCAAGATAGCCAGCAGCTTTTCAGCAAAAAGCCGTTCAACAGTTTTACTGTTCAGAATTTTGAGCAATTAGACATTCCACGACACACTGTTGCCCACGATGAGTCATTGATTGACCTATTGGTTCGTACTGCGCTAGCATCTTCTAAGTCGGAAGCGCGACGTTTTTTGCAGGCCGGTGCAATATATATAAACGACAAGCAAGTATCTGCTGAGGTCACCGGGCTTAAAGACGAGGACTTTAATGATAACTATGCAGTCCTGCGACGTGGGAAAAACAACCAGGTATTGTTGACTCTAAAATAACTCGTGTATACTTAACCCTTATGTCAAAACAAACGAAAAAAGCCGATCAATATAACGACCCAAAGCATAACTATCTGCACTACTGGGATGGTAGAGATTATGAAAACGCTGCTGAGCAACTGGCGATCAAGCGACTGTTAAAAGGCAAACATTTTAAGAATGCAGTTGACATTGGCGGGGGATTTGGACGGTTATGTATATTTCTTGAGCAATTTGCAGACTCAGTGACACTTGCGGAGCCAAGCCAACAACAGCTCGATATAGCCAAAACATACCTAAAAGACCATCCAGAGATTAAGCAGCTTTTAACCCAGGCTGACGCAATCAAGCTAAAGGATAAGTCGATGGATCTTATTACTATGATTCGGGTCATGCACCACTTACCAAACCCCGCAACAGAATTTTCAGAGTTAAAACGAGTTCTGAGCGACGATGGGTATATTGTTTTAGAGCTCGCAAATTATGCGCATGGGCGTAACCGGCTAAAGTACTTCTTGAAGGGTAAAAGTTTGCCCGAGCAGCCAGTTGATATCCGTTCTTCAGAAAATCAAAGGGACGAAGAAATTGCTTTCGTAAACCATAACCCCAAGACAATCGTGAAGCAATTAGCACATGCAGGTCTTCGTGTCGAAAGGGTACTTTCGGTCTCGAATCTCCGCTCCCCATTTCTTAAAAAGATTATGCCTCAACCCGCTATGCTTGCAATAGAAAACGCACTACAGCCAACGCTTGCCAAAACGTATTTTGGGCCTAGTGTATTTTTTCTGATCCGCAAGGCAAGTTAACAGGCTGCAGAGTGCCCAGCGTATACTATGGTCATGTCACTTCATGATCCTATAGATAGTATAAAAGGAGTCGGCCCCCAACTTCAGAAGCTGTTTAACCGACTCGGTATATATACTGTTGATGATTTGTTGATGTACTACCCCGTACGCTATGACGACTACTCACACATGCAACGTGCAAGTGAGTTGCGCCCTGGCATGGTGTCCATTGAGGCAACTATTGACCAAGTGTCAGGCCGTTATGTTCGTCGCGGACTGCACGTAACAGAGGCCATTGCATCCGATGCGAGCGGTAAGGTTCGCTTGGTGTGGTTCAACCAGCCGTATCGTAAAGCAGCGCTAAAGGCGCAGGCTACGTATCTCGTATCTGGCATGTATGAGCTTAGCTATCAAAAGTTTGCAATTATGAACCCATCATGTGAGTTGCGTAGTGATTTTCCGGTCAGTGCGGGGCGAGTAATCCCGATATACCGAGAAACAAAGGGATTAAGCTCGCAACAGATCCGAAAAGTACTAAAATCTATATTTACGTCTGGTGTGGTGATAGCGGAGACGCTGCCAAGGTGGCTTGTTGCACAGCAGAAATTACTCCCTAGGAGCGATGCAATAGAGACGATCCACTTTCCTCCAACTATGGGCCAGCTGGAAAACGCGCGTAAGCGATTAGCATTTGAAGAGGTTTTGGAGCTGTGTCTGGCTTCGCTATTACTCAAACAAGAAAATCATAAAGAACGCGCAATATCGGTCCCGTTTGACGAGCGTATCGCTATTTCGTTTGTAAAACATCTGCCATTTGCACTTACCGATGATCAGCGTCGTGTAATATGGCAATCCTATCTTGACATAGCAAAGCAGGAGCCGATGAATCGCCTAGTCCAAGGAGATGTTGGCGCCGGAAAAACCGTTGTAGCAGCAATGATAGGGCTGATGGTTCTGCAGAGCGGCCATCAAGTAGCGCTTATGGCCCCCACGGAGGTTTTAGCTCGGCAGCACGCAGAGACAATGTATAAGCTACTAAAACCACTGGGGTACGAGTCTCAGGTTTGTCTACTAGTAGGGGGAATGTCTAGTGCACAAAAAAAAGTTGCCTATAAACGTATTACTTCGGGTGATGCACGGTTGATCGTCGGGACGCATGCGATTATTCAAGAGAAGATTAACCTTGAGCAACTCGGGCTGGTGATTATTGACGAACAACACCGTTTTGGTGTTGAACAGCGACAAAAGTTGCTGCAAAAAACCGGGCACATCCCTCATTTATTAAGCCTCACAGCAACGCCCATCCCACGTAGTTTGTCTTTAACGCTATATGGTGAGCTGGACATCTCTACCATTAAAGAAAAGCCTAAAGATAGAAAGCCAATTGCGACACAGTTATTCCACGTAAACGATAGGGAGAAGGCGTATCAAATTGCAAAGCAAGAGGTTTCTAATGGTCATCAGGTATTCGTTGTTTGCCCAACGATCGAGCAGCGCGTCGAGAGCTCGCCTAAGAGCGTTCAAGAGGTCTACGAAAACCTCAGCAAAGGCATATTTAAACAGGCACGCGTCGCACTTCTGCACGGTCAGATGAAGTCAGCAGAAAAAGAGGACGTTATGCAGCGTTTTGTCGAGGGTAAGGTAGACGTGCTCGTATCCACAACCGTTATTGAAGTCGGAGTCGACGTATCAAACGCAACGGTTATGATCATTGAAAGTGCTGAACGATTTGGTCTAGCTCAACTTCACCAGCTACGAGGGCGTGTTGGGCGAGGGGCAGCACAAGGCCATTGTTTGTTGCTGACAGAAACGCAACAGCCGACCAAAAGATTGCGCGCGCTCGTTAGTAGTAATGATGGTTTTGCACTTGCTGAGTTTGATCTGTCTCTTCGTGGCCCGGGTGCAATTTATGGTACATCACAACACGGGGCGCTCGACTTGCGTATCGCAAAGTTGTCAGATTATGCACTCCTTGTACGCACAAAAAAAATTGCACAAGCAATGCTGGCAAAAGAGGAAGACCTGATACAATATGAGCATCTTAGTAAACAAATCGCACGCGTACGTGCAGTAACGTATTTGAACTGATAAATAAACATGTATTCTGGAACCACATTAACAGTCGCCTCGGGTCGTGTTCTTGGTGCACATCAAAAAATAGATAGAGTTGCCCGGAACCATCTAACCCTGCTCCTTGCGGACGATACTATTTTCCCAAGCGCTCGGCGTATCCTTCATTTTGAAGGCAAAAACGGCCCAGATGGTATAAAGCGGAAAAGCCCAGCAAAAGATGAACCTTGGCACTACTACAGCCCGTTTAATGACGATGATTCCCAGCTTACGGAGCTTATTGTAGAGCATTACAAATCTCTTGTTGAGCGGCTGAAGTCAGGCAATAAAGAGCGAGTCGCGTTTGAGGCGGCCTGGCTTGCCCACGCGCTCGTTGACGGGTTAACCCCTGCACACCATTACCCCTATGAGGAAAAGTTAATTGAACTGCGTGGCGAAGGCATAGAAACGAGAACGACCATTAAGGAAAAGTTAATCGTCCCTGGCGATACAAGGCGTGATGCGGTTAAAAAGAACTGGAAAGTATGGGGCCCAAAAGGACTTATTAGTACGCATGGGTTGTTTGAGTTAGGTATCGCAACACTCATTCTGCCAATGAGTTTTCAGCAATCAATCCCGAGCCAACACGACATTTCTGTCGCTAAGGATATAGGTATAGCCGAGTGGTTTAAGCGGTCTGCTCGAGAGATCGCAGTTCTTGATATGTACGACAGATACTACAAACGAGGTTGGACGACGCGGTTAGCGTACGATGTACGCCAGCGTTTAGCGCCAACGATTATAAAAGCGGTTGCACTTGCTTGGTACTGTGCGCTGCATGATGCGGGCTTGTTGAAAGCAGAAAATGCGGATCATAGCAGGTAAGTTGGGTGGGCGTCTGTTCGATGCACCAAAAGGGCATCGAACACACCCAATGAGCGATAAGATTCGTGGAGCACTATTTGGTGTCCTAGGGGACATCAGTGGTTTCTATGTGTTAGATGCGTTTGCTGGCAGTGGGGCGCTTGCTCTAGAGGCGGTTAGTCGTGGGGCAAGCGAGGCCATTGCGATTGAGGCCGATAAAGGTGCGCATAGTGTCGTCCAAAAAAACATCGAAACATTGGGCGTCGAAGATCGCATTAAGGTCATCCGCGCGTTTGCCAACGCATGGTCTACTCGTCACCAGGATCAACTCTTTGATCTAATACTGCTTGACCCCCCCTATGACAACTTGCCCTTCAGGGATCTTAAAAGCATGCCCCGACATTTAAAGCCAGATGGGACGCTGGTGTTATCTTGGCCTGGTCCGGCCGACACGTATCCCTTCGAAGGGCTTGAGATCGTTCATCAGAAGCACTATGGTGACGCCCAACTGGTTTTTTATCAGAAAATTAGCTAGAATACATCGGTACCAAACCTGCGGATGTGGTGGAATTGGTAGACACGCTAGCCTTAGGAGCTAGTGCCGAAAGGCGTGAAGGTTCAAGTCCTTTCATCCGCACCAAGAATTGATACAATACTGGTAATGACTTTATCTACACAACCATATAAAGGTGCGCGCGACTTCTACCCAGAAGACAAGCGACTCCAAAAGTACCTATTTTCTACTATGCGTCGCGTGGTAGAGAGTTTTGGCTACGAAGAGTACGATGCACCGATACTTGAGTCTTTAGATCTCTACACTGCCAAGACGGGTGAAGAGATCGTTAACGAGCAAACCTATGTATTCAAGGACAGGGGTGGCCGGTCTGTTGTTATTCGTCCAGAAATGACACCATCCGTCAGCCGTATGGTAGCTGGGCGAAGGCAGGAGTTAGGGTATCCTGTGCGTTGGTATAGCATCCCAAATTTATGGCGCTATGAACGCCCGCAGCGGGGCCGCCTTCGTGAACACTGGCAATTGAATGTAGATATTTTCGGGCTTGCTGGTTTAGAGGCAGAACACGAAGCGATTACGGTCGGTGCATCAATATTGAACGCTTTTGGTGCAAAACAGAGCATGTATGGTATCCGAATTAATAGCCGACAGCTGATCAACCATTTTCTAAATGATATTTTGGGGCTAGATGCTGTCCAGCAATTAACAACTATCAAGCTGATCGATCGGATGCACAAGATGGAGCATGTTGCTTTTGTGGCGAGTATTGATGCCATTTTAGTGCCCTCTCAACGGGAAGCGGGTGTCGGAGAACGGATACTCGGCTTTCTTAGCGCGCAATCGCTCGCTGAATTACCTGATGATCTTCGTGCTCATGAGTCTACAAAAAAACTCATTGCCCTACTTGCAATGCTAGAAGAAAGTTCTGTCCATAATGCACGTTTTGACGCGACCGTTATGCGTGGATTTGATTACTACACAGATATCGTTTTCGAGATGTTTGATACAAATCCAGAGAATAACAGGTCAATGTTCGGCGGCGGCAGGTACGACGGGTTAGTCGGTCTTTTTGGCGTAGAGCCTGTCCCTACTGTGGGGTTTGGTCTTGGTGACGTTACTTTGGCGAATTTTATCGAGAGCCACGGTCTTACCCCAAAGCTTCGCTCGGAAACAGACGTGTATGCCATACTTGTTGGTGATGTGTATAAAAAAGCACAAAATGTAGTGAGCGCGTTGCGCGAAGAAGGCGTTCGAGTTGCTGTAGATGCCACGGGGCGCAAGCCAGCCCAGCAGATTAAAGTGGCGTTAAAAAAAGAGATTCCGTACGCTCTTTTCATCGGTGATAAAGAGTTAGAAGAGGGGCGATACACGCTCAAGGAGCTTGCATCGAGCAATGAACAGATGCTGAGCGTTGAGCGAATTGTCAGCGCCGTCCTAGACAGCCGCCACTAAAAATTCGCCCTCTAGTGCTGTCTGTTGTATACTTTTGAACTATGCATATTACACTTACAAAAAACACACCAACGAGCGTAACTATTAGCGTGGTGGCAGACGACGATACGTTAAAGAACATCAAAACCGCTGTTCTACGCAAGCTCAACACCCCTGACTTAAAGGTGCCAGGTTTTCGAGCCGGGAAAATTCCTTTGGAAATGGTTGAGAAGCATGTTAATCCTGAACTATTACAAACAGAGTTTATCGATACGCTACTTAATCACGCGTACGCGCAGGCCATTACAAAAGAACAACTCCGTACGGTTGGCCAACCAGAAGTGAATCTTAAAAAATTTGTACCGTTTTCAACCGCTGAATTTGATATAAAAACAGATGTTATTGGCGAAGTCACGTTGCCAGATTACGCAAAGATTAAATTAGCAAAGCAGAAGGCAGTTGTTGAGCAGGCAGAGGTAAAAGATGTAATTGTATCTTTGCAACGCCGTTTAGCTACAAAAACTGATGTTTCCCGGGCTGCAAAAGACGGAGATGAAGTTTGGATTGATTTCAAGGGTGTTGATGAAAAGGGTGCCCCTGTCGGCGGAGCCGACGGAACAGATTATCCACTGCTGCTTGGAAGCAACACGTTCATCCCTGGTTTTGAGCCAGAGTTATTAGGCATACAGCCAACAGAGACGAAGTCATTTACTATTCCTTTTCCAAAGGACTACGGCGTGCGTTCACTGCAAGGGAAGCGTGTGACGTTCACTGTCACGTGTAAAAAGGTGCAGGAAGTTGTGCTGCCAAAACCTGATGACGAGTTTGCGTCTAAGGCCGGGCCATTTAAGACCCTGACTGAACTGAAAACGGACATAAATAAACAGCTAACTATAGAGAAACAACGGGAACTCGATGCAAATTATCAGAACGAGCTCATTCGAGAGATAGCTGCAAAGAGTAGTGTCGCAATTCCTGACACCGTTATCGATCAACAAGTTATTGATGCAGAGAATCAGGAGAAGCAAAATCTTATTAATCGCGGCCAAACCTGGCAGGAGCACCTGGCTGAAGAAAAGCTGACAGAAGAAGAGCATCGAAAAAAGAATCGCCCAGATGCAGAAATGCAAGTAAAAACTGGCGTTGTTCTTGGTGCTATTGGTGACAAAGAACAGGTTGTAGTTACCCCGGAAGAAATTGAAATTAGGATTCAGCTATTGAAGGGTCAATACAACGATCCTGGCATGCAGGCGGAACTCGACAAACCAGAGGCTCGGCAAGATATAGCATCTCGGCTTCGTATCGAAAAAATCATTGATGTGCTAGAGAAAAAGATCAAAGCCTGACTAGCACTCTTGACATGTGAGTGCCAGTGAAGGTACCATATTTCTATGAACAAGACACACAGCTCAGTACTTATACCCACAGTGATAGAGAGTGACGGGCGCATAGAACGAGCCTATGACATATATAGCCGTTTATTGAGGGACCGTATTATTTTTCTTGGTACAGATGTCAACGAGCACACGGCCAATCTTGTAGTGGCGCAGCTCTTGTTCTTGCAAGCAGAAGACCCAAAGAAGGACATATACTTCTACATCAACAGTCCTGGCGGTAGTGTTTATGACGCGCTTGCGATTTACGACACGATGCAATATGTTGCCAACGATATCCAGACAGTCGGTATCGGCGTGCAGGCATCAGCAGCCGCTTTTTTGCTCAGCTCTGGGACTAAAGGTAAACGAATTATCTTGCCAAATTCAACAGTTATGATTCATCAACCAAGTAGTGGCACCAGGGGTAAAGTTACAGATATGGAAATTGATTTGAAAGAATCTCTTCGGATTAAGCAGCGCCTCAGTGACATCATGGCAAAAAACACTGGGCAAACAGTAAAAAAGATTCAATCTGACATGGAACGTGATTACTGGATGACTGCTGAAGAAGCAAAAACTTATGGCGTTGTAGACAAGGTCATAAAAAGCCTCAAACAAATATAATAAAAGACTTGACATTTGTGACTCTTTTGATCAGACTTATGATCAAGAAGTAGAGTAAGTCGGGCACTGCTAGTTTTGTTACAAAAAACCTAAAAGTCCACTTAGAGATCTTCGTTCGCAGCAAAAACTACAACAAATAATATCTACAAATCTAAGCGGAGTACTCTAAAGCATATGGCAAAAGGCAGCACACCAGCCCGAAAAGAACGAACTTATTTTACAAACAAAAAAGAAGATATTGTTTTACCCGACCTAATCAGTCACCAAAATACCTCTTGGCAGTGGCTTGTCGAAGAAGGGCTTGGAGAATTGTTTCACGAAGTCAGCCCAATTGATGACTACACAGGCACCAAGTTATCACTAAACTTTAAGCACTACCACTTTGATCAACCAAAGGTAACAGAGGCAGAAGCTCGCGAAAACAACGTAAGCTATGATGCTCCTCTTAAGGCCGTCGTTGAGCTTATCAATAAGGTTACAGGCGAAGTAAAAGAACAAGAGATTTATCTTGGTGACTATCCATGGATGACAAGCCGTGGAACATTCGTCATTAATGGCGCAGAACGCGTTGTTGTAAGCCAGCTGATCCGATCGGCTGGTGTTTTCTTTACGGCAGATGCTGGCGCAACAAAAAATAACTATGGCGCAAAGGTCATTCCTGGTCGTGGCGCATGGCTTGAATTCGAAACAGCCGCAAATGGTGCGCTGTATGTCAAGATTGATCGAAAGCGAAAAATTGCGGTAACAACACTTCTTAAAGCGCTTGGTATGAGCGAGGCTCAGATCAGAGAGGCGTTTGCGCATGTTGATCAGGGCAAGACAAGCTATGTTACGGCAACGCTCGATAAAGATCCTTCAAAAGGTGTGAATGAAGCGCTCATTGAAGTGTATCGTCGTCTACGCCCGGGCGATCTTGCGACCGTCGACAATGCCCGTAACCTGATTGAGAATATGTTCTACAACTTTAAACGCTTCGATTTCAGCCGCGTTGGTCGTTATAAGATTAACAAACGACTTGATTTAGACATCCCAAACACCACTGAGAATCGAGTGATGCGTCTTGAAGATTTGATTGCAATCATTGCCGAGATCATCCGTCTTAATAACACGCAAGAACCTGCTGACGATATCGATAGTTTGGCAAATCGACGCGTAAAATTAGTTGGTGAATTAGTGCAACGACAATTCCGTATTGGTCTATTGCGCATGGAGCGAAATACAAAAGATCGCATGAGCATGAGCGAGATAGAAACAGTAACGCCTGCTCAGCTGATTAACGCACGGCCAATCGTTGCGGCTGTCCGTGAATTCTTTGCTAGTTCACAACTTAGCCAATTTATGGATCAGATCAACCCTCTCAGCGAGCTTGCTCACAAGCGACGCCTAAGTTCTATGGGCCCTGGTGGTTTAAGCAGAGAGCGTGCTGGGTTTGAAGTTCGCGACGCGCATGCTACTCATTATGGAAGAATTTGTGCAGTTGAGACGCCGGAAGGTGCAAACATTGGTCTTGTGTTGAACTTGGCCAGTTATGCACGCATTAATGAATATGGTTTTGTTGAGACTCCATATAGAAAAGTGATTAATGCGCTTCCTGCTTCTAAAATAGCAGGGGCAATTGCAAGCGCCGACCTTGAAGATAAAAGCGGGAAAGTGATCGTAAAAGCGAATCAAGTTGTCACTGAGGCTGCCGCAAAGAAACTTGCTGCCATTAAAGAGCAGGCAACATGGCCCGTCAAAGCACGCGTGACAAATGATCTTGTCTATCTTGATGCAGCGGCCGAAGACAATGCAGTCATTGCGAGTGCGAGCGAACTCTTGGATCAAGACGGTTACTTTGTGAACGAACGAGCAAGTGTTCGCAACAGACTTATTGCAGGTGAAGTAGACACGAATGTTGTAACGCATGTCGATGCATCACGACGCCAGATTATTGGGTCGAGTGCTGCGTTAATCCCATTTATTGAGAAGAACTATGTGTATCGATCGCTTATGGGTAGTAACCAGCAGCGACAGGCGGTCCCACTCATTCGTCCATCTGCACCTGTTGTAGGTACTGGTATGGAATCTGCAGTTGCTCGCAACTCAGGGCAGGTTATTTTGGCGCAGGATGCTGGTGAAGTAACCAGTGCAAGCGCCGATAAGGTAGTCGTCCAGTATAAGGGCGGTTCAGTTACTTATGAACCACAGCACTTTGTTCGAAGCAACGAGGGCACAAGCATTAATCAAAAAGTCGTTGTTACGACAGGCGACAAGGTTAAAAAAGGAGATGTCCTTATAGAAGGAATGTCTATTGATGGCGGTGAACTTGCACTTGGAAAAGACCTCTTGGTCGCATTTATGCCATGGGGCGGTTACAACTTTGAGGATGCGATCATCATTAGTCGAAAGCTAGTAGAAGACGACACCTTAACTAGTATACACATCGTTGATTACATGACAGAAGTCCGCGAGACAAAACTTGGGCCAGAGATTGTAACGAGAGATATCCCTAACGTATCAGAAGAAGCACTGCGTCACCTCGATGATGATGGCATAGTTCGCATTGGTGCGGAAGTTCATCCTGGAGATATTTTGGTTGGGAAGATTACGCCTAAAGGCGAGCAGGAGTTGAGCAGCGAAGAGCGATTGCTCCGAGCAATATTTGGTGAAAAAGCAAAAGAAGTACGCGATACATCACAGCGAATGAGCAATGGGAAACATGGCAAAGTTGTTGGTGTAAAAATCTTTAGCCGAGAAAATGGACATGAACTAAAAGCTGGCGTGATTATGCAAATCCAGATCTTTGTTGCCCAAATGCGAAAGATTGCTGTCGGCGACAAGTTGGGTGGACGACATGGTAACAAGGGTGTTATCGCTCGAATTTTACCAGTTGAAGACATGCCGTTCACTGCGGATGGAACTCCTGTAGACATTGTTCTAAACCCTCTCGGCGTCCCAAGTCGTATGAACGTTGGTCAATTGTTTGAGACGCACTTAGGTATGGCAGCACGTGCCCTTGGCATGACGGTAGCCAGCCCATCATTTGATGGCGTTGAAACCAAGAAGATACAAGAACTACTTAAAGAAGCCGGCTTACCTGAAGACGGCAAGCAACAGCTGTTTGATGGTCGTACGGGCGAATCCTTTAAAGAACGGACTACAGTCGGCAGTATGTACATGATCAAGCTTAATCACATGATTGCAGACAAGATACATGCCCGATCTACCGGTCCATACACCATGGTCACACAACAGCCACTCGGTGGTAAGGCACAAAATGGTGGTCAGCGCTTTGGAGAAATGGAAGTGTGGGCGCTAGAAGCATATGGTGCTGCGAACACCCTGCAAGAAATGCTTACCATTAAATCTGATGATGTGTACGGTCGTTCAAAGGCCTATGAATCCATCATCAAGGGGACTGAAATTGTCGGACCAAAGATTCCAGAAAGCTTCAATGTGCTTGTCAAAGAGCTGCAAGGTCTTAGCCTGAAGGTAGATCTAGTGAGCTCAGATAGCGTTGTCGACGCCGAGAATGTGTTGGCACAAAGCATCAAAGACGCTGGTGTCCATCAGTCTGAGGTGGACGTGCCCGCACCAGAGGCGTCGGAAGTAGATGTCACTGAAGATGCTGCGATCGATGAATTTGAAATTCTGGATATCGAAGACTCAGTTTCTGAGGACATTGCTGCTACAGAAACACAAGAAGAAGATCTAAGTATCGCAACAGATGTTGCAAAAGAGGAGAAACTATAATGCGACGATATTCAACCGGAACCGATATTGCCGACTTTGATGCTGTCCGGCTTGCAGTCGCAAGTGCGCAGGACATTCTCGACTGGTCATATGGCGAAGTAACAAAGCCAGAAACAATCAACTATCGAACGCAAAAACCAGAGCGTGACGGATTGTTCTGTGAACGCATCTTTGGTCCTGTAAAGGATATTAGCCCTCATGACGCAAAATATAAAGGTGTTCGTTCTCGCGAAGCTGCAGTAGATAAGAACGGCGAAGTTGTTACTAAATCTATTGTTCGCCGTGAACGAATGGGACACATCAACTTAGCATCACCAGTTGCTCATATTTGGTTCTTGCGCGGTACACCATCTGCAATCGGGCTTGTGCTCGGCATGACCGTCAAAAATCTTGAGCGCGTTGCATATTTTGCAAGTTACATCATCAAGTCAGTAGATACAGAAAAGCGAAATCAACTGTTGGCTGATAAAGAAGCAGAATTTAACGCAGCCAAAGAGGCGATCAAGATTCGTTATGAGGAACAGGCTAAAGCAGAAGGCGCCAATGTCAAAGCGCTTGCCGAAATGCAAACCAAAGAGCTTGAAGATGTTACTGTCGAATATGAACAGATAAAACAACAACTAGATAATCTCGTCTACCTACAGTTGATTAACGAGACCGACTATCGTAATCTGCCCGACTCACTCCGTGAACTTATTAAAGTTGGCATGGGCGGGCAAGCTCTCAAAGACCTTCTTGACAATGTCGATCTGGCTGACCTCATAGAAGTACTCACCAAAGAAGCAGATGAGGCCAAGGGTCAGCGCAAGAAGAAGCTGATGAAACGACTCCGCTTGCTTGAAAGTATGCACCGTGCCGGTATTACACCAGCAAGTCTTTGCGTTACTGTTCTCCCTGTCATTCCTCCAGATCTTCGTCCTATGGTCCAGCTCACCGGTGGCCGTTTTGCCACAAGTGATCTAAACGACCTCTATCGTCGAGTGATTAACCGTAATAATCGACTAAAGAAACTCATCGACTTAAATGCTCCAGAAGTAATCAGGCGCAATGAACAGCGCATGCTACAAGAAGCTGTTGATGCATTAATTGACAATAATAACGCCCGAAGTGGCCGGGCAGTTGCCGCAACAGGTCAGCGCCGCCGACTGAAAAGCCTTAGCGACATGCTTAAGGGGAAACAGGGTCGTTTCCGCCAGAACCTACTCGGAAAACGTGTTGATTACTCGGGTCGTTCCGTTATTGTTGCCGGCCCTGAACTGCACATCAACCAATGTGGTCTTCCTAAAATGATGGCATTAGAGCTATTTAAACCGTTTGTGATTGGTTATCTTATTACAAACGAGTTTGCGCATAACATTCGATCGGCGACACGCATGATCGAGGCTGGTGAGATACCAGTTTGGGACGCTCTGGACGAAGTAATCAAGGGTAAGTACGTACTTCTTAACCGTGCACCAAGTCTTCACCGTTTGAGTATCCAGGCATTCCAACCAGTGCTCATCGAAGGTAAGGCTATTCAGCTCCACCCACTTGTCTGTAAGGGCTTTAACGCTGACTTCGATGGCGACCAGATGGCGGTACACTTGCCACTGAGCGATGCTGCTCAAAAAGAAGCACACGAGATCATGGCAGCGAACAAGAACCTCCTCAAACCCGCCGATGGTTCACCAATATTGCATATCGAACAAGATATTGTGCTTGGGTGTTACTACTTAACCTACGAGCGTCCTGGCTTGGCACAAAAGCGAACATACTCGTTCTCCAGCATTGACGAAGCAATCATGGCGCGCGATGCCAATACGATCGTATTGCAGTCAAAAATCAATATCGTATTTCGTGGCGAACGTCGCGAGACGACATTGGGACGGGCTCTGTTCAACGAGTTGTTCCCGGACGACTTTACATACCAAGACCAGCCAATGACCAAGAAACGTCTAGCGGCAGTCATGTCACAGGTATATGCCAAATATGGTCAAGCAAAAACCGCTGAAATTGCAGACAAACTCAAGGATCTAGGTTTTGAGTATGCAACATACTCGGGCTTGTCTATGGGTATGGATGACTTTAGTGAAATTCCAAACCTCGAAGCGCTGTTAAACAAGGGTGAGGACAAAGCGAGTGAGATTAGCAGTCAATACGAAGAAGGCTTTATCACAAATGATGAGCGATATCGTTTGACTATTGAGACGTGGCAGGATGTTGTCTCTGAAGTGCAGAGTGTCTTAAGTGAACAATTCGTCAATGAAGACAGTGCTATGTCTATTGCAGTTGTATCTGGTGCGCGAGGAAATATCGGCCAGGTTATGACCGCTGTTGGTATGCTTGGTATTACAACCGATGCAACCGGGCGTCCAATTGAGCTGCCGATTCGTTCTAACTACAAATATGGTCTTAATCCTTTGGAATACTTTACTGCAACACGTGGTGCTCGTAAGGGTATGATCGACACCGCCCTTAAGACAGCTGACTCAGGCTACCTTACACGGCGTTTGGTTGATGTAAGCCAAGACGTATTCACTGTTGATGAAGATTGTGAAGATCCTGGATTTGCTATTCATCGAGCTGATGCGGCAGAAATTGGCGTGAGCTATGCGTCTCGACTTCGGGGTCGTTTTGTAGCAAACGAAGTTAAGGGCATCATAAAGAAGCATCAACTCATAACTCCAGAAATTGCTGACAAAATTGATGCTACGGCAGACCTAGACGGTGTGAAGATCCTAAGCGCGCTAAGTTGTAGCAGCGTCCGTGGTGTTTCGCGAAAGTCGTATGGTCTCGACCCTGCAACTGGCGAATTGGTTGCTTCACATCACCCAGTCGGTGTCATCGCAGCTCAAAGTATTGGCGAACCAGGTACGCAGCTTACCCTAAAAACATTTCACTCTGGTGGTGTTGCAGGAGAAGATATTACCACTGGTCTCCCTCGTGTTGAGGAGCTCTTTGAAGTCCGCACACCTAAGGGCCAAGCGTTCCTTGCTGATATTGAAGGTGTTGTGAGCACATGGGAAGAGGGTGAGCGTAATATTGTGCAGATTAATGCAGATGAAGATGCAAAAGTTGAGCTACCATTGCAAGCACGAACACCGCAAATTGCCGGTGGCACAGACGTTGCTATTGGTGATGTTGTAGCGAGCGCCGAAGGTGGTGCGGAACCACTCATCGCCCCAATTGCGGGTAAAGCCGAACTGACTAAGAAGGCTATCATCATTACTCCTGCCAAGAAGGGTGCCGTGAAGTACGAAATCCCGGGCTATAAACAAGTCGTCGTAAAAGATGGTGATAAAGTTATCCCAGGTCAACGACTGACAAATGGTTCGATCAATCTTCATGAGCTCATGCGCTTGAAGGGTGTTGAGTCAACCCAGCGCTACATCATGAACGAAGTTCTTCGTATTTTTGCTAGCCAAGGTCAAAACATTGCCGATAAGCACCTAGAAATCATCGTCAGGCAAATGTTTAGTAGAGTTCAAATCGAAGAAGCTGGTGATACTGAATTTGTTATCGGTGACACGGTGAGCAAACTATCTGTCATAGAAACAAATGAGCGACTTGTCGCAGAGGGCAAGAATCCGGCTAAATACATCCAACTGCTCCTTGGTATCACAAAAGCTTCATTGTCTACAGATTCATTCCTTAGTGCTGCCAGTTTCCAAGACACAACACGTGTACTTATTAGTGCAGCAACGAGTGGAAAAGTTGATCATTTG
>DAISWP010000007.1:24321-24797 GCA_036826335.1 Candidatus Saccharimonadota bacterium | reverse complement strand
AAAGAAAACGTTATCCTTGGTCGAAGGATACCGGTTGGTACGGGTGCATTGCCCCTCCATGAAGAAGTTGATCAGATTGACGATCAAGAATAAACCTGTTAGAGTAGAGAGTCTATGCCAACTATAAATCAATTAGTCCGCAAACCCCGCAGCAAAGCGACAAGCAAAAGTAAGTCGCCAGCTATGCAGCGTGTGGTTAACAACCTAAAAACAAGAAACTATGATAAGCATGCACCATTCAAACGAGGTGTGTGTGTAAAGGTAACTACCAAGACGCCAAAAAAGCCAAACTCAGCGCTTCGTAAGGTAGCACGTGTGCGCCTCTCGAATGGATACGAAGTTTGGGCATATATTGGCGGCGAAGGCCATAACCTTCAGGAACATGCCGTTGTGCTCGTTCGTGGTGGCCGAGTACCTGATTTACCTGGTGTCCGATATCATATCGTTCGTGGGAGCCTTGACCTGCAGGGTGTACA
>DAISWP010000007.1:0-24311 GCA_036826335.1 Candidatus Saccharimonadota bacterium | reverse complement strand
TGTACAAAACCGCAAACGTGGTCGCAGTAAGTACGGCACCAAGAAAGAGAGCAAATAATGCCACGCAAAGTCACTAAATCATTAGTCCGCCCTATCGAGCCAGACCGCATCTATAACAGTGTTATGGTGCAAAAAGTCATCAACAGAGTTATGCTCGATGGTAAAAAACAGCTTGCAGAACGATTGGTGTACGGTGCAATGCAAAAAGCTGCCGATAAGCTAAAAGTGAAGAACCCATTAGAAGTATTCGATCAAGCCATTAAGAATGTCCAGCCGCACACAGAGACTCGTTCTCGTCGTGTTGGTGGCGCAAACTACCAGATTCCCTTTGAGGTTAAAGGGCAACGCCAGACACACCTTACCATCATGTGGCTTGTTGCTGCGGCTCGAGCACGCAAAGGCATGAGTATGGAAGATCGTTTAGCGCTAGAACTAGTAGACGCATACAATGCTGCCGGTTCTGCCGTTAAGAAAAAAGAAGATACACACAAGATGGCCGAGGCCAACCGTGCCTTCGCTCACTTCGCTCGGTTCTAGTAGACATAAACAGACAACATTAAGCAAGGAACGCGATGGCAGCAAAGAAGTATACATTAGATAAAATTCGAAACATTGGCATTATTGCGCATATTGACGCAGGTAAAACAACTACAACCGAGGGAATTCTCTACAGAACTGGTCTCAAGCACAAAATTGGGGCTGTTCACGAAGGAGAGACTACGACAGACTGGATGGCTCAAGAGCGAGAGCGTGGTATCACCATTGTGTCTGCTGCGGTTACTTGCTATTGGAAGGACCGACAAATTAACATTATTGATACACCAGGACACATCGACTTTACTGTGGAAGTAGAGCGAAGCCTTCGTGTTCTGGATGGCGCTGTTGTTGTCTTCGATGGCAAAATGGGTGTTGAGAGTCAGTCCGAAACTGTATGGCGTCAGGCGACTAAGTATGGCGTGCCACGTATCTGTTTCATCAACAAGATTAACCAAACTGGTGGTGATTTCTACAAATCTCTCGAGTCTATTCATAATCGACTTAGCAAGCATGCGTTCCCAATTCATTTGCCAATTGGTTTTGAACAGTCAATCAACGGCATTGTCGACCTTGTGTCGATGAAAGCCTACACCTACAAAGACTTCACCGACCATGAATTGATAGAAGGCGATATCCCTGAAGATATGGCCGATCAAGTGAAGAAAGCACGAAGTCTGCTCATAGAGAATGCTGTTGCCGAAGATGAAGCCATGCTCGAGAAATATTTCGAAGTTGGCGAAGAAGGTCTTAGTGTAGATGACATTAAACAGGCCATCCGTACAGCAGTATTGTCTGGCAACTTCTTTGCTGTTACCGGTGGCGATGGTCGCGGTGTAATCGTAGAAAAAGTGTTGGACCTTGTTGTCGACTTGCTGCCAAGCCCATTAGATCGCGGTGGGACATGGGGAACGCATCCAAAAACTGGTGACGAAGTAGAGCGAAAACCCTCTGAAGATCAACCATTCTCTGGTTTGGCTTTCAAGATTGCCACGGATCCATTTGTTGGGAAACTCGCATACTTCCGTGTTTACTCGGGCACCCTGAAGGGCGGTAGCTATATCCTTAACAGTTCTACAGGAGAGAAAGAGCGAGTTGGCCGTATTGTCCGCATGCAAGCTGATAAGCGTGAAGATGTAGACGAAGTTGGTGCTGGTGATATTGCAGCTATTGTTGGGCTAAAAGGCACAACAACTGGGAACACATTGTGCGACACTACAAATCCTATCGTGTTAGAGTCTATAACATTCCCCGAACCACCAGTTTCTATTGCTATCGAACCAAAAACCAAGGCCGACCAAGAAAAGATGAGCCTTGCGCTCCAGCGGCTTGCAGAAGAAGACCCTACATTCCGAATTCGCGTAGACGATGAAACTGGCCAGACGATTATTAGCGGTATGGGTGAACTCCACCTTGAAATTCTAGTGGATCGTATGAAACGAGAGTTCAACGTAGAAGCTAATATTGGCCAACCGCAGGTAGCTTATCGAGAGACAATCAGAAAAGATGCTGTTGAAGTACAAGGTAAATTTATTCGTCAGTCCGGTGGGCGTGGACAATATGGCGATGTGTGGTTGCGTCTTAGCCAGAACGAGGCCGGCAAAGGCTTCGAGTTCATTAATTCAATTAAGGGCGGTGTGGTTCCTGGCGAGTACATAAAACCTGTAGAACAGGGTATTGTCGAGGCGATGAGCAACGGTGTTCTTGCGGGTTATCCTGTCGTAGACATCAAAGCCGAATTGTATGATGGAAGTTACCACGAGGTTGACTCAAGTGAAATGGCCTTTAAAATTGCTGGCTCGATGGCTTTGCAGGAAGGCGTCAAGAAAGCATCGCCCGTATTGCTTGAACCAGTTATGAAGGTTGTTGTTGTTACTCCGGAAGAATTTATGGGTGATGTTATTGGAGACCTTAACAGTAAGCGAGGTCGCATTGAATCAATGGAAGACCTGAGTGCTGGCATTAAGGAGATTACTGCATTTGTGCCCCTTGGTGAAATGTTTGGCTATACAACCAACTTACGTAGCAATACCCAGGGTCGTGCGAGCAGCAGTATGGAACTAGACCACTATGCAGATGTTCCAAACCACGTCGCTGAAGCAATTATTGCAAAGAACGCTAAATAATTTCAGACCAAACACTTTACAAACCCCTGTTTATTGCCTATAATTTACAGGTAACTCGCATGAGTTTAATATGCTTATGCAAAAATTAATTAAGAGGAGACATAATTAAATGGCAGATTTTGATCGAAGCAAGCCACACGTAAACGTTGGTACTATGGGTCACGTTGACCATGGTAAGACAACGCTAACAGCAGCAATCACTGCTGTATTGGCAAAAAAGCTTCCGAGCGACGTAAACAAGAAAATTAACTACGACGAGATTGACAACGCGCCAGAAGAAAAGGCTCGTGGTATAACCATCGCTACATCTCACCAAGAGTACGAGAGCGAAAAGCGACACTACGCGCACGTCGACATGCCAGGCCACGCCGACTACGTCAAGAACATGATTACCGGTGCAGCTCAGATCGATGGTGCAATTTTGGTTGTTGGTGCAAACGACGGTCCGTTGCCACAGACACGTGAACACGTGCTATTGGCTCGACAAGTTGGTGTGCCTAAGATCGTTGTCTTCATGAACAAAATGGATATTGCTGATGCAGAACTTGTAGAGCTTGTAGAAATGGACATTCGTGAGCTGCTTGCTAAGAACGGCTACGACGAAGATGCGCCTATCATCAAGGGTTCTGCAACAAAAGCACTAGAGGGCGACGCAGCTAATGAAGATGCAATCATGGAGCTTGTTAAAGCACTTGATGATTATATCGAAGAGCCAAAGCGAGAACTCGACAAGCCATTCCTCATGCCTATTGAAGACGTCTTTAGCATTAAGGGTCGTGGTACTGTTGCAACTGGACGTGTTGAACAGGGTGTCGTAAAAGTAAACGAAGAAGTCGAAATCGTTGGTATTCGCGATACTCGCAAGAGTGTAGTGACTGGTGTTGAAATGTTCAAAAAGAACCTAGATCAAGGCCAAGCTGGCGATAACGTTGGTATTCTTTTACGAGGTATCGAGCGTGATGATATTGAACGAGGCCAAGTTCTTTGCAAACCAGGTTCTATCACACCACACACCGAGTTTGACGCAGAAGTTTATATTCTCACCAAAGAAGAGGGTGGTCGTCACACACCATTCTTTAAGGGCTACAAGCCGCAGTTTTACTTCCGAACCACGGACGTAACAGGTGAAGTTGAACTTCCTGCCGACAAGGAAATGGTTATGCCTGGTGACACAATCACCTTTAAGGTAAAACTATTGGCACCAATCGCAATGGAACAAGGCTTACGCTTTGCTATCCGCGAAGGTGGTCGCACTGTTGGTGCTGGTGTTGTTACCAAAATCAACAAGTAATCTAACCTAGATTACCGAGAAGCCGTAAAAGAGCGACCAAAACAGTCGCTCTTTTTATTTGACCAGGGTTGGTGTAATGTATTCCCAAAGAGGAGTTAAGCAATGAGTTTAGAGATCAGTGTTAAACAAGACTATATTGTCACAGTTGGTGAGAGATTTGACTGTAGCTGCTCAGAACAAGTTTGTAGGTTGACGCCTGAGCTCGGTGGAATTGTAATGACGTCAGAAGTTGATGATCATACGACTGTCGATATCGCTGCTGCGCATAAGCTGTTGCAAGAACCATATGTCGGCATGGGTGGGTCTGTCGGACCCGGGCCAAAAGAAATTCTCATCTGGCCTCTAGGGACTTGGCAAGAAGTCCAGGCGGACTATCGCATGCCCGGTTCAGGCCAAGATGTGGCATAGAGTGGCAGTATAGAATCGGCGATATGGTTGAATGATCGTGTTATTTGTTATAAAATATCCTACGTAAACTAATCGTGATGACTAAAAGTCGTTAGCAACGCTCTCTATAGCCAGCTAAAGATGTTACATCGCAAGAAAGAAGGAGCCAATACATGGCAGAAGTAAAGAAAGAGCCTGCGACAGCGAGCACTAAACAACGTATTCGTATTCGCCTGAAGGCATACGATCATAAAGTAATTGATCAGTCAGCAAAGCAGATTGTAGATACCGCTTTGCGAACTGGCGCAACGATTGCAGGACCAATACCACTACCAACAAAACGAACGGTATTTACAGTCATTAAGAGCCCGCACGTGTACAAAAAAGGCCGTGAGCAATTCGAAATGCGCGTTCACAAGCGCCTTATTGACGTTCTAGATCCAACCCCAAAGACGATCGACTCACTGATGAATATCAGTCTTCCTGCTGGTTGTGATGCTGAAATAAAGATGTAGTACGCAAGAGACTACGTTGGTACATTGCAAAATAAAGCATAAGTATATAAGCTAACTATATTCGTATGAAAAAAACAAAATCAAAAAATAGACCAGAAATGGATACCACCTATATTCTTAAGCTCACGCTATTTTTGATTGTAGGATCACAATGGCTGTATCTTGCTAATGTTGACTCTAATACACAAATCCCTGTACCAGTAGGGCTAGTCCTCGGTCTTGTTTTTGCCTCACACGACCATTTTCGAATTGATCGCAAAATAGAATATGCGCTTCTTCTGCTAGCTATGTTTATTGGGTTTTGGTTACCGATGGGCGTTATTGTTAGATACTAGCCGGCTATAAAACATAACGTAGAATACACAACGGATTGACAGATATGGGTATCTTCTGGTAATCTGTTATGGTATCTCAATTTGTGTCCTTGGATCGTTAGAAGGTTCATCATCCATTAACAGAGGTGAATACCACTAGCACCAAGCGTTTTAGTTTCTTGCGCTTTGGACAAAATCATACAAAAGGAAAGCATGAAAGCACTCATCACTAGAAAAATTGGTATGGCAAGTACAGTCTCAGAAGACGGTACCGTTGTTGGTGTTACGTTGCTTTCTGCTGAGCCAAACACGGTCACACAGCTTAAGAACCTCGATGTCGATGGTTATTGTGCGGTGCAGCTTGGTTTTGGCAACTCAAAGAAAATTAACAAGCCTATGGCGGGTCATCTCAAGGCGGCCAAGGCGACAACGCCAATTATGTGCGAAATTCGAACAGAAGAACTACCAGAAGACCTCAAGGTCGGGGACAATCTCACCGCAGAGGTCTTTTCGATTGGTGACAGCGTAAAAGCAACCGGGACAAGTAAGGGTAAGGGTTGGGCAGGAACGATTCGTCGTCATAACTTCCATCGTGGTCGCAAGACGCATGGTGGCCGTAGTTATCGCCGTCCAGGATCAATTGGCTCTATGTACCCACAACACATTTTTAAGGGAACCAGAATGGCTGGACAGCTTGGTGATAAGAAAGTCAGTGTAAAGAACCTTAAAATCGCACTTGTAGACATGGAACTAAACGTGATTGGCGTGGTGGGGGCTGTGCCCGGCCCGCGCAAAGGTCTTGTTTTACTGCAAGGAGCTGAAAAATGAGCACATCAGCAGCTACTTACACAAAGACAGGCACCAAAGCCACTGTTGCAGCCAAGCTAGCCAAGGATGTTTTTGGCATAGAGGTCACGAGTCACGAATTACTAAAGCAAGCTTACCAAGCGTATCTTTCCAACGGTAGAGGCAATCTTGCTGTCGTCAAGACAAGAGGGCTTGTTCGTGGTGGTGGGCGAAAGCCTTGGAAGCAAAAAGGCACGGGCCGTGCTCGTTTCGGTTCTACACGAAACCCAATTTGGCGTGGTGGTGGTATTGTTTTCGGCCCAACTGGTGAAGAAAATTACACAAAAGCATTGCCCGTTAAGGCCAAGCGCGTTGCCTTGCGCCAAGCATTGTCTCTAAAGACTGAACAGATAAAGATTGTTGAAGATTTTGTTTGTGCAGATGGCAAATCACAAGGGGCCGTGAAATTACTTGAAAAATTAGGTGCTACGCGCAACATCCTAGTGGTCGTTAGTGAAAAGACTGACACCGTTACCAGAGCTACGAGGAACCTGCAGAACGTCATTTTAGTTCGAGCGACCTACCTTAATGTATACGATATCTTGAATGCCGATACTATTATCATGACTAAGGATGCACTTGTATCCGTACATGAGTGGCTTGGAGAAAAGAAATGATGAACGACATTGTCTTGAAACCACGAATTAGCGAAAAAGCGTATGGCTTGAGTCAAAAAGGACACGTCTATGTGTTTGATGTTCCACTGACAGCAAACAAGCTTACTGTTGCTCAGGCTGTCGCAAGTCAGTTTACTGTTGCAGTAGATAGCGTGAACATTGTCGTCATGAAGGGCAAGGCCGTACGGAGCTACCGCAAGCGAAGCAAAGCTATCAATGGTAAGCGAAATAACCTGAAGAAAGCATACGTAACCTTGCAAGAAGGCAATAGTATACCGATCTTTGAGAGTGATGAGCCAAAAACAAGCAAAAAGGCCGGCAGTAAGAAAGACAAGGAGACAAAGTAATGGCTATTACACTATATCGCCCTACGACTCCTGGTCGCCGTGGCATGACAACTCAAGATATGAGCGAAATCACGGTCAAGGGTGGTGGCCCCAAGTCTTTGCGCATGGTCAAGCGACGTGGTAATGGCCGCAATAACCAGGGTCGTATTACGGTACGTCATCGTGGTGGTGGTGCTCGTAAATTCTACCGAATTGTTAACTTTGGCCTGGCACCGGGCACGACGGCAACTATAGAAGCGATTGAGTATGACCCAAACCGAAGTGCACGCATTGCTCGTATCAAGGACGATAAGGGTGTGTATCATTACGTACTCGCTGCAAAAGATATGACTGTAGGTCAAAAGCTTGTTAGCGACGAAGAAGCACCGATCGAAAATGGCAATAGGCTACCTATCAAGAATATCCCCCTTGGAAGCACAATGTATGGAATCGAGCTGCAACCTGGCAGAGGCGCACAGCTTGTTCGTGCTGCCGGAACTGGCGCACAACTTATGGCTAAAGAGGGCGCATACGCACAAGTAAAGCTGCCAAGTGGTGAAGTTCGTATGATACTTGTTGAATGCACCGCTCAGATAGGCCGCATCGGCAATGAACAGCATCAGAACATTAAAGTCGGAAAAGCGGGACGTAATCGTCGCAAAGGTATTCGACCAGGTGTACGTGGTGTTGTTATGAACGCAGCAGATCACCCGCACGGTGGTGGTGACGGTGGTCGTCATGGTACCGCCAAAGATCCGCGTACTCCATGGGGTCAAAAAACACTTGGGTTCAAGACAAGACGACGTAAGAGTACGAATAAATTTATTGTTAAAAGCCGTCATATGGCGAAGAGGAAATAAGCGATGAGTCGATCACTGAAAAAAGGACCATTTGTAGACCCTAAACTTGCTAAGAAAGTAGCAGCTTTAGGTGGTGAAGACCGAACGATCATCAAAACATGGGCTCGTGCGAGCACCGTGTCACCAGATTTCGTAGGTAGAACCATTGCTGTGCATAATGGCAAAGTGCACGTACCTGTCTTTATTACTGAAAATATGGTCGGCCACAAGCTCGGTGAATTTTCTCCGACACGGAAGTTTCGAAGTCATGGCGGTAAGTTAGCGAAGGGTCAAAGGTAGATACCATGGCAGTACGAGCAATTGCGAAAGGTGTTAGCATGAGTCCACGTAAAGTAGGCGTGGTTGCTGCGTTAGTTCGCGGCCGTAGCGTCGCCGATGCGCTTGTTATTCTGTCTCATGTGCCACGTCGCGCAGCACTGCCTGTTACAAAAGTCGTAGAGAGCGCGCGCGCAAATGCAGAGCACAACCATAACTATAAGGCTGAGACGCTCATGATAACTGAAATTTCTGTAACACCAGGTGTCCGTCTTAAGAGATATCGTCCAGCAGCACACGGACGTGCCTTACCATTTCAACGTCGAACGAGTCATATTAGAGTCGTAGTAGATGGTGAAATCCGACAAAAGAAAGCCCCCGTTGTGGCCAAACCTGCAGTAAAGAAAGCTAAGGAGACGAAATAATGGGCCAAAAAGTTAACCCTATTAGCATGCGTCTTCAAGTCAATAAGGACTGGCGAAGCAAATGGTTCGCAAACAAGCGTGATTATGCAAATTATTTGAAGCAGGACTTGTCGGTTCGCCGAATGATTGCCGTAAAGCTTGGCAGTCGTGCAGCTATTAACAAAGTTGATATTGAACGTTCACCAAATCTTGTCAGCGTAACAATTCATACTGCGAAAGCCGGTGTGGTGATTGGGCGTGGCGGTGCTGGAGCTCAAGAACTAAAGCAGACGATCGAACGAATTTATGGTGTCCCAACGCGCGTAAACATTGAAGAAGTTAAAAAAGCAGAACTACAAGCAAAGTTGGTAGCTGAGAACATTGCACATCAGCTTGAGCGAAGAATTTCATTCCGACGCGCAATTAAATCAACTGCTGCAGCTACAATGCGTGCAGGCGCCAAGGGCATTCGCATCGAAGTTGCAGGACGACTTAATGGCGCAGAAATGTCTCGACGAGAGAAAGAAGTGCAGGGTAGCGTACCACTACATACATTGCGTGCTGATATCGATTACGGACAAGTTGGCGCTAAAACAGCTGCTGGAATTATTGGCGTAAAGGTCTGGATTTATAAGGGAGAGGTGGCATAATGTTACTCCCAAAACGAACAAAGTTCCGAAAAGTACGAAAGGGAAGAATTCGTGGCGTTGCGACGTCGGGAAACTATATTGCCTTTGGCGATTTTGCACTGCAGAGCATGCAGTCTGAAAGAATTACCTCTCGTCAGATCGAAGCTTCTCGTCAAGCTATGACTCGCTACATTAAGCGTGGTGGAAAAATTTGGATTCGCATATTCCCGCACACTCCTGTTACTCGAAAACCACAAGATGTAAAGATGGGTAGCGGAAAAGGAAATCCAGAGTTCTTTGTAGCAAAAGTAAGACCGGGAACAATTTTATTTGAGATGCAGGGTGTTAGTGAAGAAATTGCACGCGAAGCAATGCGTCTTGCAAGTCATAAACTTCCTGTTAAAACCAAATTCCTGGTTAAGGAGGAGGTGTAGTTATGAAAATCACTGACATCCGAAAATACTCGACCGCAGATCTAACAAAAGAAAGCACAAAGCTACGCGATGAAATTTCTGAATTGCGACGTCGTGTGCACATGGGAGAACAAACGAATGTGCGTCTTATCCGTAATAAACGAAAAGATCTAGCGCGCATGCTAACAGTACTAAGCGAACAGCTCAGCAAGGAGACACTATAATGGCAAAGACACTCACCGGTACAGTCGTATCCGATAAAGCCGACAAGACAATTGTCGTTGCTGTTCATGCACACAAAACGCACCCAATTTACCGAAAAGCTTATTCTGTGACGAAGCGATTTATGGCTCACGATGAAAAGAACGAAGCAAAACAAGGTGATACTGTTGTGATCGCAGAATGCCGCCCAATCAGTGCACGAAAACGATACACGCTACAGTCAGTCGTTGGGCGTGCCATTATAACTGCAGCAGATTCAGTTGAAACAGTCACCGCCGATGTCGCAACAGAGGAGAAGAAATGATCCAGCAAGAATCACGTCTTGGTGTCTGTGATAACAGCGGTGCAAAAGAGATTCTTTGCATTCGTGTCCTTGGTGGTACGCGAAGACGGTATGCACGCGTTGGTGACGTTATCGTAGCAACAGTTAAGCAAGCCAACCCGCAGGGTAACGTGAAAAAGAAGTCAGTCATCAGGGCCGCCGTTGTGCGGACAAAGAGTCCAATTAAGCGCAAAGATGGGTCAACAATTAAGTTCGACGATAACGCAGCGGTTGTTATCGGAGAAGACAAGCTCCCCAAAGCTACTCGTATTTTTGGCCCAGTCCCACGAGAACTGCGTGAGTTAGGCTATGCAAAGATCATTAGCTTAGCACCGGAGGTCCTATAATGAATACTTCTATCTTTAAGATTCGTTTGAAAAAAGGCGACACAGTTGTTGTGCGAAGCGGCAAGTACAAGGGCAAAACTGGCTCAGTTATAGCTACGCACCCAACACTGAACAAGGTTACTGTTGAAGGGATAAACATTGTTAAAAAGCATGTGAAGCCAAATAAGACAAACCCACAAGGCGGTATTATCGAGCTAACAAAACCAATTTGGGTTTCAAAAGTAGCAATCGTCGAACCAACAAGCAAAAAAGCCTCAAAAATTAGCTACACATTAGCCAAGGATGGCAAGAAAGTACGCGTGTACAAGAGTAGCGGGAAGGAGATCAAGTCATGAATACAACTAGCACAGTACGATTAAAAGATCTCTACAAAACTACTGTTGTCAGCGAGCTCAAAGAAGAGCTGGGCCTAGAGAACGTTCATCAAGTTCCAGTGTTGCAAAAGATAGTTGTTAATGTTGGACTTGGCCGCGCTAAGGATGAAAAGAAGCTTATCGACATAGCTGCCAATACATTAAAGAAAATTACTGGGCAAGTGCCTATCGAAACGGTTGCTAAAAAATCAATCGCATCATTTAAGCTTCGTGAAGGCAATAAAATTGGGCTAAAGGTGACACTTCGCGGTGACAGAATGTATGAATTTGCAGATCGACTCATTAGCGTTGTCTTGCCACGACTACGTGACTTCCACGGCGTAAAAACAACTGCTTTTGATCGCAGCGGGAACTATAGCATCGGGCTCGTAGATCAGTCCGTATTCCCAGAACTTACATTTGAAGAAACAACCACGACACATGGGCTGCAAGTGGTGTTTGTTGTAAAAGCCCAGCAACCCGAGCACGCGCGCGCGTTGCTCACTAAATTAGGTATGCCTTTTGAGAAGGAGAGAAAGTAATGGCTAAAAAATCTATTATTGCCCGCGACCTGAAACGTCAAAGGATGATTGCGCAATATGCAGCAAAACGAGCCGAATTAAAGACTATGGGTGACCAAGAAGGCCTTCATAAGCTTCCTCGCAACTCATCACCAACGCGCCATAAAAACCGCTGCCTAGAAACAGGCCGCCCCCACGGTTACATGCGAACGTTTGGCTTGAGCCGTATTTCATTTCGTGAGCATGCAGTTAAGGGTGAAATCCCCGGTGTAACGAAAGCTAGCTGGTAAGGAGCGCCCTATGTCTACAACATCTACTGACCCAATTGCCGACATGTTATCTCGAATTCGTAACGCAATTGCCGTACGAAAAAACGAGGTTGTTATGCCGCACTCAAAAATCAAGCAAGCTGTTGCTGAAGTTCTTGTCAAAAACAACTACCTCGATTCTGCTCGCGTCACTGACGCAAGTATTGGAAAAAGTTTGCACCTTTCGATCAACCCGGAAAACCAGAATGCTCGAATTACAGAAATTGTCAGAATAAGCACACCTGGCCGACGTAACTATAGTTCAGCAAAAGAAATCCCTGCAGTTAAAAGTGGTCGTGGTATTATTATCGTCTCAACGAGCAAAGGTCTTATGACTGGTGCGCAAGCAAAAACTGCTGGTGTTGGCGGCGAATTAATTTGTAGGGTGTACTAATTATGAGTCGCGTAGGAAAATCACCCATCGAAATACCAAATGGCGTTGCGCTTACTGCTGAAGACGGTATGCTAACTGTTGTGGGTCCAAAAGGTACTCTTTCACAGCCACTACTTGACGATATTATGGTTAGCCAAGAAGATGGCAAGATTATTGTTACACGTGCAAATGATGAGCCAAAAATCCGTGCGAAGCATGGACTGGTTCGGGCACTCTTAAACAATATGGTCGAAGGCGTAACAGCAGGATTTAGTAAACAGCTGGAAATACAAGGTGTTGGCTATCGAGTTGCTCTCGCAGGATCAGAACTAAAATTCAATCTTGGCTTTTCACATGATGTTATATACAAAATCCCACAAGGGGTTACAGCAGTAGTAGAGCAGAATACCATCACCATATCTGGTATCAGCAAGCAGCAGGTAGGCCAAGTTGCAGCCGAGATACGATCTTTAAAGAAACCAGAACCCTATAAGGGCAAAGGTATCCGATACGTTGGTGAGAGAATTATACGAAAAAGCGGTAAGTCAGGTAAGGATAAATAAATGAACGGATTAGCACATACACTACAGAAAGTCGCACAGCGCAAAGCTCGTGTACGATCAAAAGTCTATGGGACTGCAGACAGGCCTCGTTTATCTGTATTTGTCAGTAACCGACACATCACTGCTCAGGTAATAAATGACGATACCCGTGTAACCATTGCATATGTGAGTACGACCGGGCTTAAGACAACAGGAAGCATGACCGAGAAAGCAGCAGTCATCGGTGAACTGATCGCAAAAGCGGCGCTAAAAGCAAAGATCAAGAAAGTTGTTTTTGATCGCAACGGGCGTATTTACCACGGAAGAGTCAAAGCACTGGCCGACGCAGCGCGTAAAGCAGGATTGGAGTTCTAACATGCAGCCAAACGATCGCAGACCAAGAAATAACAGAGACGCACAACCTGCTGAAAAGTTATTTGATGAGCGGGTTTTGAACATTGGTCGTTTTGCGCGGGTCGTAAAAGGTGGACGAAGATTTCGATTTCGTGCGCTAGCCGCTGTAGGTGACCGCAAGTCACGCGTTGGTATTGGTTCTGCAAAAGGCGCCGACGTAACGAGTGCTGTTGCAAAAGCAATGGAAGTAGCCAAGAAAAACATGGTAACAATTAATCTGTACAAGGGTACATTACCTCACGAAGCAACTGCAAAAGTTGGGGGTGCACGCATACTCATAAAACCAGCTGCGCAAGGTACAGGACTGATAGCTGGTGGTGTTGTCCGCACCGTTCTAGAAGTTGCTGGGGTAAAAAATGCACTTAGTAAGTCTCTCGGGTCAGCGAACAAGACAAACACTGCTTACGCAACCCTAGCTGCCTTGCAGTCTACTGAACCCGCAAAGAACTGGATAACCAATCAAGTTGCCAAAGAACAAGCAAAGACAGCTGAAGCGAAGGCTAAAAAGGTAGCAGCATGAAATTCAATGAACTAAAAACAGTTAAATCAAGACAGACGAAGCGCGTCGGACGTGGTATTGCAGCGGGACAGGGTAAAACGGCTGGAAGAGGAACAAAAGGTCAAAAAGCACGTACTGGCTATAGTGCAAGGCCCGGTTTTGAAGGTGGTCAGAACCCCCTTTCACAACGCTTCCCAAAACTGCGCGGTTTTCGCTCACATAGAGTAGCTGCAGAAGTTGTTTTTACCGATCAAATATCATCACTAGGTGCAACGGTCGACAACCATAGTCTTGTTAAAGCAGGCCTTCTAGAAAACCCTCATACTCGTGTGAAACTTTTAACGCGCGGTGAGTATGCAGCTAAGCAAACAGTTAAACTGCAACTTGCCAGCAAGAGTGCTGTTGCGACACTAGAGAAGGCAGGTGGATCGTTTGTAGCAACTGGTCAGGTACCTCGTGTAGCAACAAAAAAGACAAAAAAGACAGATTAGTATTTTTTGGGCGACCAATAAAGCTGATATACTGTCGCATATAGTTAGGTAGAAGGAATACATGAGCTGGAAAGTTATTTGGCGATCTTTACGAGCGGGTGACATGAGGAAACGGCTACTCGCCGTCATGGGAATGTTGTTTGTGTTTCGAATTTTCGCACATATTCCAGTTCCACTGAGTGACGCAAAAACACTGCAACAGGTGTTGCAAAATGTATTTGCTTCAAATGACTCACCACAGCTGCTGAGCTTTATCAATGTTTTGTCGGGTGGAGCACTAGCCAACTTTTCAATTATGCTCGTGGGATTGGGCCCATATATCAACGCCTCGATCATCATGCAGCTGCTCACCAGGGCCATCCCCAAGCTAGAAGCATTAAATAATGAGGGCGAATTCGGCAGACGAAAAATAAACCAGTACACCCGTCTCTTAACCCTCCCGCTTGCTATGGTGCAGTCAGTTGGTGCAATATATCTCGTTCGCGAATCTGCAACCAGAATAGGCGGATTGGGCGATATTACTGCTAACACATCTCTTTTGCGATGGGGTTTGATGGTTGCCGCACTAACGGGAGGTTCTATGGTACTTATGTGGCTTGGTGAGCTTATAACTGAGCAAAATGTAGGCAATGGAATATCCTTAATTATAACCGTCGGTATCGTTAGTAGCTTGCCACAGACAATAGCTTCGCTGATTGAATCCCTGTCTGCAAAGAGCGATAAGCTCAGTGTTTTTGGGAATCAACTACCCATAAGTGGCAGCGCACTCCTTTACGCGCTACTAATCCTTGTTCTCGTGACAATTGTGACGATTTTGATAGTTAAGTTGAACGAAGCATCAAGAAAGCTAACAGTTAATTATGCTAAGAGGGTACAGGGTAATAGGGGGTATGGTGGTGTAACCACAATTTTGCCAGTTAAATTAATTACAGCCGGAGTTGTCCCGATAATTTTCGCAGTTGCTTTCCTGAGCGTTCCTAGCTTTGCCGGGCAGCTGCTTGTCAGCAACTCCAGTCAGCGATTGCAGGAATTAGGGACGACCCTCGTCCGATTATTCCAGAACCCCAGCGTTCAGAGCTTTCAGCAAGGCGGGTGGCAACCGTATCTATATCCAGTAGTCTACTTTCTCCTCGTCGTTGTATTCACCTTCTTTTATACGTCTATCGCCTTCAATGCAAAAGAAATTGCAGAGAACTTACAGAAACAAGGTGGATTTATCGCTGATATCCGCGCAGGTAAGCAAACAGAGAAGTATTTGTCCGCAGTGGTTAACCGTCTGACGCTCTTTGGGGCTATATCTCTGGGGCTTCTCGCGTTGCTGCCTATTATTGGACAGATATTCTTAAAAACAAACATAACCATAGGAGGTACAAGCATCCTCATCCTTGTTTCCGTAGCATTAGAGACACTTCGTCAAATAGAGTCCAGGGCACTCATGGTCACGTATGATCAGTACGAGCAGCCTGACTTCTTTACAGATGCAACCGAAGAGACAACATCAACATCGTCAAGGCGTACGCTGTTGCGTGGACGAATCCGCCCGTTCAATCGCGTGAAAACAACCCTGTCAAGAAAAAACCGTAAAAACCCTTTGCAAAAGTAATATATATCTGTTAAACTTGAGACTTAGTTATATTTATGGCCGTAAACAAGGAAGTAATAGAACTCACGGGAACAATCGTGGAGACATTACCCGGAACGCAGTTCCGAGTAGAACTTGAGAACGGGCATCAAATTATAGCTCACGTGGCAGGTAAGATGCGAAAACATTATATTCGGATCGTACCAGGCGACAGCGTTACGGTTGAGTTGACCCCTTACGACCTTTCTAAGGGAAGAATCACCTATCGCAAATCATAAATAAGCAGTGTGTTATGCGTTGCAGCAACAAGGAGCATAATCCGCATGAAAGTGCGTGCAAGTGTCAAGAAGATAAGTCCAGACGATAAAATCGTACGCCGTAAGGGCCGCGTTTACGTCATTAATAAGCTCAAACCGAAGCATAAGCAGAGGCAGGGTTAGTTTATGGCGCGTATATCTGGCGTTACTATTCCAAGTGAGAAACAAATTCAAATTGCTTTAACATATGTATATGGAGTTGGGCCAAAAACAAGCAGAGATATCCTAGAGGCTGCAAAGGTAGAGCCAACTGTTCGTGTTAAGAACCTTACTGACGCAGAAATTGGCCGTATTCAAGATTTTATAAATGACAAGTACACCGTTGAGGGTGAGTTGCAGCGTATTGTTACCAGCAACATTAAACGATTAAAGGATATAGGTTCATATCGTGGCCTTCGGCACAAAGCTAGTTTGCCAAGTCGTGGCCAGCGCACTAAGACAAATGCAAGAACTCGCCGTGGTAAGAAGATTACTGTCGGTGGTACCGCTAAAAAGGTAGCGTCTAAGACATAGGATAATTATGGCAGATACAACAGTTACTAAGAAGAAGAAAGCAAAGCGATCAGTACCAACCGGGCAGGTTCATGTGTACGCCAGCTTTAACAACACTATTATCACGTTTACAGACACTGCAGGCGGCGCATTAACGGCATCGAGCGCTGGTGCATGTGGATTCCGTGGCTCCAAGAAGGGCACAGCCTACGCTGCACAAGTTGCAACAGAGAAAGCCGGTCAAGAAGCTCGGCAAGCGTATGGTCTGTCTAAAGTCGACGTCTATGTAAAGGGGATCGGCCTTGGTCGTGACGCAGCTGTTCGTACGCTAGCAACGTTAGGCTTCCAAGCAGAGAGCATCAAAGACGTTACAGGAATCGCACATGGTGGCGTTCGACCTAAGAAAGCACGAAGGATTTAGTTTATGGCACGCGATACACAGTCAATTGTAAAAATGAGCCGACGCGAAGGCTATGCACTACATCCAAAAGCCCACAAGGCACTTTTAAAACGCACATCTACTCCCGGCCAAGTCGGAAACTATGCGGGCCGTAATAAACCAAGTCAGTATAGTCTGCAGCTTCGAGAGAAACAAAAGGTTAAGCGACTATATGGATTGTTGGAGAAGCAATTCTCAAACCTTATGAAAGAAGCCAGCCGACGTGAGGGTCAGTCTGGTGAAAATCTTTTGGCCTACCTTGAGCGTCGTTTAGACAACGTCATCTACCGAAGCGGCCTTGCAGTCAGCCGCCGCGCAGCACGACAACTTGTCACCCATGGACACTTCACGCTCAATGGTCGCCGTGTTGATATCCCATCAATAAGAGTTTCAGAGGGAGACAAGATTATACTACGAGAGAGTAGCGCCAAGAACGAGTACTTCAAGAAGATTGATGATGTTAGCCCCGCTAACAGCGATCAAGTACCCTCTTGGCTAAAAGTAAATCGCAAGAAGTTTGATGTTTCCGTTGTTAGTATGCCTACGCGAGAGGATGCTGAGGCGGACATTAACGAGCAATTAATCGTTGAATATTATTCAAGGTAAGGGAGACCAATTTATGTCAAAGCACATTCACACGCCAGCACTCGTTAATATCGACGACCACAGCAAAACGTCAGCAACGTTCAGTATAGAGCCACTGCATACCGGCTATGGCATGACTCTTGGGAATAGCTTGCGCCGCGTATTGCTGTCTAGCATAGCAGGGGCCGCCGTTACTTCATTCAAGATTGAAGGCGCAACACATGAGTTCACCACACTTAAGGGTGTTAAAGAAGATGTCGTAGACATCATGCTCAATCTAAAGAATCTTCGCTTCCGTGTATTTAGCGATGAGCCACAAACTGTTCGTCTCACAAAAACTGGCAAGGGCGTCGTGACCGGCAAAGACATTGCCACAAATGCTGACGTAGAAGTTGTTAACCCTGGCCAAACAATTGCAACAATTGGTGACGAAAAGGGCAAAATAACGATTGATCTCGTTGTTGAGACTGGTCGCGGTTATCGCACCGTCGAAGAGGGAGCCAAGACCAAAAATAGCGACATGATTGCACTTGATGCGATCTTTAGCCCAGTTTTGCGGGTTCGCTACAAGGTAGAGAACACTCGTGTCGGCCAAATGACCGATCTTGACAAGCTTCTTCTTACTATCGATACCGACGGTTCAATTACACCACGTGACGCATTCGAAGAGGCGTCAGCAATCCTCGTCAATCAGTTTACTGCTCTTGCAGGCCAAACGCGTGTCGAGGCGCCTGCTCCTATGACTGCTGGCAACAGTGATTCGCCTGCGAGCAATGTTGATGGCGATGATCCAGCGGAACTTATGACATCAATTGAGGATCTTAATTTGTCAGCACGTACAACCAACGCGCTTATCAACAATGAAATTCATACACTGAAAGATTTGTTCAACCTAAGTGATATCGAGCTACGTGATCTTAAAGGTTTTGGCAGTAAAGCACTCGATGAAGTTAAAGAGAAATTAGCTGAGTTGGAGTTATAAAGCATGCATCGTCACGGGTATAAAGGCCGCAAATTCGGCCGAGAACGAGACCAACGAGAAGCTCTTTTGAAAGGGCTAGCAGATGCATTGGTCCGTGAGGAAGCTATCAACACAACATTGCCGAAGGCAAAGGAGTTGGTTCCCTATGTCGAGAAGCTTATCACAAAAGCGAAACGAGGTGATCTTCACAGTCGTCGTCAAATCATTAGTAGTCTACAGACGTTGGATAGCGCGCACAAACTCGTTGATGAAGTAGCGCCAAAGCTCAAGAAACGCACAAGCGGTCATTTGCGCATTGCAAAGACAGTGACACGTCGCGGCGACAACGCACAAATGGCGCGTGTGTCATTCGTTGACGACCTAAACGAGGCTCCCGTAGCAAAAGCTGCTGCGCCAAAGGTAGCTGTTTCTGAGAAAGCAAAAACTCCAAAAGAGACGGTCGCCAAGGTAGCTACCAAGAAAGCAGAGAAGAAGTAATTATGAAGACTTATAGCCAAAAACAAAGCGAGGTTGCACGAAAATGGTACGTCATAGACGCATCAGAGGCTCCTTTGGGCCGCGTATCTACTGTGGCTGCCTCTTTGCTCATCGGCAAAGGCAAACCGTCCATCACTCCCCATGTAGACAATGGTGACTTTGTTGTAATCATTAACAGCGACAACCTAAAGGTTACTGGCGGTAAAGAAACAAAGAAAATGTACTACCGACACAGTAGCTACCCTGGAGGCCTAAAATCTGCCACTCTTGAAGAGAAAATGGCTAAGGATTCAACACAGGTCATTACTCTAGCGATTCGTGGCATGCTCCCTGTTAATAAATTGCGCCCTGATCGCCTTGCACGACTAAAGGTCTACAAAACAAGTGAGCACAGTCATAATGCTCAGAAACCAGAAGTCTTAAGTGTGAAAGGTTCAAAATAATGGCAGCAAAGCAGTATCATTACGCGTTAGGTAGACGAAAAAGTGCAACAGCACGCGTACGCCTCCAGTCTGGAAATGGAGTGTTCGTTGTCAACCAAAAACCAGTAGACGAGTATTTTGCGACTAGTAAAAAACTGCTCAATGAGCTACAGAAGCCCTTTACAGTCCTAGAGCAGAATAATAAATATGACGTATCGGTCGTCGTGACTGGTGGTGGACAGAATGGACAGGCCCAAGCGATACGACTTGGCATTGCAAAGGCCCTTGCTATTATGAACGAAGACCTGAAAGCAACATTACGACGTGCGGAATTGCTTGGCCGCGATCCAAGAGAGAAAGAACGAAAGAAATTTGGCCTTAAGGGCGCACGTAAACAGCGTCAATTCACCAAACGTTAAATTACCACGTTACTTTTGATTTAAAAGCCGCCCTTTGGGCGGTTTTTTCTCTAACCTATCGTATAATATGTTGAGATGACTAAACCAGTGATATTAACAGGGCTACGAGCAAATAGCCAATTACACATTGGCAACTACTTTGGGGCGCTTTTGCCGCTTATAGACATGGCAAAAAAACGCGCTGGTGAACACAAGATCAATCTATTTGTTCCAGATCTTCATAGCTTTACGACCCCGATCGACCACTCGACCTTACATGATCAAATTATGAATAATCTGCGCATGTTTGTAGCGGCTGGGCTCCCGATTGATCATAATGACGTTTGCATTTATAGACAAAGTTACGTGCCTGCCCATAGTGAGTTAACCTGGATCCTCGACTGCTTTACTGGCTTTGGCGAAATGTCTCGAATGACGCAATATAAAGACAAATCGTCAAAGTTGAGCGCTGAACGCACGAGCGTTGGTCTTTTTAATTATCCTGTACTTATGGCGGCGGATATTCTACTGTATGGTGCTACGTATGTTCCTGTGGGCGATGACCAGTCTCAGCATCTGGAATTCACGAGAGACATTGCCATGCGAATGAACGCACAATTTGGCGATCTCTTCACCGTCCCTCTAGAAGTAAAAAAACAACATGAATTCTTTGGCAAGGACCAAGGTTTACGTATTAAAGATTTGGTGGACCCTTCAAAGAAAATGAGTAAATCAGACAATACTGGAAAGGGCGTTATATTTTTGACAGATACACCCGAAATTGCTCGAAAGAAAATAATGGGAGCAACAACTGATAGCATCGGTTCGGTAAACTTTAACCCCCAAAAACAGCCAGGTATTAGCAACTTACTCCAGGTACTTGCCCTGTTCAGGGGCGAAACCGTAGATAATATAGCGTCGGAATATGCCGGTCAAACAAGCTACGGGGACCTCAAGAAACACGTCGCTGACGCAACAACAGACTTTTTGGTTCGGTTTCAGGAAACGTATGCAGGTGTTGATGACACACAGCTTACTGAGAAGCTGCATCAGTCGGAGGTTTCTGCTAACACAATTGCAAATGCCACGCTTGATCACGTTCAACGCGCTATTGGTCTAAGGTAAGGCGTATAAAACCATGCCTCACAAAGAAACATTGCAACAATTTACCATTGGAGAACGCCTGGACAGGACGCTCGTTACTGCGTTTCCTCAGTATTCACGATCGGTGCTTGAGAAGATCATTGCCACTGATCTCGTCACCGTAAACGGCATGGTTGCACGTTCTAGTTATAAAACCCGCTTTGGAGACGTAATTGTTGTTGACCTGCATATGTTGAGACAACCCGTTCCGGACATCTCTCTAACCGTTCTCTATGAAGATGCAGACATAATCGTTATAGACAAACCTTCGGGCGTGCTCACCCATGCGAAGGGGACACTCCATAATGAAGCAACCGTAGCAACATTTATCAAGAGCAGGCTCAATGATTCTTCAGACTGGAGAGCAACGAATCGCGCAGGGATCGTGCACCGACTGGATCGCGCAACCAGCGGCCTGATTGTGTGTGCTAAAAATCAGATTACACAGACATTTTTACAAAAACAATTTGCTGATCGAAAGATTAAGAAATTATATATTGCGGCGATTGCTGGCACATTAGAAGCTCCTGAGGGAATGATAGATATACCGATCGAAAGAAACCCAAAAAAACCGTCTACATTTCGAGCAGGTCCGAATGGTAAGAGCGCACAAACCCACTTTAAGACTGTTGATGTTCAAGAAAAATGTTCGTTGGTTGAGCTCCGGCCAATCACGGGCCGAACGCATCAGCTGCGCGTACATCTGCAATACCTTGGACACCCGATAATAGGAGATACCGTGTATGGAGGGGCGCCTTATGGACGCTTGTGTCTTCATGCGGCATCCATAGAACTTACACTCCCTTCCAAAGAGCGAAAAGTTTTTACAAGCAACCTCCCGCGCGAAATTAAGGATGCCTGGAAGGCACTATAAGGGCGCGTATGCTCATAAATAAAGTTTCGTGGAAACAACTCGAGGCATTTTGCAAAGCGCCCGCACACACACTGCTGGTAAGTGGAGAGGCCGAGACAGCAGGGCTTGCGGCCAGTACAACGGCGTCGACATTGCTTGGGGTTGACATAGATCGTCTGGCAGAAAATCAATATGCTCTCATGGTCGGATCTTCGGGGGCGTCTATTGGCATAGACGAGATACGCACGTTAAAAAATTTTACTCGCCTTACGGTCCCAAGTAAAAGAACAATCGCCCGCGTCTGCATTATTCAGAATGCTGAGAAGTTAACAAACGAAAGTCAAAATGCTTTGTTGAAACTGCTCGAAGAGCCGCCGAATAACACCGTACTTATACTGTCGGCAACGAGTGCAAGCAGCCTATTGCCGACCATTCTGTCACGGGCTCAACATATCCACATACAGGAACCTACGCTGCAGGAAGTAATTAAGCATTACTCGCTTCTTGGTCATGCGCCTGAATTAATTACGCGTGCGTTCGCGCTTGCGAATGGGACCTCCAGCGCCATAGACCAGATTCTAAATGGGTCGGACAGTGCAACACCAAGCGCCATTGAAGAAGTAAAAGAAGTGCTTGGCTTACCCCTGTCTGCGAGGCTATCTATTGTTGGCGACCTATCAAAGGACACCACAAAACTGTTGCGTTGGCTGGATGCACTGGAGCAGATTTGTCATGGTGCATTGCTCGCAGCAGCAAAAAAAGATTCTCTTGCATCATGTAAGCGTTGGCACAGAGCGCTGAAACTAACTTTCGAAGCAAAAATAAACATCCGCAAGAATGCCTCGCCAAAGCTTGTACTGACAGACCTGCTACTGCACATGTAGGTTTGATTCCATGGTACAATACGTATCACAATGTTTGAACTCGTATTAGTTCTAGGATTTGGGATTATAGCAATCCGCAGCAGCAAAATTCGTGAAGAAGAGTTATCTGATTTCCCGCGAAAAATCAGCGATAAAGTAGGCCGATTGTGGGACATAGCCCACCAAGGCATGCGAGAAAACCGCTTCTTACGCGCCGAGAAAGCATTGCTAACGATTCTAAAGATTGATCAAAAAAACGCTGCGGCATACAACCGACTTGGTATTCTCTATGCAAAGCAGAAAGAGTATAAAGATGCGATAGACTGTTTCGAAATTGCAAGCAGTATAGAATCTACGCCATCAAGTTTACACAACCTAGGTCTCATCTATTACGAAACGGAAAACTATGAAAAGGCAGCCATTGCATTTGAGCAAGCACTAAAATTAGAAGATGAATTTGCAGCCCGACACATTGCCTACGCCAAAGTACAGGAAAAACTTGGCAATGGTAAACTCATGCTACAAAGTTTGCAGCGTGCAGTTGAACTTGAGCCAAATAAAGAAACATACCAGTTACTCGAAAAAGCATACCGTGAGAACAATATGGATGCCGAAGCAGACCAAGTGAACGAGAAACTGCGCAAATTGATCGTGCCTGCTGGTAAGCCCAAAAGGGTTCTTCGTCCGAGAAGGGTTGTGGTTTAACCCCTGTTTTGGTACACTTACCCAGTATTTTTAGGCCGGCATAGCTCAGTTGGTTAGAGCGGCTGTTTTGTAAACAGTAGGTCGTGGGTTCGAATCCCTCTGCCGGCTCCAAGTATTTTGCAGGGTTAGTGAAGCGGTCAAACACGACAGACTGTAAATCTGTTGGCTTATGCCTTCGTAGGTTCGAATCCTACACCCTGCACCAGAGTCATTCTAGTGCCATCTTAGCTCAGGGGTAGAGCACTTCCATGGTAAGGAAGGGGTCTCGGGTTCAAATCCCGAAGATGGCTCCAGAAATACGCTTGAATATTGTAGTGTAATCTGTTAAAATTTCACATCTATGGCAAAGAAAACTGATAAGCGCAAAATTGTTGGTCTTGTTTCGGAAGAAACAGGGCATAGACACTATTACACCATGAAAAACACTATGAACACGCCGGACAAACTACGCTTACGTAAGTATGACCCCATTTTGCGTCGACATGTTTGGTATAGCGAAACCAAGAAAAGTCTTGGCCGCAACGAAGTTAAGCCAAAGAAATAAAGCCCGAACAGGGCTTTTTTTTTATCCATTTGGGCACGACACCGCATTCGCCAAGTATCATGCTTAGTCTTGATAGGGGCAGTCCAATGACTGTATAAAAGTCACCCTCGATGTGCTCAACAAAAACTGCCGCCTTGAGTCCAATCGCATAGGCACCAGCTTTTTCTAGTGGCTCTTTAGTAGCAACATAGTCATCAATCTCTTTATCTGTGATTGTTCGAAGTCGAATAGTACATATCTGTGATTCCGCATATGTCTTATTGCGCGCTGTGTCCATAACACATATACCCGTAATAATCTGATGTGTTTTACCACTGAGACTTCGAAGCATAGCTTTTGCATTTGCTTCAGTATGCGGCTTCCCGAGATTCTTGCCCTGGTATATAACAAAGGTATCGGCCGCGACTATTACAGCATCTGCGTATTGTCTCGCAATATCTTGGGCTTTACCGGTTGCAAGATGTACGGCGAGGTCTGCCGGTGCCATTGCAAGCGACATGTCTTCATTATAATTGCTGGGCTCCACTGTAAAGCTGTAGCCAACTTGTTTTAATAACGCTGCTCTGGCAGGTGACTGAGAAGCAAGAATTAATCGTTTCA
>DAISWP010000006.1:0-57169 GCA_036826335.1 Candidatus Saccharimonadota bacterium | reverse complement strand
CCGCCAGGAGAGCCACCATCGCAACCACCTGGAACACCATGAGAACATGAACCTACGTCGCCGTTGGCACCGCTTTGGTCCGTTTGGTTTGAGGCGCCACCGGTGTTGCTATCTTGGTCACCTTCGGTGCTTGCATCGCCACCACCATTGTTTGCTTCTGAAGTAGTTGTGGCGTTTGCTGCGGGAGCGATTGTTTCAACACCAAGTGATCTCTTAACAAGAACGGTGCCGTCACCCAGGATTGCAACGATCTGTGACTTAGACGTGTATTTACCGTCGCCTACCCAGACATCGCCCTTAAGAATCAGTGCGTCGCCTGGTTTAATACCCTCTACGTCAACATGCTGTTGTGCGACTTTTTCGCCATTCAAGAGCAAGCGGCTCCAGGTGCCTTTTAATGCTTCTTCATTTGGCTTAAAGTTGGCCATGAACGCCTTAAAGGGTTCAGACGAAATAGTTGCTTCTGCCTTGTCATCATGAATTGCATAGAAGCCTGTTAATTCGTTAATATCGCCCAAAGTACTGTCGAATGGTCGTACTTTTGATCCATCTGAGTTTGTACCAACCCACTGGTTGAATACGTGTTCAAATGTTGCAACTTCGGTTGGTAGAGCACAAAGTGCACCCTTTTCACCAGTAGTTTCGCTACCATATTGCCATGAGATAAATGATTCTGGGTTATCGAGGATATTGCCTTTTGGAGCTTCTTGTAAGTAACCTGGCTTAACGTTCTTTGCTAGTGCAAAAGGCTTCTTACTATCGTACATGCCCGTCGGACAGACATCTACCTGGTCGCCAGATTGTGCCTGTAGATCAGCTGCGTACTCTTTAGAGTCGACATGCTTCTGGTCGCCATCGCCACCAGTCATAGCGTTAGCCGTAAGTGCACCACCTATGACTACCGCGGCAACCACACCACCGATAAGTCTTCCACGCCCTCGGCGCTCTGGCTGTGCGCCAGCCTCAGCAGCACCTGGCGCTGTTCCTGCACCATATAGCATAGAGTCACCCACTGGCGGGCCTGTAGGTGGCGCCACGGGTGGTTGTGATGGGTAAGCGTCCATTCCTTGTGTCATAAAATAATCTCCTTTTTGGATAAGTAGCGTTTCCGCAACAGATCCGTTTACCTCGTTACACCCACAAAATGTGAATATGCTTAACTTTATCATAAGCATGACGTATTGTCAATACTTTTTATACTATTGTGTACAATGTCACAAGCGTTTTACTCTAGAGAGCTAGAGCGTCAGATGCTTTTGGGACTTTGGCTTTCGCCGGAACTTTTAGTTTAGACTTCGAGAAACTAAAACCAAAGGTACTGCCCTTACCTTCTTCGCTCTGGAAAATGACAGCCCCACCTTGCGCAACAATAACCTTCTTGGCCATGAAGATACCAAGACCCGTGCCGTCTGGACGTGCCTTACGGGCATTCCCCGCGCGGTAAAACTTAGTAAACATACGGTGCTGTTCTTCCTTGGGCACACCAATACCATCATCCACAACGGTGAACTGAACGGTTTGTCCCTTATCTTCCAACGAGAGACGAATATGCCCTCCTGAGGGCGTGTAATAGAGAGCATTGTCGGTAAAGTTCATAATAACCTGTCGGATCTTGGTCTCATCTAACATGAGCTCTGGGAAACTTTTCGGCTTAACAAAGGTTAGTTCTTGTTGCTTACCCTGTGCAGCCTCTTTGAGCTGTTCTATCTCGCTCTCTATCACATCAGCCAGCTGCGTGGGCTTGTTTTCGATAACAAATTTCCCGGTACGTAATCTGGACACGTTCAATAGATCAGCAATCAGGTAGACCATGCGTTGACTGCTTGCAAATGCCTGGCCCAACAGTTCGTGTTGCTGTTTAGTAATTTTCCCAGCATCCCCCTCCATAACCATGCTGACATAGCCTTTAACAGATGTGAGGGGTGTGCGCAATTGGTGAGATGCCATACTAATAAATTCGTCCTTCGTTTCGTCTAGGGCTTTCAGCTTCTCATTAGTGAGGCGCAATTTGTGCGTAGCTTCGTCAACTTTCTGCTGCAACGTGACTGTAAATGCTTGAATCTCCTCAAAACGAAGAGCATTCTGTATGGCTATAACTAGCTCATCTACCATAATCTCCATCAATGCAACGTCTTCGTTGTTGTAGGGATTCCCGCTCAATTTCTCACCAACCAATATCAATCCTTTTTTAGAGTCACCGCCCGAGCTTAGCGTTAACTTTGCCGCGACACCCATGCTCTGCTCCGACATTACGTCTTTGAGTTTTTTATGACCGTCTCCTAAACTATTTACTTCTATAACTTTGTCGCGCGTCCGTGGCAGCTCCGCTTCAATCAGATCAAGACTGGCACGATCAATGTCCTCCTTGGTTCCAATTAACCGCTCTCTAGCAGACGACACTTCGGCAACCACAAATAGCGCATAGTTCGTTTTGAATGTATCGCGAATTAATTCTGATGACATTTTTAATAATGGGTGTAAGTCGATGTTGCCAACCAATATCTTATTGAGCTCAGCCAGTGCCGCTTGTGGATCGTAAGCATCCCGATAAAAAATACGGTTACTGATGCGATTAAAAAAGCGTAGCGTAGGTTGGAAAACCAAAACCAGCATAACAGCCAGGACGGTGTATATGATTCTTTGATACAAGATGCTATTCGGTATCTTGGCAAGGGCGGTATCTACGACCGAGAACGCCACGACACCGAAAGTTGCACCGATCATAACCGTAGTAAGAACATATGCAACAGATCTTGCAACAAGGGGACGAATATCAAACAAGCTATGCCTAACTATGGCGTATGCAACAAAGAGCGCAAAAATAAAGAGGGAGAAGCTGCCTAGCAGTATTAGATCCGTGTCAATCTTAAGCAGCGTAAGAACTAACCCGGTTACGCTATTAGCGATAATCGCAATGAACAGTCCGAGTAGCACGAACTTGATTTGACTCTTCTGCTCCTGGTTAGAGTGCCTGTATTTATACATGAGTACAAGCATGCCAAGAAGCAGATAGCAGATTCCAATCAGGTCAGAAATTGTATAGAAAAGACCGATCCCTTCCGGCTGAACACCGAATTCCTTAATACTAACCCTGGGAACCACAAGGCTTGTTAAAGACGTTAAAGCCATAACTAATATTGGCAGCGAGATTAATATAGCAGCAGGTCGACTAATGCGTGAACGATAAGGAAATACAAAAGCAAAAAGCAAAAACATAAAATACATAATTGCTCCCATAAAAAGTGCTATCCGCAAAACCCAAAGAGCAACAGTCTCATTTGTGGACAAATCAGCTAAAAACAAAGATAATAGCCAAAGAGAGATTGATGAAGTTAATAAGAAAAAAGCCTTATTCTTTAAGCTTTTAGGATTGTTGATCAGCACAAATAGGCCAATAATGCCAACGCCCGCCATGGCAGGAATGTACGAAAGAAATTTAATGAACATCTTGTATCCTCAAAAAAAGTATAGCACAAGCGTAATCTGTTTCTGGCCATGAATATTCCTGAATTCCCAAAATTTGCAAGACTCACTATTGAGCACCGTGACGAGATCACAAGAATAACCTCGAAGTATCCACCGTACTCCGACTTCAACTTCTCAAGTCTATTTTCTTGGGATGTTAATGGAACAACTTCCGTGAGCATGCTCAAGGGGAACCTTATAATTCAACTGGACGACTATATAACCGGAGAGGCCACCTACTCGCTATTGGGCAGTAATGACGTGAGTAATTGCTTTGACGACATGCGCGCATTAACTACAACGCTAAAGCTAGTACCTGAGACTACGGTGGCTAACCTTGATAATTATGATCGGTTTGAAATTACTAGAGACCGAGATAGCTACGACTACATATTTTCTATTCCAGAGCACGCCTCCTTGCTCGGGAAACAATATAAAGGTCGGCGCAATAAACTCCATAGACTTTCTAGGCATTACGCCGAGCGAATAGCCGTAGAGCCGATCGATTTTAAGCACACGGACACTCGCGACAAGTTGCAGGCAATATTTAGTCAATGGGCCGAAGGTAAAAACCGATCGTCCGAGGAAATAAAGAATGAATACTCAGCAATACAACGTGCAGTGACATATGCGAACGATTTGGGATTAGAGGGCCTATTTTTACGAATTGACGGCGAGCACATAGGCTTTTCAATTGTCGAGATACTATCCAGTGGTTATGGCATATACCACTTTCAAAAAACGCTTGTTGACCACCAAAATCTTGATGCCTACTTGACGAACGCCCAGGCTATGGAGCTTGCAAAAAAAGGTGTTTCCTTAATTAATTGGGAGCAAGACTTGGGAATCGAGGGATTACGACACCTAAAGACCTCTTATTTCCCGTATGATTTTCTCCGGAAGTTTGAAGTAAAACTAAGCTAAGACAATATTCTAAGCTGCTTTTTTAACAATAGCCATGTAGTCCATGACTGAGACAGGGGAATCAAGACTACCCACCTCTGCCACGCCGCTGTTTTCAATAGCAGCTTTTACTATCTGTGGTATATATTGAGTGCTGATTTCGGTACATTCAAATGTGATCAATATGTTAGTGCCTCTTTTTGCAAGCAACTTTGCAGCAACGTCAATGACGTCTAAACTGTAGTTTTCGCCCCTCATATTCTCGTCTGTAACTATCCCAGGAAACATGAAGATATTATTGGTGCTAGCATATTCGGGATGGTTTTTCTCATAGTATCTTGCATTGAACCATGGCGCCTGCTTAAAGTCCTGTACGAAAAAACAAAGTGTTGATATCTTGCCGTCTACCCTGTTAACAACCTTAACAACGTCGGGATTCTTGAGTATTTCTAAAAGGCTCTCTTTATCAAAACCAGCGTAAGTAGGATCCTCTTCGCCAAGTTCATCGAATGGGTTCTCGTAAATCTCCCACATTCTTTCCGCCTCTTCTCCTTCTATAGATCGTTCTAAGGTCACGCCATCTCGGTCGTTGCGCTCAATCTCTCCTGAAGCTACGGCTTGATCGTATATATCGAAAACTGAGGGTGCTTCTCGCACTTGATTGACACCATTAAACATAACGGGGGCCACAAAGATATCTACTTTTCTCTCAAGATCTCCACCTCCAAGCTTCTGCAGCTCGAAAATAGTTTCGTCTCCTGAGCTTCCAGTGATACCTTTCATCACACGATCACTTGCAGTTTCAGCACCTTGATATTGGTCCATAATAATAACGGCCCCCTCGTCAAGCTTGGTACGAAGGGCATCCCAAATTTTTTGTTGCTGTTCTTCACCATCAGGCAGAGGAGGGTGGGCAAAGTAGTAGAACGGAGTGTCCTCACCATATGTCTTCTCAAACAACTCCGTGTTGTACCACTCGAGCTTTTTGGCAGGAATCAGAAGCGGTACAAAGATATCGCCTTCTTCACTTGAATAACGAATCAATACCGTGTCTGGATCTTCTAGTGACGTAGTTGTTTCCTTGTCAAAAACACCTATTTTGATGGCTTCGTCGTGCTCATCACGAAAGACATTGTAAACAGTTGTTGAGAGGGCGAGTTGCTCTTCTGTGAGCTGAGCACCCTGCACAATCTCAACCGCTCGAGCTTGAGCTACTCGGTCCGTTGTATCTTGTGACTGTTCGCCTTCTGACATATCAACCCCCTAATTTTCTATTTCTGGGCTATTACCGACTGCCAAGAACTTGGTTCATACACAGCAACAACCAAAGCACACACCGGGAGATGCTTACAAACACTGCCTGCCACTTTCATGTGTATGGGACCAAAATCAACGTTTCGTGTCGCCATGAGAGCTTCAAGGCTTTGCTTAATATCTCTCCGAACACTGTCCTCGCTACTACCATGATGTTCGACGAAAAGACCTTTTTTAGTCTTTTCGTCCTGTACCCAACCAATTCCCGCCCAAACTTCTGCATTTGGCGTATCGTCTCGTTTTTCGGCCATCACTACGTATAGTCTGTCGCCCCACTCGCCCGCTAGCTTAGCGATCTTACCTTCGTGTATCTTGATCTCACTATTTGGCGGAATAACAGAGCTCAGTGCAATGATATTGTAATTTGCGACACCCGCATCGTTTAGGGCCGCATCAAAAGCCGCAAGTGTTGTTGGCCCGCTTCCTATCCCGGCAGTTACGTTAATTTCCATTTATGCTTTATACTTTGTCACCAATAAGACTGAGTGTCAACACATCCCGTTTAAATATCTCCTATTTTTGGATGGTTCTTTTTTTTCACGGAATCGCTCACCAAGTGCATTATAAGCATGACCCACTCCGATCGTAAGAAGCACCAAGGCTCCGATAGTTCTTGGCCAGCCCATGCTTTGTGCAGCTTCTGATGTCAGATAGCCTTCTGCAGTGAAGTATGTGCCCATAATTGCCGCTGTTCTTATTCCCTCCACTTGGTTCTGTTCTTTTGTTCTCTCGGGGTTCTTTCGGTGCTTGGCTGCGGTCAAAACTGCCGATCCAAGCACCATAGCCGTTGCAGCACGAGTTACAATGTGCATCTCTTTCTGCGATTGATCATCATTCAAATATTTCTTGGCTGCTTTGTTAATATGGCCTATTACTTTCTTGCTCGTTTCTCTTTCGAGTAAGTCAGCGGCAAACACTGCGGCAGTTCCTTCAACAGCAAACGTAGCAGCACCAAACGCTACAGCAGCAACAGGTGAATTGCCCCCAGTTGCCGCATGGGCCCAGCCAAGCACCGCATATCGGGCCATCTCATTCAACGGAGTAAGTTCAGCCGCGACCACCGCGGCTTCTGTACTGTTCTTTATATAGTAGGCACTACGACGCGCAAACTCCTTGGGGTCCTCTCGTAATAGATGATACGCAAAGACTGACTTGTCTTTGAACGAGCCAGCCAGGCCTACCACAGCCGAACCGATCCTACGCAAACGCCCCACTTCTTGAGGGACTTCCGGGAACAGCTGTAATTGCTCAAACGTCCATCCGGGTTCCTGCTGATCAGCCGTCAATTCAGGCGCGGCACATTCTGCGAGCTGGCCAAATAAACCTTCCATATTTGAAGGGCTACGACCTTCGCGCAACATGCTTAGCTCATGTTCAGAAAATTCCACAGCGTTAAACAGCATGGGATCTTGGCGGATACTCTCGTTCATACATTCTATTATATAATAATTTACAATATTTTCAATTGTGGCGAGCTCTCTCCCTTGGCGCCTGCAGGGGCATCCGCCAAAACAGCTTTGTGCTCTTGCTGCATAATAGCCACTCTCCACCAGCACTAATCAAGAGGGCTGCCCCTTGTCTATTGTGCGTTGTTTGCGTACCATTACTGTATGAGTAAAGTTGCAATTATCGAGGACGACCAGGCTATCAGTCAAATGTATCGGATCAAGTTCGAGGCTGAGGGTTATGATGTTGATACTGCAGAGAATGGGAAACTTGGCTTGGAATTAGCCGACAAAATGCGCCCAGACATTATCTTGCTTGACCTAATGATGCCAGAGATGACCGGTGGAGAGATGCTTGCCAAGCTTCGCGCAAGTGACTGGGGCAAGAGTATGAAGGTTATAATTTTAACGAATATGGGGGAACAAGAGATCCCACAAGAAGTTAAAGACTTGGGTGTTAGCGGCATTATTTTAAAAGCCGACATGACACCACGACAAGTTGCCGATGTGGTAAAGAAGAAGCTCGCTAAGTAGTTGCCCCTTCTTGATAGATCGTCCATAATATCCTGTAATGAATATCGCCATTTTGGGTTACGGAGAGCAGGGAAGATCTGCCCTAGAATATTGGGGAGCTGGTAACGACATAACCGTCTGCGAAGAGAACCCTGATGTTGTAATACCTACATCTGCAAGAAAGCAGGTAGGGCAGGGGTATCTTCACGATTTAGAGCGGTTTGACTTGATCATACGTTCTCCCGCAGTGCATCCGCGCGATATCGTTGCTGCCAATGGGGAGCGGATTTTACGGAAAGTTACAACGGTCACTGAAGAATTTTTCCGCAACTGCCCCGCCCCAATCATTGGTGTGACTGGCACCAAGGGCAAGGGCACAACCTCGACGCTCATCACAAAGCTCCTTGAGGCAGCTGGAAAAACAGTACACCTGGGTGGCAACATAGGCATACCACCCCTGGACTTGCTGAAAGAGAACATTCAACCCAGTGACTACGTCGTATTAGAACTTGCTAACTTCCAGCTGATCGACTTGCGTGTATCCCCAAAGATCGCCGTCTGCCTAATGGTTGCGCCGGAGCACCTCGACTGGCACAAAGACATGAAGGAGTATTTGGCCGCTAAACAAAACCTGTTCCGCTACCAGGATGATAATGGTTTTGCTGTGTTTAACCGCCTGAACGACTTCTCTACGGAGGTTGTCAGCGTGTCCCCTGCCCTAAAACTCTCGTACGAGGTGCCACCAGCCGGACAAGAACCCCAAGAGAAGAACGGTGCTTATGTCTTAGGAGATACTATTTATTATGACGATACTGCGGTTTGCAGTGTTGCAGATATAGCACTTTTAGGCCGCCATAACCTTGAAAATGTATGTGCAGCTATTGCGGCCACCTGGGAGATTATTGGTGCAAATACCGAATGCATAAAGAGCGCTGTCAAAACCTTTGCCGGCCTTCCTCACCGGCTAGAGCTCATCAGAGAACTTGGTGGAGTTCGTTATTACGATGACTCTTTTGGCACAACACCAGAAACCGCTATGGTTGCTATCGATGCGATACCGCAACCCAAGGTACTGATTCTGGGTGGATCGGACAAAAATGCATCCTTTGATGAACTTGCGAGGAAAGTCGTGAGCTCAAACACACACACTGCAATCGTGATTGGTGTTACTAGTGCAAAAATAAAAAGCGCTTTAGGTGACGCTGGTTTTACAAATATTGTTGATGGAGATACTAGCATAGAATCAATCGTAGAATTGGCACGCGCCAAGGCACACCCAGGTGACGCTGTCCTATTATCTACAGCTTGTGCGAGTTTTGATATGTTCAAGAACTATAAAGATCGTGGCGAGCGGTTCACGAAAGCTGTTCGAGCACTCGACGCAACTGCGTAATAACCGGCTGCTCTGGTTGCAAGACAAGCGCTTTCCCTTTGGCGGTTTCTCGTATCTCTTGTTCGATCCAATGATAATGCGTGCAGCCCAAAACAATGACATCGGCGCCCGCTTCGCAAACATCATGGATCTGCTGCTCAATACGCTTATGGTTAACCTGATTCGACTCAATCATAGTTGACCACTCAGTGCAGTCTGGCTCAAGAGTTTTTACATCTTGCGCATAGGTTTCTTTGAGCCATGCATATCGTTTACTCGCAAGCGTTGTCGGTGTTGCACAAACAGCAATAGTATTAGACTTAGTTTGTTCAGCAGCCGGCTTGACCATGGGCTCCATTGCAATCAAAGGCACCGAAATTGCGCGCCGTAGTTCATCTATAATTGTTGTGCTGACCGTGTTGCAGGCAACTACTATCGTCTTACAGCCATCATCCACAAGCTTTTGCAAAATTGGCAATACAAAACCAAACAATTCCTCCGGGCTTTTTGTCCCATATGGGACATGGGTAGCATCGTTGACATAGACCACCTCGAGCTCAGGCAATGCTTGCCGTATTGCATTCGCAACAGACAATCCACCTATGCCCGAGTCAAATACTCCAACTTTTGCTTTTGTATGCGAATCACTCATCCTTTTGCCACGCTTTCTCGAGCAGCCCGAATAACATTGTCGAATAGTGCACAGACCGTCAATGGCCCCACCCCGCCCTTTGCTGGCGTGATCGTAAGATCGTCGCGTTCATACACCGTCGCTGCAACATCGCCAACTGTCTTGCCATCTTCGCTGGCCACTCCCGCGTCTACGACAACCGCTCCTTGCTTGATCATATCTGGGAATAATATGCTCGGGCTTCCTGTAGCGGTGATGATGATATCTGCCGCGCGCGCCTGCTCGGCCAAGTCCGGGGTATTCCGATCAACGACCGTAACGAGCATATCGGATTGCTTCAGCATATGTTCGAGTGGCGCCCCAACCAACTTGCCTCGCCCGATCAGAAGAATCTGCTTACCCCTCAAATCAACGTTGTAGCCAGCCAGTAACCACAGTATGGCCATCGGTGTTGCTGGTGTAAATGTAGCCTTGGCCCCAAGGGCATCCACATCTTTTTTGGGCGCAACTAAATTCACGATCTCGTCCGTCTGCGATGGGTCGATGAGTGGCAACTGCACGATTACACCGTGGACGGAGGCGTCTTTGTTGAGCACTTGGATAGTCCTACCTAAATCTTCTTGGCTTACAGAATGTACATCTACTGAGACAGCGATGTCATCGCCATAACGTTTTTTGAGACGAACATAGGTATTGATGACTGGGTCATCCTTACACTGCACAATAGCAAGCTTAGGCTGCACACTGTGCGCTTGCTGTAGCACACGCACCTGTTTTGCCTGTCGCTCTTGTATATAGCTGGCGAGTTCTTTGCCGTTAAGCAGTTTCATGGTACTGATTCTAACAGATTACAGCGTAGTGTGCTTGCCGTATGACTACAGAATTTTCCATTCCGGGAATAGTTGCATCGGGTCGGGGTACTGTTGTTGGCTGGCTTGGAAGTCGTTAACCGATGAGTAGCCGATGGGCGCTTTACTTTCGGGTGGGAGGCTACTGAGGAGTTGCAAATGCAAATGTCGCGACCAGCCACCATTTTCGTTACCATGAAAATCACCCAGACGACCTATAGGCTGGCCAGCCTGAACGATTCCTGGTTGGGGTAACGCTTTTGCTAGGTGACCAAGAAAAATATAGAATGTCTCCCCTTCTGGCTGCAGGATACAATAGTGTCCAAAGCTATGGGCGTCTTTCTCTTGGCCAACACGAACAATTCTCCCAGTACATGGAGCATATACAACTTCTAGATCTTGGCAGAAAATATCAATGCCTAGGTGCAAGACACGACCTTCTGCGGCGATGCTTGAACCCTGCAGCATTGCCGATCTGTCCTCGCCATACTGACTAACAAGATACCGACTGCCACTTTTGCGTAGCAGTTGGTCGTTGAACGCTTGTCGGTTTTCTGGTGAACGTGGGTCTTTACCGGCCGCTTGAGTTCGCTCGAAAAACGATTGCATACTCTGACTGGGTGGCGTATCGGGTGGGATCTTAGCAAAGTCCAATACCAATAGTCTGGAGTGTGTAAATAGACCTACCAATGGCTCTGTAAATGTCATGGTCGACTTCTCCTTCCCGCGTAGCGACGGCGAGCAGGGGTGACTCGACTACGAGCGCCTGGCTGAACAGCAATGGTCATGAGCCTCCCGGTCCGCGGCAACGGAATCCACGATAGTGCAAAATCGTTATAGGGTCGCGTTTCTACACCATCTTCAACACGAAAGTTTTGTTCGAGCATGCCAAATGTTGGATCTACTGGCAGGCCAAGTCGACGCCCCCTATCGGTTCTGTCTCTACTAAATTCGCGTCCATTTTCGCGAGCAGCGAGCAGAACGCCGGGCATGTTAAGATTGCATTCACCAAACAGCACGTGCAACCCACCCACTGCTGCAGGCCCTACCCCGACTATTCGACGAACGAGGGCGGCAGTCACCCTGCGGTACAAACCTGTTCTTCGAAAATCTTCCCTCGTAATTCCTTCTGTTATTTCAGCCATCGTAAGCACTCCAAAACCTTTTACCATTACCCGTCCGACTTCCGCCATGGCCGTCGATACGATTTGATCTTCATGCTCCAAATACGCAATGGTATTATTTGGGGTCGTCACCAACTCGGCAACATCATCTTCGGTATAGCCAAAGGCCCCGTAAAGTTCGGTGAATCGAGGCACGAGCTGTTCGCGAGCAGCCGGTGAAGTGCGTGAATGCACAATCCCTTCTGGGAGCCATAGGCCCCTTCCACTTCGAACCCAATCTTCTCGTTGCCTACTGATAGGCCTCATAGCGAGTCGCTCTTCGTGACCAGCCACCGCATCTACGCCCATGCTTCGATCCTCATCGTTTCTGGCCATATACGCAACCCACCTCCCATCGTGGCCGGCTATGGGCATTGCTGCCTCAACACGCACACCCGCATCGTGTATCCGTCGAATCATCGGCGCATCTACAACAGCGCGTATTGTCGTACGTGTAAGTCCTTGTTCTTGGGCGCTCATTGCATGGTGCTCAAATTGTTCCGTAAATTGTTCGACATCAGCTCCAGAGTATAGTGCGTGATCATAAAAACCGCGCAATCGCTGGTGCGAAGCCGGCTCTGGTGGCCAGCAAGCACCAATAGAGCTTGTCTGATTCATATTTTGTTCTAACATCTTAAATATTCCTTATTTTTTTAACACAAATAAAAAGTCCCGCACCGTAGCGCGGGACAAAATTCATGACAAATAAGAGCGCTACGGCCGAAGCTTTAGGCTCTTCTTAGAAATATAACTAGCTGTTACTAAAATAAACATAATTTAGATAATATACTATTTATTGTTTTTTTGCAATAACCCCTTTTCTCCCTCTGGCCAGTGCCTAGTAGACAATCTGGATAGTAATCGGGCAATTCGCCGTTATCCAAGCAACATCATAGTCTTTGAGCTCTTTACGGACACCGCCAATAAAGAAGAATTGATCCTTACCATTGGCCCCTTGCGTTCGATTATCGATCCATTCTTCCGGACAAGCCTTCTTTTTTGCCCCAGGTTGCGTTTGCTGACCAGGCGAGGAACTAGAAGAGCCTGGTGTGCCCGAGGAACCGGTTGATCCGGATGACTTTTTTTTGCTAGAAGAGGAACCACCAGGGCTTGTCGCATCCTGCCCATCTGCCGAATCACCCCCCTGGGCGCTGCCAGCTTCTATGAGCTCCCCGTTTGCTGTTTGTGCGACATCTTTTTGAGTCGTGCCAGAAAGGCGGCTTGCCACACTATCCCGATTCCATACAAGTACTACAACAAGGACCAGCACACCAACGACCCCTACAACTAATAAGAGCTTCGGCCGTGTAAATCCTTTTGAATTGTTTTGTATTTTCATAGGCTATGCTTATGGTTATAACAGTTAGTGTGCATTTTTTCAACTCAGAACATTTTAGCTACACAGGTGATAGTCACCACTATAGCGACCAAAGGACAGCTTGGTACACAATCATGGCGCCACACAGGAATGCTCCGGAGTAAGGCACGATCTGCGGAACACTTATATAGCCATTGTGTTTTTCTGAGCGTCGCTTAATAATCACCAACGACACATTAACCAATAGAAAGATGCTGAGGACAAGCAAGCTGGTGATCTGCGCTAGGGAAACAAGCGGAAGCATGAGGGTCGCCAGAATCATCAATACAAGGACAAACAATGTCGCTGGGTAAGGTGTCTTGTAGGCGTTGTGCAATCTAGAAAAACTACTATGTACCCAACCCTGCTTTGCTAAACCATACATAATTCGTGAACCCATGATTATTTGAACAATGACACCATTCACGGCAGCCATCATGCCAATACCGGCGAGTATCAGCCCGCCTTGTCCTCCGCTTCGCTCAAAGACCACTGCCAATGGAGCATTACTCTTTGCTAAATCGGCGGGGCTAACAACAGTCGTGGACACAAGAACGACTAATAAGTAGAGAGCCGTCGATGCCAATAGGGCGAACAAGATTGCAAGTGGCATAGTGCGCCGTGGGTTCTTTACTTCTTCGGCAATATTCACCATGTCTTCAAAACCAATAAATGCATAGAATGCCAAAAATGCGCCCGCAAAGACGCCGCTTATGCCAACGAGCGGATCAATGTGCGTGAAACTAGATAAATTAGCGCTCGTAATCGCTGACCTGCCATACCAGATGATGAGTACGAGCCCTGCTGCTTCAACGAGCGTAAGAACGGCAGCAGTTTTAGCAGACTCACCAATGCCCTTTATCGCAATCAGCCCAAGAACCACCAACAAGCCAACGCTTGCAATAACTTTAGGAACAGCAAAAAAAGCTCCCAAATAGCCCGCGAAGCCTTGGGAAAGAGCCGCAGCAGACGCCACGCCTCCGGCAACCATTGCCAAGCCGATTAGCAACGACAGCCAACGTTTTCCAAATGCTTTATGAAGATACACAGAAACACTTGCGCTAACTGGATACCTGCCAGCAAGCTCCATGTAAGAGAATGCTGTTAATGAGGCAACCAGCATTGCTATAAGAAAAGACAACAAGGTACTTGTTCCTGCATACCCAGCCACTTTGCCCACCAGGACATAAATGCCCGCTCCTAATATATTTCCTAGCCCGTACAATGTGACCAGCGGCAGTCCAAGTGACCGTTTTAGTTTTGTATTTTTAACCACACAATCATCATACCAAATATAGTACTTATTCGGGCCTCGCTACACCCCGAACAGACCGATTACTAGACCCATGAGCATTACAGTAAAAAATTCATTCCCTGCGTTAATAAGCGTTAACTGACTGGGTCGCCCCTCGAACGCATCATGTGTTATGAATCGCGCTGCAGTAAAACCAAGCCACAGCCAAAACGCCGTTGTTAAGCTATCTTGCAAGAAACTTCGTCCAAAGAACTGGTTCGTGAGGTATGCAACATGCGCCAACACATATGCAGTTATAAGACTAACCACCATTGTCGTCGCAATAGGCTTAAACATATTGCCTCGATCTTTTGACATATCTACGTTAGCTAACTTGGCCCAGCGCTTGCCAAATACAGCTTGCGCATACCAAAAGCTACCAACTGCCATAGAGCTAAGCATAGCTACTACAACACCCCAATAATTTACTTCTACACTCATATACCCTCCTTTTATACCAAAAGTATACACCTTTCCTTTTCGCGATATTTTGTTTTGGGAGTATATAATAGTATTAGAGAGGAGACGCTATGAACAAAGAATACACATGGCTATTAGTAGGGACAATTATCAGCTGGTCTATCGGCTTTTTAGGTGCAGATCGCATTTATAAAGGTGACATTGGCCTAGGGATCTTTAAGCTACTCACCCTGGGCGGTTTTGGTGTTTGGTGGCTCGTTGATGCACTTATTTGGACCAATCAACTGGGCAAAGCTTCGAACGCAAGCAAAAAGTAGTATCAGAAGTACACAGGACTGGTAGTATTTGGTGTGAATGATTCGCGAAGGTCTTCGCTAGCACCAACATTACGCGCAAAACCCAACCGAACAATGCGCAAAATCATCGACTCGTAATCAATTCTATTATTAAGCAAACAGGCTTTTGGAAAACTGCCATAATCGGCAATGAGGCTTGGGATAAGATTTGCCTCTAAGAAGTTCACGTTTCCCCCTGCATCCATTCGAACATCAATACGACCGTAGTCACGAGCACCAAGGGCAATAAAAGCACGTTCCGCCAAGCGGCTAATCTCTCGTTTAGTTTGGCTGTTAGTTATTCCCATCACATTTTCGGCGTCAGCTGATTTAACTTGTCTACTCAGCAACCGCTGACCATATTCGTCCGTTGGAGCGATTAATTCTACCGGCATCGACAATAGTTGCCCCGTTAGATCATCTTCTAGTATGGCCACACTAAATTCGCGACCAGGTAAATACTTCTCGATCAGTGAATCTGCTTTGTGCTTGCTGGCAATTTCAGCAACTTTTTTCTTAAGTTGCGCAAAGTCATGAACGACTGATGCGCTATCAATGCCCTGTCCTCCTCCGCGATTCGTCGGCTTCACAAAGAGAGGATATTCAAGTGACACATCACCACGATTTAGTTGCCGATGTTGCGGAGCAACAATAAACGATGATGATCGCAAACCAGCGTCAATGACACGCTGCTTAGCAAGATCCTTGTTGGATTCTAGAATATGCGCAGCCTGCCCCGAACCTGTGTGCGCGATATTGTGGCGATCGAGATATTCGGAAAGCCATATCCGTTCTGTATCTCGCCATCCTAAAATCGGATTCGACGGAATAAAGCTCATCCCCAGAAATACCAGATCCGGCTGACTCGCTACCAGCATCTCCAGCTCTAGCACTGAGTCGACAAGGGTAATCTCCACTTTAGTATAACGCTTGCGCAATGTCGTCTGAATTGCCTGACGAGAAACATCGCTCATAGAACTCAGCCATTTCTGACTTGAGCTAACAATCTCAATATGTCTATTCTCTTTTACTATAATTGACACTCCATCAGGCTGACGCGCCTGACCAAACATTCTTTTACTTTGTATTATTGCGGTTAGTACGATTTACGTAAGCTGCCGGATACTAGGTTCTTCATATCGATTTCGCGCATATTTCGTTTTGTAATAGCCGCTAAAAAGTAGTTTTATGAAGAACAAATCATGACAACGGAGAGGAAATAGTTTCTATCTGCATGCTCATCATAACACTTATAATGACAATACCGTAATGTAGAACAGTATAACTGACCGCATTTGACTATAGGCTCAATACGGGCCAACGCGAAACAAGCATATTTGAAATTTTTGCAATCTGATTATCTAATAATGGAAAACAACGCTATACTTATACTATGAGTACGTTCAAAAAAATATGCATTGCTCTTTCGGTATTGCTTGTAGTCGTCGTTTGTGGCGGTGTTGGATATATGATATTCCACAACCCGGACCCTTACACGACCAAGGCTGCACCACAATTACCGAACCCACCACTAAAGGAGCTTGCCGAACGACGCGGCATCCAAGTCGGGTCCTTTGCATCACTAAAGTATTTGCGCGAACGTGCCTACACTGACATATTGGCTTCAGAATTTGAGTATGCAATTATTGACGGCGAGCCAAACTGGCGTTTTGAGGACCACACACTTCGTCCATCGAAAGACAGGTTTGATTTTAAGGATATGGACGCTGTTTTTGACTTTGCAGACCAAAACGATATGCCAGTGCGAGTGCAGCATATGCTTTGGGGCGATGACAAGTGGCTGCCCGAGTGGTTAACTAAGGGGAATTTTAGTCGCGCCGAACTATTAGATATTATCCATACGCACATTAAGACACTTGGCACGCGCTATAAAGGCAAGGTTCGTGAATACACGGTGGTCAATGAAGCTTTTAGCCGTGAACTAGAAACGGGTGGCAACAAAGACTGGTGGGGCAAGCAACTAGGCAGAGAGTACATCGACAATGCGTTTATTTGGGCAAGAGAAGCCGATCCGAATGCTGTGTTAATTTTAAACGATTTTGGCAATGAAACTGAGGGCGATATCTCGAATTTGATGTATGAATATATTAAAGACGCCAAGTCTCGTGGCATACCAATAGATGCAATCGGTATGCAGATGCACATTAGTAGCGTCAACAACCCATCAACAGAGAAAGTAGTCTCCAACATGCGTAGATTCGCCGATCTGGGATTAAATGTATACATCACAGAATTTGACGTAAACATGCACGACTCCAAAGGAAGTGATAAAGAGAAAGAGCGACGGCAGGCAGAGATTTATGCCGATATGCTAAAAGCCTGTTTGCAGGTGGGGCCAAAAACTTGTCCCAACTTTGGCTTTCTGGGACTTGTTGATCGTCAAAGTTGGTATAACGGAATCGGTTTAGACGATGCTGACCCGTTACTTTTCAGAAGTGACTATACGCCAAAGCAAGCTTTTTTTGCAGTTCGAGAGACCCTCCAGGATTACAAACCCACAAGTAGAAGCCGCTAATAATCTAGTCTGTGCTGCTTTTTTACAAAGTTTCACTGAGAGGGATTAACTCAATAATATCCGCAATCGTATAGTCGGGCACTTGGTCGGGTAGTAACGGACGCTCACTGGCAAACCTACCCTTCTCTAGCCAAACTGTTTTTGCCCCAAGACGATTCCCTACTGCAATCTCAGAGCGGACTCTATCACCGACCACTACAGAACCCTGGGGAAAGTCACGATTTATAAACTGACCAATGTCATCATCGGTTTTGGCTCCCAGAACAAAATGAATCTCATGGAAAAATCCGGCAACCCCGAGGCGCTGCGTCTCAATTGGCATGTCTCCCACTGAGTCTTTACCAACAAGATACATCTTTAGCCCTCCGGTCACCAAATGCTGCAAAACTTCCAAGGAACCATCCATTAAGACCCTCTGCTCGGGGTCGTAGAGCGTACGCTTCCAGTCAAAGATCATTACTTCAGCCATGTGCCGTACCTAAGTATAAACCAGTATTTTCTATGAAAGCTATGGGAACAGTACTTTAAGTGAAGTGTGAAGCTTTAAATCTCCTTGTTATAAAGTAAACGATGAGGCGATGCTAGGGCTACATCTCGCCCCAAGGACTTGCAAGCTGCAGATAATTACCTTCTGGGTCAGCTACCGTAGCTTGCATGAATTTCTTGTTTTTTGGGTCGGGATGATAGGGCTTAGCTACTTCTTTGCCCCCGGCCGATATCAATTTATCGTAGGATTTTTGAACATCTTTCGTCTCAATCGCTATCATAATTCTCTGTGGTTCGGATGCTATGCCTTTTACTTCGCTATGTGGTCCAAAAAATATATGGCCGCCGCCGATATCCCATCCATACCAATCTCCCGGCATTGCCCATTTTGGCTCACCAAACGATTTTGTATAAAATTTTGCTAGTTCTTTTGCGTTCTCAGCACCCATTTGAACACCGTTTAGATTCATAAGATGACTCCTTAATTCGTGTATTAATCAGTAGTCAAGTTATACACTAAAACACATAAGTTTAATACGTCCGACTTAAGTACAACAGGGATTGGAGGGCCAGGAGGGACTCGAACCCTCGACATTCTGCTTAAGAGGCAGACGCTCTAACCAGCTGAGCTACTGGCCCATTAACCGGCCAATTCTAACAGATTAGCCGGCGAAGGTAAACACTGTAGTCTATTGATCTTTTAGCTGATCTGCTGGGGGTTGTTCAATTGAGCCTGGCTCGGGTGCGAGAGGCGTCGCAGTAGGTGGCGTAGCTTGCAATTGTGGCTCTGTGGTTGACACTAGGGGTGTATGCTCCGCAACTTTGGGAGGCGAACCCCCAGCCAGCTGTTGCCCCGGCAAACCTTCAAGTATTTTCGCATCGTTATAGATCTTACCAAGTCCCGAGAATAGAACGATACTGAATAATCCGCTAAGCACGCTGGTCAGTAGCATGGAGGCTACAGACATTGTAGTAATTGTTTCTCTCTTTACGTCTCGGTCGGGTGACGGCGGGGGTAAGACCCAATCTGGTGATGTGTCATTTGCGTCTATCGTAATCTCTTCGGAAGAATTATATGTCTGTGGCGTTGTGTAGGTAGTAGCCTTTGTCGAGTATGTAGTTGAAGTATTTGCCTTGTACGATCCAAATCCCGTCAGCATAGAGAAAACAATACTGATAACAAACCAAAGAAGCCAGTACATAAGCAGCGCGCCTCGGCTCCTTTTCCAAAGATGCGAACTTTGTTTCATTGCTGCAACTGCCCCGTTCGGCTTTTCGTCATCCACTAAAACAAATGCGATGAAAGAAAGATTTAGAACTGCCTTAATGATAAGCACAGCTGCAGCGATGGCAAGTAGAGCGGTTAGTACGGGCACTTTAAGGAAAGCGGTCAGTATGACAAAGAGCTCTACGCCGAAAATTGCACCAAAGATGATAAGGAATGTAAGTATGGACAAACCAATCCTACCTAAGACAAGGGTGAATGCCTCTTTGATAGTTACTTTTTGTCTGCGTGAGCCTGTAACTACGGTGCGCATAACGATCTGATTAATAATACTCGCGGCCACAATAAGAACGGTTAGCAGTGCAACTGCCCCCGCAACAAAACGAATTACGGGGAATGAACCTCTATCCAAGTAGTCTGATATGACTGTTGCCAGAAGCAAGCTAAACCCAAACAAGACGACAAAATAGAATACACTCGCAATCACCATGGTCAGCAAAGCAACAAGAGCGTTGGTCGCAAACATATTTTTTGCGCCACTAACTAAGTGCTTGAACGGGTTGAGAATTACTTTTGGTTTTTGCATCTCGGGCATTGCTGAGGTCTGATTTGGTGCTTGTGGAGGCATAGCTGGTTCCTTTTTAGTTACACATAGTGTAGCAAAGTAGCCATAAGCTGGATACGTTTATAGAGTATTGCGACGAGACCATCTTGTGAATCGATACGAAATACCACTCTCTACAATCACAGCACTCGACTCAACTAATTCAAAAGCGTCCTCGTAGGGCGGGAAAAATTTGGTACACCGAAAGTCTGCTTCTATCAGCGTGAGGACGAGTTCATCCGCAAGATCAATGGTACTGGCAAAAAGGCCCGCACCGCCACCAACCCAAACATCCTCCTTGGTTTCCTGCAGAAATGTACGTGCATCCGTTACCCTCTCGAACCCTGCACGTAACTCTTCGGAGTTGGTGGTAGCAACCAGGTTTCGTCGTTCGGGCAATGGTAATTTTTGTTCCACATACCAGCCATACCCCATCATGACAATTCCGTGGATTGTAGACTTTCGGAAATGAGCCACGTCGGTGGGTATTTTGCCCTGCCAGGGGATACCATGCTCATCGGCAATACCCCTCTTGTTATCCAGTGCTGCGATAAAACGAATCATACTCTGCCCCTCGTATCATTAAATAGTATTGGTCTAATTTTGTTCAGCAGATAAAAGGAGCCGCATATAAGTACATGCGGTTCGTCACTTTTCACAAGTTGACCATAGGCATCTTTTACATCTTTTGCCTCATATACATTCGTAAACCCACGCTCTAAACATTGGTCAACAATTTTTTTGCGGCTGGTTGCGTGCTTACGAAAGTCTTGCTGTGCATAGAACGGTGTCACAATAACCCGGCTTGCTATGGGCAATAACTCATCGAGCACGTTTCCCGTTTTTTCGTCGTTTGTCATACCGATGCCAAGAACCACGGCAAATTTTTGCTTAGGGTATTTCTCTCCTAAACTTTCTCTTAGCGCACGCATCTTCTGGGCATTATGTGCGCCATCCATAACTATCGTTTTATTGCGTATCGCGATAGCCTCTATCCTGCCCGGAACGTACGTGGCGAGTGTATTAGCAACCTGATCTTTGCTCAGAGTCTGTAAACCATCTCTGTCGATGACAAAGTCAGCAACGACTTTCGCCAGACCCCAGTTTCTCTGCTGGAAAAGTGGCAATGACGCAAGCCCAGGTGTCGTTTCCTTATTCGTAACCTGATGCAGAGTTGCACCTTTTTCTGTGCACACTTTTGTAATGACCTCGCTAACTTCTGCACTCTGCTTATAACAAAACACGTTATTGCCCGGGTGTATGATACCCGCCTTTTGAAAAGCGATTTCGGGCAATGTCGTTCCCAGAACATGCGTATGATCTAGGCCAATGTCGGTGATTACACACACTTTATCTGGCCGAGTAACGACGTTCGTGCCATCCAGTAGACCCCCCAAACCAACCTCGATGACCGCGTAATCTACCTTTTGTTTTGCAAATTGCCAGTACGCAAATGCAACAAGTAGCTCAAAATACGTAGGCTTAATGTTTAACTTGTTAAGCATTTCTAAAAACTCGGTCAACTCTTGGCAATAGGTACTTTCGGACAAGGGTTCAAGATTAATCTGCAAACGCTCATTCAGTTGATCTATATGCGGAGAGACCGACAGCCCCACCTTCTTGCCTGTATGCTTCAATAACGCAGCAACGTAATAGGCGGTGGATGTTTTCCCGGAGGTACCAGCTACGTGAATTACCCTGTAGCTATCCTGCGGGTTGCCAAGCTCTGCCATCAACTTTTGCATGTTATCGAGCGTGTAGGCCTCACGGAATTTACGTGCTGGGGGCACAAAACCGGCTAGAACCTGTTCGGCTTGTGCAAAACCAGTTATCTCCATAAGTGTTATTGTAGCAGCAACGAACAGTTCTTAGGGCTTCGGTTTTTTAGATTGTATATCTTGAGAATGCTACTTAGTAACGTTAGCTGCGCAAGATGTTTTCCAACTATTTTGAGCTCCTGTTGAGGAGATGTTTTTGTCAAAAACAATACTGGTATACGTGGGGGTGCCTGTTGGGGGTACTATTACAGCAGTGCCTGCGGCTGGTTGGAATGACACGTTTCCACCGGGGCGTGATAGCATGGTTCCCCAATTAGCACCGGAAGGTACGTTTGTAGTAGACCAGCTGGCAGTGTAGGTGGTGCCTGATTTGGCAATGGACAGGTTGCAGGTGGGGGTGGCGCCTGGCGTATTGCTAGAACCGAGCGTTATGGTGGCAGTACAACTTAGATCAGTAGCAGTGGCGCCTTCGTAGAGTGTTAACGTGTAGATGTTATTTACACCAGCCTTTGGCGTCAGCGCTCGGCTGCCTGACAGGGGAAGATCCGGTGTCTCGGTGCCTGTTGCTAAGTTCTTAAGACGCATCGTAAGAGGTTCCTCCGCATCAGCAGCGATAATACCTTTTGACAACCAGGTGGCGGTGTAGCCACCAGTGGATTGTGCTGTGGTTAGGGAGCAAGAGGAGTCGGCAGATCTATATGAAGGCGGCTTGCCAAAGATGGAGTAAACCCCCACCTTTCCAGATCTCGCAGACACTGAGATATAACCCGCGTATTTACGAAAGGTTTTAGAGCATAAATTATACTGGCCAGGGCTTCTATACGTTTGTTCTGCGGGGTATCCAACATAGTCACCGCCGCCTACTTGTTGGCTACCATTAATAGCGGCAATTCTAATTGTGGCCGGGACTGACAATACAGTAAAGTAGGTGCAAACCCGGTCACTGGTTTGGGACTCTTTGGAAGACACTAGTGCATCAACCATACTTCTAGGAAGATAATAATCGTGTTTTGGGTCGCCCACAATTACAACATAGCCCCGCCCATCGGCCTTTTTTTCTACACTATCACCACCAATAAGGTCTGCATAGTTTCTTACGAACGTATAGTTACTATTCGCATTACTCTTATAAACCAAAAACCCCCTATGAGCGCGATCGGCAAGACTATCATGGCCAGCTTCTTCCAGCTCAGCTTTTTGGCGTTTTTTAGACCTCTAGAGCCTTTTGTTGGTTTTGACTTTTTAATTTGTTTTTTTGCGTAGCGTTTCAAAAAAGCCATTGCATAATCCTTTTGTTGTTTGAGTAATGCCAATACTATACCATAAGCGTCATAGGGATGCGACAATCTGAAAATGCCGAGGATCTAGCCTTGGAAATTACTAGCCCTATTCTTGTTACACCGGGAGGGATTCAGGCGGCTGAGCAGTGCTGATATCACCGTTCGCATCTCACTTTTATTGACCAATTCAAAAGCCTCGCTTTCGCGAGGCCCATGAATTGGTACACCGGGAGGGATTCGAACCCCCGACCCTCTGTTCCGAAGACAGATGCTCTAATCCACTGAGCTACCGGTGCGTAGGACACGATTATAACAGATGCGGGCTGCTTCGGCTATGGTGTCGTTGTAAGTGGTGCGGGCGGACCCACAGGGGCTGTGGTAGTCGTGGTTGTTGTCGAGACAGCAGCAGCCAGGCCATTTGGTGACAACGTAGTAGTCGTAGTTGTTGGTTGCGGTGGCCGATCCAAACCTAGGTCATGGCGAAATTCCTTGATTTCGCGCCGGGCTTTGTCGAGACTCTTTTCGGCATCGGATATCGAACGGTCCATGTGATCTGCTTTGTCGGATAGATTTTTCTTTAGGTCAGCGCTAGTGTCATCAAGGATTGGTTGTATTTCTTGACCGTTACGCTTTGCAAAATAATCTGACACCCTATTACCTGTGAATTGGCCGGCCACGCTAAAGGCTACTACTACCATACCAAGGCGTAGGGCGAATTCGCGCCGGGAAAGCCGCTCGCGGACAATAACCGTAGCGCCTTCAGTATTGGGCTCTCCCTCTAGTCGGTGTTTTTGTACACGCCGTAGCACTATGACTTTTCTTGTGGTTTATTGCCTTTTTGCAATGCTTTTATAGGCTTGTTCGTCGTTGTTAAAGCCTGACTTAGAACCTGGACAATTTTGTTAGCATGTTCTTTGCTCATGCCAACCCGCGAGACAGCCAGTGGTTGACCGTTTGGCCCAGCGCTCTGCATAAAGTTGAGGACGACGCCGTAGTCATTTGTCGTGATTTGGACTGAGTCGGTATAGATTACGCGCAGGTCCATAGGCATGACCATGGCCACCGGCTGGCCGAGATCAAAGCCCATAGCGTGTACACTGCTGGAGTCTTTTTGTTTGCCGTCGGTGTAGCCAGCTAGTTCCCAGAGCTTGGTTGACTCAGTGTCCTCCAGATCAAAAAAGTTTATAAGGAGGAGTAAAATATCTTCGCTGGGGCGCCGGCTACCCTGTTCGATATCCTGGAGCATATCTATATCAATCTCCACTGCACCAGACACTTCCGCCAGAGTCTGCTTGCGCGCTTCGCGGGCCTGCTTCAGCTCCTTGCCGAGGCTCAGAAATGGTTGGTTCGGTGTTGTTTCTCCCATAGAGCTATATGGTACTTGGCACTGCATCACAGTGCAAGCATTAGTACTCACTTGAGTATGTAATGACTAAAGCAACGCTGATTTAGTTTTTTAAGAGTGTTTTTATTTTCATAAAGAAGCTACCTTCTATTTAATGTATTATTTACTTTATAGTATAAGCGGAATATAAATGCCCCGTTATCTTCGTTTTCTTACGTTTTTTAGGTTCCGCTGCCTTGGTATAGCCCAAAAAGCCCGCGCCAACACCGCCGCCGCACTGAGTCCGACCATAAATTCACCGTACCGGGAATAGATTGTCTTTGTCGAGCTAGAGTGTATTTCGCTGCTCAGAACCACCAGCTGCTCGGGGCTAGTTGCATACGTTTGGGGATGGCCGTCTTTGTTGAGGATATAGCTCGGGCCGCCACGGGCCGACTGCACAAACGGCCGGGCATTACTGGTGGCGATAAATGCTGACATCTGCGAAGCTTGCTTGTAGTAAAGATCGGAAACACCGAGACTAGATATAGACGCGCTGTTAACCAACACTTCGGCACCCTGTTTAACTAGGCGCGAATACAAGTTTGGTGCTATGGCGCCAGAGCAGGCTAGTGCCCCGTAACTAACCCCCTTATGCGTAAAGGGTTTTTCTTTCTCAATGGACTGATAAACACTTCTGTCCTTACGAATGCTGAGCAATATTTCGTTATTGCCTGAAGCAACTAAAATACCTGCGTATATATACGGTACAAATTCACCACCAGGGATCAAAAAACTCTTTTGGCGTTCGGCCAATATAGTGCCGTCCGGTTGGTAAAATGTCGTGATATTTTTTCGGCCCTGCGCAGAGGTTCCAAGTCGGCTGTCGATGACCAAGCCGCTGGAATTGGGCAGTTTGTTATCGTTGCGCTTTTCGGACCCATAAAAGTTCGAATATTCCGGTAACACCGTTAAGTCTGCTCGTGCTTTGCCAACAAGCGATCGGGCCAACGCCTGTTCATAGCCATCTTCGGTTTTAGGTCCAAGCCCAACAGCCCGAACCTGGAGCTGCCGGCCAGTAGATTGGTGATAAGCCAGCCAACCGCCAAACGAAAGAATGACTGGCAAAGCGAGTAACAACAACCACCTGAACCGCCGCTGATATAGACGAAAAAATACTAGGGAGACTACGATAACCAGAATGCTCATGCCGTACATACCCACTACCCTGCCAGCATATTTTAACGGCGTATTTGTGAGGGTTAGGCCAAGGGTGCCAAAACTCCAAAATGGTCCGATTGACCCTCCTTGACCAGATGTAAATGCCGAGAAAAACACACTGCGGAAATATTCACCCACTACCCAAATTGCTGGAATATATAATGCCGTTCGGCCATTGATATCGATCCTGAGCTTGCGGTACAGCAGCCCAGCCAACAAGAACCCCGTGCCCATCGAGCTCATTATCAACAAAAAAGTGAGCGTTTTGAACATAATAGCCAGCGTATTGTTAGGAATTAGATCGGTGGCATGGATTTTGTAGATCCAGGCCATAACAATCCCGAAGTAGACCAGGCCAAACAGATAACTCTGGCGTAGGAATTGCCTCATAGTTAGCTTGCTCGCTTTCTGTAACACGAACAGTAGCAGCAAAAAACTCAGTATGCTCAAGCCCGCAACACGCGTAAACACGAATGCTAAAGCTAACACCCCAGCGGTGGCGCTGGTTACTAGACTTCGTCTGAGCAATTTTACATACTTATTTTTTCGCATGGTGTTCATATTTCAAGAATGAGAGCTTATTTTCATCCATGTAGCTACGCTATTAGTATAAGCAGAATGAACGGCAATGAACAATAAAGTGCTCGTGCGGAAAAGCTGTACCGTATAATAAAGCTAATGGATATCCAGAAAGATGTAGCACTTGCTGACTTCTCGACCATGCGGCTTGGTGGTAAAGCGCGCTATTTAGTACATATTTCTGACAAAAATGCGCTGGTTGACGCGCTTGCGTGGGCAGACGAGCACAAGCTTAAGACCATCGTCATTGGCGGCGGCAGCAATATTGTTTGGGGAGACAAAGGGTTTGATGGGCTCGTGATCGTCAACCACATACTCGGTTTTAAAATTCACCCGGAAGACAAAGAATTCTCGTACGTCACCGTTGGGGCTGGCGAGAACTGGGATAGTGTCGTGAAAAGAACAGTTGCTGCGGGGCTGCATGGCATCGAAGCTTTGAGTCTTATCCCAGGCAGCGCGGGTGCGACGCCTGTTCAGAATGTTGGTGCCTATGGTCAAGAGATAGCAGACTCTCTAGTAAGCGTTGAGGCGTACGACAATGTCCACAACAAATTCATAACAATACCAAACAAAGACTGTGCTTTCGGCTATCGAACAAGCCGATTTAAGACGGCAGACAAGGGGCGCTTTGTTATAGTAGGGCTTACCTTCCGGTTGCGCCATATCAACCCCCGACCGCCTCATTACCCCGCTGTCGCAAACTACCTGCGGGAACATCGCATTAACGTAGTAACACCTAAAACCTTGCGGAAAGCAGTTATTGCAATTCGCTCGAGCAAACTGCCGGATCCTACAAAGGTAGCCAACAATGGCTCGTTCTTTGCTAACCCGATTGTTGGCACAACAGCATATAACTCTCTCGCGAAAGAATACCCCGAAATGCCCCACTGGGACGTAAGCAAAACAAAGGTCAAATTATCGGCAGCGTGGTTGATAGAACACGCCGGTTTTAAGAACTTTAGCGATAAAGAAACAGGCATGGCAACGTGGCCATCTCAGCCCCTGGTGCTTGTAAATAATCATGCCAAAACCACCAAGGATTTACTGAAATTTCGCGACACTATTATATCGGCGGTGCACAAGAAATTTAGCATACACCTTGAGCAAGAACCGGAACTAATAGGATGATCTTCGAGATTCTACTAATAGCGTGTGTTTTCACCCCGTTTTTGATGTTACTAGAAGCAAAGCGTAGCATCCGTCGCTACATCTTTAGTGGGAAGCTTTTTTTTGGTGATTCACACGAAATTCGAATGAAACCAAGAACCCTGTGGTTTCTTGCCTGCTGGCTCGCGTCGCTTCCCCTATCTATTATTGCTTTGATTGTACTATTGCTTCGCTGGTCTTAGCTCGGCAACGGGAAGTCGAGAGCAAATTGTTTGATTTGCTTGCGTAATGTAGCCAGATACGTATCGTCACGATGGTGACTAATTGCCTGGTCGATCCATTCTGCAACACGCAACATATCTGCTTCTTTCATACCGCGGGTTGTGAGAGCTGGTGTGCCTAGACGAATGCCACTGGGGTCGAACGGTGGGCGAGGGTCAAATGGTACCGTATTTTTGTTAACGGTAATTCCAGCTTTTCCAAGTGCGTCTTCGGCCTCTGCCCCGCGAACGTTCTTGTTATTCAAGTCAATCAACATGAGATGATTATCAGTTCCGCCCGTAACAAGCTGGTAGCCCTTCTTGCTGAGCTCTCCTGCAAGTGTTTGCGCGTTCTTGACAACCTGGTGTGCATACACCTTGAATTCTGGCGTAGACGCTTCACCTAAAGCGACGGCGATACCGGCCGTCTGATGATTGTGCGGGCCGCCCTGAAGGCCCGGGAATATGGCGCGGTCAATCAAACTTGGCAAGTTCTCGCGACTTCGTTCAACCTTTTTGAGTGGTGTTGATGGTTTACCATTGCAAAGAATCATTGCACCACGAGGGCCACGAAGCGTTTTGTGGGTCGTCGTCGTAATCACATCCGCAATACCTGCTGGCGATGGGTGGGCGCCACCTGCGACCAAACCAGCAATATGCGAAATATCAGCAACAAGATAGGCGCCACACTGGTCTGCAATTTTTCTGAGCCGCTTCCAGTCAAAGACTCTTGGGTACACGGTTGCGCCAACAAAAATTAGTTTTGGCTTTTCTTTATCAACAAGTTCCGCCATCGCTTCGTAGTCGAGGTAGCCATCCTTACCCGTTTTGTATTGAACCGAATGGAACCAACGCCCAGAGACGTTAACTTTTAGCCCATGTGTGAGGTGACCACCAAAGTACAGATCCAGACCCATGATGGTTTCCCCCGGATCTACCAGCGCAAAATATACAGCCAAATTTGCTGGCGAGCCCGAATATGGCTGCACATTGGCGTGATCTACGCCAAAGAGTTTTTTTGCTCGGTCTCGTGCAATATTCTCTACTTGGTCTACAAACTCACAACCACCGTAGTACCGCATGCCCGGGTAACCTTCAGAATATTTATCCGTTAATCGTGAACCCAATGCAGCCAATACACTCGTTGATGTATGGTTTTCGCTTGGTATCATTTCTAGCCCCTCAAGCTGCCGGGCCGTCTCGGCTTTGATCAACCGAGCAATGTCTTTATCTTTCATAATGTCTCTCCCCTTTGTTTGCAAAACGTCATGTGGTGTTACAGCATATATCTATTGTACACAATCTTGACGCGTATATCGTACGCGGTATAATAAATGTACTATGTCGACTACAAACGAAAAAATAGGGCAGCTTATTTATCAGATACGACAAGAAAGAGGTCTTACCCAGGCTTCTTTCGCCAACCTTCTCCACACTAGCCAGTCTGCTGTAAACCGCATTGAGCATGGCAAACAGAACCTCAGCCTAGAAACGCTCGGTCGCATTAGCGAAGTCCTAAACAAACCAATCATCAGTATTTCGGGCAGTTCACTAAATTTCCGTGTTGAGGGCGGCCAAGAGCTAAGTGGCAGCATTGACACAAAAGTTTCCAAAAATGCCGCAGTGGCACTGCTCTTCGCGGCGCTACTCAATAAAGGCACAACTCGCCTAAAACAAATGCCCAAGATCGAGGAAGTAAATCGCATCATCGAAGTCTTAATGAGTATTGGCGTCCAAGTAAAATGGCTACCTGGTGGAGATATCGAAATTCGACCTCCGGCTCAGCTAGACCTCAGCAAAATGAATAAAGCTGCTGCTCGTAAAACACGAAGTGTCATCATGATGCTGGGACCGCTCATGCACTTATTCGACACCTTTCAGATACCCTACGCTGGGGGCTGCAAATTAGGTACTCGTACCGTTCAGCCACATTTGTTTGCCTTGGAAGAGCTTGGCGTCGACATCGTGGCAAAAACCGGGCACTACCACGTCACGGTCAACAAAAAGCATACGCCCGAAATTGTGTTGTACGAATCTGGTGATACCACTACCGAAAACTTGTTAATGGCCGCCGCACGCTTTGAGGAAGAGACGGTTATAAAAATGGCTAGCGCCAATTATATGGTTCAGGATGTATGCTTTTTCTTGCGTCGCCTAGGTGTGAAGATCGAGGGAATTGGCACTAGTACCCTACGTGTTCGTGGCGTTCGGGACATCCGAAAAAATGTCACCTATGCTCCCGCAGAAGACCCCATAGAATCCATGACGTTTATCGCGGCAGCCGTAGTAACAAACTCGTCCATTACCGTTCGGCGCTGTCCCATAGAATTTCTTGAGCTTGAGCTACTTAAACTAAAGAAAATGGGACTTACATTTAAAGTGAGTTCTAAGTACAAAGCTGAAAATGGGCAAACAGACCTAGTTGACATCCTTATCCATAAGCATAACGGGCAATTGGTCGCGTTGGACGAAAAGATTCACCCCAACACTTTCCCTGGCCTCAACATCGATAACCTGCCCTATTTTGTACCCATCTGTGCCGTCGCAAAAGGGCGCACACTGATTCATGATTGGGTTTACGAAGAACGAGCCCTGTACTATACAGAGCTTAGAAAACTTAATGTAAATGTAACGTTAGCTGACCCCCACCGAGCATTTGTCGATGGACCAACCAAGTTTAGTGCGGCAGATGTGGTTTGCCCGCCCGCCCTACGCCCGGCAGTACTTTTGCTTATTGCAATGCTCGCGGCCCCAGGCATATCTATTCTACGCAATGTCTATTCAATCAATCGAGGCTATGAAGATTTGGCGGCACGACTCAACAGCATTGGCGCACAAATAACGCTAATGCACGAAATTTAAGCATAAGCATACATACTACTTGCTTTCTAATCAACTAAGTGGGATATTTTATTATGAAGAGTTCTTACTAACGAGGAGGAATGTATGGCAACCCATAAAATTATCAAACGGCTTACGAATGGATTTGTAGCCACACTATTTGGCGCAATACAAGTTGCAGGCCCCGTTTCGGCATTTGTTTTGCTAACGAAACCTGTAGCTGCACAAGCGGCTGTCGTGCAGCCGGTGGCTAACCCCAGCCTGCCACAGTCATGCGGTCTAGACATCGCTATTGTTATAGATAACTCGACCAGTATTAGCAGTTCAGAAATGTCGCAAATGAAAACTGCCATGACTACGTTTACAAATGCGCTCGCCGGAACACCAACGCAGTTTTCGGTTACTCGTTTCGCCTCTTCAGCATCTGTCATACAGCCTTTTACAAGCAACATCGCGAACGTTAATACTGCAATTAACAGCGTCCCCGTCGGGGGTGGTTACACGAACTGGCAAGATGGCCTGACAAAAGCTGCGAGCACCCTGCCAAATCGAGTTAACCCAAATCTCGTTCTGTTTGCTTCTGACGGCGACCCCACCGCCAGTAGCGCTGGCCCCGATGATACATCTCAGCCAAACGCACATCTTGCCCCTGCGGTAACTGTGGCTGACAGCATCAAAACTGGTGGGAGCCGAATACTTGCCCTAGGCATCGGCAGCCCAACCGTATCAAGATTGCAGGCTATTTCTGGTCCAAATGTTAACACGGGCAATGTGCTGACTTCTGACGTCATTACAACCGATTTCTCGAATCTAGCTGCAGAGCTTGCCACGTTTGCAAGACAAACTTGTGGCGGCACGATCACGACACAAAAGATCATCGACCAAGACGGCAACCCCAATACGGTGAATGATCAAACGCCAGGTCAAGGCTGGTCTTTCGATATTAATGGCTCACCAAGCAATCCTGCCGCAACTGTAACTGGCGCCAATGGACAAACTGTCGCCGTCAAAGTTGATGCTGGAACATATAGTGTTAACGAGGTTGCTCAGAACGGATATCAGCTTGTCTCTGCAAGCTGTACGGGCGCATCCGTTAATGGCTCGCTGCAAGGGAGTAGCGTGGTGGGCATTACCGTTGCCAACGAAAATATCGTTTCATGTACATTCGTCAATACGCCCAGCAAGGGTTCGATCAAAGTTAATAAAAAAGTAGATACTGATGGCAATGGTACCTACGACGGCGACAATGCCGTAGCGAATGGGCTCGGCTTCACATGGAGCATCGATGGTAGTGGATCAAACTCTATGGGTAGCACTGTTTCAGAAGTGAGCACTGGCAGTCATATGGTTGGCGAGAACAACGTAAGTGGTTACCACTTTACTGGATGGTACACGACCTCAAATACTGACTATTCGTGTTCAAATCCGCAAGGTACGTCTTTGCCGGTTGCACTGACGGTCACAAGCAACCAAGTACGCCAGATCACCCTATGTAACGCGCGGAACACGGGCACTCTCAAGGTTGTCAAAAACGTCGTGAACAACAACGGCGGCACAGCACAAGCAAGTGACTTTACCTTACGCGTCAAACAATCAGGAGTGGATGTATCTGGTAGCCCTGCAGCAGGTTCAGCATCTGGGACAACATATACACTGCCGACAAATACCTACCTCGTTAGTGAAGACGCAAAAGCCGGCTATACTCAGACCGAGCTCAAGTGTGTTGATCAAGCTAACCTACAGGTCGTTGCCAACCCTGTTGTACTTGCTAATAACCAGAATGTTGTCTGCACCATTACCAATGACGATATTGCACCAAAATTGACAGTTACAAAAGTAGTAGTAAACCCTTACGGCCCTCCACGTGCAGCATCATCATTTCCGCTATTTGTTGATGGCACGCCCATTGTCAGCGGTGTAAAAACACAGTTCAATGCGGGGGCACATACGGTCAGCGAAACATCTCAAAGCGGGTACATCTTTACTGGTGTCTCTGGCGACTGTACGATGAACAACGACATTATTAGCGTCCTATTGGGTCTTGCTGATGACGCAACATGTACTCTCACAAACACAGCCGTTCAGCCCAAGCTCATAGTCAAAAAAGTTGTGGTCAACAACAACAGCGGAGGCAAACAGCCCAATGACTTTACTATGACAGTCAGTGGCAATACAGCCACAATAGCGAACTTTGCCGGGAACGAGGATGGCGTAACTATTGGTCTAAACGAAGGTAGCTATACTGTTGGAGAACTTGCCGATAGTGGCTACGCCATGTCTCTTAGCCCAGACTGTATCGGCACAATAGCCGTTGGTGAAACTAAGACATGTATCGTTACAAACGACGATATCCCCCACCCTTCGATCAATGCAGTTAAGTACGGCCCAAGTACAGCGCACGAAGGCGACACCGTAAACTACAACTTTCAGGTTACAAATACCGGTGACACAGACCTCGATAATGTAGGCATCGCCGATGACATCGCTACCGGAGAAACCTGCAATAAAACAACACTATCTGTTGGTGAGTCTACCTGGTGCACTGCCAGCTACACCATTCCTTCGCCGCAAGTTGCAGATGTTGTCAATCACGTTGTGGCAAGCGGGACCGACTCATCATCAGAAACCACAGTAACTGCAACCGACGAGCATACTCTTGATGTGCTCCACCCTTCGATCAATGTAGTTAAGACTGGCCCAAGCACCGCCTCTGCCGGCTCTACAGTCACCTACACCTTTACCGTCACCAATACTGGAGATGTTGCTCTCAATAGCTTAACTGTTGTTGACTCACTCACAGGAAGTGGCACGTACGTTTCCGGTGACACAGACCTCGATGACAAACTCGACCTTGCCGAGACCTGGGTTTACACGGCAGACTATGTCATACCGTCATCCCAGAAAGCAGACGTTGTAAACACGGTGACAGCATGTGGCTACGATGCAGCACAATACAACGAGGAAGAGGCTGCAGTAGATGGCGTCCGTTTCCTTGCTATCAACAACAGTAAGGGCGTGCAAGCCTGCAACCAGGACAGCCACAGTCTAAGCATTCCACAGGTCCTTGGAGAAACAACAAGTACACCGCCGCTCGTAGTAACGGGGCAAGCCTACCCAACTATTGTAGCCGCCCTCATGTTTGTTGCTTCTACACTAGCCTTAGCAGTAACTTTGGCACCCCGTAAAAAAAGTCAAAGATAAGACAGCAGTCCTCCGTTACCACGGAATGGCTCTTTAAGAGCCCCCGTGGTACCCGTCCTAAACAAACTATGCCGTTATAGATCTTGGCGTACCCGTGATATAATGACCCCTGTTCGAGCGGGATTCGTATATCGGTTAATATATCAGTTTTCCAAACTGAGGAGACCAGTTCGACTCTGGTATCCCGCACCAATACTTACTGTGTTGTAACCCCAAAGATTACCGTATTATTATCACCTTGAAAGATTGCCACGGCTTTTTTATCAGCTAAGTTGTAGTTACTGAGTGTAAAGTCGTTTGTATCAAAACCTGTCGACAAAATGACGGACTTACTGCCCACATGAGAGACAGACAAAATGGGTTTTTCGGTCGTGTACAGAAGGCTTAGCTTATTGTTCGGCGCCGTGTAGAGCGTGGTTCCTTCGGCGTAGTATGCGGTGTCCGTTCCTGCAACAAAGCCAACAGAGAATTGACGGTATTTGTAGGTGTCGTTGGTGTTCTTTTCGCCCTTCGAACCAACCGTTGCCAGCTTGACCGATTTTCCAGTTGCCAAATCTACGAGCAGCACCTCGTACGGTGCAGCGGCATGGTACCCGGGAGGACCAGCGTCCTTAATATTCGGGTCAACCGTTGACTGTACGTACACCATCTTTGTGAAGTCTTCCGAGACAGCCATGCCAGACTCGACCGTCCGAACATCAACACCAGGCAGCAAATCTTTTGATTCTTTGGTTTTTTGATCATATATCTTATACGCTTTTCGGCCTCCGTCACAGCCATAGCACCCTTCGGCATAGATAGTCTGTTTGTCGTTCCAGCCAATTACATATATCGCGAATTCTTTTATGGAAACTGTGTCTGTTTTGTTACCACCATCCATGTCCATAACGGTTACTTTTGCACCAGAGGTGTAGTTTGCAGCCACTGTACTGACCGCAATTTTTGCGCCCGTACTAGACAGCTTTATGCTTGTTATCATCCCCCCGCCAGTGGTCTCGTAGACTTTCTTATAGCTTTTACCTGCGTCAGTGCTCGCGTAGACTGTTTTGTCGTCACTAAACACAACATTGGCACCCGTAGTGTCTTTGTTGGCGGGGAAGTATTCTTTTGGCAGTTTCTGAACTTCTGTTCTGTTGCCACCGGCTGCCGGACGCCAAAAGGCCGATAGTGGGTCTGTACTAGTCACCTTGAACGCATAGGCAACCGTATTTGGTTGATAGCTCTTCTGCACTTGCCCACTCGTACCACCCGATGGCTGCCCAGATATCGTATCGTTAGCACTGGGGTCGGTCTTTGTTTTTTTACCGAGAACCAACACAAGCACGAGCCCAACGACAATCAATAACACGAGGAACGAAGTGATGAGCAGTATCTTTTTCTTGCTACGAGGCTTTTTTTGTTTGCTGGCTCCCGCACTCGGTTCGGTAGGCTGCGTTCCATCTTGGGGATCGTTGATATGCTGAGACACGTCTTGCAGATCCTGCTCTTCTTTTGAAGATACTACAGGAAGCGTCTCGCCCGGATTGCCTTGCGGGTTGCTCTGCGTAGGGAACTCTGGTGTTTCGTCTTGTGCCATGTTGCTTATGTTATTTACGTGAAGTATGAACCTCGTAGAATATTTTTGCAACTCACAAGGGGTAGTGTACTGTATAATCTTGGTATGCCCCGGTAGCTCAATTGGATAGAGCAAGTGGGTTCTAACCATTAGGTTGGGGGTTCGAGTCCCTCCCGGGGTACCAGGCCGGTTTCGTGTCAAGACTTCTTTATGGAGTCTTTTTCTTTGTTATGATGGGTGTGAAGTATGCGCAGGAGCACTAGACACATTCTCGTGAACGAACAATACCAACAGGGTTATGAATATACCCTTGCTGAAGCAACGGGAGAAAACTTTCGAAGTGACTTTACGCCACAACTCAACCCAGAGCAAATGCTCAAGCTTGGCGTCTTCGGAGGAGATTACTTTAACGAGGTTCCTTCCGAATTGCCCGCTAGCTGGTTTAAAGGTGTAAAACTTTCAAAAACTGGTGCCGATAAACGGCTGAACTTTTTCGGGGTTAATGCCAGCCAGCCGTTAGCTGTATGGCAGAAAAAGGGATGGATTTATGAAGAAGATCCAAAGGGTTGGTTTCTTTGGTATTGTCGCTACTATATGGGTCGGCGCATTCCCGAAGAAGATGACCGCCAGATTAAACGCTGGATTAATATAAAACGACACGCTAGCCAAATTCAGAAGGCCTGCCTACCCGGAGACTTGTCTTGTCGACCTAGACAGCGCCAAGCATTGTTGCACTGGGCTTACGACTCAAGGTTACTATAGGATAGAGATAGCTATGCGGCCGTGGCTACAGCTCGATCTACAGCGTGTTGCAAAGCGCTATGTGTTTCTCCCGTAACTTCAGCTGGGTCCCATGCACCTTCTAGTATGGGCTGACCGATATATAATTCTGGCCTAGAGATACTACCTTCTGGTGGATAATAAAGACCTCCTGGCAAAATCGCCAAACCTTGAACCTGTTGTAGTTCAGTAAAAATAGCGCCTATACCTCGGAGGAGTGGTCGCACTACTTTTGGTTCAACTTTGTTGCGTCCTCCCTTCTCGCCAAACATGGTGAGATTAAAATCACGATCGACTTTTACTATTGCAGTCTCAATCATTGCATCACCCGCAGCATGCTGCAAAAGTATGTCTGCCTTGTCTGCATCATCGCCAAGATCTTTTGATCTGAAGGCGGGAAAGCCACCGACACCGTCAAGGGCTCTACGACCGAGACCAAGACCATTCTTTAGCCCCTCGCTAAACAAATCCGGGCGCGCCGCAATTACCGTACGTGTAATCATCGGAGCAAACACCTGCTCTGTTTGCATGGCAGATGCAATATGGAATGGATCAAGTGCATGCACGTGATTGGTCGCAATGAGTAGCTTCTTGCCACGCTTAAGATGATCAGCAATTTGTTCTTGGGCACCAGGGGCAAAAGTAACATGCGGTTTTAGTTTTTTTGAAACTAAATAATGTGCAACACGTGCAACACGTGGGTTCGGATCGCCTTCACGATAATACTTATAGACTTCTGGGTAGTTAGCTAGTTCAACTTTCGGTCTGCTCATACGCTTATTATAACATATTTTGACATGTTGTTATTGTTTTGCAACTACGGTATAATCACCTCTGTTTGGCGAGCTTAGCTCAGTTGGTTAGAGCGTCGGGTTGTGGTTCCGAAGGTCGTGGGTTCGATCCCCATAGCTCGCCCCATATTCCGCAACCAAAAGAGGCACATTCCTGTGTCTCTTTTCTATTTTCTCAGCGTTTTTTCATATTGGCAGCATAGTCTAGTACTTGTTATCCCATAGGATAACGACAAACTATAACAAAGGAGGTTTATATTAAAGCATTAAAGCGAACACTGCTCATCGGTGGTGCTATAACATCAATTGGTGCAGCAAGCATGCTGAGTATGGGCTTTGCTTCAGCGGCAACAGCCAGTACTCCACACGATACACTAGTAGATAAACTTGTCTCGAAGTTCAACTTAAACAAGAGCGATGTTCAGAAAGTAATCGATGAAAATCGACAAGAACACGAAGCAGCTCGAGAACAGAAGATGAAGGAGCGATTGGATCAGGCTGTCAAAGACAAGAAGATCACACAAGAACAAGAAGACAAGTTAATCGCGAAACTTAAGGAGCTACAAGCCGATCGGAAGGAGCTAAAACAAGCAACGCAGGCAGAACGAGATGCCCACAAGGCAAAAATGGATGAGTTTAAAAAATGGTTGAGTGACAATAAAATCCCAGAAGAAGTTGCTCGACCCATGGGAGGCCCTGGGCACCACGGCAAGATGCGTGGCGAAGGCGGCCCCCACACAGACTAAACGGAGGTGTGAGTTGGCCAGAAAAGTCGCCTGAATGTAGGCGACTTTTCTTTTTACTTATGCTTGCTAATATACGTAACTGCAGGCAGAATTACTGCATAAATGGAGGTAGAAAGATGTCGGGTATTGCAGCTGTAGTTGGTGGAGGTGGGCGTGAATTTGTAGTTGGAGAGGCCCTTGCAGCTTCACAGAGTATTTCAGAAATTGCGTTTCTGCCCGGTAATGCCGGGACTGATGGTGTAGCTATACCGGGTGGCTTCAATATTAATGAAAAGAATCTAGTTGGCGCAATTACTGCGCTCGACCCAGATCTTGTCTTTGTGGGGCCCGAAGCACCGCTCATAGCCGGGCTCGCGGATGAGCTCGATGCTGCCGGTTTTCGCAAGCGGGTACTTGGCATTCGGCAAGAGACAGCCTTCCTGGAAGGCAGCAAAGTTGAAGCCGACAAGTTTATGGAAGAATTCGGTATTTTGCGACCACCTTCAAGGGTGGTAACTACTTGGGACGAGGCGATTGCAGCCACAGCAAATCGCGATCCAAAAAGCTACGTTCTAAAAGCAGACAAGCCCGCCCAAGGTAAGGGTGTTGTGCTGCCGCACGATCAACAAGAGGCAGAAGAAACTATGCACGGCATGCTTTCTGGTGAGCTATTTGGTGGAGCTGGGCAAGAACGCTTTCAGGTGCAAGATCGATGGCATGGCCCAGAAGTATCAGTTTTTGCAGTAAGCGACGGCAAAAACTATTATGTTATTCCCTTCTTTTCACAAGACCACAAGCGACTACTTGATGGGGATGAAGGACCAAATACTGGTGGCATGGGTGCCTATGCTCCATATATGAATCTTACCCCGAGACAATACGAAAAGATATACGAGTCGATCGATAGAACATACAATGGGCTGAACAAACGAGGCCTCAACGCAAAAGGCCTTCTGTACTTCAGCTACATGCTGGCCGAAGAAGCTGGTGAAGTACCAGGATTTGAGGCAGATGACCCGGCCTTAATTGAGTACAACATCCGCTTTGGTGATCCGGAAGCCCAGCCGGTCATCCCTTTGCTTGGCCGGGCAGGCGTTGATGTATACGATCTATTTCGTTCTGCCGCAGACGGCAGTCTTCGGCCAGAGGACTATGCGATTCCTGGCTCAAAAGTACTTAGCAGTGCTGCTTTATCCGTTTGCTTGGCTGCCACCGGGTACCCAGACAACCCAAGAAAAGGGGACGAGATATTTGGCCTAGACAACGATTATACAGATGCCGTTGTCCACTACGCAGGTGTTGGTAAAAACGGGGATAGATACGTAACTGCGGGCGGACGCGTGCTGTATTTGACAGGATTTGGACAAGACACTAATACTGCAGCAGCTAATGCCTACGCAGCAATTGGCCACGCAAACGGTGGGGTTCACTTTGATGGTATGCAATACAGAAAAGACATTGGTCATCAGTCTCGAAAAGCGGTCTAACCTGCTACAGTAAAACTATGGATAATGTGCCAAAAGTTGGGGTTGGAGTACTCATCTTCAAACAAGGCAAGGTTCTCCTTGGTAAACGGAAAGGTAGCCACGGTGCTGATGAATATGGCGGCCCCGGTGGCCACTTAGAATATGGCGAGACCCTAGAGCAAACCGCCATACGCGAGACAAAAGAAGAGTGTGGCATTACTATCAAAAATCTGCGGATGCTATGTGTGTCCGACCTTTTAAAGTACTCACCAAAACATTATGTGGACATAGGCTTCTATGCGGAATGGAAGAGTGGCGAACCCGAGGTGCTTGAGCCAGAGAAGCTCGAGAGTTGGGAGTGGTACGATCTGGAAGCGTTGCCCAAGAACCTGTTTGGGTGTTTTACAGCCTATGTAGAATCACACAAAACTGGCAAGAAATATTTCACCTTCCCTTCTAAGAAATAAACCTGGCTCATCTCTGTTATAATAGATAGTAATGAGGAACGTCTTGAGAAAATTTGTAACATTCTTTAAAGAGTATCGCCAATTTGGATTCGTGCTGTTTACGATTATAGACGCCCTTGTCCTGTATGCGCTCGGCTATAAATCAGCTGCCCATATTGTTCTAATCTTCAGCGCACTTGTTAACGTTATACCACTGGTCTGGGGGATGATCCAGAACTTGCGCATGGGGATTTACGGTGTAGACATCCTGGCAGCAACTGCAATTGTGAGCGCCGTCCTTTTCCGCGAGTACTGGGCGGGCATTGTCATTGTATTCATGCTGACTGGTGGTGAGGCGCTTGAGGACTACGCAGAAACTCGAGCGAAAGCAGAACTGAGCGACCTACTAAATCGCGCGCCCACAAAAGCCCATGTATTTCGTGGCCGAAAAGAAATAGATGTGCCGGTGGCTGAAGTCCGTGCTGGTGACAAAATACTCATAAAGCCAGGTGAGGTTGTGCCGGTTGATGCCATTATACTTACTGGTACCGCTAACTTTGATGAGTCTAGCCTTACGGGCGAAAGTTTACCTGTAGTCAAAACGGTCAACCAAGACGTTTTGAGCGGTAGCATAAACCTTGACGGCTCGATTACTGCAAAGGCATTACATTCAGCTGCTGACAGCCAATATGAACAGATCATTAAGCTTGTTAAGTCTGCCGAGGCTAGTAAAGCACCCTTCGTGCGCATGGCCGATCGCTATAGTATTCCCTTCACATTGTTAGCCTTCAGTATTGCGCTTGGGGCGTGGGCGCTTAGCGGTGATTCTATGCGCTTTCTTGAGGTTCTGGTCGTGGCGACACCCTGCCCATTAATACTTGGGGCGCCAATTGCGCTCATTTCTGGAATGAGTCGTGCAGCAAAGCACGGAATTATTATAAAGACCGGATCTGCACTGGAGCAGCTTGCCGCAGCAAAGACAATTGGGTTCGATAAAACCGGCACGCTGACCATGGGAAAACCAATTGTTAAGCAAGTCTCAACCTTTGGTACATTTTCAAATACTGAGGTTGTCTCTGCGGCTGCGAGCCTGGAACAAAGCTCTAATCATGTCCTAGCGCAAACAGTTGTAGATTATGCAGAAGCACAAAATATAAAGGCCCCCCGAGCGAAGCATGTTGTTGAAATATCTGGCAAAGGGCTCAAGGCTCACATTGGCGGAAAAGAGATTTTTGTGGGACGACTTACCTTAATGCAACAAGAGTCCGTTGAAATACCAAAGAGCTTTAATCCCACATCTTTTGCCCAAACTGCTGCATTTGTGGCGATCGATGGCGTGCTTGCTGGCGCGATAACCTTTGAAGACGAACTACGATCAAACAGCAAAGCTACTTTGCAGAGGCTGAAAAAACTAGGCATCAAACATATGCTCATGGTTACTGGCGACAATAAAGTGACTGCTGCAAAAATTGCAAAACAGCTTGGCATAGACCAAGTAACCGCAGAGGCATTACCGGCCGATAAGTTAAAGGCAGTTGAGTCGTTGGTTCATCGCCCTGTTGCATTTGTGGGCGACGGTGTTAACGATGCGCCCGTACTTGCCGCCGCAGATGTTGGCATAGCACTCGGCGCACGCGGCTCAACAGCCGCCAGCGAGTCGGCAGACATTGTTATTATGGTGGATAATATCGAACGTGTTGCAGACGGCGTCGCTATCGCTCGCCGAACCTTCTTTATTGCAAAACAAAGCATCTTAACGGGTATATTCCTGAGTGTGATCCTTATGTTTGTATTTTCAACAGGACGCTTTAAGCCAGTCTACGGTGCAGCAGTTCAGGAAGTTGTTGACGTGGTGGTCATTCTTAACGCACTACGCGCCCACGGTTCGTGGCGCAAAAAGAAGTCCTTCGTTAGCGCAGTAGCAGCATAACGGCAAGTGGGATCAAGAAATTATCGACTCCGTACACACCAACGTTCTCTGCAATTGTTGCAACTAATGGCACCAGGAAGAAACTTGCAGCAATGTCCATGCCAACGGGCAGCGTCGGCAATGCTACAAGCATAATCAGGACAGACACCGCGAAGAATGCAGCGCTGCCAGCTACGGACTTTTTCTGGCCGAACACGTTATAACTTGTACGTCTGCCATACTTAATCCCCACCAGAGCGGCTGCTGAATCAGCCAAAGCAAGATGCAGTATAGAGACAACAAAAAGCCAGTGAGTGGGCTCTAAAAAGGCAATAAAGATAATCCCCGCCGGAAAGAATAGCTCACCCCAACTTTGGCGTTCAACCATATAATACTGGTTACCAAACCAACGGTACCGCCGCGCCAAAATCACAAGAACCAAGGTGGCCATCTCTAGCAGAATAATCGCTGAGTAATTTATATGGAACGACAGGGCTACTATTATGAGACCGTGTGCAACGTGAATCATCTTTCGAGACAGTTCAGCATTTATACGCTTTTTTCTGTACAGGTATTCTACAAAACCTATGTAGGCACAGCCAAAAATAAAACCAATAATCGTTGCTAGCATGTTGCAATTAGTATAGTGCAGCATCGCCTACTGCACCACCCAGTCAAGCAACGTTCTTGTATAAATCTATACAAAAGGAGCGCGCTCACGGGCAAAGTAGTCGAGCATCTTTGCCCACCGGCCATTACGACTCTTTACCGCATGTAGCGCCGCATAGGGGTGCTGCGGGAAAAGTACAAAATCGGTTGGGCTCTGTACGATCTTTGCGCCACCAACCAGATGAATCGCTCTCGCCCTTGCACATTCGTATTCATACAAAGCTCTATCAAAAGATCCATCTGGGGCACTAAACGGTTTCTTGGGACGCCTCGCCCTGTATATTGCAGAGGCGTCCACCGCCCCACCCGCTACACTCATAGATAGTCCTGCAGCCATGCCACCGTATAAGCCACGTTTTAAACCTAATTCGTCCCTATGCGCAGTCGAAGACTCATCTGTGGATTTATAGTAAGATGGTCGCAACTTTGGGTCGATTGCATAGTCGGAATAGCCCTCAGCCCGCCAGTAGGCGTTTACCAGGGCATCCACCTCCTCAACTTCCGGCACTATATCGCGTAGTCGTTCGCTTCCAGCATCATTACCAGGAAGCATATGTATTTCATCAAGCTCAACAACAGTTACGCAGTTTCGCACAACAACAAGATCAAGACGTCTATTGGTTAGCACTTGCTCACATGCGCCAACCAATTCTGACCTACCAGATACATCTAAAATGTTTCTATTCATAGTATATAAAAATGGAGGCACCTGTGCCCCCAAATCGATGGTCGGGGTGAGAGGACTCGAACCTCCGACCTCCTGGTCCCAAACCAGGCGCGCTAGCCAACTGCGCCACACCCCGACATCAACCAGGCTATTATACCCTTTTAACTTCGGTACGCAAAGATATAATACGGAAAGGGCGGCAAAGTATAGTTAATGGCGCGAAGCTTCGATCGCTCCTAGAATATACGCTGCGTTCCTAAGCGGGAGCTTCTTGATTTCTTCTAACGCAAACCAACCAATATCCAGAAGCCCTTCCTCTTTTTGGAGTTCGCCGCCAATAATTTTTGTCGAGAATGCATGCTTCACGGGTGCTGCTGCAGTCTCGTGAAGTACAAAAACGTGTTTTTTCAGCGAGACATCTAAACCACACTCTTCTTTGCACTCGCGCACGGCAGCCTGTTCTATAGTCTCTCCCTCATCAACTTTCCCCGCAGGAAAATTCCAAGTTCCATAGGCTTTCGGGATTGATTCCTGGACTAAGACATATCTCCCGTCTTTCTCTATGACAACCCCAGCAATGACTTCGACTTTGATTGTCTTCGTTCCCTCGCTACCATTGCTCATACGTCTAACTCGAATACTTCGCCATCTATCGGGCGTATTAACCGCACGCCCGACGCCGAAAATACATCGGAAAAGCGGTCGTAGCAAAGGTTGCGCCACTGCTCATTCCACATCCAATCATGAATTGGCAAAACATATTTTGGCATAAGCGAAAGTACTAACTTCATTGCTTCTACTGTTGTGCCCCAAGGCGCTTGCACGGGAAGAAGGAGAAGATCTTGTGTCTGTTGAATATCGTGAGTATCGCCAGGGTTTGTCAGCTTATTACCCCAATTAACAAGTATATTTTGTACTTGCACCCCAAATGGCTCTACGGGAGCATGATTGCCCGAGGTAATTCGTACATCGCCAATAGATTTATCCGTCACCAGCTTTACCCCCAACGCCCGCAGGTCTGCATGCGCATCGACTGGCGCAAACCACTGTACATCTGGGTGAGATGCAACCAGAGCTTTGACAAATTCTGGCCCCAGATGATCTGGGTGTTTGTGCGTTACAACCACCGAATTGAGTTTTGGTAACGCCGCCACATCAACCAAGCCCGACTGCCAACTAAATACACCCGGGTCGAACAAAACTGCGTTATCCCCGTCCTCTACCAAGACACAAGAATGAACAAATTTAGTGATTTTCATCAACTAATCTATCCGATAAAAATGGCTGTCGGCAAGTTTCTGAAGTGGCAGCCAGACTTGCTTTGCTTTTTTGTGAGTCAGGGTGCTCAGTTTCACTAAGATAACAAGCAGCATGGTCAGCCCAGTACACAAAAGGGCAGTCACAAAGCGTAAGATCAGGCCGCTACCAGTATCGAGTATTAAGATAAATGTCAGAGTAATGCTAAACAGCATCAGCATAATCATCCACTCGTTACTAAAGACTTTGTTCGCAATCTGCATACTAAACATGGTGCGATTCTTCTGGTTGGCGACTAACTTATCTAACATACTGTCCACTGCTTTTTTCTCCGGTCCCTTGTAGTCAAGGCAGAAGGTAATAAGCGATTCGTAGTCTTTCTCTGCTGCTGCGTGACGATAGTTGATGTTATTGCGTATATAGATTCTGAACATCTCTTGTAATTTGTTTCGTAGCTCTTCGGGTAAGTTCTTCGTTGCTAAGACCATAGCAAAAAGCGCGTTGGCTTCTTCGCGAACAATCTTATGCAGGTCTTCAATTCTTCCTTTTTGAGCACTGAGAATGGGTGAGATATAGAAACCGTAAAGGAACGAGTTAACCGAAAATAGCGTCAGTGCACCACCTTCGAATTGTTGGCGAGGCAACAGAACTGCCAGGAATGCATAGAATACAAAGAATATGACAAAGTACCAGCTGAGGCGGATTTTCTTGAGGAGCAATTCTTGCATTACACGTATTGTAGCAATCCTCGGTCTTTTATTCGAGTGGCTTATTTCTGCTCAGCCGGCTACCAATGCCTGCAATAATTCCAAGAAGTGCCAGAATCACGCCGACAAATACTTTTGCAAATAGGATGACGAGGACACCAGCTATAACCAGCAGTACTGCCGACCGAAAAAGCTGCTGCTGAAGGCTTTGAACTTTTGGTGGTTGCACCTGACTCATGCCTACAGTATAAATCTATTTTGCAAATTCGATAGCCCGAGTTTCGCGGATCACGTTGACCTTAATAGTCCCGGGATATTGCATGCTTGACTCGATTTTTGTAGCTATGTCTCGTGCCAGTTTAATCGCGCTAAGATCATCTATCTGATTTGGCTTAACAAACACTCTGACTTCGCGACCAGCACTGATTGCGTAGGACTTATCAATGCCGGGGAAGCTATTAGCGACGTTCTCTAGATCCTTCATGCGTTCTGCAAAGTTCTCGGCACTTATGTTTCGTGCACCTGGACGCGAAGCACTAATGGCGTCGACAACGCGAACAATGAGCGCCTCTACTGTTGTTGCTTCGACATCATCATGGTGTTGTTCTGCTGCAACAGCAACTTCTTCTGGTGCGCCATATTTGCGAAGCATCTCTCCACTAATGTGGTGGTGCTTGCCTTCCATCTTGTGCGTAAGTGCTTTGCCAAGATCGTGCACCAACGCTGCGTACTTTGTAATACGAACATCTGCCCCTAATTCCTCAGCCATAATGCCTGCCATGTGCGCCATCTCGGTAGAGTGTTTTAGCACATTCTGGCCATAACTGGTTCGATATTTTAGCTCACCAAGTAGTTGTAAGACTTCTTTTGGTATACCAATAACACCGACTTCTCTGGCCGCATCTTCGGCCGCATGCATGACATCTTTTTGCACATTCTTTTGGGCTTTCTCGACAACTTCTTCGATACGCCCTGGATGGATGCGGCCATCTTTCATAAGCATCTCAAGTGTCTGTCTGGCAACCTCGCGGCGTACTGGGTCGAATGAGCTAAAGATAATCATTCCTGGAGTGTCGTCTACCATAATGTCGACGCCCGTTGCTCGTTGCAAGGCCTGAATGTTTCGGCCCTCTTTACCAATGATTCTTCCCTTCATCTCTTCGTCGCTCAATTTCATTGCAGTCACCGTACGTTCTGCAGTCACCTCGCTAGCCATTCGTTCCATAGCACTCACGATAACAACAGCTGCCTTCTCTTCGGCATTTTCTTTTGCTTCATTTTGTAGCTTAGTTATGAGCCCTGTTAAATCATTACGGATATCGCGTTCGGTCATCGCCATAAGCTTCTCTGCTGCATCTTGCTTGGTGAGTTTAGCTATCTTCTCAAGTTTGTCTTGCTGCTTGGTTCGGATAGTTCGGATTTCATCTTTGAGCGCTTCTACCTCATCCTCGCCTTTGCGAAGTGACTCGCCACGTTTGTCTAGTTGATCAAGTTTTTTATCGAGCGCTTCTTCCCTATCCAACAAACGCTGTTCGATGTCTTTTAATTCTTTGCGCCTCGTCTGCTCTTCTTTGCGTGCATTTTCTGCAACTTTCAGCGCCTCTTCACGGGCATCGGCAACCTGCTTCTCTGCTTCTTTCTTTGCTTTTTTTAGTTCTTTCTCGACGGCATCTTGTGCTGTGCCAAGTTTACGCTTGGTTACTGCGGTGCTGGCACCAAAACCAGCGCCAACACCAATCAAAGCCAAAATAATAGTTATTGGTTCCATACTTGTCTCCTCTTCTCAGATCTTGTGCGGCAATCACTATCACTTCATTAGCCAAACAATCTCTGAATAATCAAATAAAAATGTTTCGGACTTTGCTCCCAAAACTGCGAAAATCCAATCTAATAATACCTTTGGGGAGGCGAAATAACAAATTTACTTACGCTGCTGCGTAATGTGAACCGGGGCTCCGTATTCGGGGATAATTGGTTTCTGGCCCACTTTCCCCAGCTCGATCTGCTGAGCGCCCTCCACTATCCAGTTGTCACCCGTCGTACCTACAACGGGGATACCCAGACTGAGCGACAATGCATTGGCAACGCTACAGCCTATGCGCAAGCCAGTAAAGCTGCCTGGCCCCTCGTAACAAACAATCCCATCTATATCTCTCCAGTCTTTATTATTGTGTTGGAGAAGATCATTTATCTTATTGTGTAGCGTTTCGGCTAATTGGCGGTGAGCCTGCCAAGAAACATGTTCTAAAACTGTTTGACCCTCTAAGAGAGCGAGTTCTGCTTCTGGTTTTTCTGTCCTGAGGGCAAGGAACGTCATTACGCCAGACCTCCGAGTGAATATGCTAGCCCATTGGGAGCATGCAGCGAAATATCTCTGCTATGCTCGTCTTTAGTCTTTATATGGACACTGATTCTCTCTGCAGGTAAGACGTCATCAATAACACCAGCCCATTCTACCGCTATAACGGCCGCATCATCGCCTAAAACATCAGCCAGTTCGTGTTTCATGAGGCCTGGTTCGGCGAGCCGATAGAAGTCGTAATGTAACAAGGTAAGCGTCTCTCCTTTATACTCATTACTTATCTTAAATGTTGGGCTCGTAACGCGATCTTTGCAGCCTAAGCCTTTGGCCAAACCACGCACAAACGTCGTTTTGCCACCACCCAGGTCACTTATAAGCTCAATGACTTCACCGCCCCTAAGCCTTTGCCCGAGCTGTTCTGCTAATTTTTCTGTCTCGGACGAGTCGATGGTAGTAATTCTTAATGTCTTGTCGGTATTCAAACGCTCCGTATAGTACCGCGAGACCGCCTATAACCGCAAGAATCAGGGAGCGCGTAGCCGGTTTCGGTTCAGCGGCTGTAGAACCACCTACTTTTTGCTGTCCATCAGCTGATGTACTGGCAGCTTTTACTTTTTTGGCGTTCGAACTTGTTGCTGTTTTTGACTTTTTTGCAGTTGCTGTTTTCTTGGACGTTGCGCTGGCAGATGCAGTCGCATCATTAGTTTTATCTGGAGCCACCATTGTATTTACCATGTTAGGCGAGGGCTCCGTTGTCCACTGCCAGCTCGAACCATCCCAAGCCCAAGCTTGGCCGTCTGGGGCATCAGTATAGTCGGCAGTCTCACTCACGATTACACCGGAGGCATTCACTAATCTTGCCTTACCGGCCGAATTGGCCAACACGACCCCGGTGTCTGATATGTAAAATGCGCTGTACGCATTGGGTCCAATAGCTTGGGTGGTAAAGGTGTAGGTGTGGCTGTATGTTGTTCCGGTTTGTAGTTTATAACCTTCTAGTTCTACTCTCGTTGAGTTGGGGTTATAGAGCTCTACATACTCATCCGCCGCATCAGTCTGGGGCGCCGCAGGGTTTGGCAGCAACTCGGTTATCTGCAATGTAATTCCTGGGCCTAGATCTTCTATTGGAGCTGGGTCTTCGGTATCATCCGCAGCGACAAATCCCTGTGGAGATGGGGTTGCTTCTTGAAAGTCTGCCGCATTGCTCTGCGTATTTTGCAGCTGACCGTCAAGCGTCCTACGCTCCAAACTAGCACCTACTTTGGGTGCAACTGCCGCTGCATCAAGAGGGTACGCGGCCGAACCCCACCCAACCAAATCATTGATCACCGGTTCAGTTGGTTTTTCTATGTTTGGGGCAATGAGTCTTAGATGGCCACCGGCTGCCGACAAACCTGCGCTAAACGAATCATTGGCAACACCCACAAGATATCCGCTACTTGCAAGCAGATACCGCTGCCCAGCAGGCAAGACTCCCCTTAGCGGCATAACGCGCGTTGGTGTATCAAAGTTCTTTGGGCTTGCAGAAAAATACTCCACGCGCCACTCAGAAATATCAATATTCTTCTGGCTGATGTTGGCCAGCTCTATAAACTCTTGGCTGGCAGATGCATCTGATCCTGTTTGGATCTCAGAGATCAGCACCTCGGAAGACACAGCTGGCGCAGCGCCCAACTTTGCAATTGGCAGCACTGTGCCGATTAGCAATAGACCCGCAACGCCGACTGTTCCATAGAATCTCGTCATACTGTTACCCTCGTATGTAAGAAAAATATACTACTAAATTTATATATTGCAAAACATTTTTATTGTAAACACAAGCTTTTTGGCTCTCTGCTTCTCTGGTTGCTATACTGTAGCTATGCAAGTACTGAGCCAGAGCCTCCTCAATAAGCCAGTCATGAGTCTCCGAACTGGTGGGCGCATTGGTACCGTCACGCAGCCAATCATTAACCCAAACAACCTTAAGATAGAGGGTTTCTATTGCCAAGACTCTGTCGACAAAAAGCTGCAACTGATATTACTTTCTCAGGATATTCGCGATATTCTTCCCGTAGGTATCGTCGTGAATGATCACGATGTACTAGCTCATCCAGAGGATTTGATTCGTTTACGCGAAACTTTGCGTGTTAATTTTGAACTACTTGGCAAAACTGTCGTAACCACCAGCAAACAACGGCTTGGAAAAGTAAGTGACTTTTCTACCGAGATAGGTGATCTATACATCCAAAAGATCTACGTGTCACAGTCAATTATAAAGAGCGTCACCGGTGGGAATTTAGGCGTTGATCGTAATCAGATTGTCGAAATCACAAACCGGAAAATCGTTATTCAGGATCCACTTCAGCCAGTTCCTGCTGGGATGCCCGCACCCGCGGTTGCTAGCTAATCGTGTCCTGGACCGCCGCCTTTACATCTTCATAGCGGAACCCTTGTCGAACGAGATACTGCATAAGCTTAGTGTCATCCTTGTACCGCGACTGCTGACGCTTGCGTAACACCAATGCCGCAAGAACGTGCGCGTCTTCTTCCGTGTCTGCCGCTACAACAGTGTCAATGATGCTATCGGCCACTCGTTTCTGCCGCAACTCCTGAATCAACCGTTGTTTACTGATGTGTTTCAGCAGTCGCCTGTTGTCTAGCCATGCCTTAGCGAATGCAGTATCGTCAACATAGCCCTTTGCGATGAGCTTCTTCATCACCTTTTCTATCAATTCTATTTCGTATCCTTTCCTACGTAGATACGTCTCCATTTCCCAGTGGCTTCGCTGCCGTCGCGCAATCAGCCCTAAGGATGCTTGATACGCCTTGTCTAGGGTCGCCCCGTCTTTGAGGCTCTCTATTTCGTTCGCCTCCATCTCTTGACCAAGGTAAACTTTGCTCTGAAGCAGCGCTGATTCGCTCAGGCCAAACACGAATTTTCCGTCTACAAAGATGGAGTACCTGTCCGGCCGTTTAACCTGCTGTTTTATTGCAGTAATTTTCATATGGTCTAGCGTAGCGCTGTCAGCGCAAAAATTGCAACAAAACTGTACGGAATTTCGATGATCCATCCCCACGGACGTTCGCCCCATTGGATCCAACTATGAAAGCGCGTAAACGGATCAGCCGGCTTCTTAAATGATTGCCCGAAGAAATGATTTGCGGCAAAAGAAGGAAACCAGATAAGATCCGGTAAAATTGCCATGAACATAGCGGCTACTACTAGCCAGCTTTGCGTTATAAGCAACATGGCAATAAAAAAACAAGGTACAAGGATAATATCCGACCATAACATTCGCTCAGCAGATTTGGAGGTCTCTCTTTGGCTCTCGCCCACACCAAAGTGTGGCACAGAATCTAACACGAGGTGCGAAACAAATGCCAGAGGCAAAACAAGCGCTGGCTGTTTTATAGTAAGCGCCAAAATAGCCCCCGTTGCAGCATGGTTAAAACCCGTCAAACTAAATCTCGCTCTTCTAAAATTTGCAGCAGCTTGGGGAATTCAGTATACGCAGGATCTAGACTAGTACTAAAATGCTTACCTCCAGGCACCACAACCAACTCAGCATCTGTTAACTCCGCTAAGTGTTTTGCTCCCTCGAGCGGGCACCACGGATCATCATCCCCATGAACAAAAAGCAATCTTTTCGCGTGCAGCTTGGCTTCTTGAAAATTAAGTGGGCTGTTAAACATCTTGGCATGCTGCGCTTCCATACCAGTTACTGGCTTTTCAAAAGACCCGACCAGCACACCGCAGTTGATCTTTACCCTTGGGCCCAGAGCTTGCAGCAAATATAAAACTTCAACCGCGCCAGAGGAATGCCCAACAACAAGATTGTCTGAAAAATCCCAGTCTGTTTGATCGAGAAAGTAGGCAGTCATCTCTTCTGTGCTTGGCAGATTCGGGCTGGGTAAATTGGGCACAAAAACTTCGTACCCACGTTTCTCTAACTCAGTCTTAAGCCACGGATACCAATGCCCATGAGAGTTTTGCTCCATAGCGTGCAAAATTACTGCTCGTTTCATAAAGAATAGTATAGCTTACTTGTGTCAATGCACTTCGTAAGAGCCCAGGCCAAGTGAGACACGCAGCAAAAGCTGTCCATGGCCCAACACATCACGATCGAATCGTTGGGCTGCAGGAGGACAAAGACGTGATAGCACATCTATGACATCGAATGTTTCGATGCTGACAACATCAAGTTCTCTGGGGGGCATACCGACTGCGTGCTCATACAATTCTGCCGCACGCACATGCGTCGCACCTCCAAAGACTGGTAGCGCAACCCCGATCAACGGCGCAAGTAGTCCATCGGGCAATAGCCCGTGCGGTTGTCGCCCGATGAGTAAGTGTGCGTTTGGTTGTTGATTAGGATGAAGAATTCCGCTCATAGCATTAGCTCTATGCACGTACTATACGACTTTGCTACACGAATGCAAGTAGTTCTTATGCTTCTTTTGCTGCGGCTTCTGTGACTTTTTTCGCGATCTCTTCCAGCACTTTTGGATTTGCAGTCAGGTAGACCTTGGCTGCTTCTCGCCCCTGGGAAATCTTCTCGCCTTTATACGCAAACCAAGCGCCGGACTTTTCGACAATCTCGTGTGTTACCGCAAGGTCTAATACATCACCCGCCTTGGATATTCCTTCGTTATACATAATGTCGAACTCTGCCTGCCGAAACGGCGGGGCAATTTTATTCTTAACGACTTTTACACGAGTTCGGTTGCCAATAATACTTTCGCCTTGCTTGATCTGCGCAATACGACGGATGTCCATGCGAACTGATGCATAGAACTTGAGTGCGTTACCACCTGTAGTGGTTTCTGGGTTACCAAACATCACCCCAATCTTCATACGAATCTGGTTGATGAATACCACGGTAGCGTTTGAACGTGAAATCACGCCCGTTAGCTTACGAAGCGCCTGGCTCATAAGCCGAGCCTGTAAGCCCATATGGCTATCCCCCATGTCTCCTTCGATCTCGGCACGAGGCACCAACGCCGCCACCGAGTCAACCACAATCAGGTCAACTGCGTTGCTACGCACAAGGGTTTCAGCAATCTCGAGCGCCTGTTCGCCATTGTCGGGCTGACTAAGCAGGAGATTCTCTACATCTACGCCGATTCGTTTTGCATAAGCTGGATCAAGCGCATGCTCTGCGTCAATGAACGCCGCCGTGCCGCCCTGTTTTTGTATTTCTGCGATAGCATGAAGGGTTAGAGTCGTTTTCCCTGACGATTCCGGGCCATAGATCTCTATTATTCTTCCTTTGGGTATACCACCGCCAAGCGCAAGATCGAGCGATAAACTACCCGTTGGGATACACTCTACTTTAGTGGCATACGAGTCACCCATCTTCATAATGGAGCCCTTGCCAAACTGTTTCTCAATACTGTCTAGCGCCAAACCGAGCGCCTTACTCTTGCCGTCAGACTCGGCCTTGTTGCTTTTAGCACTGTCCGTTTTCTTGTCAGCCATCCTCTACCCCTTTGCTACCCTTAGCTTAGTTCTCTCTGTGTTCAGATAGTATAGCAAGTCCGGCAACAAGTTAACTGCTTATGTACAAAATGTTAGCGAATTATCTTATACGTATTAGTTTTTGTTATTCGCCATTTATGGATTAGCAATGCGGTGGATATAGAAAAGATAGCCAGCATCTGCCAGGAGTACATAATTTGGCCAGTGGTACCCAGAGCACCGTTATTGCTAGCGGTGGATTGAGTGGGCTGCGAGGGCGCAACAGGGACAGGGTAGGCGGCCGAGGCGAAGTTGTTGATGGTGCCACTCGAAGCTATTAACATCTCCAAAACATCATCCCCAGTCGTGAATATCGCACCAATCGCAGCACTGTCTGGATCTGTAGCAGGATTTCCTCCAACGACATAGTTTGTGAACACCAAAGATGAGTCATTGGCTATTGTGAAAGAAATAGTGGATGATATGGAGCTGCCAGGAGCAAGCTCAGTAAGAGCACCTGTATACCAACAGGACGTTAGAGAATAGTCGGCATAGGTAGTAAGGCCTATGTATAGGCCGCCTGAGTTAGGGCCGGCCCAAAGACATGCAAGGTCAGGATTACCAACGTCAATGAAGAAGCTATCCGGTGCTGGACCTGCAGCCAGCTGGTTAGCAGCAGTTAGGTCTGGTGGCGCGTAATCCACAATAAGTGGTGGACCAGCGCCTACGTTTGTGAATTCTGTAAGGTCTAGGTTACCTGGCCCATTATTAGTTATGGAGACATCATAGTTAACTGTTGCACCCCGCGCTACATCTTGAGGGTTTAGAAGGGTCTTTGTGGCGGATACGTCCGCAACAGGAGTATATTGACCACCGAATTCACTGGTTGCACCAAAACCATCTGCCGAATTATCTCGTTGCGTTGCCGTCATTGCCAAATTCGTTACTCCAGTGACACCTGCCAATACATGGGTGTGGAACTCTACACCACCGCCGGCATGGCTGATGTTTTGGAACCCAAGGTATGTCTCGCCCTCGCCTTTACCAGAAGGGTCTGCGGCCGTGTTAGAGAAGAATTCTATGCGATAATTACCCGCCGGCACATCCAGTCGGTACTCAACCGTGGTATTACCGGCGGATTCAGTAGCAGAAGAGTATTCTGGGGAGTTAAGAAGGGCAATTGAACCGGTGTCGGAGTCTAGGGGGTCGTTTGGTGTTAAGCCGTCTAAGTTAACGTCTATCCCCAATGAGTCATTGTTAAATATTGAGTTCCCGATGATAGAAATATTGTCCGTATCTGGCTGACCAGACATAGCTGACGTTGTATATACCCCAGGGAATCCATTGGGGGCATTTGCAATTATATTGCCCGCTCCGGGCTGATCACCACCAATCAGTATATTGTTGCTGCCATATGCTACCGATATACCTTTTGACGCATTCGGAACCGGCACCGTACCGGTATAATCGGTCCCGATGTAATTGCCCTGAATGACCATGTTCGTTGTGTAGTCAGGCTGGATCCCGCCATCTCCATTGCCAGAAAATATATTCGCCGCCCCTGTTTCGGTTCCACCGAGCACAAGACCATTGACATAATCTACCGTTATACCTCCTGCATCGTTACCCATGGCAGTTACGCCATCTGCAGCAATACCAACATAATTGCCTTTAATAGCCCAGTCATTTGCACCGCCGGCAATTGAGATACCCTGAGGATACCTGCTTGGATCGGCGCAACTACATGAATTACCCGACAATATATTACGGTCAGCTGGTTGACTACCACCAAGCAGTCCATTAGTTGGCCCGCCACTATCAACAGCTACACTGAATGTATTAATAGCCGTTCTTTTATTTGGTCGCGCGATCATTCCAGTTGGGTCCGTTCCAACATAATTTCCCCGAATAATCACTCCATCTACTCCAGGGTTAATCCCTATACCAGATCCTGGGAAGCGATTTATGACAAGACCCTTTATTACACTGTTATCCGAACCCGTGTTTAGCAAAAGCCCTGCTGAAGCATCGTTATCTGGCGTATTCTGCCCATTAAGTTCAATTAGCAGCGTTCCATTAAACGGATTAGGTGCAACAGCAGAGTTTGGCTCACTTACTGTAGGATCTTGGGTATAGCCGTCAATGGTGAGTTCAGAGGTAATGTCTGGCAGGACTGTGTTATCAAGTACGATCGTCTTCACGCTCCCATCAAGTGGGGTAATATTAAACTCGATTGTATCGGCACCCGCCGTAGCGTTTGCCTGTTCTATGGCGGCACGTAGCGTACAGACACCGCCGCCAACATCACAAAGGTTATCTCCTAAATCAGCGTCAGACTGATCACCGGTTGATGTTACCGTAAATGTAGTAGCGGCTTGTGCGTGTTTAGGCAGCACAATATACGCTACTGAAGCCAGTAGCAGAACAAAAGACAGAAGTGCGTAGATGTGTTTTTGTACCCTCATAGACAACATAAGCATTATGTCTATTGTATTTTAACAGATGGGTTCTAGTTATGGAACTATGCTCTTAGAGAGTAGGCAACACAACGTTTCCTGCGCCATTGCCGAACAAGAAGACCAGTGGAGACCAGGAAAACGCCCAGCATCTGCCAAGAGTAGATAATTTGGCCAGTGGTGCCCAGTGCGCCGTTATTGCTGCCGGTGGATTGGGTAGTTTGTGTAGGCGTGACGGGGACAGGGTAGACGGCCGAGGCGAAGTTATTGATGGGGCTGTTGCTCGACTGGTTAGCTATAAATAACGCCAGATAATCTTCGCCAACCCCGAATATACTTGCAATAGCTGCATTATCAGGATCGGCAAGAAGTGACGGTGTAGCCAGTGCATAATTCGCGAACATCATGTCTGAGCCCCCGGCAATATTAGCGTTAAGAACCATGGAAAGGCTTGCTCCAGCTTCAAGCGTAGTGTCGCCTACGCCCGTAAAAGTACATGTCACGAAGCCATAACCTCCATAGGTTGTTAGTCCAACGATCGCACCAGAGCCGGGTCCTCCCCATAGGCAGGTCAGGTCTGGATTGCCAACATCGCTCAAATAGAAGCTGTCTGGTATTGGTCCGGGGGCATCCAAGTTCAAGTTGGCGGGCGTTAAATCAGGGTCGAGAAAATCAGTAATGATAGCAGTGCCCAATGGATTGTCAAATTGAGTCAGATCCAGATCATCAAGCCCATTATTGGTTACCGTCAGTTGATAGTCTACAGCCCCGCCTGCGCTCACACTCCCTGGGTTTAGAATTGTCTTTTCAAGAGAGACATCCGTTAGCTGTGGTGCAACACCACCAAACTGACTTGTTGCACCAAACGTTGACGGTGTAGACATATTGCGCTCTGTTGCCGTAAGGGCGAGGTTAGTCACACCAGTCACCCCCGTAAGCGTGTATGTAAACTGTTGTAACCCCCCTCCACTATGAGTAATATTCTGGAAGCCAAGATAGGTTTCTCCCTCTCCACTTCCGGATGGGTCGGCGACCGAGTTAGAGAAGAATTCTATGCGATAATCTCCTGCCGGCGCGTCCAGTCTGTAAAGCACCGTTGTGTTTCCGCTTGATTCGGATACGCTTCTGAACACAGGTGTATTAAGGTAGTTATTAGGGCCCGTATCGGTGTCGAGGTAGTCATTCGGCCGGATTGCTGAGTCGAATGCAATGCCGATATCATTATTATCGTAGATGGAGTTGCCGAGTATGCTTACTTGGGCTGTATTTGTAACCTCAACGACATTAAGACCAAAACTAGATGTTGAATTTGCAATAATATTGCCCTCTCCTGCGGTCGAACCACCAACCACTCCTAAACTCCCATCGATATTAACTCCAGTATTGCCGTTAGCCAATGCAGATGAATCGCCGGCGACCCCAATGTAGTTACCGGCCACCTTGAAGTTGGTTGAATTCATAAGTGAGACACCATAATCTGCATTACCGGAAATGATGTTACGAGCGGCCAAACTGCTGCCACCAATGATAGTATTCGTTCCGTTGGTATCAGATATACCCGGGCCCCCATTCGGTAATGCTACCATCCCCGTATGGTCCGTCCCGATGTAGTTGCCCTGTACGACAAGATCGACGGTGTAGTCGGGTGCGATTCCGGCACCAAGGTTACCAGATATAACATTCGGGGCGCCTGTCGAAACGCCCCCAATAGTCGTGCCGCTGCTATTATCTATCGACAACGCTCCCGCCCCACCAGGGCTAGAGTTTGGAATTGCGCTCGTCCCATTAGCGGCTAGGCCAAAGTAATTACCCTGTATTAGCCAATTATCTGATCCATCGTTGGGGGAAAGACCGGTGTTATTATTACCGGATGAGATATTTCTTTTATTTGGAGTCAGTCCGCCAAACTCTAAATTATCATTGTCTCCATTAGCTTGTGCCACACCCGAACCACCGTTTCCTCTATCTATAAGCCCCGTTGGATCGGTTCCGATATAGTTTCCCCAGATTTTTACATTGTCTGCCGCAACAACAACGGCATCATTACTGAATCGATTGATTGATAAGCCCTGGACTATTGTGCTGTCTGCTTTTATTGTTAATCCATTTATCCCGGGCGAGCCTGCATTCTCGCCACTCAGCTCTATCAACAGCGTCCCATTAAGTGGCGCGGGCGATACGGCGGTGTTGGGCTCACTTACCGTAGGGTCTTGGGTGTAACCATCGATCGTTACTTGGCCAGTAATGTCAGGGAGCTGGGAGCTTGGGGCAATGGTCTTCACACTCCCATCAAGCGGGGTGATGTTAAATTCGATGGTGTCAGCTCCAGCAAGAGCGTTGGCTTCTTCTATAGCAGCGCGTAGGGTGCAGGGGTTGCCTACATTGTTTGAGGCACAAACCCCATCGCCAGGGTTGTTGTCAGGAGAGTCAACATCATCTGTAGTTGATGTTACCGTAAATGTAGTAGCGGCTTGTGCGTGTTTAGGCAGCACAATAT
>DAISWP010000005.1:56731-60821 GCA_036826335.1 Candidatus Saccharimonadota bacterium | reverse complement strand
CTCGACCGCCGCCACCGCCGCCACCGCCGCCACCGCCGCCACCGGGGGTAGAGGTCTTGAAGGGGCCAAACACTATTTGAAAAGGATCTAGTTCGGCCGCGGTAAGTTGGCCATTAGGTGTTGCATTAGCGCCCCCAAAGAATCTTTTGTAGTTATTAATGATGGAGACCGTGGAGGCATCGATAGTTCCTGTTAGTGCAGGGACCCGTAGGTTAGGGTCTGAGGCTTGCAGGGCATACTGCACCGCAGTGGCGCACTTATCGGTTCGGCCCCCGCTGCTGTCAGCAACCCCTAACTTCATCACCGCAGGGTAGGGCTTATTGCAAATATATGGGTTTGCTCGTACGACGGGAGGCTGTGGATCATCATTCTTTACTTGCAAATTCCTTGAGCAAATTGCTGTTGGATGCCACGACCCACCAGCTTGCTTAAGCTGGAACTTAAACGCATATGTCCCGGGCGTAGCAGGAGCTTTGTACCCAGTACCATTGCCAAGGCCTGTCCTGGCATCGTTGCCCGCAACATTACCAATGAGGTAGCCAAAACTTGAATTCGCACCACCATATAACTCGGCAGTATACGGAGTTACGTTGGCGGCATTGCCGTTTGTCCAGGTGGTGTCATAGTTGTTCCCGCTGGAGGGTACTATCTTGTAGCGTTTTTCGGTGGGCGTAGCCCCGCTGGCACTGGGCCACAACTCTTGGCTGTTGCCATTTACAATAGGACTGCCATTATATACAGAGAAACTAGCACCAAATGTTTCACCAGGCTTCAGTACGCCATCAGCTGCTGGTGATCCCGTTGCGAATATGATGCTACAGTTGTCCCTTGAATAATCTACAGGCGTAGCCGCAAAAGCTGCTATGAGCGAAAACGGCACAATTGCCGCAAGGGCGAAGAGGATTACTGTTAATCTTTTTGACGCAAACTTTGGTCGGTCTAATAGGTTTCTAATTTTACTCATGACCCTCATAATTATTTTAGCTTACGCTAATAATATTGGCTTGTACAGCAAGTGTCAAATCGGCCCTGACGAAGCAAAAAGAAATTCTTGCTTCGTTGTGACTTAGTGGCTATACTCACTAGCATAAGAGTTTTGTAAGTTGCTATATGAACGACGACCAATCAGAAAATAGTCAAAAATCACAGGCTGAGGTTACATCAGACGCCCCAAATGTTGTTAGTGTTGGCAAGAAAAGACGCATACCAAAATTATCCCTAAAGAAACGAACGATCACCTTGGTGCTTCTGATTGTTTTGCTTATTGCAGGTGTGGCTTGGGGTTTGCCCAAGTACCTTAATAGGAATGTCTATGCCAAAGTAGGCGATTTCACCATTACAAAAAAAGAATATGATGCTACCAAGAAATCGTGGATCAACGCATACAAAAAACCCAATACGAAACTAGATGCCAAGAATAATATCGATGCTCAAACACGTGACATTTTGGTACTGAACGCTGCGCTCAAGACCGAAGCCCAGAGGAGGGGAATTACCTACACGCAAGCAGAAATTGATAAATATTCTTTGCCCAAATATAACGAGAAGGGTGGCAAGTTCCTGTACATTAAGTCGTACGAGCGTGACTACCAATGGACTGAACAGGACGTTATGTTGCGTCGCACCAACGACTACTTGCAGTACAAGCTCAAAGACAAGCTGATAAAAGATAGAGTCTATTCCGAGGTCTACATACGTTGGGATAATATCCGTATCCAGAAGACCGAGGATATAAACAAGCCAGCACCTGCAGAAGAAGAAAAGGCTGGACAAATCCTTAAAGAAAAGTATTTGCCGCTGTTCGAACAGAAAAAGACCCCGGCAGAACTTGAAAAAGCAGTCGACATTCGCCAGGGCGATTCACTTGAACAACAAAAGAAGGCGTATGCCAGCACACGAGGAACAGGGACTCAGTTCAGCACCATCTACACCGTTAACCTAGCAACTAATCCGTTTAAAGCCTATCCTGGCGATAAGGGTGAAGATATGAGTGCTAAGCTGGACAGCCTCAAGAACGTTGGTGACTTTACACAGCCATTTCGCAGCAACATTGGCAAATACTCTATTATACGACTCGAATCGACTACCGGCGGCGGCTACGCTAACTGGGAGGCTTTGGTGCAGCAATACGAAAAAGATGCTGGCCTGACTGATGGGAAAAATTCCGTAATACTTAGTTTTATAAAGCAATCAGCACAGCGAATTAGTAAGGCAATTTTTCCAAAAGCATACGCCTATCCAGATTGTACTGCGGGCATTCATAACGTTCCGTACTATGTGACATTGAGAGATATTGACACGGGAGCGCTCCTAAATGGTTCAGTTTCGGCTTCGACGCAGCGCCACCGCCCAGATTGTGGTATGGGCCCCTACCTAAGCCAAGGTTTTAACCCGAATCCTTACGTCAGTTCACCGGTAGACATATGGTTTAACGTGTCCATGAGTGCATCTACTGGAGCGTATGGGCCAGGATACCTCGGGATTAGCTTAGATTGTATGGGTCCAGTATGGAGTCATTCCTACAATGTTCCAGGATACTCCTTCGTCTCTGAGACGAACGAAGCCCCGGGTCTTCCACAACTTGGGCATGGTGATAACTCCATGTCGTATAACATTCTGGCGTATTTTAGGAACAATAGTCCACCAACGGGAGAGATTGACGTTATTAAAATGATTCCCGACGGCTCTGGTGGCTGGCGAGAAGGTCAACCAGGAGGGAGCCCGCAGATAGCGGTAGGTTGGCTTACCAGTACCAACACTTCTTTGTACGCGCCGGGTCTGACTCCTGGAGTTCCACAGACAGTCTCAACAGCCAGTCCTTCTGGTGGTTGGACATATCTAAGGACGGTCAATACCAATCTCTGTAATCCAAGCGCACCAGCAGCGTCTACAAGTATGTCCCTATCGGTGAATGTATTTGCAGATCCCTGTAAGCACTGGGTTCAGTTCTTCTACGAGTATACGCCCCCACCACCGAAAGGAGACTTGCAGCTCGTTACAGAGGTTCCAAACGGTTCGGGGGGGTGGACCACCGGCAATGTACCCGGCTCTCCCAATACCTGCGTTACGGGCTCGGGTGTGCCTAGTGGCTATGACTGTAGTAACGCGAGTATTCACCCGGTGAATAACCTAGACCCAGGTCCTGGCTACTATGCATATGTCGATGCTGCTGCTGCCCAATGGGAGTATAAAGGCTTTGTCGTTGCCTATAACCCAGGGTGTGATGGACATCCGGACAGCAATGACAATGCTCCACACCCGGCACCAGCAGGGGCAGGGGGTAATAGCTATAACTTACGAGTATGTAAGGACCAGACTACGCAGATTCGCTTCCGCTTTGCGCCGGAGCCCAAACCGTTTACGCTTACACCGAATGCGCTGTCTGCAACGCCAGACGATGAAGAGTCGCCAACTGCTATAACATTCAGTACCGCAGTAAATTCATCAAGACTGATGAATCTGCCAGCACCTATCGCCGCGACCCAAACCTACACGCTGAACGGGGCTCCAATTGCTGCGTGGTCAGCTGATACGTATGGAGCAAACTTTGCATCGAGCACCAGCTATACATCCTCGAAGGTTAAAGGCACTAACCCCCCTATATTAAAGGTAGGCGACACCTATTGTGTTACGGTAACAATTCCGCATGGTGCAGGGACATTTGATGGATCTACCGTTGTCTGGACATCAGGCGCCGTTACTTCAGCTCCAGCTTGCGGTGTAGTCTCCAATCTGCCGTATGTCTCTTTCTATGGTAATGATGTCAGCGCCGGCGCCGCCTTTAAGCGACCGTCTGCTTGTGTTGCTGGCGATGGCGCAGGCGCAACGATTTCCACAAACCTTAACGCTGCAAATGTAGGTTCCAGTGTGCAGTTCGCAGCCTTTGCACTTGGCTCCATTAACACCTTTGTGTCTGCCAGCCAACGAACTGTTGCGCCAACTGCACCAAAAGGCCTGAGCTTCGCCAACACCACCGGCACATATGGTGGTGTGTTCGGCACCAATCCACGATGTCTCGACTACTACGGTACGCCACCATCACCAGATACGACCACGACCGCAGTCAACGTAGCAGCTATAGACGGTATTA
>DAISWP010000005.1:11178-56721 GCA_036826335.1 Candidatus Saccharimonadota bacterium | reverse complement strand
ACGCTGACTCTCTCTGGCACTGGCAATATTCCAGCGTCAAAGCACGTCACAGTATATGTCGAGGGCAACGTTGTCATAAGCAGCAACCTAACGACGGCGCCGAGCGGCTGGACTACCACAGACTCTATACCTACCTTCGACCTGATCGTCAAAGGCAATATCTACGTCCAGAATAATGTTGCACAGCTTGATGGTTGGTACATTGCCCAACCCAAGGATGATGGCACCAAGGGCGAGATTACCACGTGCGCTAAGCCTGGTGGGGGCCTGTACAATCTTGCAAGCAGCGACCTTTACGTCAACTGCGCCACCCAGCTAGTTATTAATGGTAGCTTTACCGCCAAGAAAGTGCACTTCCTTCGTACTGCGAACTCGCTGCGTAATGGCGTTGCTAAAGAAGGTGCAATGGCGAGCAAAGCTGCCGAAGTCTTCCGCTTTAGTCCGGAAGCGTATCTTGCAAAACACGCCTTGCCACAAAGCGCTGTTGCTGGTGTCGGTAGCACCGATTACTACACCACCTTGCCACCAGTTTTGTAGAGGAAAAAGCGTTTGTTTTAATGAAGCTTATGCTATAATCGACCTAACTATGAGCGTACTGAGTGGGGTATCAGAATTCTTCGGACTAGACATCGGAACAACCGCAGTGAGGTTAGTGGAGCTAAGTGGCTCAGGCAATGTTAGAGCGCTGGTTAAGTATGCATCCATCCCGATTGAGGCAAAAGTATCTCTCAGTGACGCGAAAGCAGATCAACAGAAGGTTATGTTGGCGGTGCGCGACCTTATAGGGCAGGCCAATATTACGACCAAGAACGTTGCTGTGGGATTGCCTTCACAGAAGGTGTTCACAACGGTTGTTGATATAGATCGACTGAATGAAGGGGAAATTGCCAAAACAATTATGTATCAGGCAGACTCGCTTATTCCAACACCTATTGCTGAATCAAAAATTGATTGGGCGGTGCTGGGGGATTCACCAAAAGATAAAAACAAGATAGAGGTGTTGCTGACCAGTGTGACCAATGCTTATGCAGAGAGTCGACTAGATATGCTGGAGTCCATTGGGCTTAATGTTATTGCCTTCGAACCTGATCATATGGCGCTGGCACGAGCTGTCATTCCCGCTGATACAACGAATCCGTGCATGGCGGTAGATATCGGCGAGAAAACGACCGATATTGTTGTTACTATGGCTGGCGCTCCTCGCTTGGCGCGCTCGATTCCAACAGGCAACGAAGCAATTGTGCGTGCAGCCAGTCAGAATCTTAATATTGATGAAAAACAGGCTGCACAGTTTATTAATAAGTTTGGCCTCGGCAAAGATAAACTCGAAGGGCAGATATACAACGCGATCATCAGCACTGTTGATATTCTGGCAACAGAGATAGAAAAGTCCATAAAATTCTTCCAGGCGCGCTATACCGAGGCTCGTATTGAACGCATTATTGTTACCGGTGCAGCTTCGTCATTGCCAGAGTTCCCCCTATATATCGCAAACAAATTCGGTATTAACGTAGAGATCGGTAATGCTTGGCGAAACGTTTCTTTTCCGGCAAACCGACAGAATGAACTACAAGCCGCTTCTAACACGTTTGGTGTTGCTGCGGGCTTAGCAGGGAGACAGTCATGATCCAGCTCAATCTACTACCAGAAGTTAAATTACAGTACATGCGTACGAGAAACCTAAAGCGCACTATTACAGTTGTATCTGCGCTTATTGCTGGCAGCGCGCTAACTATATTTATCCTCATGTTTGTGACGGTGGCCATTTTCCAGAAGAACCACCTAAAGAATCTAAGTGCGGATATTCAAACAGACTCCAAGAAACTTCAGGATACGAAAGATCTAAACAAAGTGCTCACTATACAGAACCAGCTTAAGAGCTTGCCAGAGCTGCACAATAAAAAACCCGTCACTTCACGCCTCTTTACCTTTGTCGCCCAAGTTACACCCAATCAGGTCAGTATTGGTAAGTTAGATTTAGACTACCAGGCTAAGACGCTGACTTTCTCTGGCACAACAGACTCTATTAGTACTATTAATAAATTTGTTGATACCCTAAAGTTCACGACCTTTAGCTATCCCGATAGCACCGGGCAGCCACAGACCGGCAAGCCGTTCAGCAATGTTGTTTTGACAAGCTTCTCTCGAACGGACAAAAATGCTACCTACGAGATAGCAACAAGCTTTGATAGTGCCATATTTGATACAGCTAAACAGATGACGCTCAGTGTGCCAAAAATTATTTCGACTCGATCAGAAACCGAGAAACCAACTGACTTATTCCAGGCACTCCCAGAACCAAAGACAAAGGTGACAAACTAATGAAACTACAGCTTCCTACAAAACGGCTACAGATAAACAAGGCTCAGACGACTATTGTGGCAACAGTAGCCATTGCGGCTTTCGTTGCAGTTTTCTCGATAGTTTCATGCAAGTCATTGCTCACGCAACGGTCCTACCAATCAAAAGTCATTGCAAAGCAAACAAAAGCACGCGACCAGCTAAGAAGCAACCTAGAAGCGATAGGTAGCCTCGTTACTTCGTATAAGACCTTCACGGGTGCACCAGAGAACGCAATCGGTGGCAACCCGGCGGGTACAGGTGATAGAGACGGAGACAATGCTAAGATCGTCCTCGACGCACTTCCAAGCAAGTACGACTTCCCAGCTCTTGCGAGCAGCCTAGAGAAAATTTTGAACGATCGTAAGTTCAAAATAGGCGGCATCACGGGGACAGACGATGAACTAGAGCAGTCCAAGAATCAAACGAGCGACAGCCCACAGCCAATCGATATGCCATTTGAGGTTGCAGTAGAGGGATCGTATGCGTCCATACAGGACCTTGTAGGAGTTTTCGAGAAGTCCATTCGTCCGTTCGACATACAAAAGCTCGAACTCTCCGGGGGTGTATCTAACATGCAATTTAACATGAGTGCAAAAACATACTTCCAACCAGAAAAAACACTGAACATTAAGATGGAGACGGTAAAGTGAAACAAAAAGACGTAATGTTGATCATTGTTTTGAGCATATTTAGCGCTGTCATATCTATCATTGTGTCTAACTACGTCATTGTGCCAAAGAAAAGCTTTAATCAAAAAGCAGCAGTAGTAGATCCTATAACAGCAGACTTTGCCGATCTTGATAAGAAGTATTTTAATAAGGACTCAATCGACCCAACAAAGACAATTCAAATTGGCGATAACACCAACACCAAGATATTTGACAACAAACAATAGGGGTTAGGCCAGCATGAGTGTACTTTCTGCGACAACCCAAAAACAGGTTGAGGACGAGCTAGTAAAGCAAGGCCTTCTAACAAAAGCCAAGCTGGATGAACTAGAGCAAAAGGCGACGAAAGAGGGGACGCCCATATTGAGTTTATTGCTGAGTGAAGGGAATATAAGCGAAGAGGACCTAACCAGGTATACGGCAAAAATTACTCGGGTGCCATATGTAAATCTCAGCAATGCTCGTATTGATGACGATATTTTAGCACTCTTGCCGCGGGAGATAGCGGAGCGGTACATGGCGGTGCCACTTGGCGAAATGAATCACCGACTTGTGGTGGCTATGCTCGATGCCGACAATGTGCAGGCAGCCGATTTCTTGTCTAACAAAATTGGCCGGCCGCTCAAGGTGTACTCTGCTAGCGAGGCGGGCATCCGGCGTATTCTCAAGCAGTATAACGAACGACTAGATGCAAGTATGGTGAATGATCTGGAGGCGGCGGGTGAGGCGGCCACAGCCTTTGGTCTGTCGACTGACCCAGATGATTCGAAGGGCAAGAAGCGAGCCGATAAAAATATTCGAACGATTGTGCAGGACTCTCCAATCAGCAAGGCGCTGTCGACTATTCTGGAGTATGCAGCAAAAAATCGGGCTAGTGATATCCATATAGAGCCCCTAGAGAAGATTCTTAAAATACGCGCTCGAATAGATGGTGTATTGCGCGAGATTATGAAGCTGCCAAAAAGTACGGAGGCACCTCTCGTATCCCGTATAAAGATTTTATCCAACCTCAAGATAGACGAACACCGAATTCCTCAAGACGGTGGGTTTTCTATTATTGTTGACAACCGACCCATTGACCTTCGTATCGCTATAAGCCCTGTTGTATGGGGCGAGCAGGTGGTAATACGTTTGCTGGATAAAACCGGGACCAGCCTTAAGCTAGAAGACATGGGTTATCACGGGAGAGCACTCAGGACAATTCGCAAAGCATTGGGACAACCCAATGGCATGATTCTAACTAGTGGACCAACCGGATCTGGTAAATCAACCTCTATGTATGCGCTTCTACAGGAGATTAAGAATGACACCATTAATATTGTTACGCTGGAAGACCCGGTTGAGTACAAGATAGATGGCATAAACCAAATTCAGGTTAATCCCGACGTAGGGCTAACCTTTGCAACTGGTTTGCGTTCAATATTGCGTCAGGACCCCAACGTTGTAATGGTCGGAGAAATCCGTGATAAGGAAACCGCCCAGCTGGCGGTGCAAGCCGCACTAACAGGGCACTTAGTATTCTCCACGCTACACACCAACTCGGCAGCGGGTATCTTGCCACGTCTGTTAGACATGGGCATCGAGCCCTTCCTGATAGCGAGCACAGTACGCACTGTAATTGGTCAGCGCTTGGTTCGGCGGATTGCTGACAACAAAGAATCCTACCAGACCGAACAGGCAGAGACACAGGCCATTAACGAAACCATCGGAAGGCTATTACCAAAGAACAAAGAAGAACAGCTGAAAGTTGGTAAAGATCTGGGTTATGATAACTTGCCACTTGTGGGTCAAAATGCTTATACTTTATTCAAGGGCGTAGACAGTCCTGAAACGCCCGGTGGATATAAAGGTAGAATGGGCCTTTATGAAGTGTTCGAGGTAACAGATGCCATCCAAGATCTTATTCTTAAGCGTTCAACAAGTGATAAGATCCAGGCCGCGGCAAGAGCAGAAGGCATGCTAACAATGCGAGAAGATGGCTACTTAAAAGCACTGGCAGGACAGACAACATTGAACGAGGTTAGTAGGGTGGCAGCGCTGGATAGCGCATAAAGGAAACAATAGGTGGGATGATGCAACAACCAAGAATCGAAATATTACTAGAAGAAGTTATCAAAAAAAAGGCCTCGGATCTTCACTTGCAAGTGGGACTACCGCCGATGCTGCGCATAGATGGTGCGCTTATTGCGGTAAATGGTGCAGAAGCGCTCAACGAAGAATCTGTTGAAGCATTAATCTTTGCGATATTGGACGAGGATCAAAAGCAGATACTGCTCAAAGATAAAGAGTTCGACTTTAGCTTCGCTTTCGGCGATCTGGGTCGTTTTCGTGTTAACGCGTTCCACGAACGTGGCAACCTAGCTGCAGCCTTGCGTCTTATTCCTACAGAGATTCGCAGTATTGAGCAACTGGGTCTACCGCCTATTGTCAATAAATTTGCCGACTTCCCGCGCGGGCTTGTACTGGTAACAGGACCAACTGGATCTGGTAAGTCAACATCACTGGCAGCGCTCATTCATAAAATTAATATGGAGCGCGCATCTCATATTATTACTATCGAAGACCCGATCGAATATACGCACAAGTCGCTTAAGTCTGTCGTAGTGCAACGAGAAGTGCACTACGACACGTATTCGTTCTCAGCAGCACTGAGGAGTAGTTTGCGCGAAGATCCCGACGTTGTACTGATTGGGGAAATGCGTGACCTAGAAACCATCTCCTCTGCCATCACGATTGCCGAAACGGGACATCTCGTCTTTGCAACACTTCACACAAACAGCGCTAGCCAGAGTATTGATCGTATGGTAGACGTCTTCCCGCCGCATCAGCAGCCGCAAATTCGCTCCCAGCTCGCTAATATCCTTATGGCAATTGTATCGCAGCGCCTCATCCCAGCTATTGGTGGTGGGCGCATGGCTGCTGCCGAAATTTTGGTGGCAACTCCAGCCGTGCGTAACATTATCCGAGAAGGCAAAAGTCACCAACTAGAAGCTGTTATTCAGACGGGTGCAGAGTTTGGTATGCAAAGTATGGACCGTACTTTAGTTAGTCTTATCCATAATGGGACTATAACGTACGAAGAAGCACGCAATTACGCAGTAGATCTAGACGAGTTAGATCGGCTCATGAGAGGCTAAGTATATGCAGACGTATGAATACACGGCACGTAACACCGCAACAGGGCAGAAGGTTAAGTCACAGGTCCAGGCAGAGAATGAGCAGACTGCTGCAAAGTTGATTCGTGACCAAGGCTTTTCTCCGCTAGAGGTACGGTTGCAGGGCTCTAGTACAGAAGGGCTCAAGCGTTTCACCAACCGTATTCGTGCAAAAGATAAGATACTGTTCTCTCGACAGCTGTCGACCCTGATTAATGCGGGTTTGCCGCTCATTCAAAGCCTTCGTAATGTTTCTGCTCAGACACAAAGTAAGCCGCTGAAAGTGGTTATCGACCAGGTGATATCTGACGTCGAAGGTGGCGCGGCACTGTCGGCAGCACTGAGCCGACACCCAGAAGCGTTCAACCGTGTGTTCATCAGCATGGTCGCCGCTGGGGAGTCCTCTGGGACGCTTGATAAATCTTTAGAGCGTTTAGCCAATCAGCAAGAAAAAGACGCTGAAATTATAAGCAAAGTCCGCGGGGCAATGATCTACCCGGCAGTTGTTATAACGGTGATGATTGCGGTTGTTGGCTTTATGATCGTAAAGGTTTTGCCGCAAGTAGAGGTTATGTACAGGGACTTGCCCGGTGCATCACTACCGCTTGTAACCCGGATGCTACTTGCAGTGTCACACTTTACCTCACGTTTTTGGTGGGTTATCGGGCTAGTACTTATCGCTGGTGCTTTCTTTGGCTCTCGTTGGGCAAGGACTGGCCCAGGCCGGGAATTTGTAGACAGGGCAAAATTAAGAATGTGGCCTATTGGCCAGCTTTTTCAAAAAATGTATATGGCCCGCTTTGCACGGACGGGGGCCACACTGGTCGGCAGTGGTGTCCCCTTACTGCAGATGCTCGATATTACGGGGGAGGCCATAAATAACGTTCATGTAGAGGCGGCGTTACGACGTGCTGCCGAAAAGGTTAAGGGGGGTAAGGCTTTATCTGACTCGCTACAAAGCGAAGAGGCTTTTTTGCAGTTAGTGCCCAACATGTTGCGCATTGGTGAACAATCGGGTGCGATCGAAGCTATGATGGAGAAAATTGCTGATTACTACGAACGGGAGGTGGATACTGCTATTAGAAATATCTCTAGTATCATTGAGCCAGTCCTCATGGTTATTTTGGGGGTATTTGCGTTTATTATTGTTGCGGCGGTATTATTGCCAATCTATAGCCTGGCTGGACAAACGATCATTCGATAGTGTGGATAACTATTTGCATATATACCATAAGCGGGTTATATTTAAGCTTATCTGTTAACAAGTAAATAATGTAGGGGGCATACATATAATGCAAAAACAAATCCGTAAACGAACCGAGGGCTTCACCATCATAGAAGTCTTGATCGTGCTTGCAATCGCCGGTCTTATTCTTTTAATCGTTTTCTTGGCCGTTCCTGCGTTGCAGCGAAATAGCCGCAATACGAACCGTAAAAACGACGTCGCAGCTTTGTCTGGTGCCGTCGTAGAATACGAGCAGAATAATAATGGCAATATGCCAGATACAGCAGCTGCCGGAGCTACAACTCCAGAAATATTAATCTCAAAGTCTGGTGTCAATGCGGTCGTTGCCAAGGTTGGTTTCTATTCCGCAGCTAATATTTCAGTAAAACCAGGGAGCGTTGCTGCCAACCTTGCTGCCGTCACAAGTGACACGACAGTAAGACTTGTTACGGGTGCTAAGTGTGGGACAGGCGGAGCGGCTGTTGGTGGCGCAGCACGTGGTGTAGCTGCGTTGTACGCAGTCGAAACTGGTGGAGGTACTCCAACCTCTATCTGCCAAGAAGGATAATTCATATATCCGAAGCGTATAAACAGCCCGAAAGGGCTGTTTTCTTTTTGTGGTAGCATACATATATGATTATTCTTGTGCTTGTCCTGTTGGGTTTAGCTTTGGGCAGCTTCGTGAACGCGCTTGTTTGGCGCATACATAAACAAAGATCCAGTAACAAGGGTTCTACCCAGGAATACTCCATTGTTGCCGGCCGGTCCATGTGTCCAAAGTGCAAACACACGCTCTTGAGCATAGATCTTATACCCGTGCTAAGCTTTGCACTGCTTAGGGGCAAGTGCCGGTACTGCAAAAAACCGATCGAGGATACGCCAATCCCAGAGATTACTCTACCAGCCCTGTTTGTGCTGTCGTACGCGGCGTGGCCATATGGGTTTGATTTTGCTGGCAAAGTTCAATTTGGTCTATGGGTGCTGATGCTCGTGGGGCTACTGGCACTTATTATTTACGATGTCCGTTGGTATCTACTGCCTAATAGGGTGGTATTCCCACTCATTGGAATAGTAATTGTACAAATACTTTCACTTGCGATGTTAAAGGATGATGCAAAGAGCTTACTCTTGGGTAGTCTCTGGGGGTTTTTAACTGGCGGAGGCATATTCTGGCTTATATACCAAGTCTCTGGTGGTAAGTGGATTGGTGGGGGTGACGTAAAGCTTGGGTGGATGCTAGGTTTATTATTGGGCGGCCCCTCGGCCAGTCTGCTCATGATCTTTTTAGCATCGGTGTTGGGCTCCATGGTGGCGATTCCGCTATTAGCGACGGGGAAGGCAACGCGAACGACCCGTTTGCCTTTTGGCCCGTTTTTAATTGCATCGAGTATCATTGTATATTTATTCGGCAGTACGCTTGTATCGCATTACAAGCGTTTATACGGGCTATAAGCACAGTGCTTATGCTATACTAAAATTTATGAAGAGTGGGGGTCTAAAATCCCAAGGTTTTACTATAGTCGAGATAATGATCTTCTTGGCTGTTTCCGGGGCCATTATGATAAGTGCCTTGCGTATGGTTTCGGGTGCGCAAAACAAGAATGAGTTTATAGTCGCAGTTAATGATATAGAGCAGCAGATAAATGGCATTATTAATAATGTATCAACTGGCTACTATGCAAATACCGGTAGCTTCACAAAAGATTATGAATGCAAGAAAGACCCATCAAGTGGCAGGCCTACGTTCAGCGCGGTTAGCCCGCCAGGATCGGGCAAGCAAGGAACCAGCAAAGATTGTATTTTTATTGGTCGGATGATCCAGTTTGGCGTTACGGGTGGTGCTGAGGACCAATACAATGTTTACAATGTTGCTGGTATTCGGCAGGATTCATCGGGGAATCAGATCACAAGCCCCGCAGAGGCACGCCCCATTATTATTGCTCCGTTATCGTTAGCCTCCTATCCGGGCATGCCGAATATACCAGATACAACAGCCTTCCCAGATGCAACGGAAACAGGCCGACTAAAAAATGGCATCACCATGAGGTGGAGCCACTATACGCAAGGTGCCACTAACTATTGGTGGGCAGGTGGCATTGCATTTTTCTCTTCGCTCAATGGTGGTTCTGCGGCAACGCCAGACATTAAGTCAGGCGCTCTTCAAGTAGATGTCATGCCGCTCCATGATGTCTGGCATTTTGTTTCAGCTGAGGCTGCAATAAAAAACTTTGACAATAGGGACTTCACGGACGCAAATGCAACCTATGGGTACAACGCAACTAAAAACCCATCCGATGGTATTGAGCTATGTTTTGACAGCGGTGGAACCGAACAAAGCGCGCTGATTACTATTGGGGGTAGTGCAGGGCAGTCTGTCGTTACGAAGCAAATAAGAAGCGGAAAATGTTCTGTGCAAGGTGCACCAACATCATGAGAAAAATCAGCCAACGTGGAGACACCATTGTAGAAGTTTTGATCGCCGTGGCAATCGCTGGGGCTGTTTTGGCCGGTGCGTATACCATTGCAAATAAAAGCTCCCAACAGGTGCGAATGGCGCAAGAGCGTTCCGAGGCACAGAAAATTGCCACAAGCTTGGTAGAGCGGCTTAATGGTGCTGTTGTCACCACCCCGACCGTTGGCGCAACCAACCCGTTTTGTTTTGAGAGTTCAACAACAAACATAAAGAACTTCACCATTTCAGTGGTGCCAGCCCTTGTCACAGATACGTTTGATAGTTTGGTCTACGATACGCAGTGCACGCGAACGAACGGGACTCTCACGTACTACACGATTATAGAGAGAAATAGTGACCCAACGTTCACTGTCCATGTTCGCTGGAGCAAGCTAGGCGGCGGAACCAACGAAGAAGTAACGTTGCGGTATAGGACGGCGCAGTAATTATGAATCACCCCATACCCCCCGAACAGAAAAAATACACAGAGGCAGGTTTTACGTTGGTTGAATTACTTATCGCAAGCTCTGTATTCTCGGTTATTTTATTGCTGTTAACGTTTGGTATGCTGCAGATTGGCAAGGTGTATTACAAGGGCACCACGAGCAGTCGTACACAGGCGGTCGCTCGAAACATCAGTGATGAGATTTCACAAAGTATCCAATTTGCTGGTGGAGCCGTCACGCCTTTGTCGGTGAGCGGAGACACGACCACGTTCTGTATAGGGGACAAAGGCTACTGGTTTAAGCTCGACAAGAAGCTAAAAGACGAACCGCATGTATTTGTGGTCGATAGTTCTCAGTGCGCAGTATCCTTTGTTGGTACGCCTCCACAGTTGAAGAGAAGCCAGCGCGAACTAATGGTGCAAAACACACGGCTCACCAGGCTTATTGTTAACTACGACGCAGCGCGCAAAGGATACGGAGTAGTTGTACGTGTTGCTGCGGGCGATAATGATATGTTCGAAGGCGATGATCCAAACAATAACTGTAAGGGTGGAGCGGGAGGCCAGTTTTGTGCCGTGTCCGAACTCTATACATTTGTGCAAAAAAGGCTATAATCAGGTATAAGCATGAGCAGTAAAAGAGAGAATAGGCAACTCAAGGATGGTGGTTTTGTATCCATTGTTGTTACGCTCATTATTACCCTTATCCTCAGTCTTATTGTGCTGGGGTTTGCCCAGCTGGCACGACGAGAGCAGCGACAAGCGCTGGACCGTCAGCTTGGACAACAGGCACTCTATGCGGCTGAGTCAGGGGTGAATGATGTAAGAAAACTCATTTCAGCCGGGACTTTGACGAGTGATATCACTGACTGCAATAGTGCCAGCTTGCCAAACAGAAACCTAGACTCAACAGTTGGCGACGTTGCGTATACGTGTGTTTTGGTTCAGCAGGGGCTTCCCACGCTCGAATACGGCAACATCGATACAGAAAAATCTACGGTATTTCCCATCACAAGCTCATCTGGCAACTTCCAGAGTCTTACGTTTGGTTGGCACAAAGAGGCAGGCACAAATAACTTCCCACTCTCCACAAACGATTTTGTAACAAAAAGTGTGTGGGATTTTGGTAATTATGGTGCTGGTGTTCTTCGGATTGACCTAATCCCCGCAAACCTGACGAACAGAGCAGACGTAACAAACAAGACATTCACGGTTTTTGCATACCCTTCGAGCAGTGGTAGCGACACCACCGTTTATTCAACTGGGGCCGCTAATCAGGGCGGAGTCGTGGCCGTTAAGTGTGACGGAGCTAAACTGCCAAAAAAATGTAGCCTTCAAATTAACATTCTCACCGATCAAACTAACAAATACTTTGCTCGAGTAAAGTCTATTTACACACCATCCTCATTGACTGTTACGGGCGGATTAGTTGGCGGTGGGGCGGCTAACTTTTCAGGAACGCAAGTTCAAGTTGACTCTACTGGTAAGGCAAATGATGTCCTAAAGCGGATCCGTGTTCGCATACCCGTAACTAATACCACGAACGATTACCCTGAATTTGCGCTAGACTCCGGTGACGCTATCTGTAAGAAGCTAAGTATTGTTCCCACCGAAGCTAAGCTAAATGGTTGCCCGGTTCCTAATTAACTCGTAGCTATTAGGCCTCGTTCTTGTGGTGAAATTTCTCGTGCACTGCCTTGAGGTGTGGATCGGTCACGTGAGTATAGATTTGAGTGGTAGAGATGTTGCTATGGCCCAAGAGAGCCTGCACACTTCGCAGGTCCGCTCCATTCATCAGTAGATCTGTAGCGAAGCTGTGGCGCAGCGTGTGTGGCGACACATGCTTGGTGATGCCTGCGAGCTTTGCACAGCGCGCCACCATCCGTTGCACGCTGCGGGCGGTTAAGCGGCTAAAGTCGCCAGATTGATCTACCTGCTTCTTGCCTGATAATCGAACAAACAACGGAACGGCATTATCGGTTCGTTGCTCCAAATAGAGCCCCAGCCACCGTGCAGCGTCTGAGCTAATAAAAATTGGCCGATCCTTTTGTCCCTTACCGCGCACCATAAACTCACGCCTTTTTAGGTTGATGTGATCTCTGTTAAGCCCAACCAACTCCGATACACGCAGCCCGCTACTAAATAACAACTCCAATATGGCTCGGTCTCGTAAGCCCGCCAGATCATCCGTTTTTAATACTTCGAACATGCGCTCTAGTTCTTCTGGCGTCAGGAACGTCACCTGTTTGCGCGTTGTTCGTGCCAGTTCAATTTTATCGGCCGTCAGGGCAGGGATATCTCGCTTAGCACAGAATTTTAAGAAGCTACGCAGGGCAATCAGGTGGTAGTTTTGTGTTGTCTTTTGAAGCTCATCAGACACATTGGTGCCCAGGCGGTTAAGCCACAGGCGCCATTTACGAATAAGCTCTGGGTCGATATCGGTCACCTTAATATCGCCGGCAAAATCTACCAAGCGAGTTAGATAGTGGTCGTAGTTAGCAATAGTTTTTTGGGAGCGGTTTTGCTCAATCTCTAGGTACTCTAAAAAGTCAGTTTTTGCTTTTTGAAATAACATACCCTTAGTATACTCTTAAATCGCCTGGCCACATCTGTTATACTGATCCAGTAATTGATAGAAGGAAATAGATGGAACAAACACTGATTATTGTAAAACCAGATGCGCTGCAGCGTAACCTCGTGGGCGAGATTATTGGTCGCTTAGAGCACAAAGGACTTAAATTGCTTGGCATCAAAATGTTGCGACTCGATAAGGCAGTCCTAAAGGCGCACTACGCGCATATTGTCGATAAACCATTCTATGGTGATGTCGAGTCATTTATGCAGAGCTCACCCGTTGTAGCCATGGCCTGGGAAGGATATGAGTGTGTTAATTCGGTTCGGCTGCTTGTAGGAGCCACAAACCCCCGAGAAGCCGCTGCAGGTACCATTCGTGGTGATTTTGCCATAGGCAACGGCAGAAACCTCATACACGCCTCAGACAGCAAAGAAAATGGCAAAGAAGAAGTTGACCGATTCTTCACTGCAGACGAGCTCTTTAGCTACGAAAAGAGTGATTATCCACACGTCTACGCTCCATACGAACAAAAATAAAGCCCCAAACGGATAACGCACGGCGGCGCTTGTTCTCGACGTAAGCAAAGAAGGATCACCAAAAGTTTTGCTATTTAGTTACAAAACTGTGAGTGATCCTTCTTGCACATTGTGACGTGGTATCCCCAAACGGATTCGAACCGCTATCTGCTCCTTAGGACGGAGTTATTCTATCCATTGAACTATGGGGACGTATATATCGGTAGCCCAGATAACTGAGCCCCAACTAGGGTAGTATAACCTTACTCACTGGACGATCAAGCCCAAAAGCTTTACGCTAGTGCTATGGCAAAAAAGAAGGCCCAAGATTCTAAGGGGCCAAAAAAGTATTTTGCAGACCAATTCGATGACGAAAAGGTTCTGTTTGTCTTCCGAAAACATCCTATTGTAATGCGTTGGGGGTTGGTGCTCGGGTGTCTTGGGCCACTTTTTGGGGTGATTCCTGCTGCTATCCGTCCTTCGCTAGGGTTTGGTGTGTTTTTTGGTGGGCTGGGTGTCGGGATACTGCTTGGGCTTGTTCTGTTCTTTCCATCATGGATTGGCTGGTACTACAGCGTCTTTATTGTCACCGATCAGCGCCTTATACAGATCACGCAGCGAGGCTTATTTCATAGAAGTGTTGTCGACCTTGGCTTGCAACAAATTCAGATGGTCAACTACGAAATTGCTGGACTACAGCAAACCCTGCTTGGTTTTGGTACAATAATGATGCAAACATACGTCGGTGACCTCGTTATACATGAGGTGCACCATCCGGCCAGAATTCAGAAAAAGATATTAAAGATACTTCGACAAGAAGGGGTGGAAACGTCAGATTATCCAGCCATGAAAGGGCAACCAGTAGATGAAGAAGAAACTGCGTAAATTATTACCTTCCAAGAAGAGCTCAGCTGCAGAGGAGCCTAACGAGTCAGCGCCGCGTATTACCAACGAAACGGTGGCAGAACATCGCGAAGAGGTGCTCTCTAGTGCGCGTAAGTACATTTATCCGTTGCAGCACAGCAAACACAAGATTGTTTTAATTTCTACCAGTCTATTCATTGCCGCGCTGATCGGCTTCTTTACGTACACAACCATTGCGTTATATCGGCTTAAGTCATACTCGAGCTTTCTTTATGCCGTTACACAGGTTATCCCATTTCCCGCGGCTCGCGCTGGTAGCGACTTTGTCGCGTACGAGAATTATCTGTTCGAACTCAAGCACTACATTCACTATTACGAGAATCAACAAAAATTAAACTTTGCCACAGAATCAGGCAAGCAACAATTAACAGAATTCAAGAAACGCGCCCTCACTAAAGTCGTTAACGATGCCTATATTAAACAACTTGCAAAACAGAACAAAGCAACTGTCTCCGATAAAGAAGTAGACGCTGAGATTCAAATAGTTCGTGAACAAAATCGATTAGGGGGGAGTGACCGCGTTTTTGAGGATGTGCTACGAGATTATTGGGGCTGGTCCATCAACGACTTTAAACGGAGTCTCAAGCAGCAGCTCCTCGCTCAGAAGGTGCTGCCCTTATTAGATAAAGACACTGCCAGCCGCGCAGAACAGGCAAGCGCAGAGCTCAAAACTAATAGTGATTTTGTGGCAGCCGCCAAAAAATATTCTGATGATGCGGGCTCCAAAGACAATGGGGGCGAATTTGGCTTTGCAGTAGATAGAACGAATCGTGATATCCCTGCAAAGACCACACAGACTCTTTTTACGCTTAAACCGGGTCAGATATCTGAAGTAGTGAACACTGGGTACACATTAGAGATAATTAAAAACATCGAACAGCAGGGCGAAAAGATTCGGGGCGCACACATTGTCTTTACGTTCAAAGACATTAACACGTATGTAAACGACCAAAAAGACAAACACAAAACACGACTTTTTATCAAGGTCTAATCTGTTATATCTGAATAAAAAAGTAGTGCAGTCTACCGCAGCGTAGACTTATTGCGGGCCTACCTTGTCTATAGTGGGTATCCAGCCCTTATAGTAAGCGGCGCATTTGTAATCACACATGCTAAAGTGGCATGACCTGCCCGTTGCAGTTTCGCACTCCTGTTGTGTTTTATATACCGTTGGCTGAGGGGACGGGGTGGTAGTCGTCTTCTTTTGGGTAGCAGCGAAGCCAATTATGCCACCACCGACCACGAGTGCAACTGCTAGGAGCATTAGTATTCGAGTCTTATTCATACGTACACTAGTATGCTCGACAATGGTTACGCAATCAAATCCATGCTGTCTATTCTGCGCGGGGGAGAGGTTTGCGCCAGACCATTGCCCTGTAGCCTGGTCCATAGTAATCCTTAAGTTCGTGGATAGGCTCACCAAACATGCTTGTCCAGAAACGCCAGCCACTTTTTTCGTAGCGAGGGCCGCTATTCACAAGCAGTTCAGTACGTCCTTCAGCACGTGCAGTTTCTTCTAGGCGCGCAACGAGTGCCTTGCCCGTACCAGAGAAGCGCGTATCAGCAGAGACGTATGCATTGACAATCTCTGCAGGGTTTTCTGTTGCGGCGAGTTCCTGCATCGCTCCTTCTGGAACATCAAGCCCCATCATACCAACCACGACACCAGCCGTATCTTCTGCTACGACGTATTGGCGGCTGTTTGCGCCCTGCAGACTCTGCTCAACCGAATCTAGAGCCTCTATCACTTCATTTTCCTGAAGGATGCCTGTTTCGTGCTGTACCATACACTGTTCTAGGATTGGTCTAAGTGCGGGCAAGTCGTCTGTTTGTACGGGTCGGATAATGCCCTGAAAACCTAAATCATTTTCTGGGTTTGATGGACCTTGTGCTTGATCTAATGAATCAGTCATTCTTAGATCATACCACCGTTGCCTAAGCGCCGGTAGGGCCAGACCAACTAGTTGATTTTGTAGTTCTTGTGCAAGGCGCGGACCCGCGCCAACATGCTCATAGTGGGCACGCACAGCAACTGCCATGTCCAGGCCGTTATGGCATTGCGTTAGATCTGGTTGATGAGAAGCTTCTCCCATATGTTTCAGACAGTATCAATTTTGTAATTTCAACACAAGCATGTGCATAAATAAAATACCCCTAGGGAGGGGGTCATACTGCTTATGCTTGGCGTGGAGCTGTCTGTTCGGCAAGTTGCGTCGGGACTCTGTCGGGATAAAGCTGAATGGCCTTACTGACAGCAGCTACACAAAGTCCAGAAGCAGTGTCGGTGTATACGAAGTTGGGGCTATTGAGGATTCTCATATATCCCAATTGCGTATCTCTTACAGGCGGCCGACAATCTGCCTCTCTATCAAGAGGGGAGGGGATAAAGCTGCGATAATTAGCCTGCGCGTCGGCGTACTGCTCATCTAGACGAGCCTCGTGATCGTCAGGGTGAAACAGGGCCCCAATGAATTTACTAGGGTCGCCGTAGGGCAAGTCTGTGTGGCAATCTGCCATTACACCCCAACCAGCTGCCCGCCAGTTTTGTCGAAACCGGGCCAGGATAGATGCATCAGCATCGGTTAAATATCGTTCCATATCGCCAAATAATATACCCTTATAGGAATTTTGCAAGCATGAGCAAAATAAAAAATGACCTTTGATTCTAGAGATGTGCTTCTTATGCTTGTGAGCGAGGCTAGACTATGGAACTATTTTACTATTGGCAGTTCAGTCTCGACCCAAGCGTCATCTGCTTCGCACTGATACAATGTCTTGTCGTATTCTTTGTATTCGTCATCTTTATTATGGTTACTGGTAATGCGCCAGCTAACTTTTTTCATAGGATGATTACATATCGGACAATTCATAGCTATATTCTAGCATTTAGCTATAGCGCCCACTTTGTGTCCACCCAAAAGACTAGGGATTACTCGATTGGCAAACCTGAAGAGAATACTAGTGTGTGCCGATGATGGCTGCTCGGATTACGGCCACGATGTCGTATCGCAGGCCGATCTAGTCGTACTAAGTCGCCAGCCTCAAAGTAAATCGTCTCAAAATCAGACGAGCCAGGTAGATAAAAGTCGAATGCGCCACCGTCACTTGCATGCACAACAAGCTGGCCGCCCCTGACAATGTCTGGGTGAAACACCTGTGCTGCACCTGGACCTTGCCCATTAATTAGTATGTTCGCATCAGGTTCTTCGGGGTAGGGGTGCAATTCCAGCACCTTACTCATTGCGGCCAATCCAGCCCCAACCAGGGTTGTTAAGCGGTAACCACGGGTGTTGATTGGCATCGTTTCCTCGCACTCGGCCGGGTTAAATTCGGTGTAATAGTATATCTCTTCTCGAGGTGTAGCGAGCAGAGAGGCGCACTCAACATCAAGGGCTTGAGCTAACTCTCTGTCGATGCCGCCTCTTATAACGGTCAAACCCGCTCTTTCACGCAATTGAGTGTGCATGAGAAGAATAGTGGCACAACAGAGTTTGTGGATCAAGCTGGATGATCATGACGCTAGCGGTCCGGAAATAGTTTGCTTTGTATCGCAGTGCGTTTACCTAGGCTAACAACCAGCTTTCATCTGCACTACAGATGGTAGCTATTCTTCGTCATGGGGGACATCGGTCGTAAGAGTGACGCGCATAGTATCGAATCCTTTAACGAAGTCATCTCTTAGTGGGACCATACCCTTGCTTCTAATCTGCTCGAGGGCGCCATCGAGTTCGCCTGCTAGTTCCTCGTGACTATATTTTGGTAGCCCCCTTGATACTCTGCTGCGATCAATGTCTTGCAGTGCAACAAGTGCCGCACTTGCACCAATCTGATGTTGCCGTCTAGGGAGAATGTCTCGAGAGAAATGTAAAACATTTGCCCCCATACGATAATAAGCCTGGGCCTGTTGCTGGTCCATAGGAGGAGTTACTGGTGCTTCTGGTGTGTCCATAGTAAACATATAATAGCATAAAAATAATATCAAGTCAATTGTGGTGGACCATAGTGGACCAGGTAGCGAGCCTTTTATAGAGAGAGGTTTTATGCCTCTTCAAGCTCGAGTAGGGCCTAGGCAGCTTGCAGTATAGCGTCTATTTGACCGTGCTTAGCATTTAGGGCTGATGCTATTACAGTTTGTCTCTGCGCCTCGGCTTCACTTAGTAGCTCCACTGAGTTATTGACTAGCTGACCAGTTTCGCCATTGACGAGGGCCGTTATGTCGGCTAGGCCGATGTTCTTACCAAATTGAGCCAGCATAAAATCCTTACTAGCAGCCGAGCCTAGCTCTTTGTCAGTAGCTTGGGGCATATCTTCGGCTAATCGCCGCTTGGTTTGGGATAGTTTGCGCTCTAGCGTTGTCGTGTTGCGTTCTGCAACCTCTGCTGGCTCTTTAAACTTCGCTAGCTCAGGGGCAATAACATAGCTGTCTATTGTTGCGTGAACTAAGTCTGCGTCCATCTCATAAGTGGTAGCCAACCATTCAGCATCAGTCTTTTCTCGCAAACTACGCTCTACGGCTTCATTGGCTTTCTCAAACTTATCTACAAATTGCAGCTCTAGGCTAGGGACCAAGAAGTCTACGCCGCCGTAGCTAACAACTTCGGCTGTTTCATGCAGATAATCTGGCGGTAATTCATGGATACCCTTTGTTTGAGTAACAGGATAAATCTCTTGGCTGCCAAAAACTGCCGTAAATCTGTGGCTATTTGGGATTGCGTTATAACTGTCAGTGGCTACGCCGTATATCTCAAAGTCACTGTGTGCACGAAACGGCACTTCTGCCACTTTCTTGCTTCTGCCATCAACTTCACCCTGCAAGGCTAATTCCGCACCCGCACCCTTGCCAAACAGATAAGTAATGTTGCCGCTCTCATCACGCTGTGGCATTAATGCGTTTGCTAGTACCATCTTAGCTGTGAAAGTGTCCATATCGGGCATAATAATGCCGTCCTTGGATGTTGCTTCATGCCAACCTTTAAGCTGTGCCAACTGTTCTGTTGTGGGGTCGGCTTCAAGGTGGCCCGAAGCATCAATTGTTAACCCGAATTCACCGTTAAAGTAATTAATGACTTGACCAACTTTTTCATCTAATTCAGGGTTGGCTAAATGATTACCAGCCGTAATGCTAGGGTCTATTACATGGGAGGGGTGAGGTGCATTTTCTGACATTTTTGTTCAAACTTAACAGATTAAATATTAGCACAATTCGTAGGAAATGTCAAACTGTAGTAAAGAGATAGCTTGGCGGAGCATAGAGTCGGATTTCCGAATAACTTAATCTCCGCATACAAATCTGCGGGTAAGTGCGTCCTCTATTGCTGGGGCTGTTGTTCCTGTTGGATTTGAGCTGCAGCAGCTCTGCCACGTTGACCTGCTGCGAAAAAAGAAGCGACTGATGCCGCATCTACGGCGAGACCAATAATAAAAGTACTAGCAGCTTCAATTGTAATACCATTGCCTTTAGCTTCATTTATTCCTGCGACCTCTAAAACTGACCCAACAACTAGACCAATGACTGCTAAAGCTTTAACAAAGCGTGCCTCTGTAACTTCTGTTTCAGGTTGAGAAAAACGTTGTGCTTCGGTCATAGGATTCTTCTACATTGTCCTCCTCATTTAGCAAACAGACAAGTACGCACAATAAAAAGTACTACTACAGTGCTTATGCTTGCCGGGGTATAGCGGAGCAGGTCTGGAACTGTTTTGTATTATGAGACGATAGTGCCGACTATAGCCTGTAGTGCAAGCTGTCCTTCCTCAGGTGATAGGTTCGTAGTATCTACAACCTCTATAGGCACACTGGCGTCGAGCATGTCAGCGCCTGCATCACTAAGGCGTACGGCTCGCTCTGCGTCAGACATGTCGGGTGACCTATCTCCAAGGCGGGTTTTTCGAGATTCCTGGGCAGCCATTGCGACAACAACAAATCCATTACTGAGTGTACGGACTACAGATGGATTTATGTCTCGCAAGAAGGCATTATTGGCAGAGTAAATGCGCAATCTCTCATCATCATCAATTGTTGCATCAAAACCGTATCTTTCAACCCTGTCACCGTCAAGCAAACGCTCCCAGTGTGGATCTATTAAACCTGCGATGACGCGAGACTGAAAAGTCGGGTGATCTACATGGCTATTTTCTACAAGATCATCACCTAGCCTATGGGGGCGGGTGATATATCTATGGGGGATAACAACTCTGTTTTCAAAAGTGGGCGTCCGTAGGCCATTCACAAGAGTTGTCTTGCCGGATCCAGACGAACCAACCACAACCAATGAACGAAAACGTTTCATAAAACAATTAATACCACAAAATCGTTATTTATTCAAGTAGTGGCCCGTTGCTTTGGGAATCTGTAACTAGTATCCGCGACGCCTTGATGCGGGCGGGTCGGCTATCAAGCCGACTGCTCCAACAGCGATGCCGCTAACCATCAGGATATTCGACCCTATTAGAAGTTCGAGTCTGTGGCTAGCTTCTTGAGAGGGCTGTGCTGATGCCGTTTCCTGTGTGCGTGGCTCGTCATTTGTTGGCCCGGGGGCGAGCATAAGTCCGGAGACCGAAAGGCCAAGTGCTGCTGCAGAAATGTATACATTAGCCATAAAATTATATTAGCATATTTTTAGTAAAAGTCAATACTGGCGGACCGCAACTTTAGTGATGTGGAACTATTTTTAGATTTCGGGTTCTGGCTGCAACGCAATAGCAGCTATATCACGCACATGTTGGGGCACTTCGCATAGCTCCCCAGATTCTGCGCCGCGTCGCATAAGCGCCAGAATCAAGCCTCCTGCAATTTCATCGCCTGTCTCATGAGCTTCTGGGGTCCTTCCTTCACCTACAGGCATAGCTTTTTGTCCTTATATTATGAACCCATTGTGCACCCATTAACCGTCAGTAACAAGCATAAGTAGAAAAACACTTCTTTGCGAAGTGCTTATGCTTAGCGGGGAATAGAGTCGGATTTCCGAACTATTTAGTTTTTTGTGCGAATATATCAATAACTCCAGAAATCACTTCAGTTTGGTAAGCACCAAAGTCACGTGAACGGTCAAATAAGTAACCCATGCCGATTGGGTCTCTTGATGGTTGGGTGACTACCTCATCAAAGCCTGCCTGCAATAAGCCTCCGCGCACAATTTTTCTGAACCTAAGCATGTCTGCTTCACAAAAATAATCATCGCCAGGCAGAGTCTCTTGCATAAAAACTTGTCCTTCGGGCGTAAGCACTCGACTTATCTCGCGGAATAATTCTAGGGCGGCCGACCATTTTGTGGCCGGTATTCTGCCTGGGGAATCAAGCATGTGCAGTAGCCGATTGGTATGTACATAACTTATGCTGCCTGAAGCAAAAGGCAGATCTGTACCGCTGCCAAGCACAAAAGTTCCTTGTTTCTTTTGCGCATTGGTTGCCTCTACATCGATAATAACACTGCTATCGGCTCCATATACTTCGGTTGCTAGCGCTTCAAACGCTCGAGAAGAAAGTGGAGAAATAGAGCCAATTAGCAGGGCGACACCGCCAACTTTTCGGCCGCGCTCCTCCATCATCAGCTGATAGCTGGGCCAGTCAACGAGTGTGTTTGCGTGTCTCTGTTCGTCTCGGCAAAATACATCCTTGAGGCTATCTAACACGATTGCTGCCTCGACAGTCTCTGGGCTTAGGCTCCCGCCAAGAGAGGCGATTGTAGTGAGCCCTCGACATGTCATTGCGAACTCGGCATCTGTCATCTGTGTGCCCATTAGGTTTTCAAACGATGCTCTGATAGCCTCGGCTTCAGAGCCTATTGAGCTATCCACACCGAGGACGCTCTCTACTACCGATAATTCTGAACCTGTCATTCCCACTACGTGTATCTCCGAAATTAAGAAATAGATAATAACACAAAAATTGATTTAGGTCAATTGATTGAGCTTGGTATTTATATGAAAAACCGAATGACCTTGCCGCTGCCTGTTGTTGCGCATGCTTGGCCGACCATAGCGGATCAGGTTTGGAACTACACTTCTGGTATAGCTGCGGGTTCTGCTATATATGGATTCAGCATAGTAAGAGGACCAGTAAATACCTGAACATGTCTTAGCTCCTCTAAGGCATATTGCCAAGCCTCAAAACTTGGCATTAAGCTCACAACGGCTGGTTTTACTGACTCGTCATAAATCACAATGTCTCTATTCGCAAGCTTACCTAAGGAGGGGTAGATTGTACCATCCTTTAATTCGGTTCTTTCGCAGATTTCCCTTACGGTTAGTGGTGACTCCGACTCAAACTCTGCCCGGATGAGTTGAGTAAATATTCTGAGTTCGACCTGCGTAGCTGTTAGAGTCCGTCCCATTTAGTTAATTATTCAGAGAAATATGTGTAGATGCAAGCACGAGCAAAAAAAGAAAAAGAAGCCAGGGAAGCTTCTTTGGAAATCATTGTGCTTATGCTTAGCGGGGCATAGAGTCGGATTTCAGAACAACTCGAGTATAAAAAACGAATCTAATGGCTAGGATGCGCCGCCAGTAATGGCGCCAATCATGATAGGGCTTAGCCCACTTGAGCCTCCAGTTCCAGGACCAGATGGTGTGGTGTATCTTGGGCGACAGCCTTGCTGTCGCAGTTCAGACCATGCCAAGTTATCTAGAGACGTGTGAAGCTCGCCCCAGATTGGGGCTTCGGGGTCTGTTACGGCCTCCCAACGTGTTTTGCCGTGCGCATCAGGAGCTGTCGATACTTCTAGGACAGTATCCTTCATATCTTCTATATCCCCAGGTACGTAAATTCTTACGAGCGGGACCTGCCCACCATAGACTGTTTCCGGGTCAACTTGGCCCTTCTCGGAAGTTGTAGCTGAGAACTCAGCAATTGTGGAACCTTCCTCTTCGCTTAGGCGTAGTTCTTTTTTGACAGAAACCTTCCTGTCATCGGGTAAGTCATGCTCGTTGGTACTGACTACTATTGTTAGTGCGTCCTTAAACTTGGGGAGTGGTTTTACCACTTTGCCAGCCGTGACAAAACTACCAAGCTTTCTTAGTTTATTTGGCTGTCTAAATGCAGCTGAGACACGTAAGACATCATTCCCAACTTGTGTGCGCTTTTCAGCGAGCTTCTTTTCAGCGAGAGACCTGGCTTCGGCCTCTTTGTCGGGGGAAGTGGTGGCGACGTGTCGTTCAATTGCAGCTGTGTCAATCTGACCAGTAGGATTTTTCATGAAGAAATAATACCAGAATAGGGTAATAAAGTCAATATGAGTGTGCGTCTTTGCAATGGAGTAACTGGTCTCTTAGGGATTCTATAGTGCTTACGCTTGGCGGACCGCAACTTTAGAGATGTGGAACTATTCTTTTGATTTTTGTGGGTTCGCCCATACCTACACTAGGTGCCAAGGGTATGGCCCTTTGCCCTCACTGAACTTCTCCCAATCCCCTTTTTCGTGGACTGCCGGAGTAGGGGAACTAGAGGTTTGATCATCGGGTATGACCGTGGCATCTACCGGGGTTTCCACGGGAACACTTACAACATCAGCTACTTCTGCAATGGGGGGTGTTTGTGCGAATAGTGGTTCTTGGCGATCACCAGAGGATTCGTGAATCATAAACTAATGATACCATACTTCAGACAAATTGTCTACTTGGCGGGCCATAGAGTCGGGTTTCAGAACTAATCTGACCAACTAGGTATCATCTCACCTGCATGTTTCAGGCGATTCGCTTTTTGAGAGGCAGAAACCTTACTAAACCTAGCTGCAAGTCGTGATGGTTGACCTGAATAATGTGCGTATTTATCCGGGTCTACCTTGCCGTCTTCGCTTACCCCTAGCTGCCACCCAGCTACTCTATCAAAACCCGCAAAATACATACTATCAAGAAGCATCTCATACATATCGTGATTGAAAGCAGGTATTTCAGAACCCCATGGTGTTTGCTGGGGAACCCATTTGTTAATGTTGCCCAAAGTCTCTGCGCTGTGGTCGGGGTCAATCCCGACAAAAAATAGCGTTCCACCCGGTTTCAAAACTTCATACATTCGGTCAAGCGCACTTGCAAGCGAAACGTTGTCCAGATGATGGAACACCATGTTTGCAGTCAGTAAGTCAAAAGTTTCAGACCGAAAAGGCAACTCCGTTGCGGCGCCCTGTATAAAAGCCACGTCGGGTATCTGTGCTTGGGCATGTCGCACCAACTCCAAACTTGGTTCTAGGCCAACTATGTTCTGAGTATTTAAGCCTTTTGCAATAAGATGCTTTACGACCCGTCCTGTACCACTGCCAATATCAAGAACCGCTGTTTCGGGTGTATATAGGTCAGGTATATACATATCAAAGCCAGGCTTCTCAATGTAATTCCAGGTATAGGAGCTATCGGCAAAAGCGATGTATTCAGGAGACTGGGCATCGTAAGCTTCAGCTGGACTTGGGCCATCAACTATACGGGGGTTATCCATTAAAACAAAAAATACCATATTTCAGGTATTTAAGATATTGCTCATGCTTGGCGGGGCATAGAGTCGGATTTCAGAACCATTTCTTGTCGCAAGAGATAATTTCAGCAGGTCTGCCCTAGACCTGCTCGTTGTATACTGTATGAATACGATGAAATCTGTTGTTAACCTAAACGAAGCAAATGATAGCTCAACCTTTGGCGGTAAAGCTTCGAACTTGGCTCAACTTATCAACGCCAATTTGCCTGTGCCGGGCGGACTTGCGATTAGTCTCAACTCCTTTGACGCATCGGGTAAACTAACACAAGAAGCCAGCCAGATAATACTGGGCGGTCTTGAAGATGGCGTACTTTATGCAGTTCGCTCATCTGCGCTTGCTGAAGATGCCGAAGGAGCTTCATGGGCTGGTCAGTTTGAATCTTATCTGAATGTCGAGCCCCAAGATGTACTAGCTAAAGTTGAAGAGTGCCATTCTTCTGCAAAGAATCGAGCAAAGTCTTATGCCGAAGACAAGGATATCTCAGACTTCAACATCGCTGTCGTAGTGCAAAAGATGCTCAAGCCGTTGTATGCTGGTGTGCTGTTTACGAAAGACCCCGTTACTGGGGAAGACCACATGATTACAGAGTATGTCGAAGGTCTCGGCGAAGAGTTGGTTAGCGGACGTGCTGACCCTAAAAGAGCCGTTATCTCGACTGAACAAAAATCTGAACTACCTTTCGATTCTATTGAGCTTGCGGAGCTTGGCCGCAAGGTTCAAGTAGTATTTGGTTCAGAGCAAGATATTGAGTGGGTCTGGGCCGATAACAAGGTCTGGTTAGTGCAAGCTCGACCAATAACGACCGCACAAAGTACTCGACAGGGTTACTATCTAGGTGAACCGGAAGACCTCTTCTATTGGGGCCCATCGAGGGCTCAAGCGATGTATATGAGCGACTTCTTTGCTGGGACTGAGCGTAGGTTTATCGAGATGTTCAATGACCCCGAACTTCCTAATCCTCCCGAGACATTGGCACTTTTCGATGGGGGTAAGATGGTTTGGCTCAATAATGCTGAGGCCTTCGGTAGGTTCACCGAACAAACGTTTGAATCATATGCCAAGCAAGGTCGTATTAAAGCAGATATAGCCGCTTGGCGTACTGCATCAGAAAAACTAGCAGGTCTTAAAGGCGACGAATTAGCCGAAGCACTTACAGATGCCTGGTATCATACAGAGTTTGCAGAGTTTGCACTCTATGGCTCGGAGGTCGCAATATCTAAGAAGCTGAGTAACTTTAAGTCCGAAGAACGACAAGAGGTATGGGGCGCATTTTCCGTACCAGATAAGCAGACGTTCCTCTCTAGAATCGATGTAGAGCTTTCAGAGAGCCAAGATGCAGAGGTTGTTGCAAAGAAATACCCATGGATTCAAGATGGATACGATGGTTTGGGTGGTGACGTACGAGAATACTTCCAGAAGCGGCTTGAGGTACTTGGTAAAGATGTTCAGCCTGAGTCAAACAACTCGTCACGTCGTGATGAACTTATCGAGAAGTACAACTTGTCGAGTGAAGACCTTGAGGCTTTAAAATTGGCACGAGAGCTCGCTGAATTTATGGATGACCGCAAGGTATGGATGATGCAGACCCGTAAGCTTATAAAACAGACTGTCGGTAGTCTAGAGTTTGGCTGGCACTTTAAAGATGGTGAAGCTAGTCAGCTGAGTGAGCAGGATGCTCACGAGCTATGGGAACGATATTTGGATTTCAAGGCTTCTACAAGTGCTGTAAAAGGCATTGTAGCTAGTAACGGTGGGAGACACTTTGTTAACGGAGAAGTTGCAGTAGTAACAAGCCCGACCGATGTTGTGAAGGACGGCATGATTGTCGTTGTGCCTTCAACGAGCCCGAGTTACGTGCCGTTAATGCGAAAGGCAAAGGCCCTCGTAACCGACCATGGTGGCATGATGTCTCACGCAGCCATTGTTGCTCGAGAGTTTAATCTTCCATGCATTGTAGGAACAAAACAGGGAACAAAGGTTCTAACTAACGGTGATAAAGTAGTGCTCGATTTAGTATCTGGCGAGGTTAATAAGTAACCAGCGCATAAAAAAGAGACCAAACGGTCTCTTTGAGGTTCATACTGCTTATGCTTGGCGGGACATAGAGTCGGAATTCCGAATTATTTTACTACCGTGGACTACGCAAAGTATTGCATGCCAGCTGTCCGCATGTAGTCGTACTGGTCAACAATAGCTTCATAAGTATCAATACCCATGTGGCCACCAGTTGCAAGAACCTGTAGGCAGTCTTCTCGGTCTTCGCCAAGTCCAACAATACTGTGTACTGCAGCTCCCACAGTGCCTAGTACACCATGCCGCCCTAAAGGCAGCGGAGTATGAGCAGGACGACGCTCAGTTATGTGGTCAGGTGCTTCCGGACATTCAAATTTTTGTGCAGCGGGTGTTCCTTGCATCCAGTAACCAAACCGGTGACAGTTGTACTCTTCGGTTTGTTCGCCTTGATAGTATCCGTCACCACGACTGTATTGGGGTCTAGTTTGTGGGCTGTTTACAAAAAACCTCTTATAAAATCCGATTAGTAGACGGGCAGTATTAGTAGGCATAGTAATTACTTCTAGGTCCGCATCGGTCCTATCATACGCTGATATCGTATTTACCGGGTCAACTTGAGCCCAGTCGACAGATGGCACACCGTCACCATACTGGACGCCGACTACTCGGCGGTATGGTTTACTCAAATCACCCGCAAAAGGGCTGACCCAGGTTGAGGGTGTAGTATAAAGACCAATTTCACTGACTCCGGACATAAAGTAAATAATAGCATAAAAGTGCTACTAAGTCAATCATAAGCATCTCGGCGGTACATAGAGTCGGATTTCCGAACTATTTTTCGCTAGTCTCTAACGCAATCTGTAAGTGCTGAAGGGCAACTTCAGCTAAGGGGTTTCCACTGGCTTGAAGCAGTTCGGTTACTCTTTCCGCGTGAGCTGCTTCGGTGGGTTGTGGAGGCGCGTATCTGGTTCTTCCGGTGTCACTGTGATGGACTGTAAAGTTCATGAATAACAAGCCCTCGCTGCTGATGTTATCTTGTCCAGGCTGCTGTACCAGGGTGGTAACTCTACGTGGCCAAACGGCTCCTTCCATTACTCTTAATACAAAGCCACGGTCTCCACCTGCTTCTAGTTCGCGAAAAGTCATGCCTTCTCGTATTAATCTATTTCGTTCAGTATATAAAGCCATAAAACAAAAAATACCATATTTCAGGTATTTTAGGTACTGCTTATGCTTGGCGGGCCCGACTATTGATAGCGGACTTCGTCCTTTTCCACTCAACCATGCTCAAAGCAAGCTTTTGCGCGTGGTCTCACTTCACCGAACCGGCTGCTTCGCAGTATCCGCTTCAAATCTAGTCAGGCCAACGAGGTGAAAATAAAAACACCTCTTTGCAGAGATGTTCTAATTTTCACTGGCGGGCCCGACCGGATTCGAACCGGCGATCTCCTCCGTGACAGGGAGGCGTGTTAGGCCAGCTACACCACGGGCCCGCATCTGATACGTAAAAACGTAACGCATCAAATCATATCAATATCAGGGGTAAAAAGCAACTGAAACGAGAGTTATTTGCTATAATGCCTCGGTCAAAACGTTCGCCGATGTAGCTCAGCTGGCTAGAGCACCGCTTTCGTAAAGCGGGGGTCGCGGGTTCGAGTCCCACCATCGGCTCCAATGCGGGTATCGTATAGTGGTTAATATGCGACCTTCCCAAGGTCGAGAGGAGAGTTCGATTCTCTCTACCCGCACCAGAATTGATTAGCTGACCATATAGAAAGCGTGTAAAATATAATCAATATGCAACTTCCCTCGAAGTATATACATGACCGACTTGTACTCCTGTTGCTGAGCATCAATAGTTTCTTGCTGATCCTTGGGTCTACGACTATTTTGCTTCGGCTTGGGGCTGCGCGTAGTAGTGGTTATATTGTTGGCTATCGCGTCAACCTAGGTGTTAACCCATTCATAGCAGGGAGGCTAGGGGACTTATTGGCGTTTATCGCGTTTATGTTCGTCGTTTTTGGTGTCCATACGATGCTGAGTGTGCGTATTTACCCAAAGCATCGTGACTACGCAGTTTCAATTTTATCGCTCGGTACACTACTTTTGATTCTTACGATCATCGTTAGTAATGCATTACTTGTCTTGCGATAGGTTGAACAATGAATATACAAGAACTAGAAATTCCGTATAAAAACGAGCGAAGCCGGCGCTATCGGGTTTTCGAAATTCTGCCTGGCTTTATCAGCTGGTCAATTTTACTGGCTCCGGCGTTGTTTAGTTTGATAAATGCCGGGCTAACCGCACTGTTTATTATCGCGTTTTTCCTTGTTTGGTTTGTTCGAGCTATTGGCCTCAACATACGCGTTTTACAGGGGTGGAGTACACTACAACAGCACCAAAAGTATGACTGGTTGAGCATGATCGAGGAAGTCCAAGAATTGAGCACAAAAAGTGTTCAATACCCAAAGTGGCACTATGATAATATTGAGCGCCTCAAGAAAAATCCTGCGCCACTAAAACCAAATGATATTGTCCACGCTATCATTATTCCTACACACAACGAAGGGCGTGCGATACTAGAACCGACTGTTCAGTATATCTTGAACTCGACTTATGACATTTCTAAGACCATCTTTGTGCTCGCATACGAAGAACGGGGCGGACCAGAAGTGGAAGAGCAGGCAGAACAGCTTATTAAAGACTATAAAGACAAGTTCAGGCATGCGTTTGCCATTAAACACCCGAAAGATCTGCCCGGGGAGATAAAAGGCAAGGGGCCAAACGCAACTTTTGCAGGTAGGGCGCTACAAAAATACCTAGAGAAAGAAGGCATTGACCCCAACTGTGTCATGGTGACCACGCTGGATGCGGATAATCGCCCACACCCGAACTACTTTGCTGCGCTAACATATACGGTGGCAGTATCACCAGATCCACTGCATGTTTCGTATCAACCCATCCCTATGTTTACAAACAACATCTGGGATGCGCCGGCCCCTATGCGCGTAATCGCAACGGGTAACTCGTTCTGGATGGTTGTACAGGCGCTGCGGCCGCATATGCTGCGCAACTTTTCGTCCCATGCCCAGAGTATGCAAGCCCTAATAGATACAGACTTCTGGAGTGTTCGAACCATTGTAGAAGACGGTCACCAGTTCTGGCGATCGTATTTTAGGTATGACGGCAACTACGAAGTGTACCCGATCTTTGTGCCTATCTATCAAGATGCGGTGCTGGCAGAGACCTATCGCAAGACAATAAGAGAACAATTCATACAGTTACGACGCTGGGCGTGGGGCGCATCGGACATTGCCTACGTGGCAGAAAAGGGCTTCTTTAGTAAGAATAAGAAGTTGTCCACGTTCGATGTAACAGCGAAGTTCCTTCGTTTGCTAGAAGGACATGTGAGCTGGGCCACAGCACCACTGATCTTGCTGTTCGCTGCCTTTATACCGGCGTATTTTAACCCGACCGACTACACGGCTAACCAGCTGCCATTAATTGCGAGCCGCATACAAAGCATTGCCATGGTCGGCATTGTTATTACGTTGTTCCTTAGCTTTAAGGCGCTGCCACCAAAGCCGAAGCGATACAAGGCACACAGAAGCCTATGGATGGTTCTGCAATGGGTTATGCTGCCGGTAACAGGTATTTGCTTTAACTCTGCCGCTGCGCTTACTTCGCAAACACGCCTTATATTCAAACGGTATCTCGACACATTTGACGCCACCAAAAAAGCAGTGAAAACGTCAGACAACAAAACAATCATATAAATCTAACGCTGTTTGTGGAAGGCTGAGTACTGAACGTATGCAGCAGTATCAAAAGCTTTCAAGGTTTTCTGCACCGTCTCAATAAGATCCGCTTTGAGTAGTTCCGGAGAGCTTCCACTGGCTAAAACCTTTTCTATAACCGTGTTGGCAAGGGCGCGTGCATCCTCGGCTGCCTTTTTTCGGTGCTTGCAAGAATCGTAGATGCTTACAAACAGCTTGTCGTTAGAAAAGGGGATGAGTGTACCATTGTCGTTAATGATCAGACTCTTTTCTAGTTCGGGCTGCTCGTGCGTCGTAAAGACTGCCTGGCACGCAGTGCAGGTACGGCGACGCCAGACTTGGGTTTTTCGTTTCCCATGCCGAGAGTTTTTTACCTGGGTGGGGCCACCACAGTAGAGGCAATTCACCTTTTATCCTTGTCGTACAATGTCTTAACCATGACTATATATTGTCATAGCGCTGGTTAAAATGCTAGTGGATAACATATAGAAATCAGGGCATAAGTAAACCCCTAGACAATAATGCCCAGGGGTCTATCAGTTCGCTTGCTTGCTATTTGGTAGCAGTGGCTCGGATGCGACGTACTCTGTTGGTTCGCTTAAGGGGCATCAACTCTTCATAGAAGAGTTTAAAGCCCTCAAGCGCGTTCCGCTTGTTGGTACTCAAAACCAAAACACCTCGATTAACACGCTTATGTTAACATAAATACAACAGAAAGTCAATCTATCACGTACAATATAACAATGCCCAACGGAGAGAAAGCAGCACTTATTATCCCTGCATACAACGAGGCGGCGCGTATTGGTGCGGTTATTGATGCTGCCCAACATGCAAGTGGGCAGCTTGCACTAACAGATCAAGTGATTGTAGTAGATAACAACTCAACCGATAATACGGCAGGGCTTGCAGCAGAAGCGGGGGCGATAGTCGTTGGCTGTACGGAGCAAGGCAAGGCACCCGCAATGGCGCGAGGTGCAGAAGTTGCTCGCAACATTGGGGCTGGTCTGTTGACGTTCCTTGATGCTGATCTGGTGAATATCACTGGTGACCACGTGGACCAGCTTATTCTTCCTGTGCAGGCCGGGGAAGCAACAATGACGATAGGCTACTTAGGTGAGAGAAGAGAGCTGATAAAGCGCTTGGTTTACAAACGGTGGGGGATGTTTGCCGGCCCCAGATGTCTGCCAGTAGAAGTGTGGGATCAATTGTCGGAGCATGATCTACATGGTTTTCGAGCTGAAGCTGCACTTAACTCGCTTTTTCGTAACAGTGGTAGGGGTGATGAGATAGAGCGTATTGAGCTGGACGGTGTTAGCCATGTTGGCAAGTTTGATAAATATCCACTTGGATTAGCCCTGAAGCAGTATTTTAAGATAGAGGCTTCGGCGTTGCGTGGCCTTCTGACCTCGTTAAGCCTATAGATTCTTGCATTTGTATCTGTTATTTACTATTATAGGGCAGCTTGGATAGGGGCGATTAGCTCATTTGGCTAGAGCGCCACATTGACGTTGTGGAGGTGATAGGTTCGAATCCTATATCGCCCACCAAGTAAAACTCGGAACCCCCGAGTTTTTTTATTTTCATGAATCGGAGGTGCTCTGTATTTATACTGTTTAAGGTATAAAAATTATCCCCAGGCAAAATGTGGAGAAGACAACGGTTTTATACTAGCCATATAGTACTATCACTGCTATGATTGTTGCACGGTGAGGTTTTGGGAGAGGTTTTCTCCGTAAATCGAGTGACATTGCGAGATCACTCGATTTTTTATTTGGCGACGTGGCCATTTAACAGATGTGGTATACTTTTTCTAACGGCTATGAAGCAGATTCACTACCTGCAGAGCCGCGCCGGCAAGGCCAGAACGTGCGATAACGTGCAGGCAAGAGTGAAAGATTTCGGTGGAACAGCCTTGAAACGGGCCCGAAACACGCTAAACAGGTAATAATTCATTATCTTAATGCGTGTTTTTTAATACCAATAAGCCAGAAAGGGAACAATATGGCAGAGCAAGAAGACAAACTGTATGCAATGCGCCACAGCCTAGCGCATATAATGGCAACTGCCGTAACGACACTCTGGCCAGAGGTTAAGTTGGGCGTGGGGCCAGTGGTAGAGAACGGCTTTTATTACGATATCGATATCCCGAATGTCACAATCTCGACCGACGATTTTCCGAAGATAGAGGCAGAGATGGCTAGGGTTATAGAAGAAGATCAGCTATTCGAAAAAACCGAGAAGCCCATCGATGACGCGATTATGTGGGCAAAGAACGCAAAGCAACCCTATAAAATCGAACTGCTGAACGACTTAAAGCGAGAAGGTACGACGCTTGCAAGCGAACTAAGCAGTACTATGATGGGTCTCCCCGCTGGGATAGCAGGTGTTGCGGGGCCAAAGGCGCAAGTTGGCGATGTTTCGTTCTATACAAATGGATCTTTTACAGACCTTTGCCGCGGGCCGCACGTTGCATCGACTGGCAAGGTGGGCGCATTCAAGCTTATGCGGGTGGCTGGAGCCTATTGGCGAGGTAACGAGAAGAATCCACAGATGCAGCGCCTGTATGGCGTTGCTTTTGAAACCAAGCAAGAGCTCGACACCTATTTAGAAATGCTCGAAGAGGCTAAAAAGCGCGACCACCGTAAACTTGGTCAGGAGCTAGACTTGTTTGTTACGTCCGACCTGGTTGGCTCGGGGTTGCCAATGTTTACGCCCAGAGGAACAGTATTAAGAGAAAAATTAGCCCAACTTTCGAATGGGCTTCGAGAAGAAGTGGGCTTTCAGAAGGTGTGGGTGCCACATATCACCAAAACTGCACTGTATGAGAAATCTGGCCATGCTGCAAAGTTTGGAGATGAGCTTTTCTTGGTAAAAAGCCAAGAAACTTCTGACGAGTTTGTCATGAAGCCGATGAACTGCCCGCACCACACTCGGATCTATGATTCTTTGCCGCGCAGTTACCGGGATCTACCAATACGCTACCTAGAGACAACTACTGTTTATAGAGACGAGAAAACAGGTGAACTTGGCGGCCTTAGTCGCGTTCGCTCAATTACCCAGGATGACAGCCATGTATTTTGTCGTACGGATCAAATTGAAGACGAAGTCAATAAGTCGCTTGCGGTTGCTATATCACTATATAAAAGCATAGATATGAAATTGAGTGTACGACTCTCTTATCGGGATGATAGTGATGCATATCTTGGCGAGTTGGACCTCTGGGAAAGCGCTCAAAACCAGCTTAAGACTGCGGTTAAAGCGAGTGGATTAGAATTTTACGAAGAACTTGGTGAAGCGGCGTTTTATGGTCCAAAAATTGACTTCATGGCGACAGATGCAATCGGAAGAGAGCATCAGGTTGCAACCGTGCAGATCGATTTCGTTCAGCCCGCTCGATTTGAACTTGAGTACACAACAGATCAAGGCGAAAAAGAAACACCCGTTATGATCCATGTGGCGCTGTTGGGATCTATTGAAAGATTCCTGTCAGTATATATTGAACATACCGCAGGGTGGTTCCCGTTCTGGCTTGCTCCAGAGCAGGTTCGAATCCTGACGATTAACGATACAGTGAATGACTACGTTGATCAGATTAAAACCGAGCTAGACCAAGTTGTTTTGATGAAGCCCGTTAAGTACAACGAACTGCGTTACTCGGTAGACGATCGAAATGAAAGTCTTGGCAAGAAAATCCGAGAAGCTGCTGGTATGAAGATTCCGGTTGTGTTGATTGTTGGACCAAAAGACGTTGAAGCGGGAGAAGTGAGTGTTCGCTTAAAAGACAAAGAAGAGAAAGTCCAGCTGACACACCTTAAAGATTACTTAAGCAACTTGTAGGTATGGTCAAAAAAATAATCGCAGTTGATCTGGACGATGTAGTTGCCGACACTACAAACGCTTTGCGGCTCGAGGTTAATAAAATCGCACAAGCTAATCTCACCCCAGAGCACTACCAAATTGATGGTGAATACTGGGGATATTATGAGCATGTGTGGGTCGTAAATAAAATTGATCACCTTGTGTCATTTGATGCTCTGCATGATGATATGTCTGTTACGCAAAAACACGTTGAGATTATAGAAGGAGCGAAGTCGGCGTTAGAGAAGCTAAAAAAACACCATCGCTTGGTTGCGGTTACCTCAAGAAAGGTTCAGTGGGTCAATGCTACACACGAGTGGCTAGAAGATAAACTCCCCGGAATTTTTGAGGATGTGATCTTTGTTCATCATGATGATAACGACGGGCGTACAAAGGGCGACGCTTGTGTAGATACGGGGGCAGAGTGGTTGATAGACGACAATTCAGGACATTGTCTCTCGGCGAAGTGTAAAGGTGTTAAAGCAGTTTTGTTCGGTAATTATGGCTGGAATAGACGTGCGCCGGAAAAATATTACGATGTTAGAGCTGTAAACTGGCAGGAAGTGCTGGAGTATTTTGATGGCCAGAGTTGATGCTGAATTCAAAGAACGCGTTTATGCGCTCGTTGCGCAGATTCCAGAGGGGAAACTTATGACCTACGGACAGATTGCGACTCTGTGCGGAGCTGCCTGGGCAGCATGGGAAGTTGGACAGATAGCACATACCGGCCCAGAGAACCTGCCATGGCAGCGGGTTGTCAATAAACAGGGTGGGCTGGCAAGCGGTTACCCAGGTGGCAAGAAGGGGCACAAACACGCTCTCGAGAACGAGGGGGTCGTTATTGACGAAGACTACATGGTGGTTAATTTGCAGGGGTTACTATGGGCACCAAGCCACTAGTTGTTATTCTGGGGCCTACCGCAAGCGGTAAAACAAACCTGGCACTCGAGTTGGCTGAGCGCTTACACGGGGAGATTATTTGCGCTGACTCACGCACGGTATACAAGGGAATGGATGTTGGTACGGCAAAACCAACTGCAGACGAGCGGGCTCGTGTTCGGCATCATGTACTAGATCTTATAGAGCCGGGGCAGCCATTTAGCGTAGCAGACTTTAAACGTCTGGCCGACGATGCCATAGAGGATATACAGAGCCGCGGTAAGACCCCATTTTTAGTGGGGGGTAGTGGTTTGTACGTAGATGCAGTTGTCTATAACTTTTCGTTTACACACGAAGCAGACCCTATCCTGCGCAAGAAACTCGAGAAACTCTCTGTTGAAGAGCTGCAGCACAAGATTACGAACAACGAGTTAGAGCTTCCTAAGAATGCACAGAACCGCAGGCACTTAATACGAACATTGGAGACCGGCGGGGCAGCACCAGCCATGCATGAACGCCCGAACACACTGTTGATCGGGCTAGATGTTGAACCGAGCGAGTTAAGGCAGCGGTCTATAGCACGTACGGATGCGATGTTTGCTGGCGCGCTTGTGGCGGAGGCGAAACAGTTAGCCGAAAAGTACGGCTGGGATATTGAGCCCATGAAAGCGCCTGCGTATAGAGCAGCTAGACAGCTTATTGAGGGAACGGTGGATGAAACAGGCGCAAAAGAGCTTTGCACTACTTACGATATGCAGTTGGCCAAGAAACAGAGAACCTGGTTTAGGCGCAACAAAAGTATTCAATGGGTTGATGACCCCAGAAAAGTCGTAGATATTGTGACAACGTTTTTGAACAATTACATCTGAACAAGCAAATTATATCTGCTACAATAGAGACATGATCGAACAATTGTTTGGGTCCAAGACGAGGGTAAAGCTGCTGCAGCTGTTCTATAAGAACCCGAATCGCTCTTTTTATGTCAGGGAAATAACACGTAAAATTGATGAGCAAATCAACTCGGTGCGCCGGGAACTTGCCAACCTACTCAGTGTTGGCATTATCTCATCGGAGACAACGAATAATCGTTTGTACTACGAAGTAGATCAGAAGTATGAGTATTACCAGCCTTTGTCTCAGATATTCGGCGGGGCAGAGACTACGGCAACAAAGAGTAAAAAGACAGCCAAAACTGTTGCGGATACGGAAGCAGACGATGAGTACAAAGTGCTCGGCAACGTAGAGCTGGTTATATACACGGGGCAATTTACGAGAGATGATCGTTCTGGGGTAGATCTGCTGATCGTGGGTGACATTAACCAAACCCAGCTCGTTAAGTTCATGGCGGCACTTGAGAAAAAAGAGAACAAGGAGCTACGCTATGTTGTTATGCCAACAGATGAGTTCCATTATCGACGACAGATTAATGATCGGTTTATATCAGACGTTATTACAGCCAAGCACCAGGTTGTGATAGATAAGCAAGGTGCTCTGACATCAGCAACTAAATAAACGGGGAAAATACAGTATGGAAATCCAATATTTTGGCGGTAATTGCGTAAAGATAAACACAAAGAAAGCAAGCTTGGTGGTTGACGATAACCTAAAAAGCCTTGGGTTAAAGAGCGTTACTCGTGCGGATGATATCGTCTTGATAACTTCTGGCGAAAGTGCAGAATCGGTAGCGGATGGTGTGAAGCTGGTCATTGACCAACCAGGAGAGTACGAAATATCGGATGTATCTGTTAAGGGTATTCCAGCTCGTGCGCACACCGATGAGAAGGGTCAAAAAAGCGCTACAATTTATAGGCTAGTCGCTGACGATGTTCGAATCGTTGCTTTGGGTCATATTTACCCCGCATTAAACGAAACACAACTAGAGGCTATTGGCACCGTAGATGTGCTGCTGGTCCCAGTTGGTGGGCATGGCTTTACTCTCGACTCAGTAGGGGCTTTACAGGTTATCAAGAAGATTGAACCAAAGATTGTAATTCCAACCAACTATGCTGACAGTGGGTTGTCATACCCTGTGCCAGCAGAAGACATTGAAGCAGTTATTAAAAGTTGGGCAATGGAGCCAAAAGAGCGTACCCCTAAGTTGAAGCTAAAGAATACTGATATTTTGACCGAGCAAACACAGCTTATCATCCTCGAACGCCAATAAACAGCACAGTGTTCTAAGCCTTCACGCTTGAGACAGTTTGGATATAGTCAGGCGGAACGCAAGGGAGATATATGTTGATATGTTGACTGCGTACCGTAAGTGGCTAGATTCAAAATGTCCAAGAGGCGAGCAGGCGTCTAGCTGTGCTAGATGGCAGGCTCGCTGGTGTGATGGTTTAGAGAAGGCCCTTTTTCTTGAGGGTGCGTATAGCTTGGGTGCTAATTTTCAGCGTGACTTTTCTACCGTCAACGGTGAGTGTCTTTGTTTGTAGGTTAGGCTTCCAGACTTTTTTGGTGTGACGCTGCGAAAAGCTCACATTGTGACCAAATTGTTTGCCTTTGCCTGTAATTGCACATTTCTGCATGATTAATTTCCTTAAGTTTCAGGGGGTTATTGTATCTGTTTTGTGACTTCTAGTCAACAGATAGAAGCGAAGTTGCTATACTAGTATCTATGTTTAGCGATTTAAGCGGTTTGCAGATGTTGTTTATCATAGGCTCCATTGTGCTCTCTATGGGTATCCATGAGGCTATGCACGCTTTTTCGGCGCATGCCCTTGGAGACACAACGGCCAAAGATATGGGGCGATTAACCCTAAACCCGTTTAAGCACATAGATATCTATACGACGCTTCTATTGCCCATGGTGCTCATATTACTTGGCGTGCAGCCGTTCTTTGCGGCCAAGCCCGTACCGTTTAACCCCTATAATGTTCGCTTCAACGAATATGGGGCAGCCCTCATTGGCATTGCTGGCCCGCTGACTAACTTTGCACTGGCCGCCATTGCTGCTATTTTGATACACCTTACTGGCATTGCTATTGGCACCGTGCCGTACGACGCTATAACTATCTTTATCCAGGTGAACCTCGGGTTCTTTGTCTTTAACATGATTCCGTTCCCACCACTCGACGGGTCCAGACTTTTATACGCATTCGCACCAGAGCGACTACAAGAGGTAATGTACAGAATAGAATCTGCCGGCTTTACTACAATAATCTTCTTTATGATCCTGCTATTCCCGTTAATCGGGCCTGTATACAGCAATATTGTGAGCGGTTTATACCAATTTCTTCTCGGGTAACGGTATAATAGAGTTGCTGGGTAGGTCAGCTATATGATTATCTGAATAATCAAGTGTCAGGGAATCTAATATTCGCATCGGCCGTGGCTGGTGCATGAGGATGCCCATCTGCTTTACTGCGGATTAATCACACTGGCCTATCCGGTTTTATGTTTTTAACAGGGAGTAGGGCTGATACAATACAGGGAAGTTTCGGGGTGTAGCGCAGTTGGTAGCGCGTACGGCTGGGGGCCGTGAGGTCGCAGGTTCAAGTCCTGTCACCCCGACCAATCAAGATAATTTATAACAGTGTGAGATAATGCCTAGATGAAAACACTAAAACTAGATCACGAACTTGCGCAGGCAGTCCTAAGCGGCCAAAAAACATCCACATGGCGCGTAAATGACGACAAAGATTTGCATGTGAATGATGAGGTGACATTGATCGATAAAGTTGACCCAACAGATCCAGCGTCTTGGAGGGCTATCGGTACGGCCAAAATCAGCAACATTCTAGAGAAGCGAATCGGAGAAATCCAACAAGCCGACATGGCTGGTCACGAAACCTACGAGTCGACTGATGCACTTGTTAAAACCTATCAGGGCTACTATGGCCCGCAGGTTGGGGTTGATACACCCATGAAGATGATCCGTTTTAGTTTTACGCCCGCACAGGGTGACCAGCAAGCACTGTTTGAAACGGCTACGAAGGCCCCCTTGATAGAGGCAAAGCTGTATGCAGACGGTGGATCTCGGGGTAATCCTGGCCCTTCGGCAAGCGGATATGTACTTCTTGATATGAATGACAAGATTATCGTCGAGAACGGCCTGTATTTGGGCGTAACAACGAACAACCAAGCCGAGTATACGGCGCTAAAGATTGGTCTGGAAGAAGCGCTGAAGCGGGGCATCCAAGTGCTATCTGTCTATTTGGATAGTATGTTAGTCGTTAATCAGATGAAGGGCATTTTTAAGATCAAGAACCATGATTTACTGGCGATTCATCTGAGTGTTAAAGAACATGCACAGCACTTCAAGAAGATAACCTATACCCATGTTCCTAGAGAGCTGAATAAGCTCGCCGATGCCATGGTCAACCAAGTACTAGACGCGAGCATATAAAAATCGCCCCGGGTGGGCGACTATTTCTGTTGTCAGGTTATCCGTAAGCCGGGTTCTGTTTTAGCTAATCATCTATCTAGTCTACTAATTGCTCGGTAGATCAAGCGGTTTTCTGACGAGCTCTGGTGGGAGACCAGTATTGAGCACATCTCCTTGCAGCAGACAGGGTTTACCGCTACCTATCGTCACCGATAGGTACTGCGAGCTCTTACCTCGCTCGTTTCACCCTTACCAAGTGCAAGCACTTGGCGGTTTCGTTTCTGTGGCACTTTCCCTAGGGTTACCCCCGGTTGCCGTTAACAACTGTCCTCTCCCTATGCTGCCCGGACTTTCCTCCTGGTAAAACCAGGCGATTAGCCGATAACCTGACAGGGGTATTATACCATAAAAATAACCACTTTAAGAAAAGTGGTTATCCTAAAAAATAGAGGTACTATTTCTTCGTTGCTTTAACGACAGCAGTAAATGCGGCCGGTTCGTTCACGGCCAATTCGCTGAGTACTTTGCGATCAAGTTCGATTTTTGCACCTTTGAGGGCAGCAATGAATCGACTGTAGGTCGTGCCATTTAGGCGCGCTGCAGCATTAATGCGTGCATTCCACAGGCTACGAAATGTTCGTTTGCGGTTGCGACGATCTCTGTATGCGTACTGTAACGACTTAGTGACAGCTTGCTTACCGCGTTTTACGCTTGAGCGGTTGCCACGGGTCATCCCCTTGGTGGCTTGTCGAATCTTGTTATGTTTTGCGTGTGTTGCAACGCCTCGTTTTACGCGCATGCGCTTAGACTCCTAATCGTAATTTAATGTTCTTCTTGGCCTTGCCGGTAACTTCTTCGGTGCCCGCAAGGGTTCGCTTACGCGCAGCAGACTTCTTCTGCAAGAAGTGACTTCGCATAGAATGACGGCGCAGAACCTTGCCATTTTTGGTGACACGGATGCGGTCTTTTGTACCGCTATGAGTTTTTAGCTTTGGCATTTGCATTGCTCCTGATTACAAAGTTTAGTTGTTTGCCATTGAGTTGGGGTTGTTGATCGACAACGATTTGTTCACCGAAGCTCTCGATGACTCGTTCTGCGAGTTTAAACCCTAAATCTTTGTGGGCCATCTCGCGACCCCGATAGAAAATAGTGATTTTAACTTTGTGTCCGGCTTCTAAGAATTCACTTATCTTCCGAGACTTTACGCCTAAATCGTGATCACCAATCTTCAGGCCAAACCGCATTTGCTTCAGATCGACTGCTTTCGCAGTTCGTTTGTTCTTCTGCAGCTGCTTAGTTCGCTGATAGTTGTATTTACCCCAATCGACGATTTTCACCACTGGTGGGTTTGCATCGGGTGATATCTCAACGAGATCCAATTCACGGTCTTCTGCCTCCCGAAGGGCTTCAGCGCGCGATAAGACCCCAAGTTGTTTTCCTTCTTGATCAATCACACGTAATTGAGGTGCCCGAATCTCCTGATTCAGACGAACAGCCTTGGCGATACGTAATTCTCCTTACTACGATTAAGCTTGGGTTAGTGTAGCAGACTCTACAACAGGGGTCAAGGAAGTTTATAAAAATTCTTGCTGACGCTGTCGATATTGGAGGGCTTCAGCGACGTGCCCAGGTGCTATATCCGCTGCTCCATCAAGGTCGGCGATCGTTCGGCCAACCTTTATAGTGCGCATATAAACACGTGGTGATAACTGCAGCGAAGTCGCGGCTTTGTTGAGGAGCTGTTCAGCCTCAGGCAGGAGGTGCGCAAGTTGTTTGAGTTGACGATTTGTCATGAGCGCATTTGTCATAGGCTTCTTAAAGCGTGCAGTTTGTAACTCTCGAGCTTTTTCAACACGAACCCTGAACTCATTGCTCGTCCTGGCCGATTGTTGCTTATGCAGCAGCTTGTCGTGCTCAACCTCTTGCACATCGACGTAGAGGTCAATACGATCCATAATTGGCCCCGATAGTTTTCTTTGGTACCGCGCAATCTGGTGCGGCATGCACTCGCACGCTCTGCTAGAACCAAGATAACCACATGGGCAGGGGTTTGCGGTAGCGACGAGTATAAAGTTCGCTGGGTATACGATATTGCCGGAAGCACGCGCAACACTGATTACGCGATCTTCTAGGGGCTGTCGCAATGCCTCTATAGTATCTCTATGAAATTCTGGGAGCTCATCTAAGAACAAGACACCACCGTGGCTGAGACTAATCTCGCCAGGACGTGGCTTTTGCCCACCGCCAATGATAGAGATGCTGCTTGCAGTATGGTGGGGTGAGCGAAAGGGCCTATTATAGACAATATGCTCATAGTCACTACTAGCCAGGCTGTGCAAGTGTGTGACTTCTAGAAGCTCCTCCGGCGTTAGTTCGGGCAGAAGTGACACCATTGCTTTTGCCAGCATGCTTTTACCCGTACCGGGTGGCCCACTCATGATGATATTATGTCCGCCTGCCGCTGCAATCTCTAATGCACGTTTGGCGGCTTCCTGACCGGTCACATCCGCCATATCGAGACCATTACTAGGTATACGATTGTTTAGGGTTGTGGCATTTTTCGCCGGCATAATGGGTCGAATGCCATTCAGGTGATCGTATAGATCTCGGAGTGATTCGACTGCGTATAGGCGTATCCCGGTAACCAGCGTCGCTTGTGCTAGGTTGTCGGCAGATATGTACGCTACGTTTATTCCATGTTTCTTTGCGGTTAATAGTTTACCGATTATGCCCCGAATTGGTCGTGTCTTACCATCAAGCCCGATCTCGCCTAGTATCAAGATATCTTCAGAAGGATAGGGGATCTGTTTACTAGCCGCTAGGAGCACGGTTGCAATAGCCAGGTCTAAGCCAGCGGTATCCTTTGGTATGTCGCTTGGTGCAAGATTAATAGTGATGCGTCTCTTTGGCATCAGCAGGTGAGAGTTTGTGAATGCTCCACGCAAGCGTTCCTTAGCCTCATCGACAGCCCGAGATGCTGACCCAACAATAACAATAGACGGCAAACCATTACTTATGTGGCATTCGATTTCCGTCAATCGTCCAGTCATTCCTGCATCAACAACGCTGAGTATTCTGCTACCCATAAGTTTGCTTATACAGGATTTTAAATCTATAAACAAAAGCAAAAACAGCCCTGTTGAGGCTGTTTTCTTGGAGTTTTTTTATTTGATTTTAGAGTTATTTTTTCGAGTTTTTATTATCTCTTTTTTTGGAACAACGGCTTGCGAGAAGCCGTTGTTACAGATACGTTTTTGTTTTTGAGCACTTTTTTTATTCAAGTGCTACGCATATCTTATAAATTGCTTATCCTAGTGTCAATACATTATTTAGACGAAATATCATAAAACCTGTGTATAACTTTGCGTTGGTGGTTGCAAGAACAACCAAAAACAACAAAACATTCCTTCCGAAACGAATAAACAGCGGGCGTTAGCCAGGCTTGCATACATGTATGACTAAAGTCTGAGCTGTTTTGGCTGTTTTTTATACGAGATAGTCCCAGTTGTCCATTTATGCGGGCAAGACCAAGCAGCGCCTTTGTAGCAAGAATTAGACAGGTTCCTGTTTATGGGATTAGTAAAAAGGCTAAAGAGGACATGCAAATACGTCAACGTACTGTACACATAATTAGAAAAATATGTACAAAACAAAGTGTTGTAAGACGACTCCGACACTGCACGGGTGCAAGCGGCACTGAACCTGCAGAAACGAACAGGGTACCATGATACTTATTCGCAAAAAACAGTGTGTCGCTCTGCTTAATTTACTAATAATCATTGTTGTTTTAACAATAAAGTTTACTGCCTTTTTGTATTATTTGTAACAATCTTTAAGGATAAAAGTTGTTATAATAACAATAAAGAATCATTGACATAAGCATTTTGCGGTAGTAGTATTATTTTGTAAGTTCGAATAAAACTTACAAACTCTTTATCGCTCTATTGTGCCAACAAAGGCACAAAGAGCGGTCAGTCACAGCTAGGGCGGTAAGCGCTTAATAATCTTTTAATACAGCGGATTTATCGCCCAGCTCCTTGTTAAGCTGTGTGTAGAGACGCGTTCTGCTTATGGAAGTAGGATGTGTTTTTGCACAATAGCGTAGAATTGAGGAGAGATGATGAACAGAAGGCGGTGGAATAAGTGGCTCTCGATTAGTTTCCTAGCAGGGGCAATACTTCTCGTTATGCTCTTAACGACCAGCCCAGGGAACCTTCCGGTACTGGTGCTATTGATGCCGCCACTGCTGCTATTTATGAGTTTGACTAGTTTTCTCTTCGGCTTACAGCAGGTATTGCACGTCAAAAAGAGCAGGCGGGTGCGCTATGCTGTATTGATAAGCGCCGTACCAGTCATATTGCTTCTGTTGCAGTCTATAGATCAACTTACTATTAAGGATGTTGCACTCATGCTTGTCTTGGCGATAATCAGTGGATTCTATATAAGTAAGTTACAGCTAAAGTCTAGCTCTAAAATGTAAGCAGAGTAACCCTGTTAATCTGCTATAATTAGCGCAGTATGCACAACGATCAGACCAACCCCGAACAAGACAAAGAACAGCTGCCCCTGTCGGTTTCTTCAGAGGGGCAACTCCCTGATGCTAATCAATTAGCAGGCAGTATGCAGGCAGAGAAAGCATCCACTGCAGTAGAATTACCTCAAACATCACCAAGCCTTCCACCACCGATTGCTCAACAGGCTGCTTTACCGGTCCAGCAGCATGCAGCGGGCCCGATTACAGCGTCGGATCCTGTTGCCGCTTTACAAGCAGACGATGCCGCCCTAAAAGCAGATGATAGTGATCTTATAGAGAAAGAGTGGGTTGAACGGGCTAAGGCAATTATAGAAAAAACAAAAGATAACCCACATCAGCAGAACGCTGCTATCAGTCAGGTTAAGGCCGAGTATGTGAAGAAGCGCTACAACAAAGAATTAAAGGTTAGCGAGGGCTAGTCTATGTCATTTTTGTTGTTCGTAGCGTTAGTTTTCTTGGGTTTGCTAGCGGCAACCGGCTTTATTGTTTTCTTTCATTCACGCCGACTCCTAAGGGAGCAGAAGAATTTTGAGCGCGGCCTTAAAATGGTGCCTCTGCTTATCCATCTTCCGCCAAGTAGCGAAGATATAGAGGCTAACGGACGAGATACCAGAGACCTGATAGAAGAAAATATCTCGAAAGCGCAGGTTTTGTACAGCATTATTGCCAGTACATTGAAGAAAAGCTTCAAAAGCAAATTTTATGGCCAACGACATCTCGCCTTTGAAATTATTGGCTCCAAAGGGTTTGTGCATTTTTATGCTGCCGTTCCTGTTGCTCTCGTTGACGTTGTAAAGCAGGCGGTTATTAGTGCGTATCCAACTTCTCAACTTGAAGAAGTAAGTGAACACAATATTTTTAGTCCCGTTGGGAGGATCGCCGGTACGGTAGGGGGCGAATTAACACTAAAAGAAGACTATGCCTACCCAATTGCCACCTATCAAGAGATTAAACGCGATGGCATGCAGTCACTACTAAACGCATTATCTACATTGGACAAGGAAGATGGTGCGGGTATACAGATTTTGCTTCGACCAGCAAATCCAGATTGGCGAAAGAGTGCTCAAAGTGTTGCCGCCAAAAAGCGAAAAGGCAAAGAGAAGAGTAAGGGTGTCGACAGTATATTATGGTGGGCCACGCGTCTACAAAAGGTGTTAGGATCGGAACCAAACGACAAGGCGAGTAAGCCAGAAGACAAGAAAGCCGACCTTACAAGTCTTGATCAATCCATTGTTGATGCTATAGACGATAAGACGCGTTATCCTGCATACGAAATACTTATTCGAGTGGTGGCCTCTTCGAATATATCGCAGCGCGCTGAGGCTATTCGTAGTAATATCGTGGCTGCATTTGCTCTCTTTGATGCACCAGGCAAGAATGGGTTTAAGTAC
>DAISWP010000005.1:0-11168 GCA_036826335.1 Candidatus Saccharimonadota bacterium | reverse complement strand
ACACACCTTCGAAAGACATCGAAAGCTTTGTAACGTCATTCATACTGCGATTCTTCCCCCCCGAGAACAACTCTAATGTCTTAAATGCAGTGGAATTAGCTACGCTGTTTCACTTTCCTGACCAAAGGAACATTCCAACGTCGCAGCTAGAACGACAGGCCTCGAAGCAGGTAGATGCGCCCCGCAACATTCCAGAACAAGGGATGCTGCTTGGCTATAACCTATTCCGTGGTGCAAAAAAACCAATCCGGCTAACGTTGTCGGACAGACAACGACATGTCTATGTTGTAGGGCAGACTGGTACGGGTAAGTCTACTTTTCTAGAGAACCTTGCCCTCCAGGATATGTTAAATGGCGACGGTTTTGCTTTTGTTGATCCGCATGGCGATACGGTTGAGAAACTCCTCGCTATGGTCCCACGCGAGAGAACAGAAGATGTGATCTACTTTAATCCATCCGATATGGACTACCCGATGGGGCTTAACTTATTTGAATTTGATCTTCCAGAACAGAAAGACTTTCTGATTCAAGAGGCTATAAACATGCTCTATAAGTTGTACGATCCACTACATCAGGGGATAATTGGCCCCCGTTATGAACACTGGTTTCGTATGGCTGCATTAACACTTATGAGCGATCCAGGCGGCTCAACGTTTATCGATATTCCAAAAGTATTTACCGACAATAAATACATGAAACAAAAACTAAAGTATGTGACCGACCACACTGTTTTGGACTTCTGGAACAAAGAAATGGCACAGACAAGTGACTATCACAAGAGTGAGGTGCTTGGTTGGTTCGTGAGCAAGTTTGGTGCTTTTATGGCTAACGAAATGATGCGCAACATTATTGGCCAGACAGAAAGCTCCTTTGATTTGCGCGATATTATGGACAACAAAAAAATATTGCTCGTGAACTTGAGTAAGGGTCGGGTCGGGGAACTGAACTCAAAACTGCTCGGTATGATCTTTGTCATGAAATTCCAGGCTGCTGCTATGAGCCGTGCAAGCATTCCTGAGAGTGAACGAAAAGACTTCTGTTTGTATGTTGATGAGTTCCAGAACTTCTCGACTGACTCATTTGCAACGATTCTCTCGGAGGCAAGAAAGTATCATCTTAATCTGGTGGTGGCGAACCAATTCACTACGCAACTCACGGACGAAATTCGGGATGCGGTTTTCGGAAACATAGGTACCATAATTGCATTTCGTATTGGTCAGAACGATGTCGAAGCACTGACGAGATATTTCCAGCCGTTATTTGACGGTGATGATTTATTGCGTGTGCCAAACTGGAACGCAATCGTCAGAACGCTCATTAGCGGTATCCCAACACAGCCGTTTAGTATGGCCGGGCTACCTCCATTGGGGACTCCAAACGAGAATCTGGGACAGGCACTCAAGCAACTATCTGCAGCAAAATATGGACGTCCAAGGGCTAAGGTTGATAAGGAGATTGCCGATCGCCTGCGAACCATTGAAGACCAACGGCCCGCGCCTGGTGCTATGTATGGCGGCGCTGCTTCGCCCATAGCAGGAGGAAACAGTCCTACGAGGCTAGCACCACCTCAAGTGGGTACAAAGCAGCCAAGTACAGGCTCATCGTTTCTAGATGAGTGGTTGGCAAAAAGGCAAGCCACCACACCAAGTGCTCCTGCCCCACGACCCACATACCCTGCGCCACCTGCAGCAACTGGATATCAATATCCGCCCGCTACTGCACCTGTTCCGGTTACACCGCAAACGTCAAGCGTGCCCGCTGCTTCCACGCAACCAGCAGCCTCTCAGCAACAAATTTTACAGCAACCCCCGTACACGAACGCACCTGTACAACCACCGTACAATCCCTCTGTGCCTAGTGAATCGCCATACCCAGTACAGTCTTCCAGTCTGCAAACTCAAGCGGCTACAGGGCTTTCTGATGCCTCGTATCCAATGAACAACAATAGCCCTACGCCCGCATCGCCAGCAGGCGAGATTGATCTGTCGAAACCACACACAGACGATACGCCGCACGCGGGTAGCACGATACACCTACAGTAGGTAAGAGAGAGCGCTAAGCGTAAACGGTCGGATCCTCGCTTCTGTAGAGGTTCTAACGCCCGTGGCGCTGGCGGTGTACAAGAAGGAACAAGAATTCACCCGCTGTGAATACAATGTAGCCAGCAATAAACAGGAGAATGTACAACAAGAAGTTGTACTTGTACCCGTAGTGACTTGCCATATAAAAAGAGAAGATACTTCCCCCTAGTGCTGCCATGCCACCCCCCAGCAACCCGATAGGTCGGGCAATAGTCTTCTCGCTCGCGCTGCTAATCACCTCAACTGGTTTGTTGTGGACTACCTTGCTGAGTGATCGATAGGGCAGTGGAAGTTTTTTGCGTATGCTCGTTAGCGTTCTTTGTAGCATTGTTGCTCGGAGATCGCGAGAGATAAGGGGCTGTGCTGTGCTGACACGCTCTTTTGCAGCGGTGTCTATGGCGACATCTTTACCACTGATAGCCTCTTGTTTTACATCGGAACGAATTGACTCGACTTCCTTATTGGTAAACTGATGGGACTCTTTCTTCTCCAGAGACTCCCTCTTGGCTTCTACAGGGTGCTCCTGTTCGTGCCTCTCGACTCTTGGTGTATGTTCTGGCCCTTTTGGCGCGTGTTCGTGCTCGCTCATTATTTTATACACCTCCCGCTGTGCTTGTATATTCATGTTTCACTATGTCAATTTCTCGTGATAGTAGCTTGCCGCGGGCAAAGAAGTAGCCGACCATGCTTGCTATGGTAAATCCGACGACCAAGCTTGTTCCAGGACCTGTGTTAGGCAAGGAAGTTGTGACGGTAACTGTTGGGGGGACGGGGACCTTAATGTTTATCACCGTGTCACCGTATACGTTCGTAAGGGTGTGATCGTATGACCCTGGGTTTGCAACAGACTGAGGATTCTCTGGAATGGGGTCCTTGATCTTGATAGTGAGTACATGGGTTAAGGTTTGACCGGCGGCTATATCTTTGGCGGGCCAGGCAACAATGCCACTCGCATTGACCGTACCGCCATGGAAATCAGTCACCCGTGCATACTCAAGTATGTCGCTGATGTTTTCTTGTATGACAAACTTCTTAATAGTAGCTTTACTCGTATTCTTTACGTTCAACTTGTATTCGATAACGTCGTTTGGGTTTGCGACTGTTCCATCGGCGTTCGCAATATTTTGCGTAACGTTTCTTGCGGTTTTTGAAAGTACCAGACACTTGCCAGCCTGATCTGCAGGGAAGCCTTCACAGGGCACGCAAGCAGGGTTGCTGTTAGGAATGTTAGGGTTATATTGACACGGCTCTTCGCTATAGGTGTATGCAACATCACAATCACCCGCGCCACTGGTGATAAAGCACGCCTCATTAGCTGTTTTGCCCGCTACGAAGCGAGTTATTTTTGCGGGTATAGAAAATTCTTTAGACGCACCCTTTGCAAGTACTGGTATGGTTGTCTCAAAAACGTCTTTCTTGATCGTCCCACCATTTGGTATAAACTCGATACCTTTAGGTGCCTGATCCTTAACCCCCACAGTTTTCATGTCTACTGCACCAGTATTCTTCACAGTAACTGTATATGTAAAGCGTTCTCCAACACGAAGTTTCGCTTCTTTCTTACCATTGACGCGTTTCTCTATCTCGCCAGTCGTCGGGGGCTTATCGGGGTTAACGATCGCGAAGCAGCTAATAGAAGTTGGCTTCCCGGCGTTCCAGACAGTATAGGTGTATTTGTTCTCGTTGCCCAACCGCGGAGAAACTGGTCGTGATCCTGTGGCCGAGTATCCTATAGCATCATCGTTACCAGTTGCTGAATTCTTTAAATGCGCGTCAAGACTGGTGCCAAATACGTTGTAGTTTCTCCAGGTTACTTTGTAGCCCGTGGCATTTGTGCCACTGATCGACAGCTTACAATAGGGGGTAACTACGGGGGGTATGATCTTGCCAATGGTTGCAAGGTTGCCACAATCATAAAGTATAAAGAACGTTTTTCCGCCAGAGGTGAACTGTATGGCTTTGTAGGTAGATGCAGGCGGTGGCCCGCGGCGACCGTTATCCCAACCCCACAGGGAGCGCATATAGTAGGTTGAACCATTTATAGGCACAGGGTACTCATTCGCTATTCCGTAAGGGATTCTTCCCATAGAGTAGAGCTGGTTGTTGTAGTCTGTTGAGCGGATAGTAACAGTGCTGCCGCGAGCTATGTCGTCACAGCTTATGTCGTAATAGGACATAATGTCACCAAACCCTTGAATATTGGAACGGCAGTAATTAACGGCTGTGCTCGGGCTGCTAAACCCATTTGGTATCAGGTCATTGCCAGGATTGGCAGAACTCTGCTTCGGCGGTGCCACGACTGCAAATACCTGCAGTGCCATTGTTGCTGCAATGAACAAGAACCCAATGCGGCGAACAGAGGTCTCTTTTTTGAGCCGTTTTCCGTAAAAAGCCACCTGATTAATGAGGCTTGGGTTAAATGGGAGGTTGCTGAGTAATTTGTTAAACATGTGTTTTTTGTGTATGTTATTCTTCTTACGTTTATTGAACCACAATATTGTGTTGTCAATCAAGCCTAGTTTATTGTCTAAGGAGCATGTTTCATCTATAATAGGTAGTAAGAGTGGAAAAAGTAGTTTGAAGTGAGGGTCTATTTATAGTGAGTAAGCAAAATCAGTACGATTCATCTCAAATTCAGGTGCTTGAGGGTCTTGAGCCAGTTCGCAAACGTCCGGGTATGTATATTGGCGGGACTGGTATCGAAGGGCTGCACCATCTTATATGGGAAGTAGTCGATAATGGTATCGATGAGGCGCTTGCTGGTTTTGCAACCAGCGTAAGTGTTAAATTGTTGGCAGATGGTGGTGTCACGGTTATCGACAATGGTCGTGGTATCCCAACTGATATTCACCCAAAAACCAAAAAGAGCACCGTGGAAACTGTACTAACTGTTCTTCATGCTGGCGGAAAATTTGGTGGGGGCGGCTATAAGGTTTCTGGTGGTCTTCACGGTGTGGGTATTAGCGTCGTGAATGCACTATCTACTAAGTTAACTGTCACTGTTCACCAGAATGGCAAGTCTTTCTCCCAGGACTACGAACGTGGTGTTCCGGTTGCTGACCTCAAACCAATTGGCAAGAGCGATAAAACAGGCACTGAGATAACATTTTATCCTGACGAAACAATCTTTGAGTCTGTTATCTTCAATTACGATACGGTTCTAGATCGTCTCCGTCACGCGGCTTATCTTACGAAGGGTATACGAACATCACTAGAAGACGAGGCGACGGGCCGGAAGTATAGTTTCTATTTCGAGGGTGGTATCCAGAGCTATGTAAAGCACCTGAACCTCAGTAAGGATGTTATCGACGAAGATGTCTTCTATGTTGATAAGAAGGTAGATGATGTGCAGGTGGAGGTAGCGATGCAGTACGCAGATGTGTATAGCGAGACTATCAAAGCTTTTGCAAACAACGTCTTTAACCCCGACGGTGGTACACACATGACCGGCTTCCGCTCGGCGTTAACGCGCGTTATAAACGATTACGCTCGCAAGAGTGGATTGCTTAAGGAAAAAGAAGAGAATCTCTCGGGTGAAGATACGAGAGAAGGGCTTACTGCTGTTATCTTGGTAAAACTACCTGATCCCCAATTCGAAGGACAGACCAAGAACAAACTTGGCAACCCTGAAATCAGGGGTTATGTTGAGCAGGTTTTGGCCGAACACCTCAACTACTATCTGGAAGAGCATCCCGCGATCGCAAAGAAAGTCATCGGTAAGTCATTACTCGCGGCTCGTGCTCGTAAGGCTGCTCGAGCTGCTCGAGAGAATATCTTGCGTAAAGGCGTGCTCGATGGCGCCAGTATGCCAGGAAAGTTGGCGGACTGTTCCAGCAAGGATCCAAAGGAGTCCGAGATTTACCTTGTAGAGGGTGACTCCGCTGGCGGCTCTGCCAAAAGTGGTCGTGATAGCAGAACTCAGGCTATCTTGCCGCTGCGAGGTAAGGTCTTGAATGTGGAGCGAGCCAGGTTAGATCGAATGCTCGCCAATAACGAAATTCTCAGTCTCATCAAGGCACTTGGTGTTGGCATAGAAGATTCATTCTCGCTCGATGGTCTCCGCTATGATCGTATTATCATCATGACCGATGCCGATGTTGACGGTAGCCACATTAGCACGCTGCTACTAACGTTCTTTTTCCGCTTCATGAAGCCGGTTATTGATGGCGGGCATCTATATTTGGCAAAACCACCACTGTTTGAGCTGGTTAAGGCAGGCAGAAAAAACAGCACATTTATCTATGACGAAAGCGAGCTAGACCAAGTATTAACAGATACAATCGAGAAGCGAAAAAGCGAAGGCGCCAAGGTCTCCCTGGACGAAGATCGTGTCAAGCAAGCCGGCTTTATCGAGCAAAAACGATACAAAGGTTTGGGTGAGATGGATGCAGAGCAATTGTTCGAGACAACGATGAATCCCGAAAAACGCGTGCTTGTACAGGTGAAAGTTGATGATGCAGAGCGTGCGGACGCTGTGTTTAACAAGCTTATGGGAACAGAAGTAGAATTGCGCAAAAACTTTATTCAGACACATGCAAAATTTGTGAAGGACTTGGATATTTAAGATGAGTGATCAAGACGTACCTATGGAAAACAAAAACGATGTACCAGCAGAAGAGGCGCAAGCTCCGCTAGAAGGCGAAGTCGTACCACAGCAAACACACTCCCGAACGGTAGAGATCCGTAAGGTAGAAGATGTTATGGAAGACAGCTACCTCCGTTACTCTATGAGCGTTATCGTTGCTCGGGCTCTACCGGATGTACGTGACGGCTTAAAGCCAGTACACCGTCGTATCTTGTACGTCATGGACAAAATGGGCATTCGCCCAACAGGGAAAACGGTAAAAAGTGCCCAAATCGTCGGTGAAGTTATGGGTAAATATCACCCACACGGCGATAGTGCTATCTATGACTCCATGGTGCGTATGGCGCAGCCGTGGTCACTTCGCTACATGCTTGTGAACGGCCAGGGTAACTTTGGTTCTATGGACGGTGATCCACCAGCTGCATATCGATATACCGAGGCAAGAATGGCCAACCATGCCGAAGCTATGTTGGCGGACATTGAAAAAGAAACCGTAGATTTTCGAGATAACTACGACGGTACACGACAAGAACCGGTTGTTCTACCCGCAAAATTACCGAACCTACTGCTTAACGGCCAACTCGGTATTGCTGTTGGTATGGCTACCAATATCCCGCCGCATAACCTCAGCGAACTAATTGATGCTACTGTTGAACAGATAGATAACCCCGAGGCAACCCTAGATGATCTCTTGCAGCACGTTAAAGGTCCCGACTTCCCAACAGGCGGTATTGTCTATGGTCGGGAGTCGCTACGAACAGCCTACGCCACAGGACGAGGCGGAGTCGTTGTCAGGGGTATAGCTGAGGTCAGCGAAAATAAAAAGGGCCGACAGCAAATTATCATCACCGAAATCCCGTACGGTCTTAACAAGGCTAGTCTTATAGAGAAGATCGCAGAATTATATAAAGAGAAGAAGATAGCAGGCATTAGTGATCTACGTGATGAAAGTGCTCGTGGTGACGTGCGTATTGTTATCGACCTCAAGAAGGACGCCTACCCCAAGAAGCTACTGAATCAGCTGTACAAACTGACACCGCTACAAATGTCTTTCCACTACAACATGCTGGCTCTTATAGATGGTATCCAGCCAAGAGTATTAGGCTTACAGGACATCATCCAAGAGCACATTAAGCATCGTCAAGGCGTTGTTCGTCGACGTACTGAGTATGAGCTTCGTAAAGCCAAAGAGCGTGCGCATATTTTGGAAGGCCTTAAAATTGCCCTTGACCACATCGATGAAGTTATTGCGACAATACGCGCCAGCCAAACTACCGACGAAGCCCAAGAGAACCTGATCAAGAAGTTTAAGTTGAGCGATATCCAGGCAAAAGCTATCTTGGCTATGCAACTTCGAACGTTGGCTGGGCTAGAACGACAAAAGATAGAAGACGAGCTCGCCGAACTTCTCAAAATAATTGCTGGTCTAGAGTCTATCCTGGCTGATGAAAAGAAGATTTTGAAGATTATTAAAGACGAAATGGCTGAAGTTAAAAAACAGTTTGGTGATGAGCGACGAACAAAAATAATACCCCAAGAATTAGGCAAGATGAGCGACGAAGATCTCGTTCCTGATGAGCAAGTTGTAGTAACTCTTACATCGGCAAACTACATAAAGCGTTCACAAATTGCTGACTATCGTCGACAGCATCGCGGAGGCAAGGGCAAGAGAGGAATGACAACCCGAGAAGAGGATGTTATCGAGAACGTTGTAAATGCTAGTACACATGACTACTTACTATTCTTCACAAATCGTGGTCGCGTATTTCGTCTAAAGACGTATGAAGTTCCTGCCACAAATCTTAATGCAAAGGGCGTCGCGATTGTTAATTTGCTGCAGCTTCAGCCTGAAGAAAAAGTCAGTTCAATCATTAATATTTCGAAGACTGACAAAACAGGACACTTGTTTATGTGTACTGTTCGCGGTGTCGTTAAGAAAACGCCGTTTGAGCAATATCAGAATGTTCGACAGAGCGGTTTGATTGCTATTAATCTCGATGATGGTGATGAGCTTAAGTGGATACGTATGACAAGCGGAGAAAATGAAATCATAATTTCAACTTCCCAGGGTCAGGCAATCCGCTTCCACGAAAAAGACGTCCGACCTATGGGTCGTGTCTCCCGAGGTGTTCGTGGTATCCGCCTGCGTGCAGGTGATGAAGTCATTGGTATGGATATTGTAGAAGACAACTCCTTCATATTTGTTATAAGTGAGTTCGGCTACGGTAAGCGAACCAAGGTGAGCCAGTTCACGCCCCACGCACGTGGCGGTGTTGGTATCCGTTCGGCCATCGTTAACCCCAAGACAGGTAAACTTATGGGCGTAAAGACGCTGATTGGTGAAGATCAAGAAGTCATCATCATCTCAACCCAGGGACAGTCTATCCGGCTCGGTCTCAATGATATTCCTGGTTTGGGACGCGCAACCCAGGGGGTTCGTATTATGCGCCTCCGTGACAACGATACTGTTGCATCGCTCGCGCTGGTTGAGAAGCAGGTTGGTGAGGATGAAGAAAATGACGAAGAAGAAGTGCAACAAGAAGAGCAGAAAGCGTAGTATAGAACGATGGAGCGCTACGTCTACCTCATCACACCTTTGGTAGCATACGTCATTACGCAGACTACAAAGATGGTGGTGTCGCTAAGGAAAGATGGCGTTCAAATGCGCGATGCGTGGTCGTCTGGGGGCATGCCAAGCGTACACACGGCTACGATGGTTTCACTAGTAACCATCATCGGCCTCCGTGACGGGCTACATAGTCCCTTATTCAGCATCGTTTTTGTGCTAACGTGCATTGTTGCCTATGACGCAGTAGGGGTTCGACGTACTGCTGGCGAAACAGCCGAAGCCGTTATTAGTTTGCAGAAGCGAGTAAAAGAGCGCCGACACATCTTGGTCCACGCCGCATTAGGCCATGCGCCTTCACAAGTTGCGGTAGGTGCCGCAATCGGTATTTTTGTAGGTGTTATTTTGGCAAACTTGTTGTAAATAAATCTATTTTATTGCTAATGCTTGCGATATCTATTGACAGAGTAGAAGGGGTGCTATAAGATTAGTGGGATCTTTTTGGGACTTCTGTTAAGGTGTCTCCGAAAAATGGACGTTAAAAATTGAATAGTGCAAATCAACGTCAGTTCAATTTGAATTGTTTTTGAAAATTAAGTCAGTGTGATCTTCGGGTCACATGTTCGGCTGAAGTTTAGAATTAAATTCTTTTTTTTGGAGAGTTTGATCCTGGCTCAGGATGAACGCTGGCGGCGTGCCTAATACATGCAAGTCGAGCGGTAAGGCTCTGCACTTATTATTTGATCGTTATGCCAACTCTAGGCTAGAGAAGGTAGATCGAATAATGGGTGTAGAGTACACGAGCGGCGGACGGCTGAGTAACGCGTAGGAACATACCCCAAAGTGAGGGATAAGCATCGGAAACGGTGTCTAATACCGCATGTGGTCTTCGGATTAAAGCTTTATGCGCTTTGGGAATGGCCTGCGTCTGATTAGCTTGTTGGTGAGGTAATGGCTCACCAAGGCTTCGATCGGTAGCTGGTCTGAGAGGATGATCAGCCAGACTGGGACTGAGACACGGCCCAGACTCCTACGGGAGGCAGCAGTAGGGAATTTTCCACAATGGGCGAAAGCCTGATGGAGCAACGCCGCGTGCAGGATGAAGGCCTTCGGGTCGTAAACTGCTTTTATATGTGAAGACATCGACGGTAGCATATGAATAAGGATCGGCTAACTCCGTGCCAGCAGCCGCGGTCATACGGAGGATCCAAGCGTTATCCGGAATTACTGGGCGTAAAGAGTTGCGTAGGTGGCATAGTAAGTAGATAGTGAAAGCGTGTGGCTCAACCATATATACATTATCTAAACTGCTAGGCTAGAGGATGAGAGAGGTCACTGGAATTCCAAGTGTAGGAGTGAAATCCGTAGATATTTGGAGGAACACCGATGGCGTAGGCAGGTGACTGGCTCATTCCTGACACTAAGGCACGAAAGCGTGGGTAGCAAACGGGATTAGATACCCCGGTAGTCCACGCCGTAAACTATGGATGCTAGCTGTTATCAGTATCGACCCTGGTAGTAGCGAAGCTAACGCGTTAAGCATCCCGCCTGTGGAGTACGAGCGCAAGCTTAAAACATAAAGGAATTGACGGGGACCCGCACAAGCGGTGGAGCGTGTTGTTTAATTCGATGATAAGCGAAGAACCTTACCCAGGCTTGACATCCTACTAATTTCTCCGAAAGGAGAAAGTGCCTTCGGGCCGTAGTGACAGGTGATGCATGGCCGTCGTCAGCTCGTGTCGTGAGACGTTTGGTTAAGTCCATCAACGAGCGCAACCCCTATAGTTAGTTGAATTTCTCTAGCTAGACTGCCCTGGTAACAGGGAGGAAGGAGGGGTCGAAGTCAGGTCAGTATTTCCCTTACGTCTGGGGCTACAAACACGCTACAATGGCCGGTACAAAGGGCAGCCAACCCGCGAGGGGGAGCAAATCCCAT
>DAISWP010000004.1:43237-76722 GCA_036826335.1 Candidatus Saccharimonadota bacterium | reverse complement strand
TATGGCAAGTTTCAATACCCTGAAGCTCCTGACGCACCATGGTACCAAGGAGCCCATAAACCACTGATCTCCAAAGAGCTTTACGACCTAGTTCAAGAAACTAGAGGTGTATACAAAGGGGTTTGGGGGTCAAAGGTCTTCTCCTTCCGAGGTCTACTCACCTGCGGCAGGTGCGGTGCGGACATTACGGCACAGGAAAAAGTTAAGCTCATCAAAAAGACTGGTGACTACAAGCGATTCGTCTACTACAACTGCACCAGACGGAAAGATCCGAATTGTCCTGAGAAATATATCAACGAAGACAACTTGTGTCTCCTGCTTCAGGAGTTCATTGAACAGAATCATAAGGATATCCGTATATCCAACAAACTTCAGGCCAAAGTAGAGAAACACTACCACACAACCCAGACTGTGCTGGGTCACTACAAAATTGAGCAGGAACTAGATGAGCCTCTCATTGAGTACGCTCGTTACATTCTAAGCAGAGGCACAGAGAACGATAGGACGGCATTTGCAGCCGGAATTGAGACCAAGCTGCAGATCAAGGAATCTCAGCTCCTGTTTCAAAGATAGTTCAAAAGTTTAAGAGTCTGCTCTGTCTTTTGCTCCAGGTGATCATGGTTGCCAGTAAAGGCACTGTATTTTATGCCGTCTAGGCCAATATGGATTTGATAGCAGAGTAAGCGCTTTTCTATATCCGGAAGCTCAAGGCCAGTAGATGCATAATGATCAAGTACTTCTTGCTTAATATTGATGTCTTTCCACTTGGGGAACCACGACCAGTAGTAGATAAGTAGAGCGATGTCATAGAGGAAATCACCATACATTGAATTACCCCAATCTATGACTACCGATATTTCATTATTCTCAACCAAAACGTTGCGATATAAAAGATCATTATGTATTAGGTGCCGCTCATTTGGCATATCAACTGCCAGGGCTTCAAGAGATGAGCGAATTTTATCAAAAGGATCTGCACCAGTTGATGAAGACTCCAACTTCTTACGCCAGCCATGCGTTCTCTCGTCTGGTTTATCATCAAATCCACTTGTAAGAAATTTTTGCCAGGTTACGCAATTTCCAGCTCCATTTGCCTCCCACCAGCCATAACCAGTAGTACCGGTTAAATCAACTCCCTTAATCTCATCGAGGGTCGCTAAAAGGCTTGGCAGTGTTCTGTGCATCTGCTCACCGTTAAGTTCATCGAGAAAAATACCATGATGGCGTTTCGAGATAGCGTAAAAACCACGTAAGGCTTCGCCTATCTCGGTAACTTTTGGAACATGAAGCTTTTCAGAAGCATATTTGCCAATAGCTTGATCTTTAGCAAAGTCTTCACGGCTGGCGGCAAATCTAATAACATACTCCTTCCCCTCAAGTACATAGGCATAGGCCGCTGACCAGTCGCCCCCGTTCAATAGCTCAACCTGTGTAACCTTCGGGGCAACATGGTTATTTAAGAACTGTTTTGCCTCTTCAATACTGACTATGTAGTGCTTCATGATTCTATGATCCTTCCGTTTTTAAGTTCCAGTGTTTGATTTATTTTCAGTTGTTGTAAGAAGTATACATCGTGGGAAGCGACCAATACTGCTCCCTTGTATGCTTGCAAAGCTTTTTCAAGCTGTTCTTTGGTAGCTATGTCGAGATGATTTGTTGGCTCATCTAGAATAACTAGATCGTGGTTAGCTAAAAGCAACTTGGCAAATCCTAGCTTTGATTGCTGACCACGCGATAGTTCACTTGGCATCTTCAACAGATCCTCGGCAGCGATTCCGAGACTACGAGCCTGGCGGTAGATCGCTTCTTGCTTTGCTTCAGTTGTGCTCAAATTATCTAATGCTGAAATTTTGTAATCTAGGCCTTCTGTATCCTGAGAAAAGTAGCCTACACTAACATCACTGCCGTAAGTGATAGTGCCTTTAGTGGGCGAAAGCTGTCCAGCAAGGATATGTAGTAGCGTAGATTTGCCCGAACCATTTAAGCCCTTTATGTGGATATGTACATTACCTCTAATCTCAAAGTTTATGTCTGATAAAACCACGTGCTTGTCGTATGATTTCGAAATATCCTCAACCTGCACCAACAGCTTATTAGCGCGTGAAGCTCCCCCTAAACTAAACTCGTAGTTCTTATCAAAATCAGGCCTTTCGACGTCTTCAAGTTTATCTAGCCTAGTTTCAAGATTTTTTGCCTTCTGACCTAGTTTTACTGAAACCCTATTTCTAAAGAAGTCTCGTTGATATTTATCATTATCCGCTCGCTTGATGTGTTCGTGGACATGCTTAGTAGCCTCTTTCTGAGCGACCATAGCTTTCTTGAGACGCTTCTTCTCAACTTGTTGCTTTTCGTATTTTTCAAGTGCTGACTGATATTCAATCTCTTTCTGCTGTTTATAGAAGTCGTAATTGCCACCATACAGTTTTGTCACACCAGCTTTTAGCTCAATAACCTTCGTTGCCACGGCATTGATGAATTGTCTGTCATGACTCACGAATAAGACTGCACCCTTGAAACGTTTAATGAAACTCTCGAGCCACTCTAAGCCTTCAGCATCTAGGTTATTTGTAGGTTCATCCAGCAGTAGAACTGTAGGTTCGGGATCTTGTGCAAGAACCTGTGCAATGGCCACGCGAGTTTTCTGACCACCACTAAGATTACTGAGAAGACGATCCTTGCGGACGTCACCTAGATCAACCAAATTCAGAGCATAGTCAATTCGCCATGACTCAACAGAGTCAAAGCTCTTCTCGATTGTTTCATTAAGATTGTCCAGCTCCTGAGGGATATAGCCAACTTCGTCGTGGTGGTTAGTTATTTGTCCATCATCTGGAGCAACTTCACCGAGCAGTATCTTTAGTAAAGTGGTCTTACCGACACCATTTGCACCAATAAGGGCAATCACATCACCCGGGCCAGCTGACAAAGTAACATCCTTGAGAACAAGATTATCTTTATATGATTTTGATATTTTATGTAGATTTAACATAGTTTTCTCCAAAACAAAAAGCCGAGCATTTAGGTGAGTAGTCACGCAAGTGCTCGGCTTTTTTTACAGGAAGTTAAACTAATAGGAAAGAATCATACGAAAAAAGACGCTTGTGCGACTACTTTGCTCGTGCGATTCTTATCATCTTATTGTTTCTCCTTGATTGATTACTACACTGATATTAACATAAGTATCATGCAGTGTCAAATAAAGTAAGTCTCCTGAAAGATATTAAGTATACTCTTCATTCACTTATAAGGTTCGTTATCTGTTGATTTAGTTCAGGCACATGAGACCAATCAATAGCTAAATGAAGAGCGTCTAACAATTGGTACAGTTCGACTCTCGTCTTCTGATCTTTAAAGTCAAAGATTTCAGGGTAGTATTTTCGGTACCATGCTTTCAGCTTGGCATAATCCTTAACGTCGGCATACTTTTCGTCTTCTTCGGCTAAGTACTTGTGTGGCTCATGCATCATCTTCTCAATGGCGAATAATGGATAGTCGAGAGCAGTTAGCTCGACGTTTTCTAGGTCAATGATAGCTTGCAATTCAAACCTATCATTGACGATAAAGTTATCAAAATGCACATCCCAATAGACGGCACGCAGCTCACTGCCTGTGAGGCTCTGGCCTTTATCGTCAATGACTTTATCAATACGCTCGGCTTTTGATGCGTCAATAATGTTTTTAGCAAGTAGCTTTTGGACTAGCTTATGGCCTCTTGTGGTGAGTTTTTTCTGCCAGGTTACGTTGGTGTAACCAGGCAAAGAGGCTGGATCAATCTTGTTGATCACCTTCAGGATGTTGGAGATATCACTAATCAGTACCTCACGCTGTACATCAGTCGCTTTATGCCAAACGCTTCCCAGGGAAGTGCCAGGAATGTAACTCATGATAATGTAGGGCCGGCCAATGAGTTCTGCATCGTCCGAAGCGACAAGCTTAGGTTTCAGGAATGGCAAGTCAGACCCCAGCATAAGAACTTCAGTATCAAATCTCTTAGGACTTTCAGTATTAAAAAGCTTAATAACTAGATCGTCATTTAGACGATGGACTTCATGACTAAAACCGTAGGTGATTCTCTCGTGTGAGACGTAGGGAATGCTATGCTTCTGACAAACGGCCTGGAGTTCTTCAACTGTGAGTTTTGTTTCAGGATTCATTTGGCCTTCCTTTGTTGTCGCGCAAAATCCCGAAAAGCTAACAGTCTAGCTTTATCCCAGTCTTTTCCGGCAGTGCGTCTTTGTTCTTCGTTTACCTCAACAGAAGAGCGGTAGGCATCAAGTGCTTGTTGAATGATAGCATGATGTTCGTGCGGCAAGTTCTTTAGGCCCCATTCGCCACCCTCATCTTTACTATGAACCATCTGGCTATTCTCACTCATAAGCTGCAACACACGACAGATGTTCAGAACGCCGTAAAAAGGTGTTTCAATGATATGCTCGTCTTCTAGTATCCACTCAAAGTCATCAATAACAGCGTCCATGAAGTGTCGCCAGTCGTATTCGCCAAATACTTCACTAATTGGTTTGCCAGCTAAAACAACTCCTCTTTGTCGGACGTACATCAAGTGTGAGAGTAAGTCTATGTCAGTTTTACCGCTGTCATATTCAATATCACCATTTAGCATTTTATCATGCCACTCTGTGCTGTAATGAAGTTCAAATGGAACAGGCACAGGAATTTTTTTGGCAGTATCGGCAGTTATAATACTTAGCTCAACATTACCTGTTGTGAGTCTTTTATCAGCTTGTTCGGCAATAGCTATCCCAGTTTTCTTAGCAATATCAGTACCGAGCTGATTCTCTACCACGACTATAATGTCTAGGTCACTTTTAGGACGATAGTAGCATCCCATTGCCAAAGAACCGTGCAGGTAGACACCAACGAGGTTATCACTAAGCTCATTTTCAAGTACAGCAACTAAAGCAAGAACAAACTGCTTAATATCTTCGTCGCAGTTTTTCCATGATTGAGCCTTGCTTACGGTGTTCATAGATTAATAATAACAAAGCTAGAGCTATTTTACCTCTGTTTGAACAGTGATGAGCAGGTCATGGAAATGTATCGAGTTTCAGGCTGCTCAGCCCTCATAGGAAAACAGGTCGGTTTTGGAACTGTTTTTGAAAGGTTAACAGGTCAAAATTGATAGTTTTTAATGGTTCCAACATTTGTTTAGTTTATTGGTTTTATTAAGGACTGGGTTCGAACTCTCTAACAGATCAGAGGTGCTTTACAAAAAAGGTAGACCTGGTCTAGGAACCAGGTCTACCTCTGTTACAAAATTTCTGGCTCCGGGGAAAGGATTCGAACCTTCGACCTAGTGGTTAACAGCCACCCGCTCTACCGCTGAGCTACCCCGGAATATAAATGGAAGGTACCTACTTTTAATGCGAAAAGTAACTGATGGATTATAGCTTACTCTCTGTTGAGTAGCAATATCAGCGTAGAAACAAATCATGCCAGTGCTGGACTGCGCTCGGTACATACTGCTCGGGGTGTAGGCGCAGATCGTTTTTGAGCCAGCCTTTGTCAACCCACTTTACCTGCTCTACAGCGTCTTCTAGCGTAAATTGCTCAGGCACTTCATCGAGGATCCCTATAAATGAGTATGCAAAACGTCGCGTGCCGTCAAAGTAGTCTACTGGTGTTTTGTCGTGAAGGCGTAGCTTAACATTAGTGACGCCAATCTCTTCCTCGAGCTCCTTATACGCGTTCTGCTCATACGTTTCACCTTTTGCTACCCCGCCTGCTGCTGCTGGCCCCCATAGACCAGGATGAAGTCTCTTGCTTGGGGAGCGCTGCGCAATTAGAATCCTGCCAGTTTTGTCCTCGATCCACACGGTGGTCACGCGTATGCGATCAGTTGGTAGCAAATCGCCGCGTTTTGTGTATCGAAGAATTCGGTCGTTCTTGTCGACGACAATACTGAATTCTTCATCACTATTGATCATGTACGGACGCGATCCTTGATCATTGCGCGCGCCTGTCGGGTTGCGTCGCGTGCTTTTAGGGTTTGTCGTTTGTCGTACAGCTTTTTACCTCGTCCGGTTGCAATGCGCAACTTGATGTATCGCCCTCCTGTTAACAACTCCGTAGGCACAATTGTTTTTCCCTGCTGTTTTGCCTCGATTAACTTATCAATCTCGCGTCGTTTTGCGAGGAGTTTTCTGCTTCTGGTTTGCTCGCTTTCCTCGATGGGGACGCCAGGTAAGCCGGAGATGGTTGCATTAATCAGCCAGAGCTCATTTTCCTTAACGGTTACATACGAACCACGCAATTGCCCATGCCCATGCCGGAGTGCCTTTGTCTCGCGACCCGTAAGTTGGATGCCAACAAGCAAAGACTCGTCGAGCGAGTAGTCATGACGAGCACGTCGGTTAGAAATGGTCTTTGGCTGGGCAGCCTTTTTCTTTGCCATAACTACATTGTATCTGACTCGCTCTCTACAGAGAAGCCTGCGTAGTTAATAGCAGCTTGAGCACTGCTGCTCGCGAATGGAATCTTTGGCGGCATTCCACAGGCTAGCATCTCCCTTATGTACCTTTCTCCAGTACCACATCTCGGCTCCCCACAGATCTACTTCTTTCATTCCCGTTGCTTTCCCATAGCTAAAGCGATCTTTAAGACGCTTGGCGTCGAGTGACTTGTTCTGCTCTTCGATAGTCGCATCTTTGATGCCGCCACTTGGTGTCCATGGCTCCGCCTGCAGCTCGTGGATGATCATATTTTTGCCCGTTATTAACTCGCCTGCCCCCGCCAAAAACGCATAGAACCATGCGGGATACGGATACTCTACGTAACGGTGTGTGATGGTCTTGTCCCACACTCGTTTATAAACCGAAATACCGAATTTATCGGGAGTGGGCTTGCCGACCGGTAATCCAACCCAGTTGTTGCTGCGGCTAATGATAACGGTATGATTTGGGTCTTGCTGCTTGACGAACTGGAACTCATCTATAAGACGATCCCGGCTAAAGTCGGTGCACTTACCAAAGACGGACAAGAAAAATTCGTTCTCGAGCTGATAGCTTTCTAGAACAGGACTCGTTTTATAGCGGTCAATAACATTTGCCATGAACGTTTTTAGCTGCGGATACCAAACATCTTTGGGCTGTTCTTTCGCCCATGTTGGCATATGACATTCTGGCCAACGCGGTTGGCGCAACCCGATTGCTAAACTGACTGTTCCGCCCACGGCCTCCACTTTTTTCATCTGCCAGTCGAGTTCTGAAAAGTCGTATGTACCTGGTGTTTTTTCGATGTCATCCCAGTAACTAACCAAACGGAAATGGCGCAGATTAAGGTCGCTTATCATGGCTTGCATGGTTGCTTGCGGATCAAGGCCATAGTAACGAGCGTAGCGAGGAATAAACGTAGCGCCGTACTTGAGCGGTTCATGGCTATGTTTGGCAATATACCAGCGCGCAATTCCGTACATTGACCCAACCATCAGCAGTACACCGGTTATTAAAAGCACACCAAGCTTCTGCCAAATGGTTCGATCTTTCCACCAATAACGCGGCTTTTCTATGCGTACGTGACGCAGTAGCCGACTGCGCAGGCGTTGTTCGTCTGCCCCATAGTGCTTACGGAATAAGCTGCGCTCTTTTCGCAGCTCGAGGTTCTTTAAAAGTTTGCGGTTTTTTTTGTCTTTCATCTGCTACTATCTAGCTATCACCTTATGAAAAAAGCATTAACATTATCAATTATTATACCGGTTTATAACGAAGAGCACCACCTGCGCGCATGTTTAAATGCGATTGCCCAGCAGACAGTTATGCCGGGCGAGGTTATTGTTGTTGATAACAACTCGACAGATAAAAGTGTAGAAATCGCCAAGCAGTACCCGTTTGTGCGTGTTATTCACGAGGCAACACAAGGCCGAGGCGCCGCCCGGAATGCCGGCTTTGATGCAGCGAGAACGGATATAGTGGGGCGTATTGACGCTGATAGTCTTATTGCGCCAGATTGGGTTGAACGCGTATTGCGTGATTTTGAGCAAGATTCAGCGATTGTTGGCTTAACCGGGTTGGGTATCACGGCAAGCCTGCCGCGCTATCGGCAGTTTCATACGGTTCTCTGGACATGGCTCTATTTCCAATGGAGTGCAGCACTTTTTGGTGTAACCGTGTTATGGGGCGCAAACATGGCTATTCGACGCAAAGCGTGGGCTGACGTTAAGGGCAAAACCTATCTGGACGACACGTTAATACATGAAGATCACGACCTGTCCCTCCTGCTCTCAGCTAAGGGCTATAAAGTAGTGCGGGATAACCTGCTACGTATCCAGACAAACGAACAGTCGTACCATTATTTCCCGAAACTAGTTCGCTACACCTGGATGCGCACCACAACGAAGCATCACCACAGGGACATCGGTTCGTTTAAAACGATTCATAGGCAATTTAGCCTATTGCGTCGAGCACTTACCTACCTTGCACTTACTGTCCCCGCGGTTCCATTTTATACAGTTAGTTTTTTGCTCTGGCCACTGGATGGGTTGATGAAAATTGCTGGACGTGCAAAGGCATGGCTAAGCTGATAGCTAGTTCGCATCGTTCGATGTGTAACCACCGTACTTATTAAGCTCTGGCTGGCAAGAGCCCCATAGACCAAGCTTCTTGGCTTGTGCCTCCGTCTGGTAGCTCTTAAACTCTTCCAATTTCTCAAAGGGGAAGCTCGTATAGGCAAAACCATAACCCTGCTTGATAATCTCTGCATTAACCAACCGTCCGTCAGGCAAATACACATAACGCAACAAGCGGCTGTAGCGATCTCGATTGGTATTTTGGGGGTCGGCTTCCAGACGCACCTTGTTGGTGCCGATGGTTGTTTTTGTAAAGGATGCGGCAGCCAGCCCAAAACATTGCACTGTCTTTCGTGGATCATGCGTTTCGGGTGTGTCCACACCAATGAATCTCACTTTTTCCTTTGTCCCATCCATGTTGACGGTGATTGTGTCGCCGTCCGTAAATTCGATAACAGTATAAAGACCCGGTTGGTTTTTCTCTGCAAGCGTCGCAATTGGGGCAACAATATTGTGTTGCTGCAAAGCCCCAATAGCTAAACCAATCAGCCCCAACCCAAGGGTTATCAGCTTCTTACGATTTCGTCGACTCATTATCGAGTCCCAACCGACGAGCTACATACTCGGGTGTTAGCTGTGTTCCATCCAGTTCTACAAATGTCTCGTGTCGAAGCGGCGGCTCCAGATTGTTGCTAATTCGCTCAAAAACATCCAACGACATGTTGCCTTGGATGCGCGTTTTTTGCAGATGCGCGTTCTGGATGGCTCGCTCCTTGGCGATTGGTTTGTGGGTCGTCACCCAGACAACCCCACAGTCGGCGTTATGACTAAAGGCGATGTCACGCAAACGTTCGCGGTCTTTATAATAGTTGAAGCTGGTATCAAAAATGACACTTTCGCCTAGTGATAATAATTGCGCGGTTTCTTGGTTCAGAATGCTATAAATGTCTAGGTTTTCCTCGTGTGAGTAAGTTGGCTCGCCATAGCGAGTTAGGCGCTCTTTGTCCGTCCACAAATGTACCGCCCCTGTCAGCTCGTGAATAATCTGTGCGGCAGTCGTTTTGCCCGCTCCAGGGTAGCCGAGCATTAAGTACAAAGTTTGCTTAGACATATAGCTATCCTAGCGGTAACTTCAAAAAAAGTATACGTCTTTTCGGCAAGACGTATACTTACGCTGCGTGGCGACCTCGTTGTTGAGAAGGTCGCTGCGCTTGACGTTCATTTTTAAGATTACGAGCGATGGTTAGCGCGCCATGACGTCCATCCGATGTGTCTATCCGTTCTGTCAAAGCATCGATAGGGCAATCCGTAAGTATCCTCAAAATCGCACGATATGGGTTTAGCCCTCGTTCTTCAAATTCGGTACGCATAGTTTCCCACTCCCCTCGAGAACCGTGTTTGGCAATAAGCATTGCAGTTGAGTGGATGCGCTTGACGCTCATAGACCGAATTGGGTTTGGTTTATCGTATACGGCCTGCATAACTTCTGTGGTCTCTACGCCAAGCATTCTGCATGCGGCACGTACTATTTTTAACTTTTTCTCCGTTAGCTCAGTTTTATTTCCGAGCAGTCGAGGTGCCTCCCGGTTAATAGCCTGAATGTCAAACCCCATTGCTTCCAATTCTGCTACACGACTCTCAATAAATTCAGCATCCATCTCAAGCAATATGGGGGCTTGCCTGAGGGTGTTGTCTAAGTTGCGATCAGCTAAAAAAGATGCGGTTTTTTTTGCACGACCAATATTTTGGACTGCCATACCTGCTTCGTTAACTAAAGCCCGCCTGTTTACTCCAAAATTTGCTAATTCTTCAATGTTGGCTTGAATGGAGTCGACTTTGCTGAACACAAGGCCGGGAGATCTTCGATATAGCTTTCGTGCGTTCCCCCCAAAAGCGGCAACGTATCGGCTGGTTTCTATAATATTTTCTGGTATTGGCAGATGAATTTTCGCTCTTAAATGGGCAAACTTCTCAATTTCTTGGTCGCTATAGCCCAAAAATGCTAAAAAGTCATGTCGAGCCGATGCTACCGCTAACTTTTCTTCAGGCGCAAGCGGGGATAGATGCTGGTTCCCTAACTTTGCAAGTTGATCTAGATATAGGGCGTCGCCCGGTGTTATAGCTGTAAGCCCCCAGGCCTTTAACCAGTCGAGTGTGTCTGCTTGTAGGGACTCACCACTAACTATTTGGTCAGTGTCTGGCGGTATCTGAAAATGCTCACCACTATCAAAGTGCACTGCAGCGGGCACAATATCCACGACGCCGACACCTAGTTGACTCATACTAATATAATAAACTAATATACAAAAATAGTCAAACTATACTCCTGTCGACTTTAATAGTCGATGCCCGGATTTGCGAGAAATTTATCGTCGAAATGATGTTTTAGCTTGGTCATGTTAGTGGCAATGTCTACTTTGCCAAGAAGCTCCTTCGGGAAGTTTCTGCCCGTTAAGCACAGGCTTGTCTGTGGGTGACGCTCCTTAAGAAGCGTAATAAGAGCTGACTTTGGCAACAAGCCATCGTGAACAGCATTATTTATCTCGTCACAAATAACAAGATCGTACTTGCCTGACGAGACAGCCTGCTGTGCTTCTTTTAGTGTATCTTTTGCCGCCTGCTTGTGCTGCGCTGCAGTAATATGCCCCGGGCTTAGGTCGCCAGCTTGGAAGAATCCTTTCCCACCTTTATAGAAGTACAGCTGGTCTTTATAGAGTCCTTGGATGTCACGGATAAATACGTGTTCCCCGACACCCCAATACTTAATAAATTGTATAAACGCTACGTTCCAGCGACTGCCCAATGCGCGTACCAGTAAACCAAGTCCGGCGCTGGTCTTCCCTTTGCCATCACCGGTATAAACAATTACAACAGATTCTTTTGTCTTAAAATCTTCAAACGCCATTATAGGCTATTGTAGCGCAGCGTCTATTTTGGGTCGATCAAAACCAACAACTACCGTGCCATTGATATCAAGAACCGGCGTGACAACTTGGCCAACGTGTGTTTGCACCCACTGTGCTGCTATTGGGTTCTCGCTCACGTCGGCGACTTTAAAGTCTACTTTTTTCTGCTTTAGGTACTCCATAGCCATATGACAATATGCACAGGTTGGAGAGGAATATACGGTTATCATAACAGTCTAATTATACCATAATGGGCATATTTTCGGATGAAAACAACCAGACGTATTGCACCAGATACCAGCCCCTGTTATACTGGACAAGAAATGAGCATGTTGACCGCCGCCATTCGGATGACGACGACTGACCTAATTGGGGCTCCCAGAAAGGTCGCATGTTAAACGTACTCTCGAATTTTGCTAATAGCGATGGACCACACATTGCGCTGAGCCCAGAAAAGATTACCAGTGTGGCCGGTTTTACTATCAGCAACTCCTTTATTTACGGTGCTCTATGCGCACTACTACTCAGTATCTTGCTTGTATCGGTGCGACTCAAGATGCACCTAAAAGCCGCTCGGGGTATTGGTCAGATAGTCGAAATCTTGGTGGAGTTTATTATTGGACTCGTCGAAGGCCCTCTGGGCTCACGTGCAAAAGCGGTAAAATATGCCCCAATCTTTGGGACATTTTTCTTGTTTATTATCTTTAGTAATCTTATGGGCCTATTGCCTATTGTTGGGCCGGGCGTTTTTGCTCGAACGGCCGGGGGCAACACTCCGTTATTCCGCCCGTTTACTGCCGACCTAAATGGCACCATTGTTATGGCTGTCTTTGCGATCGTCACGATCCAATATTTATCCATCAAAGAATCCGGTTTTATGGGGCACCTCAAACACTATTTCACCGATAAGCCATTCAACCCCATCAACATGTTTATCGGCATCTTGGAGGTATTTGGAGAATTCACTCGCATGATCAGTTTGAGTTTGCGTCTCTTTCTAAACACCGCTGTTGGTGAAATTCTTATTAGCGTCTTTGCGTATATCGGGAAAGACTTTCGTTCGTTTACCATATTGCCAGTTGCAACATTCGAGATGTTGGTAGCTGGTATTCAGGCGTACGTATTTACCGTACTGTGCGCTACATATTTAGGCCTGGCGATTAGTCATGGCCATGACGATGAACATTCCGCCCATGAAGTTGACCCTGTGGTCGCCGCATTGGAGGGGGATGTTAGCCATTAATATAAATAATTCCATAGACTGTTCGCATGCGGGCACCTATGGCAATAAGGGATAAAAAGGAGTAACAATGGCACCATTACTAACAAGATTTGCTGCGGAGACTACAGAAGTAGTGTACCGTGGTGGATGGAACCCAACTGCAAGCAAGGCATTTATGCTGGCGTTTGCATTTGGTTGTGCAGCTATCGGCCTCGGCATGGTAGGTGCAAACTACATGAAGGCTTTGGGTCGTAACCCAGAAGCTGGTAAGGCCGCTGGTCAGGTTGTGATTATCGCAGCTATGATCGAAGTCACCGCACTATTAGCCTTCCTTGGCTCATTAATCGTCAAATAAAGGAATAACTACGTATGCTTGAGCTATTAACAATCACTACATTTGCAGAGGCTGTTGCCGAAGAAAAAACCGGCATTGCCGTACTGGGAATAGACCCAAAAGTTTTGCTTTTACAAGCAGGAACATTTGTGTTGCTCTTTCTGGTTATAAAGAAATTTGCACTAAGTAAGATTGTTGATACGCTCGAGCAACGGCGGGTCACCATCAATAAAGGTGTTGATCTTGGCCTGGAGATGGAAAAGAAAAAGGGCCTTTTTGATGAAGAGCTCAAGAAACTGCAACAAAAAGCACGTGAGCAAGCCGACAGCATTATTGCTGCCGCAAACAAGGAATCTACTGAAATAATCAAGGCAGGTGAAGCGGATACCCTTGTGAAGATCGATCAAATGCTCAAGGACGCAGAAGCACGAATTGAGCGCGAGATGAGCAAGGCACGTCAAGAGCTCAAGGCAGACATGCTCGGATTGGTTGCAGAAGCAACCGAAGTGATCGTCCAAGAAAAACTCGATGCGAAGAAGGACGCCGGTCTTATAGAGCGGGCCCTTGGAAGGTTGCGCGCATGACCATAACAAACAAGATGCTCGCCGAAGCAGTATTGCACCGGCTCAATGAGGGCGCCACTATGTCTACTGTCGCCAAAGAGCTGGCGGCCTATGTTGTCTCTGCGCGACGGACAAAAGATGTGGATGCTGTTCTGCGCCAAGCGATTCGTTTGCAAGCAAACGATGGCAATGTTGAATTGACGGTTACGACGGCGCACGGGCTTGGGTCGGATGTCCGTACACAAATCGAGAAGCTGTTTGCAGCAGATGCAAAGCAAGTGATCATGAACGAAAAACAAGACAGCGCTGTACTTGGCGGTGTGTTGGTGGAGTCGGCTGAACAACGGCTAGACTTGACCATACGCCGGCAACTACAACGCTTAAAAGGAATGGGAGTGTAATACATGGCAGCCGTGTCAGTAAAAGAACTATCTTCAGAAATTAAACAGGCCATCGATGCCTTAAAGGCAAGTCCTGAAGTCGAGAACGTTGGCATCGTCACCCGAGTTGGTGATGGTGTTGCATGGATCTATGGTCTTAGCAATGCAGGCTATTCAGAAATGCTTGATGTTGAAGGCGCAAATGGCATCGTGCCCGCCTTCGCCCTCAACCTTATGGAGGATGAGATCGGCGCCGTGCTCATGGGAGACGATATCTCTGTAAAAGCTGGTGCGCGCGTTAAACTCACCGGGAAAGTGCTCGAAGTCCCTGTTGGCCCAGAGTTGGTTGGTCGTGTCGTTGACCCACTTGGTCGCCCGCTTGACGACAAAGGGCCTATCAAGACAAAGCAAATGGGTCTGATCGAGCGCGGGGCGCCCGGTGTATTGGATCGAAAATCTGTTCATGAACCACTCATGACGGGACTTATGGCAATTGATGCCATGGTACCTATTGGTCGTGGACAGCGTGAGTTGATTATTGGTGACCGTCAAACAGGAAAAACAGCAGTTGCTCTCGACACGATGATTAACCAGTTCAAACAAAAAACTGGTGTTATCAACATCTATGTTGCAGTTGGTCAGAAGCTTAGTAAAGTTTCTCGACTTGTTGAGCGTCTAAAGCGTGAAGGTGTGATGGATCAAACGATTGTTGTCGCAACGGGCGCGAGCGACCCTGCCTCCTTGCAGTACCTTGCACCGTACGCGGGTGCAGCCATGGGCGAGTACTTTCGGGATAATGGTCAGCATGCTCTGATCATCTTTGATGATTTAACAAAACACGCTGTTGCCTATCGACAAATGTCACTTTTGCTGCGACGGCCACCAGGGCGCGAGGCATACCCAGGTGATGTGTTCTATTTGCACTCTCGTCTGCTTGAGCGTGCAGCCAAGCTGAGTGACGAAAAAGGCGCAGGTTCGTTAACGGCTTTGCCGATTATCGAAACACAGGCGGGTGATATTAGCGCCTACATCCCTACAAACGTAATTTCGATTACGGACGGTCAGATCTTTATGGAAACAAGCTTGTTCTACCAGGGTATTCGCCCTGCTGTTTCGGTGGGCCTATCGGTGTCTCGTGTTGGTGGTGCGGCACAGACAAAAGCCGTTAAGAGTGTGGCGGGCTCACTCCGACTAGATCTTGCACAGTTCCGTGAACTTGCAGCCTTTGCGCAGTTTAGTACCGACCTAGATGCAGATACTAAGTCTAAGATTGAGCGTGGACAACGACTTACAGAACTTCTGAAGCAACCTCAATATTCACCATTGTCTGTTTGGGAGCAAACGGCGTCTTTGCTTGCTGCAACGAAGGGTGTTTTTGATCACTTGCCCGTAAATACCATCAAAGACGTACAAGCAAGTCTTCTACATACGCTAAGAAGTGAACACAAGAAACTAACCGAGCAGCTCGACAAGGGCGATAAGCCTTCTGAAGAAGTGCTCGAAACAATTGTGCGTGTTGCCAAAGCAGCCGCCGCAACCTATGCCGATAAGAAAGCAGAGAACAAAGGCTAATCCATGGCATCACAGCAGCAGTTAAAACGACGCATCGGTAGCGTGAAGAACACCAGGCAAATTACAAAAGCCATGGAGTTAGTCAGTGCCAGCAAGATGCGTAAAGCCCAGGAAGGCGCTATGAAGGGTCGTGAGTATGCTGCGCTTTCGCAGCAGATTCTTTCGCGCCTTCGTGAGTTGACTGATGTCAGTAAGCACCCTCTGTTTGATGTGCGTGAAGCACCAAAGGCCCGGTTACATATTGTTGTCACCAGCGACCGTGGGCTTGCTGGGGCCTATAATGCCAATGTTCTCAAGCAATTTGCAAGCGAGGTTCGCGCAGATCGTGACGACGGCCTCACAAGTTATGTGATTACTATTGGTCGTCAAGGTGGAACATTCGCCGGCAAAGTGGAGAATGTGCAGAGTCTTGCTGCCTATACCGACTTCCCTGAGCACCCAACCGCCAACGATCTAAGGCCCATTCTCGACACCGTTATCTCGGCATTTATAAAAGGTGCAAAACGCCCACAAGAAGATCAGGACAAAGAGGTTGATTTTGGTAGTTTCTACGAGTCCAAAGAAAAAGAAGCCGAGATCCCTGAGCCGGTACCGGCATCTGAAGAAGAGTTAACCGAGCTCCACGTTCCGGGTGTTGATTTTGTTGATATTATTTATACCGATTACAAATCCAGCATTTTGCAAGAGGTAAAATCAACCCGTCTATTACCCGCTGCGTTTACGGATGTAGTTATCGAGGCTGATCTTGAGCAAGCGACCTTCGAGCCAAGCACCGGCGCAGTACTCGAGAGTGTGACGCAACGTCTGGTTGAAGTGCAGTTATACCAAGCGTTGTTTGAAAGCATGGCGAGTGAGCAAAGTGCCCGTATGATGGCCATGAAGAACGCTAGTGACAACGCCAACGATATTATTGGTGATCTGACCCTTGCCTTTAACCCCGCTCGACAAGCCGCAATTACCCAGGAACTTGCAGAAATAACCGGTGGCGCAGAGGCGATAAAATGAGCGAACAGGCTGCACCACGGGTACAAGCGGTTAGGATAATGGAAGTTAGTACACCAGAAACTAAGGATGAATAAGGAGATAAGATGGCAATAGCAGAAAAAACCAAAGACGGAAAGATTAGCCAAGTTGTTGGTGTGGTGGTTGACGTAGAGTTTAGCGAGGGGAGCTTGCCTGCTATCTACAATGCACTAGAAGTTAGCTTGGGTGAGCGGACGCTCGTTTTGGAGGTTGCGCAGCACTTAAGCGAGTCGAGCATTCGTGCCGTTGCGCTCAGTAGCACCGATGGTCTTAAGCGCGGAGCTGCAGTCTCAGACACGGGTGCGCCTATTAGCGTGCCAATTGGCAAAGATGTTATGGGTCGCATGTTTAATGTGATCGGTGAGCCAATTGATGGCAAAAAAGGCGTATTCAAGACTCGCTCCCCTATTCATCGGGCACCCCCGACGCTTGCTGAACAGTCGGGTACCACAGAAGTACTCGAAACAGGAATTAAGGTCATTGACCTGATTTGTCCTATCACCAAGGGTGGTAAAGTTGGCTTGTTTGGTGGTGCTGGTGTCGGTAAGACCGTGCTCATCCAGGAATTTATTAACAACATTGCCAAAGAGCATGGTGGAACCAGTGTTTTTGCTGGAGTTGGTGAGCGTACGCGTGAAGGAAACGACCTGTATAACGAAATGGCAGAATCCGGCGTTCTAGACAAAACCAGCCTTGTCTTTGGACAAATGAACGAACCACCTGGGGCACGTCTTCGCGTGGGTTTGAGCGGCCTTACCATTGCCGAGGGTTTTCGTGATGAAGGCAAAGATGTGCTGTTGTTTATAGATAACATCTTCCGCTTTACACAAGCAGGAGCTGAAGTTTCGGCATTGCTCGGGCGTTTGCCGTCTGCGGCTGGCTATCAGCCTAACCTTGCAACTGAAATGGGCACCTTGCAGGAACGCATCACAAGCACAAAGACTGGCTCTGTAACGTCCGTACAGGCTGTCTATGTGCCTGCAGACGACCTTACCGACCCTGCACCGGCAACAACGTTTGCTCACCTTGACTCCACTATTGTGCTTAACCGTGCGCTGACAGAGTTAGGCCTCTACCCTGCGGTTGATCCACTTGATAGTAGTTCTACTATTCTTGACCCAGAGATCGTTGGTAAAGAGCACTACGAAGTTGCGCGTGAAGTCCAACGTATCCTCCAGCGCTACAAAGACTTGCAGGATATCATTGCTATTTTAGGCATGGAAGAACTGAGCGACGAAGACAAGCAAACCGTTGCCCGTGCTCGTCGCATCCAGAAGTTCTTGACCCAGCCATTCCATGTAGCAGAGGTCTTCAGCGGCATCCCTGGCTCATATGTCTCTCTCAAAGACACCGTTGCAGGGTTCAAGGAAATCTTGGACGGAAAACACGACGACAAGCCCGAGTCTGCCTTCTATATGAAGGGTAAAATCTCAGAAGTTAAATAGACGCTTCACGTTTGCTGGATCATTTTCAAGGGTCTAAGCCCTAAGCGCCCGAGCGGTCCGCCCGTTACTTAAGTACTGGTAGGCTGATTGACGCAGTTGTTCCCTTACCTACCGCACTCTCTATGCCTAAGTCTCCCTTGAAGGCATGCAAGATCATCCTGCTCAGGTATAGGCTTAGACCAGCACCTTCTTTGTTGAACGTTTCTGTATCGTCTATACGACCGAAAGGCTTGAATAACGCATCTTTCTGCACTTTGCTCATGCCCACTCCATGATCGACCACGCTAACGGCAACTTTGCCACGGCTGACGTGTGCTTTGATCATAATATTTGACCCCTCTGCACTAGCATCAATAGCGTTGCTTAGGAGTGCTTTAACGGTAAGTGATAGTAATGTTGGTTCGATACGAATCTGTGGGTTGTCGTCCAGGCCGGCAATATCAACATTCAACTTCTTTTCCTGGATCTTGCCTACGAGTTCTTTGACGGCATCGCCGATAGCATTATTGACGTGAACTGGTTTAACGACGCCGGTTACTTTACTGTTCTCTAGTTGTGTTACAAGACGGAACGATCGAAGTAGTTCGTTGTATTGGTTTACGCCCTTCATAATGTAGTTTCGATACTGTTCGTTCGGAACCTTTGCTGTGAGTTCTTGTATTTTTTGTAGTGAGAAGCCGATTGAATATTGCGCTTCGCGGATGAATTCGCTTCGCATTGCGTCGAGTCGTTTCTCGAATCCAATAAGTGCGACCATGCGGGCGTTCTCACGCTTGATCATCAAATTGTTATGGACGGTGCCATAAAGCAGTTGAACAGTTAGGCCTAACCCAAGAATCTGTGTTGCAAAATTGACCGGCGTCGTGCGTACGCCACCAATGAAAACGAAGAATAGATAGAAAAAGCCGAGTGTTGTTCCCAGAATGATTGCTGGAACGGCAAAGTACTTGTTGCGCATCACATCTTTTCGGGGAACCTTGTAAATTGGGGTTGTATCAAGTGCTTTCAGTACGGGCTCGTTTTCTACTTTTTCCAATAAGACCTCTGTTGTTTTGGAGAGATTTTCGGCTGATTGCGCCAAGACTTTATGCGTTTCTGGAGGTGTATCTGTCTTTGCCATCTCTATCCCCCCGCTGAGTACGGTTAGTGGAGTGCGCAGGTAGTGACTGATTAGCTGCAAGAAGTTGTTCTTCTCAGTTGCAAGTAGGCTAGCAAATGCTAAACGCTCATTTACGGTACGATTATGTTTCAGTTCGCGGCTCGTCTGATAAAGAAAGCTTGCGATAACTGCCAAAAGCAATATGAGTAAGATGAACGGCGATGCTTCCAGGACTGTGCGTGGCAGTGAGGATGTGAACCGGCGAATAGCAGCCACGATGCGGCGCAGCAGCATCACTAAACCGCTTGGTTTTGCTTTATTGCGGATGTCATTTAAGGTTGTACGGGCGGTTGGTGCGGGATTGTCAATAGGTGGAACTACGACCGGGCACGTGTTTGTCTCTACACAGGTGGCGGGAGGGGGCGGACACGTATTTGTTTTTGCGCAGCTCGTTGCCTCTCCAAGAGTAACGCCAATATCGTCAGAGTACTTTGCACCGGGGACTTCACCACTGAAGTCATCACCGATTGTAAAATACGAGTGATTTTTATTAAACAACTTGCTTGTGAATAAAGCATTATCATCACCCTGTGCTAAACCGAAGAGTATAGTGGGAGAGTATATTTTCGTTTTTTCAGCGTTGAATCCGATGCCGTATGGTATCGTCAGAATCCCATTATTGAGCGCCTCTGGGCTGTACGACAATAGCTCGTTGACTTTATCTGTGTAATAACTAGGTATTGGTACATCTTGACTTGTTGAAATGCTCTGAGTAGACACGTTCAGACTAACGACCTTGGTGCCCGAATTGTTATTGGACATGTACATGCGCAGGTTTTGCTTGTCTGCAGACAGTGACCCAATAATATAAAAGTCAGAACCCGGAATAGTCACAACATTTTTCACTTGCCCTGTGAGCGTATTGATTATCGTTACAGTCGTGCCGTCGGTCTGGACCGAAGTATCCGTTCCCACAATGTAGGCCTCGTTTCGGGCGTCATTCACATACACAGACCGTGTCTCCCGATTCTCTACTTCTCCAATTGTTACTACCGACCCTGATGCCAGATCGACGGTGGCAATTTGATGATAGTAGGGTACGACTAATTTCTTGCCATTTTGCACAAGGCGAGAAAGCATGTTCGGTGGCACTGCGTCGGAAAAAACCGTGTTGTTGGTGGGTGGCAAGTCAACCTCGCGTATTATTGCACCCGGCAACAACGTGCTCGTTTTGCCGCTTGCAAATAACTTCTCGGTATCGTAAACGACTATTTTGTCTGCGCGTGCTGCAATTAGTTCCTTGTTATCGGGTGACAGCATATACGTCACCCCGACGTCTTCCCCTCCCTGCCACGATGCAGTGTCGAATTGAAAGGTTTTAGTCACTTTGTTGGTCTTCGTATCCACCAGCCACAGGTTAATGCTCGGCTGCTGGTTGTTGATCATTGCTTCGAGTATATTCCCCAGCCCATAGACTAAAAGATACTTGCCATCGGTACTTAGTTTGCTGAAGTAGCTGATGCCCCCATTTGGCAACGCTATCTTCCCGCTGAACGTTTCTTTGTCGGTGTCAAAAACATCAATAATTCCGGGTTCTTGTGTTAGATCGAGCGCATTTACTAGTAAGCCAAACAGGCCAAACTGGCCAATGTACAGGTTGTTCTTTTTGTCTCTGCCGTATTCAGCATGTATTGAGTGGCTGCCAGCACTTAAGGCAGTGGCTTTAATACTCCATTTCCCCTCCTTCGTTGCCGTTGTTGTGCCCAGAACATTACCGTCAATTGAGACGGATATAACCGACTCACCAGGCGATGTGCCTGTTATTAGGGGGCTCTTTTCCGTCAATTGTTCGTCCTTGCGTGGGCTTGTTATCTTAATGCCATCTCCACCAACCTTTATCGACTGCTCTACACTTTGTGTCTGGTCGTTTACAGCGAGGCTGGCGCCAAACATGAACGAATTGATAGACAGACTGGCTGTAGACATTTCGTCCGAAGAGAGCTGCGAGGTGGCTACATCATGTTTAAGGACGGCAGTCCTAGAGCTAACGTCTATTGCAGTCAGCGATTGTGTGGTTTTATAGCGAGCAGCACTTTCTGATCGGCTCAGAGATGCAAGTGCATAATTAAGACGACTGTAAAGTGTCTTTCCATCTACGGAAAGTGCCAAAGATGCTACATAGCCAAAACCAAGCTGGCCCCCCGGTGTCGAAAGTTTTGGGGCTGCCGAGAACGAACTCTCTATTGCGCCAGAAGCGAGGTTAATATAGCTAATTGTAAATCCTTTTATATACCCACCTATGAATAGACCCAGAGAGCCCACGTATAGGTGGTCTTCACTGCCTGCAAAGATTAAACCAATGAAGAAGCCAAGCCCACCAGCGACGCTTGCAGAATCTGGAGTTATGCCGACCGTTCGCTCTATAGTCATGGTACTTGTGTCTATGACGGTGTAATTGTTGATCTTTGACTGCAGCACTGCCTTATTGCCACTGGGCGAAACTGAAAAAAGGTTACCAAGCAACGGCAGAAATGAACTATCAAAAACATCATTGTCGTTGTTTTTGTCAGCCACTTCTACAGTAGAGGATGCGTCTGTATTTACATTAAGTTTTATTAAGTTCCAGGCCGTGTTGTTCTGGGCTATGAGATATAAATTATCTCCACGCATCTCTATGTAGCCCGGTGACCGGTAGCCCACATAAGAAGGATACGTTCTGTCTATGCTATGCGTGAGCGCATCCGCACGATATATGACTGTTTCGCCAGTAGCCTCCAGTGTAGCTGCGATGTACAACTTGGTTTTAGCTGCATTCATGACTATGTTAGCTGCATACGCGCCTGTTGGTAAATCGATCGTGTCTTTAAGCTCGCCAGACGAACCATCCAGCACCGCAACTTGTCGCGAGAGCAGATAGTACGAAGGCAAAATACCCACCGTATATATTTCGTCGGCAGCTTCATTGAACTGGAGTTTAAGTGCATTCCCCGAACCATGCGTTATGGCGGCATCAAGGCTGTTGTCACTTAGATCAATGGGCACAATTGCGTCGGGCATACTTCCCGAGTCCACGAAGAGTCGATTAGAAGCGGCGTCCAGAGTGATTACTGGGGCATATATGAATGATGACATCACGTCGTACATAGTTGGGGTGCTCTGCAGGTTTGTAAGATCAACCGTGTTTAAGATGGCCCGTTGCGTAGCCGCATCTTTTGTGATTTGGTACAGCTTATTATTGTTGGAGTCGATGGCTGTATTAACCTTGCTACCATCGCTTGTGCTAAAACTACTAACAGTCAGCCTACCTTCTAAGCCAATAGTATCATTAATACTGTAGTCACTAAGATTGAGCGACCGTATGTTAACCTGCTGATCAATACGGTCGCTCTGCATATAAAGATTGCCACCTACATCATATTTGTTTAAGAAAATACTATCATTCGCAATCTGGGCGCTGTCATTTAGGAGGCTATTGTCCGCAGTGGCGTATGTAGCTACATGAAACTCAGACGAATCACTTTCATATATAACAGACACCTTGCTGCCATCTTGGCTCAATGCTAAGTCGTGAATGGTTGTCACATTGTTGTTCGCTGTTACTAATATATTATCGCTTGTACTATTGCTGGGCGAGAATGTGAAGACCGTTGTTTGGTTGCCAACACTTGAATAATAAAAGGAAAGATTAGCGGGGTTATACACTATTTTGTTAAACGCCCCGCCTCCTGGTGGTGTTGCCCATTCATTAGACACTGTATTGGTCTGGGTGTCGATGCGCCTCACCATAGTACTGCTGAGCACAAATAACTCATCTTGATTTGGCGACAAAATCATGCGCTCAGTGTCCGCCGCTGTTATTTGTATTTTTGTTTGCATCGTCTGGGCCGCTGTATCGACGACATAAATTATGCCGCTCTTCTGTGTCATAATAAATAACTTCTGATGCTGCGTATCCATGCCAAAGTCAACCGCATTTTGTCCGCTAAATCCCAGCAGTGACTGGTTGGTCCCTGGTTCTAGTTCAATATCCTTAACAAAACTTCGTGTTGCCGCGTTGACGACACTTACGGTACTATTTGAGCCATTGATAACAAACATTAAATTGTTCGCAGGATCTATTGGCATGCCGATAACACCCGCAAAACCGGAGCTGCTTTGTGTCTCTTTTTGTCCGCTATTCAAGTTTAGTGCTTGTGTGGGTGAGCCGCCCCACCATGACCCGGCATAGCCGGTCCCATCAATAACAGTTGCACGAAAGTTGTGAGTCCCTGGCGTGGCATCTTCCCACTTAAAGCTCCACTCGCCGGCAGCATTCGCGTCGGTATTCCCCACCCATGTATTATCTGCAAACAAAGAAACCTTCTTGTTTGCGCCGGCGGTCCCACCAATATATGCAAAACTATTTGCAACAGTATCGTCCGGCCCAGGATACGTGATCCTAACTGGTGTCGGCGTTGCCTTGGCCTTACGGTTGTGGGTATTTGTTGTGATGGCAAACACATTCACACCCACTAACGCGAGTGTTACGCTCAAGTACACTAGGAATCGCTTCTTTTCAACTCTCACAGACATAACCTTAAGCTGTATTATAGATAGTTTCTTCCAGAAAAGAAACCACAACAAAGCATTCATATATTACGTAACGTTTGGTATACTTACCCCAGTAAACAAATAGAAAGAGAGTCTATGATCCGGTTCGAGCTTGTTACATTGGATGGCATAAAATTTGGTGAAGAGGTTCACGAAGTAGTTTTGCCGACGTCAGATGGCTACATTGCTGTTTTTCCCGATCACGCTCCACTCGTCAGCATTGCCGTTCCTGGTGTTATCTCTGTTAGAAGAAAATCTGGTGATGCAGACTCAAGACTAGAATACTTTGCCACCAACGGTGGTGTTATAGAAATTGGCAACAATGTGGTCAAGGTGCTCGTAGATGAAGCCGATCGAGAAGACGAGATAAGCGAGCAAGAGGCGCAACAAGCTTTCGAGCGTGCCCAGAAATTACGCACCGATGCACGAGACCGCGTAAGCATTGAACATGCACAGGCATTAGTTGACCGCCAGGCGTCTCGTCTTAAAGTTGCCGAACTCCGCCGCTACAAGCGTCGATAGTAATAACGTTCTAGTCAGAGCTCGCGGGATCATCCCAGGGTTCAAGCATTGCAGTAGCAAAGTCGTGTGCGTCCGCAAGGGCTTCGCCGGTAATAAGGACAACCGCAGCGGTTGCATCAAGAACTGCAGCAGCAAGGCAGCCACGAAGCTGATCATCCGATATGAGCAAAGCACCGGACGGATCACGTTCAAGTTCGCCTACTTTCTCGCCAAAAACATGTTTAGCAATGCCGTGAACACGCCCATGTAATTCTGGCTGTTGCTCCTCAAGTCTTGCATCAAGCTCAAGAACGACCGCTTCACTTAAATCAGGAGCACTGCCACTATCGATGTGGGGTGGCAAGGCGCCCAGGGCTCGTTCGATACGTTGCGTAGTTTGCATAATTGTGTTCTATTCCTGTGGATAGTATACATAATAATCTTGATTTTTGCCAAAATTAGGCGTATCATTTTGCGGTTAAATCAAAAAACAGATACCTGGGAGTATTATGGTTGATAACGATATGTTTATTGGTAGTTCTGAAGAAAGGATGCGCATGAACCTCAATGTGATAACTGTCAAACTAACAGACGGTCTGGCCTTCGGCGATGGGGCGATTTCTGTCGAGGATAGAATTGATGAGCAACATCAACACGCGCTTGATAGTGAAACGCTACGCACTGTCGAGGCAGGGATTCATTCCGATAACATTCTCGTACGGGTTGATAAAGAAGACAATGGCGCTACTGTTGAAGACGATGGCTGTGGTGACGGGCGCGGGGTTAAAACAATTTTTAGAAAAGTCGAAGAGAGCCTTACATACATGAAGCGATCCTTGAACCGCTACAAAGTATTTGGCGCTGGATCAACCATGGCAACAGCGAGTGTTGTTGGAATGGGTGAGGCAGCTGGGATACCAGTTCAGAATATATTCCACAAAGGTATCAACCTTCTAAAGCGAAACCGTGTGCCTTTTGGTGCGCACACAGACGACCATGCTCACGGAGATAACTGTGGCTGTGGTGCGATTGATCGAGCCCCTCTTATTATTCAGAACGCGGCTCGGTATCGTGACAACATTGCAGATGCTGCTGCGTTGCTTACCGATGATACAACAGGTTTAGATGAGGTTCTTGATAACTTTGAAGCATATGGTGCGGAGATAGCCGACCAGCCGTATCGTGGGCGGGATGTCATGGAAGAAATTGTGGACAACGGCAAGGTTGTGAAAGAGTTGGTTGGCCCACATCTAGAAGTGGCGATTGTTATCAACACCGTCGAAGGCTACACGGTCAACCAGGACTATATTCGACAGATTAGCGAAGGAAAAGCACAGGTTTTTGGTGTTGATGTACCAAGGATGCAAGAGCTTGCTGATCAGTCGTATCGAGATGATGCCGTAAAGCAGCACAAAGCATTCTTGAGTATGCTTGTGTACACACTGGCAACTGCGGCCACCCTGACAAAAGGCGATTTGCCTGTCTATGTTGTCTCTAAAAAACAAACTGAAGTACCTGCACTAGCGGAGTAGTAGTAAATACTACTGCGTACGTTATTTGCAATTTGTGCTTGTTCGTATTATTGTTTTAGACAGTTATTAGTCTTAAGGAGGGAAACATGTTTTCACGACAAAAAATTGCCATGGTGGTGGCTGAAGTTGTTGGTACCGCCACATTGGCAGTATCGGTTTATTCGATGGTGGCACGCACCAGCTTTCCGCTATTCGGCGGATTAGCAGCAGGTTTGGTGGTCGGCTTAATGACCGTAGTGGTTGGTAGCGTCACAAATGCGCACTTTAACCCTGCAGTCACACTCGGTTTGTGGACCGCACGAAAAGTAAAAACTAGCACCGCAATTGTACTCGTTGCATCACAGATGCTTGGTGGTGTCCTCGCATGGACGCTACTAAAGTACCTCGTAGGTCGTCCATTAGAAAGCCTTGTACAGGGTAAGTTTGACTGGAAGGTTCTCGTCGCAGAAGGCATTGGTGCTGCTGTATTCACCTTTGGTGTTGCATCTGCAGTCTATCAAAAGTATGAAGGCGGAAAACTAGCTGGCACAGTCGGCGCGTCACTACTCGTTGGTATCTTGGTTGCGTCTATGGCAGCAAACGGTGTCGTTAACCCAGCTGTTGCAGTCGGTATTCAGTCGTGGAGTTGGGCGTACGCAGCGGGCCCACTCGTAGGTGGTATTGTCGGAACGCAGTTATACGCACTGCTATTTGCAGGTGACTTCCCTGCTGTTCGTCTTACGACTGCTCGACCAGCATCACGTGCCAAAAAAGCACCAGCTAAAAAACCAGCATCACGTGCCAAAAAAGCACCAGCCCGACGTCGATAATACACGGTAAAACGTGAATCTAGAGGCCCCAAAAAGAGGGCCTCTATGTATGTAGTAGATCTTCTTCGAATTGCAGTATACCCTGCATGTCCAAAGAGTAAATATCTGTTTTAGGCATATCAAGTTTCATGATTCGTTCCCAAACACGTTGCAACAAGCCTTCCAGCCGTTCGATCTCCTGGTTCGTTGGTGCATAGTCGCGGAGCAATTGCTTGGCGGTGCTGGCTTCTACATATACCATTTGGCCCGTCACATCTGTGATGCCTGCAAAGCGGCTGCTATGACCAACCAGAAGCGCATAAAAAATTAGCTGTGTGCGTTGACGCCATGCCTTTACGGCAAGTGTTTGATTGCCCGTCGTTAAACTTGGTAGAGGCGTGCCGGTTTTATAGTCGACAATGCGAAGTTGCTTGGCGCCAAGAAAGTCTATGCGGTCCAGTTTGCCGGTGAGTCTGGCGCGGCCAAGTATGACATCATGTATCGATTGCTCGGTTAAACTGTCCTTTGGCAAGCTGTATGAAAGTTTTTTGAACAGATCCTCGAGTACGCTCATGCCATGTTGCGCGTATCGTTCGTATTCGCTCTTGGGCAAATGCTGTCGCACCAGTGCTGCGGTGAATGAGCTTTTTACGATCTCAAAATCAAACTCGTCATTATTCGTCAGACGTTGTGCAGTTTCGAGCGCACTATGCATGGCAGATCCAAATGCCAGGTGTGGCGACTTTGCTTCGGGTAATCTCAATAGGTTGCGCTCAAGAAAGTGCTCGGGTCCGCCGTGCGTCAAGTCAAGAAACTGCAAAAGCCCCGTTGCACTTAACCGAAATTTCTCTAACCTTGATGCCAACAACGCATTCTCTTTTGCGTGATTCTCTAGTCGCGGCCAACGGAAACTATTTTCGAGTATGGTTATTATCTGGTCTGCATCGACAGGCTGCTCCTCAATAACAGTATTGAATGCGGCTGTTACAACGGTCGAAGGCAGCACGTCTTCTCCCTTTTCGTCATGTGAATAGCTTGTAATGATGAGTGACTGCTTCGGCCGTGTACTGGCTACGTATAGGAGACGTACATAGTCATCGGCATCGTCCAGAGGCGGTCGTAATGGTAGATTGCCTGGGGTTTTTCGACCGCTCAGTCTCGGTCTCCAGTTTGTATCTATTGCATCGATAAGGTAAACGGTATCAAACTCTAAGCCTTTCGCCTTATGTACCGTAAGAAGCTGCACGGCGCGTGTGTTACTCACAAATGGCGTCTCATCGGCAATGATCTTGTGATTCGCAATGTGCACGTCAATGAACTCATTAAAAGCTCCCAGAGTGGGGTTGCTGGCATTGGTAAACTCTTCAACGCGGCTCCGCAGCAGATGTACCGCCGACAGTGTCTTTATGTAATTGTTTGCAGTAGGATGCCCATTAAAATAGTATGTCCGAAAAGGACTGGTAAACTCCATGTTCTGTCGAAGTCCAATGACATGCTCTACAAAAACAGGTAGTGGCTCGGCCGTAGCGAGCTGCGCCAGCTGCATAAACCAATCTCCAATAGACCGCAGAGCTGGTTGTTGGCTGTGTAATAGCGTGCTCATCCAGTCACTTTTTTCGTAACTTTCGACCGCAATCTCCCATAGTTTGCCTGGGTTGATACGCCACATTGGGTGTCGAAGAATTTGGCTTAGATAGTGGCTCGTAGCGCTTGCATCGCCATCCTGAATCGACTGAACACAGCGTGAGATCAGTAGGATATGTTTGATTGCTTCATCTTCCAATATGTTGCTCTGCTGTTCGTAGCGCACGGGGACGTTCTGTTGTAGTAGTTGTCCGGCAATTTGGCGTAAGCTATCGTGCCCACGCGCAAGAATGGCGATCGTCTTCTGGCTGTCCTTAAATTCTTTCTGTACAGCCATTGCCACAGAATATAATTGTTGCGCCCGTGAAGGATAAATGGTGTGGGCGATCTTGCCATCCTCTTGTGGTGGCCGAACCGATCGCAAATTCTTGGTCAATTCTTTTTTGGTATGCACTAATCGATTTTCTGCTTGTTCTATAACTTTTTGCGCGGTGTCTAATATGGCCTGCGACGAGCGGTAGCTCTCTTCCAATACGAGTACTTTTGTAGATGGGTATGTACGTTGGAATGACAGCATGTTACTGAGTTCCGCCCCATTAAATTTATAGATTGCCTGGTCATCATCACCTACAGCCATAAGGTTTGGTCGACTGCCCGCAGAGAAGTGTTCTGCCGTTAGATGTGCCAAACGAAATTGGGCAGCATTTGTATCCTGAAATTCATCTATGAGTACATACAAAAATTGCTCCTGAACACTTGCCCGAAGGTCTGCATGCTGTTCCATCTGTGAGATAACCTCAACGAGCATGTCGGCATAATCATAATAACCACGACTGTGCAGTGCTGCTCGATATTGCTCATATACCCCCGATAGCGCAAGCCACCACGCATTTCGCTTACGTTCATCGAACATCCCTTTATTCCCGTCCTGGTTTTGCACCCAACGAGCTTTCCATTTCCCCGTGTGCTTTGTTTTGCCCGATCCCGTATCGTTCTCCAGTGCAAGAGCAAGCCCCTCTTTTATGACGGTTGCGAGCGAAACTAGTGGCACTGTATCTGTGTCTGTTTTTTGATCTGGCAATGTCTCTATAGCGTCTTGAAGTTGGCCAAGTGCCTTGGCGCTCAGTGGCGCTTTCAACATGTCGACAAGCGCGGGTTCTATCATGTCGATGTAGGCAATATTGTAGTCAATGATCGAGCGAAGCTTTTCGGGGGTCAGGCCTGCTTCCTTTGCAAGTTTTAACCCATCCTGAACAGCAGAAGTGGCGGTAAACTGGCCAGCAAATTTTAAAGCCAGCGGATTATCAAGGGGTAGTTTAGATAAGATCGACTGGATCACCTCTAGCTGCACGGCGTCGGGTGCAATGACGAGGTTTGCTCCGTTCCAGAAGTGCTCTGGGTAGCGATTCATTATTTCTGCGGCAAATGCGTGAAATGTTTTGACGACCACTCGTTGCGCAGAACTTCCCACCAGACTCATTAACCGCTCGCGCATATTGTTGGCCGCCTTATTGGTGAACGTTAGGCATAAAATGCCAGACGGGTCGGTATCGGTTTTTTGTAGTATGTTAGCCACGCGCGCACTCAGCAGCTGCGTCTTCCCTGTCCCTGGGCCTGCAATAACGAGGAGGGGCCCGTCTATAGTATCTACAGCTTCACGTTGCCGGGCATTTAACTGTTTGTATGTCGTCTCAAAGTTATTCACCTTACTATTGTACGGGGTTATTCGTATTCTGGGCCACCAAAATGTACTTGCTTGCCGCAAATGGCAGGTCTATGATGATAACAGAAATAACGGGAGGCAAAGAGATGAGTAAACAACTCAATGGTTTAGAGGCAAAGCTCGATAAGACGGTCAAAGATTTGCCGTTTCAACTGCCAGAAAAATCACGTAAAGCAATCGTGGAATACATGCCATGGATAACACTATTTATTGGTGTTCTATCGTTGTGGGCAGCCTACGCTCTGTGGAATTTGGCGCGCGTTGCTGAACGCTTCATTGATCTAAGTAACAGCCTTTCTAAGATATATGGTGGCGAAAACATAGCACGTGGTAACCTTACACTGGCAGTATGGCTCGGTGTAGCCCTCCTTGCAATCGAGGGTGTCCTGTATCTTCTAGCATTCCCTGCGCTAAAAGCAAAGAAAAAAGCAGGCTGGAATTTACTCTTCTATGGTGCGCTGCTTAATCTGGTTCACGGTGTAGTGATGCTCTTTAACGACTATGGTGGTGTAGGTCGTTTGTTTAGTACACTTCTGGGGAGCGCTGTTGGTTTATACTTCTTGTTTCAAATCCGCAGTCACTATTCTGCAGCCAAAAAGTAAACGATACGTTACATACAAAGTTCAGTAGCAAGCCATCTAAACTTCGCGCCAAAAAACTGTTACTGCGAAGTGATAGAATAGAGTCATAATGGCTGCAAGACAAAAAAACAAAAAAGTTGTTACCCGAGGCCGAGTTATTGTGCTATTTGCACTATGTACTTTTGGTTTGGTGCGGTTGGGGTTATCTTTTGCGGAAGGTCCTACAAGTATTCGGAGTGTCGAAAAGCTTGCTGCGGTCAAAAATACCACTGCTCCACAACCTCTCTTTCGCGATGGCGGTTCATCTGTCCGTCTGGGCAACAAAATATTATGGCTATTTGGGGACACGCTGTTCACTGAAAAAAGTGTTGACGGCACGAATGGTCGCTCAAATACTGCAGCATGGGCCGACAGTACACAACCGTATCGTTTGACGGAACCGTTAGATGCCAATGGGGCACCGAGCCAGTTTATACCGTTTAACACCAAAGAGGCCGCATATAATGCGGCCAGTACTGATCCGAACGACCGTTATGTCATATGGCCAACTCAGGCAATTAATATTGACGAAAATACGGCCTATGTATATTATTTGCGTTTAAAATCCTCGCCAAATCCTACCACATTGGTAAAAAAAGGAATCGGGATCGCATCCGCCAGCACTAATTCAACTGCTGCCCGCGTCGTCAACGAATCGGTCTTTTCCGAGAACGATGCTCAGTTTCGGCCGGTGGCTGTACGCGGTTCGTTTGTGTATTTGCAAGACTGCAGACAGAATGGCTTTGTATCAGACTGTGCAGTCGCTCGCGTTCAAAAGAGCCAAATGGCTATTCGTTCGGCATATGATTTTTGGGACGGTAGTACATGGCAAAAAAATAGTGGGCGTGCTGCGTATAGTATTCCTGGTTCTCCGAGCACCATGGCGATTACCTGGAACGCATATTCGCAAAAGTTTCTCATGCTCTCTGCTCCGGCGTTCAGCCGAGACCTTACGTTACGGACTGCCGATGAAATACAAGGCCCATGGAGTGCTCCAAAGCTCGCCTATACCGACACAACATCCAAATTTCCATCGATTTTGTACTTTCACGACGAGCTGTCAAGCAATAGCGGTCAATCTATCGTTTTTACAGCTACACAAAACTATAATTCGTTTAATGAGGGAGACGGAATATTTGCCTTCCGCATAAATTTTGATAGCAAATCGGTTGTCACGAACCCAAACGTTGGTGGTGGTACTGGTGCAACACCGACAACGCCAAAAAAATCCACGAATACCCCAGTAGCTAGCCAGAATGAGGTAGAAGCCCTCGCTAAGAACACAGCAAGCCCAAACAATGCTGATAGCAGCTTGCCTGTTATAGGGCTGCAACCCCGCCATCAATACTCCAAAAATTATATGCTTGTTGGGGCGGCTTGTGTGGCCGGCGTAGCAGTCATTGGTCGTTTCGCCTACAGACGACGTAAGCTGAAGAAAAACAACAGCTAGTGACACCTCTAGAATTGAATAATACACCTAGCCAACTGGCGCTTCTTATCGTGGTTTAACTTCGCGGATTAAACGGTTCACTCACCGCAATATACGCTCCAGCAATGCACAGTCCTGCGCCCACAAAAAGGGATGACACTGCACCTACCTCAGCGCTCTCGGCGCTAGTGAGTGCACTGTTCGCATTCAAGGTGAGCACATCACTTGCCGTGCGCAAAGCGGCTTCTTGATCTGAAGGGTATTCACCAAGCTGTAGACGGTGATCAAGTGCATCTGCCCAGCCGTCAAAGGCCTCTGCAGCGTGTGTTGCATCATTCATATCTGCCGTGTGCAGAGCAGTGCCTGCAGTTAGAATGCCAAAGCCCACCACTAAGGTTAGGCTGCCAACGAATCGAACAATGCCATTCTTTAGATCTATATAACTGGGGTTATTGCCTTTTTCCATGAACTTATATTAACATAAAAATATAATATAAGCAATAGCGCTCCAATAGTATTGCATTTATGGCACAAAAATGCTATAATAGCTGACTTATGGACAGCAGCCACGAACAGTTTACCGGTATTCCCGATAAATATTACACGAATGAAATGCGCCGAGAGGTCACAGCCCTTGCCCAAGGTGACTTTGATGCTGAACTTGCTACAGCGCACGAATTTATAGATATTGGTGCGGCAGCCAAAATGATAGCGGCGGGGACAGCAGCAGGCCCAGAGACGTATACGCAAGTAATTCGCGATAACCAAGGCGTGAGAGACGGCCTTTGGAAGTTATTGGAGCACGGCATCAATCAAGCACGAGAGGAGCGCGGCTATGCTGTTGGCGACCCTCGTGGTACTGTCGTTGCCCTGTGCTCTGCAGCTGTACGGGTGGCTCGAGTGCTCGACATCGTAAAAATGAATGCTGTTGGCTCGGATTCCTCAGCACACTTTATAAATGCTTTTACCACCACGCTTATTAGCGATGCAGCTAGAGGACTGATAGCAACCAATGCCGACAGCTTTGGACGCGAACTATCAGGCTTTACACGCACAATCAGCGACCAAGCGTTCAGCAAAATAAGCTATGCACCAAACCTAGAGTCATGGTCGTGGGCAAAAGTACATGTTGCTGCAGAAGCGATAACCAACTGTCTTGTACTCCGCGATGTTCTCGCAGGGCTTCCCGAAATAAGCGCCCCTGATGTAGAAATGTTAAAAAGACAGAACGAAGCCATGGGTCAATCCGCACAGGCGCTTCGAACCTACGGGCCCAAACCTGCGGTTGGCCGCTTAGAAGGTACAGATATTCGTAGCTTGTTTATAGATAGAGAAGTTGTTAATGGTACATTGCTGGGTCGAAACTCGGCAGCCGGTATGACAGCAGTGCAGCTATACCCGGGTGTTGATATTACGAGTAGTAATGCTCGGTTTGAGTTTGCGTCTTCATACCAGAATCGTGGTGGGCACTCGAAACGAATCGTTGTTGAAGACCTGGATCATAATGAAGCGCACCATACGGATGTGATCGTCTATAAGAGTGCTCGCATTACGTTTCTAGGGGCGTATCTAGAAGATTTCGCAGACAGTTTAGGCCTTGGTGCACAGGCAACATTACTTACATCAATGCTCCTAGCACAGAATTTTGACTTA
>DAISWP010000004.1:35144-43195 GCA_036826335.1 Candidatus Saccharimonadota bacterium | reverse complement strand
CCCGCCTATATTGTTGATCTAGCAGATGAAGAGGCGACACGCATCGAGTCGGAGCCTGGCCAGCCACAACTAGTCGACAAGTTGCGTAGGTTGTTGTTGGCACGAACACGAGCACTGAATGTGCTTGGTCCAGACATCAATCAAGCACTACAAGACGAAGACGGCCAGCAAACGGGTCAACACCGCGATATGGCAAAGCACGATGTTATCGATCATCTTCGTCGGCTCCCCCCAGGATATAGCGCCAGCCCCAAAGCGCGCGCATTGTGTCTAGAAGAGTTCGGGCAAGAAATTCCTGAAGGTCACACCTATGTCCGAAGGCACAATCGTGGCAACATAGATGTCCCGCATAAAGGTCACATAATGGTTAAAAACCCACGTGCTGCAAATATTGGTCGCGTTACCCTCTCCCGCAATTAAGCAGTAATCTGCATCTGTTGGTAGCCTCTATAAAATGTCTCCAATTTGTAGCCCCATATATCTGTACCAAGTCAAGATGCCCTCAGGTCTTGTTTTGCTAGGATGACTGTACCGAGGATAGTTTGATGAAATAAGCGTACGCATTTACTCTTCTTGGGCGTTGGCGGCTTCAATCATAAGTTCACTGACTTGACGTACTGCGTCTGGTGTTACTCCTGGCACTCTTTCAATGGTCGTGTATCCTTCAGGCGAACCAATGAACATAGTGTCACGTGGAACAAGTAAATTACCTTCAATTTCGAGTCCGTCAGTCATTTCGGCCAATTTTTTCTAGTACCCCTTTGCGCTTGACGATATTCTTGTAGTCCCACTGAATTTCCCTAGATTTCTTGAGCCATTTTGCAAGATCCTCTGCGCTTACCTGTTCGGGACTTGTGTAGCGGGCTTCAGCAGCTTTAAAGTTCCCTTCGTTTTTTAGCCCGGGTTCGTTAAACGATTGACCGCTCCAGAACAATAGCCTGACGCAATCTTTCAGTACGTCATAACCTACAATCGGGTTGTCGTTTATAAACCACACGGGTGCACCGTGCCAGATTTTACTTGTCGCTTCTGGCAAGCCAGCGGCAATTTCTTTAGCAAGTAATTCACATATGGTTTTTCGGTCAGGACTTTGAGACTGATTATATTCTTTGATGGCGGTATTCATAAGATCATTGTACCAACAATAAGCAATGTCTTATCACATTTTGTGCATAACTCGGCTGAACGTTAGGTTATGAAGCCGAGCGCAGTGAGTGTTATAACCATAATCCCCAACCGTCTTACTGTGTGCCTGATGATAATTCAAAAGCGAGCAGCACAGGATCGAACTGAGCGACATGATCAATAATTTTTGCAAAGTGCTGTTCTCGTAACTTAGGATCACGCGAATGCCAAATTCGAGAAGCGCCCTTCTGTCGAGCCTCGGGTTTAGTATAGCCAAACACTGTCTGCCAGTTTTGATCGTCCTCATTCATAACATAGGTTGCATTATCTCTAATAGGGTTCTCGCCAATTGCGACTCGGCGGGTAGTCCCGTTAGGCTGCTTTATAGCAAGTTCAAGTACGTAATAGGGAAAACTTTGCTTCAGTGAGCCTGGCAATGCGCGAAATAAGTTAACCGTAACACCTTCCATCTCACCATAATAATCGTATAAAAGAACTAAGTTCTCTAATTTCTGCCATTGGATGCGTTCAGCTCGTTTGGTGCCCTTGCCAACATGTTCTATTAACTCTTCTTTCAATATATCGAAACTTGTATCGGGGGGGAACAATCTAAAGTCGAGCTCAATTAAGGAGCCGAGTATCTCTTGTGCGCGTTCGTAGTTAACCAACGAGGTTGAGCCGTTGTTTGCGGTTGGTGGTTCATAGTCTGGATCTAGACTATTCCAATATTCATCAAATGCACTCAACACGCGGGATACATACTCTGGCAAAACGCGTAGCATGGTACCAGAGAGTTGCAGTTCGTTAGCCACATACCAGCCCAATCTTTCACGCAAGCTACTCCCATTATCGGCAAGCAACGCTCCCTCGCCAAAACCACCAAGACGTTCAGTCAACCAATCTTCTCGCTCTACGTCCAACAGCAGTTCATCGAACACTTCGCGGGCATCACGATGGTTTAGATCATCCGCAATCGTATACATAGTGGATAGAAAGTCTCGTGCAAATTCTTTCGAAACTGGATTGGCCAACTGTCGACCCATGAGTATACCTGTGAACCCATTCACTAGATTTCTGGTGTGGTCAAGATTGGGATCTGCATGAGCTCTAAAGTTTGCGCGGGAAAGGCTATACTTGGAGCGAAGTGCGCCGAGTTCACTTAGTGTTTCGGTCACTGCCTCATTTCGTGTGGCTTCTTGTTCGCCTGCGGCAAGCATACCAATGTACTCGTGAAGCACACGCCGACGGGCGGTGATAATATCAGATTGCTCAAGATTTTCCTTGGGGCTTATCTTTGCGCGGGGCGGTTTGGCATCTAATATAGCTCCGATTGCTGCATCGACTCGAGCTTCAAGTGCGAGCCGTTCGAGCAGTTGTCCCTGGGTTTCATTTTCCGTTGCAAGCAGTACGGAGGTAAATTCTTTCTTCCGAATCAATACTTCTCTGACTCTTTGTTCATAGAGTTCTATCTGGGTGCTTAACGCTTCTCCAAGGCCTCCCTCATACTCAGCCGCACGGACAGCACCATCTTGATACAAGCTATTCAAAGACTTAAAGCCAACCAGCTTTAAGCGTGTCGATTGACTGATCGCAAGCCGGTTCGGATTACTATCATCCGGTGTTATTTTACTCATAACTGTGCCAGATGGGTCGCGTATCCAACTATCAATTGCTTCAAGGAGCACGCTGGCAGCCATCTGCGCCCCCATGCTCTCTGGGTTACACGTGGTTCCCAGTGCAGTAAACGCCTGTTCCCACGGTTCATCCATGTCTTTAAAACTAATTGCAATCATGTCATCTTCTGTAGGCCACTCCTCCCGGAGTTGTGTAAGTGCCGCCTGCACTTGCGGATGTTTAAAATATGTAACGAGATCTGCAAACTGTCTGCCAAAGTACAGTTCTATGTCACGGTCGGTAGCTTTTCCTTGGCTGACTTCAACAGGGTGCTGTGATATGTCAGGAGTGGGCAACGCAGTAACATCTTCTGGTGGTTCGGGAAGCATTTCTGAGACAGTACGCAATTGTTGTGCAAACTTTCTTATACGCCCACCTTGCTTAATGCGAAATTGGCCCAAATTCTCTGCACCTTCAGGTAAAGCGCCCAATAGTCTGCCGCCAGTACGAGAAACGAAGTTTCGCCCAAGAGGAAGTAAGTGGTCGACAGGATAGATTGCACCAATTTCCATAGAGTCCTTGCCAATAGTTTGCAGACGTTGATCGAGAAGCTGGTCATCTGTCAGCAAGGACTCACCATAAGCAGATAAGCCTGATTCACGAAAAGTACGTAGTTGTTCTTGTGTGGCTGCGGCTTCAACACCAATGGTCATGCCAACGGCAGCAATTTGCTCAATAGAACCGGCCAGTTCATTAAGCCTGCCTGCCTCTGCATGTGGCTGTCTCTCACCACTGTTTTCGGGCGCATCTGTCATGCAATAAATAATACAATGTAATCGCTCATAAATCAATAATATTGAAAAGCACGGCTGGGCCTGACGCTCTGAAGCCTAAAGGCTATTAGCCAGGTAGTCTTTAAGGTTTGCTAAAGTTTTCTCGCCGCGTCTAAAATTCGACTCGTATGTGTCACCAGCCACTTGAGTAGAAAAAATGACTCTTGGGATCTCTTTGTAAAGATGATAGTTTTGCTCATTTGCAGACATTTCGAATATAGAAAAATTGCCATCTTGTTTCATCCACTCATAAAAACTTTGCTTATCAAATGGACTACCTCCACACGCTTGTACTAAAACAGCTCGCTCTTTCATGTCGCTAAATTCTTTTGGACCGAGTACCTCTATATTAGTTGGGCTACAGAGCACAACAATGTCTGATTCTTGAAGTAGTTTAGACTTGTCAAGATATAATACGCCACGGTTTTCCCAGTCCGGCTTGCGGTTTGGGCTAAAGTAAAATGCATTCATGCCATAAGCCAGGGCCAAGTTGGCTATGGCTTGACCGACATGCCCCAGGCCAATGATCCCGAGCGTCTTATTGGCTAACTCGTGAGCTTCGCCGTATTTCCATGCATACCCATGGCTTCCCCTGAAAAGCGATACCAAATGCATTAAATAAAATTCTGCCACAGCTTTTTTATCGGCCCATACAATGTCGCTGAACTGTATTCCGCGCTTTTTTAGTTCTTCTAGATCAATATTGTGCGTTGAGGTGCCGCAAAGTCCAATATATTTTAGATTCGGACATGAATCTAAGTACTTTGCATCAATGATATCCCAGGGAGTAACAAGTGCGACATCTGCATCACCTGTTCTATCTATGCGTTCAGTGACAGGACAACGCTCAGTCGGAAAATCGATAATGTTACTCGCAAGAGCTTGCAGTTCTTCTTTCGTTTCTGGCAAAATTCGATAATCCAGAACGGCTATTTTAGGCATGGATTCAGTATAACAAAAGCCCAGTAGTATGAGCGCTTACTGGATTTTGAGAAACTATCTTGGCTGGGATGGAGGGATTCGACCTACGTTCCGCAGGCCCGAAACTTCGTCTTTGAAAAACAAGTTTTTAAGAGAAGGTTTCCTTGTAAATTGCTACAAGCAATTCTCACCCCGAATGTGCATTCGTGATTTCGAAAGCACTGCAGTCTCAAGCACGAAAAAAGACCAGCAAACGCTGATCTCATTTCGTGGCTGAGCGTGACGGTCTGAAACCTGCACTAGGGTAGAATGGGACAAATGGGACACGAAACGGGTAGTTTTGAGTTTGTCTCGTTTTTAGACAAATCAGACACTCTAAAGAACGTTTTACATTCGCCAAATTATCTTAATAGTGTATATAGTAGGGGGATGAATAAACGAATAATTACAGTATGTACCGTATTAGTTGTAGTCACTCTGTCGGTGGCGGGATACTTTATTTATAAATCGCGTACTACAAATAATGAAAATTCAACGAATAACCAAACATCAGTAGCAAAAGAAGCCAAAAGCTACACTCTTGAACTACAGGGCAATCAAAAATATGAGCCAAACGTTTCAAGTCAACTTAAATTTAGCGTTCAGGATCAAAATGGAAACACAGAGAAAAAGTTTGACACCACTCAGGAAAGTGAACTTCATTTAGTTATTTTACGAAAAGATAGAACCAACTTTCAACACTTGCACCCTGACTTCAATCAAGCAACAGGAGTATTTGAGGTAAGTTCACTGACATTCCCAACAGATGGAGAATATCGAGTCTTTGCAGATTTCACTCCATCAAGCGCCGACAAAGATTTTGCGGGGCTGAAGAAAACATATGCACCGTTTCAAGATATTCAAGCTGGTGATATAGCCAAATACACTCCCGTTCCACTTGGGTCAGATAAGCTAACCGCTAGTAGCAACGGTATAGAGAGTGAGCTCGCTACCCTCGAAGGCGATGGCGGTGAAACTCAGTTTTTTGCAAACACAATTCTTAATATAGGGCTAGATGTTACCCAAGATAACGCACCGTACACAAATCTTCAGCCATACTTCGGCTCCCTGGGTCACTTATTTGCCTTTGGGCCAGACCTAGAATTTGTTCACGCCCATCCGCTTGTAGAGGGCTCAACCAACCAAACTGGGCAGATAGTATTTCAGGCTACGTTCCCGAAGTCTGGGCAGTACAAAGTATTTACCCAGACACAGGCTAACAACCAAGTTTCTACGACAGGCTACACAGTCACTACCAAAGACTTGCCTGGCCGCAATCAGTAGCCTACGCATCTGCGTAATTTAGTTTATACTTAGTAGTAATGACAGAGGAAACCAACACAACTAAAAGCACTCCTCGATTCAGTAAGCGTATAAAACTGGCTGCTGCAGCTGTAGTTATACTACTTCTGATACCTGTTATATACGCAAGCTATCTGTATGCAGCCTCACCAGCTGTGGTTCGTAGACCTAAAATGGAGCACTACCACTTCCGTATGCAAATACTGGTAAATGGTAAAGCTGAGGACTTTAGCACCAAGGCATATCAAACAGGCTACGCCAAAGACCAGTGCAACGCCAACCTTCCTGAACAGCCGATCCATTTCCATGACAGTAAAGACCAGTTTACCCACATCCACTGGGAAGGCATGACTGGTGGTATGGTTATGAAGTATTACGGTTGGAACTATATCGGTGGGCTTAATAACGCTTTGGGCTACAAGTTAGATGACTTAAAAGATCCACAAAAAGTCACCACCCACGGTGACTACTTACCTGAAGTAAGCCCTGAGGAAAATCTTTATGTATACACTGGTGACGAGAATGGCTACAAAGAACGTAGCTTCGAAGACTGGAAGAACCAGGATTTAGAGATGTTCTTTGGCGTTACCAGCAACTCACCCTCCCACAAGATCAATAATGGTGAACAAACAAGCTTCTTAGATGAAATATTCCCTAAAGCCTATGCCCACGGGGGTGAGAATGATGGCAATGATGGGGAGCCTGGCGAAGAGACTGAGCAGGAAAAGCTGACACGCATTAATAACCTGCTGGGCAATGTGGTCATTTTTGCCCAAAAAGACAAGCCAACCGATCAGCAGATTAAAGATAGATTCAATGATCTTGAGCCATTATCGGATAGTACATGCGGCGGTTAACAATTCACACAAAATGGATCGGGGGCATAACCGCATTCCTAGTCGGTACTTTGTTTATGTTCTCGGCAATAGCCGGGCTGTCAGCTCATACTACCAACGTGAAGGCTCAGGGCTCGAATTGTTCGACCTCATGCTCTGCGCACGGACAATCAGCCACGCTTGGTGTGCAATCCGAGAACAAGGAGGAAGACGACACAGAACCGAAACCTCCTTCAACTTTACTTGACTCCCCAAAAGTTATATCAATCGGTCTTTACGGGGTAGCCTATAGCCTGATAATCGCTTTGATCTATTACAATCGTAGATATCTGCTGATACAACAACTGAGATTTTGAGATCCTCCTTACTCTAAGTAATTAAGGTAATAAGGAGAATTTTAATATGGAAAAAAGATTTTGGATAATACTAGCGGTAGTTGTTGCAGCCATGATTGGCTTTTTCATTGTGACGGGTGAAAAGAAAAACAGTGCCGACGACGCGAACACTAGTCGTTCAAATAACGTCTACGGAAAAGCAGACAGTAAAGTTACATTAACGGAGTTTGTCGACTTTCAATGCGAGGCTTGCTACGCATTTTACCCAGTCGTGAAAGAAGTGAAGGAACTCTACAAAGACAAGGTTCGTTTTGAAATTAGAAACTTCCCAATAAGCTCATCGCACCAATTCTCAATGCAAGCAGCTCGCAATGCTGAGGCGGCAGCCAAACAAGGCAAGTTCTTCGAGATGCACGACAAGATTTTTGAAGGACAAAAAATGTGGGAACAAACTCAGAACCCTCAGCAAATGTTTGATCAGTATGCTGAAGAAATCGGTCTTAACATGGATCAATTTAGAAAAGACCTTCCCACTCAAGCAGTTAACGATGCGATAAATGGAGATCTTAAAGCAGTTAAAGAAATTGGCGGCACCGGTACACCTACCTTTACGCTAAACGGCAAGAAACTAGAACAAAATCCACAAACTAAAGAAGGATTCATCAAGCTCCTAGACGATGCCCTAAAAGAGTCTGAGAAACAATAACCATGCTGCTAGTAGTTACCTATAGCTACTGTTAGAATAATACTATGAGCCACTCACATTCTGACGAACCACACGATAACACGTTTACACTTGGACTGGTGTTAAATAGCGGCTTCACTGCCCTTGAATTTGTAGCAGGTATTTTAACGGGTAGCTTGGCATTAATTGCGGATGCTACCCATAACTTAACTGACAGCCTTACGCTACTCATTTCACTGATTGCCAAGAAGATTGGTGCGCGTTCGGCAACTGATAGCAAAACATACGGCTATGGTAGAGCGACAATTATTGCCGCTCTACTAAATGCCGGTATTTTAGTAGCTGTAGCCCTCTATATCGG
>DAISWP010000004.1:13459-35134 GCA_036826335.1 Candidatus Saccharimonadota bacterium | reverse complement strand
ATTCTGCGATTTAGTAACCCTCGAGAAATAGATGGTGTCTGGGTGGTGGCTGTAGCCAGCGTTGGTATTGTGATCAATGGATTCATTGCCTGGCGACTCTCTAAGCAAAAACACGACCTAAACGCTCGCAGTGCATACACCAATATGCTCTATGACACTCTATCCTCAGTTGGTGCCGTTGTTGCCGGATTCGTTATCATTTTTACGGGTTGGAACTGGCTGGATGCAGTAGTTGGTATTGTTATTTCCGTGATGCTACTCAGTGCCACTATAAAGATCGTTAAAGAGGCGCTAGGAGTACTGCTTGAGGGTGTGCCTGAAGGAATTAGCGTAGCCGAACTCACAAAGTCTATTAATGCAGTTAATCTCGTTGAGGCGGTCGACGACCTACATGTCTGGTCTATACGTTCTGGCTACAAAGCGCTCAGTTGCCACATTGTTATTGACGAGACAAAACTAAAGGATAGCCGAACGATAATTGAAGCTGTTAAGGAAATGCTCAGAGCTAAGCATGATATCCAGCATGCGACCATCGAGATTGAATTAGAAGACTGTACCAAACATAAAGAACACGAGCAACATTAAACTGATCGGTGTTACAAAATAACTTCGCGACCATCAGATGTTTTAAGCGTTTTGTTTTTGGTGTTAGATGACTTTGCAGCCTCTTCAGAACTAATCTTAGCCTTACTGATTAACTTTTCGCTCTTAGCTGTAGCAAGATCAATCTCAAACCACTCTGAGTGAACGTTTTTTGTGTTTTCAGACTTACGATCAAGTCCAGAACGAATAAGAACATTGTGAACTGTATGGTCAGACAAATATTCGCTGTCTTCCGTAAGGCCCAGTGTGGCGTATTCAAGCCTATAGCTAATGTCGGCTGTCTTGGTCTGCTGTTTTATTCGTTGATGTGCCGCAACTTCAATTTCTTCCTGTGTTGGAGCCGAGGAGTTGAGCGTTGCAGAGCCAATTTTTAAACGACCCTTGTGTTGATCGCCTGGAATCGAGTAAACGTAAATGACACCATAAGAAAACGTTGCGTGGATTATCTGTTTACTCATCAGTTCTTGTTTTTCCATTAAACAATATTATACGGTAAAAACAGATATAAATCAGCCGTGATTGATCTGTGGTTGCTAGAGTTTGCAAGAGTTTAGCGAAAGTTGTGTAGTATTGACACGGAAAACTCATGGGTGTAATATTCAAATAGAACTTCGGTTCTATTAACAATAAAGCATTTCCAACGGCAACAACGCCAATAAGACGGGTTCGGAGGAAATAAACCAGCTGACAGTAATGTCGGTATTAAATATGGTTTATTTCACGCGACTCGTCTTTTTTCTTTAGTAAGAATCCTGATGTATCCGTGTAAACCATGGAGCACAGGAGGATATATGCCCCAGAAGAATCATGAGAGTCAGCCTCTCAAAGTACAAAACATCAAAATCAGTGAGCTCAAAGCAGCTCAGTATAATCCGAGGAAGTGGAGCCCTGAGGCAATTGCTTCGCTTACCCAGAGTATCGAACAATTTGGTTTGGTCGATCCGATCCTTTCGAACGGCAATGTGAAACGCAAGAACATCGTCATCGGTGGTCACTTTCGTCTGAAGGTCGCGAAAGACCTTGGCTACAAAGAAGTCCCCGTAGTTTATCTTGATATTCCGGACGAGCTCAAAGAAAAAGAACTTAACCTAAGACTCAACAAAAACCTCGGTGACTGGGACTACGGATTACTGGCTGAATTCGACGAATCGCTTCTTGCCGACGTCGGCTTTGATAGCCAAGAACTCGACGACATCTTCGATATCGATCTAGAAGAAGCTGACACCTTCGATCTCGAGAAGGAGCTCAAGAAACTAGACATCACGAAGATAACTGCTGAAAAGGGTGACATCTATAAGCTCGGTGATTCGCGACTCATGGTTGGTGATTCGACTGTTCGTGATGACATTCAAGAGCTGACGGATGGTGAGCATGCTGACATGTGTATGACTGACCCTCCCTATATCCTAGATTACCTTCATGCAAAGCGTGGTGGTAAACCAGTGACTGGCTTTGGAGCTAAGAAGAACCGAAGATACCTGGAGACGGAAGAATTACCAGATGACTTCACCGAACTGTGGATGGCTAACATTGCCGAAGTAGCAAAGCCTGACTTCTCGATCATCGTCTACGAGAACTGGAAGAATCTCCGTGTTATATGGGGTGAAATGGAAAAGCACTGGAATGTAAAGAATATGATTGTTTGGCACTTAGCGAACCGTCATCAGAACTTTGCTTCAAACTATAAGTTTTTTTCGAAGCACGATATAGCAATGGTTGGCAGCAAAGGAACGGTCAAGTATAACCACGACGAAGAACCTGACGGGTTGTATGAGGAATACCAGACGGCACTGTACGCCATTACCGGCAAACCGCAGTGGGAAGCTCATGCCAAAGACAAAAAGTATATGCCGACCGACTTTATTGAGCACACAGCAGAAGACGAGAAGCACAGCGGACAAGGTGTAATCTTTGGAACGAAGCCGATCCCAATATTGATTCCCTACATTAAAGTTCTGACCAAACGCGGAGATCTTGTAGTGGAACCGTTTTGCGGATCAGGATCGACGCTGGTTGCTTCAACAATTCTAAAGCGTCGATGCTACGTTATGGAGAAGTCGCCGGTATACGCTGAGGTGGCAATGAAGCGCTGGGAAAAGCTAACCGGATTAAAGCGTCAGCTAGTTACACGAGGCAGTGATGATAAAACCAAACCAAAAAAACAAAAATAAAATACTGGGGATACTCCAGGAGAATCCAAATTTTCAGCGAGCCTGCAAGAAAGCAGGTTTCGCTCGAAGTACCGTGTACCGCTGGATGGAGAGCGATACTGAATTTCGTAACGATGTTCGAAACGCCCAAGAATTGGGCCAGGATACAATGAACGACTATGTTGAAGCTAAGCTTGTTGAGAACATTCAAAACAATAATCAAAGGTCGATCGAATTTTACCTTCGCCATAACAACCCTAAGTACGCAGCGACGCATGTCGAAACAGAGTATTTTACAAAGCGAAGCATTGGGCGTGTAACAACAATGCCTATCGGTATTGACCAGGTCTACTATGACTCGGAGCTTAGGTTAATAGACAGAGCGGCGGAGGTCATGAAGATTCGGCAGATTATGAATGATGTCAAAAACGAATCGTTTGATCCTGATGAACCAATCGACCCGGAACTATTTGGTGAAGATTTCGCCCGAGAATTGTATGCTGCATTTCCAGGCCTTGAGGAGGCTGGCAGAGAGCAGCTTGAGGAGTACCAGCACGGAAAAGATGATGCGAAAAAAGTGTAAGCTTTCATAGTTCCCTTGTCCCGATGTAGAATAGGGTGTAATGGAAATGTCACGACTTACAAAACTACCGTTAAGAACCATCTGGAAGCATGAAGCACTGGATTTTACGCAGTGGCTAGCTTTACCAGAGAACCTAGAACTTCTTGCCGAAACTCTCGGCATTGGCATAATTAATGCACAAACCGAGGTGCCGGTAGGTCAATTCAATCTGGACATACTTGCCGAAGACGATAACGGCGAGAAAGTTATTATTGAGAACCAGCTCGAAACTACTGATCATGACCATTTAGGTAAAGTTATTACGTATGCTTCGGGCCTTAACGCTAAAACCTGTGTTTGGATCGTAGCTAGAGCACGACAAGAGCACGAGCAGGCTATTAATTGGCTTAACGAAAATACCACCGAGGACGCCAACTTTTTCTTACTAGAAATCGAGGCTTGGAAAATTGGTGACTCAGCGCCCGCACCAAGATTCAATATTGTCGCCAAACCCAACGACTGGGCAAAAACAGTTAAGCAAAGTGGATCTGGTAGTAAGGTAAGTGATCTGAAGCTCCACCAGCAAGCTTTCTGGGAAAAAATGAGAGAGTATGGAGAGCAAAATTCTAAGCACGTCCGCAGTTGGCAGAAGCCGCTCCCGCAACACTGGTACAACATTAGTATAGGCACCTCAAAAGCAAATCTAGCTGCATCTGTTAATACGAGAGATAAACTCGTTGCGATCGAGCTTTACATCAATAATGACAAAGATCTGTTTCATGCACTTTTCGCCAACAAGGATAAGATCGAATCCGAACTTGGTTACGAGCTAAACTGGCAAGAACTACCAGGCAAAAAAGGTAGTCGTATAATTTACGCACGGAGCGGAGATGTGATGAATGAAGACGAGATCCCCGCTCTTGTCGAGTGGTTAACACAGGCTGCAGATATCTACTCAAAAGTCTTCCGAAAATACTTATAATTTAGCTGGACTTACAGATGACGTGGCGGTACTGTCGTTGATACAGCCATGTCGGACAATACTCAATTACTCAAATACTGCCTGTACGCTCGAAAGTCTTCCGAATCTGACGAGCGTCAAGCGATGAGCATTGATTCACAAATCAAGGAAATGAAAGCCCTCGCCCAACGTGAGGGCTTATTAATTACGGACACTAAGTATGAAAGTAAGTCGGCTAAGGAATCGGGACAACGAGACACGTATAACGAGCTCTTATCAGGGCTGAAGGATGGCAAGTTCAATGCGATACTTACCTGGGCACCAGACAGGTTAAGCCGTAATGCGGGAGACCTGGGATCAATAGTTGATCTTATGGATCAAAAGAAGCTACTCCAAATACGCACTTTCTCGCAAACTTTCGGTAATAACCCGAATGAGAAATTCCTCCTAATGATCCTCTGCTCGCAAGCCAAGCTTGAAAATGATAATCGAGGTATTAACGTAAAGCGTGGCATTCGAGCCAAGTGTGAGATGGGATGGAGACCAGGAACGGCACCAATTGGATATATGAACAGGGCCTTCAATGGGGTTAAAGATATTATTCCCGACCCAGACAGAGCCGAAACGATCACACAAATATTTGAACGTGCTGCTGAAGGCTGGAGCGGAAGAAGAATCAAGAAATGGTTAGACGACAAGGGGTTCGCCAATAAGTCTGGCGTGAGAGTATCACTAAGCCAGGTATACCTGATGCTGAATAACACCTTCTACTATGGAGAGTTCGAGTATCCCGAAGGTGGAGGAACAATATACAAAGGTGCTCACAAGCCATTGGTTAGTAAAGAACTATTTGACCAAGTGCAAAATAGCAGAGCTCTACCCAATCGAGCGGTCTGGGGTTCAAAAAAGTTTGCCTTCAAGGGAATATTACAATGTGCAAGCTGTGGCTCCGAGATAACAGCCGAAGAGAAATTTAAGGCTCTCAAAGACGGCGGATACAATCGTCATGTCTATTATCACTGCACTCGGAAGATAAACTACGACTGCCCTGAAAAATTCATGAATGAAAAAGACCTTAGAGAACAACTTCTGAGCTTCATAGCTGAAAACACAGAGAAAATCGAAGTGAGTAACGACTTAGCAAGAAGAGCCTTACGGCACATCGAAGTTGTTGAAGCGGCTTTGGACATAAGAGGCGTTAAGTACGATCAACTCGATCCAATGACCGAATACTCTAGATATATCCTTATGAAGGGCACCTACGCACAGCAAGCAAATCTAGTTGAGGGCATCGAAGGTAAATTTGTAATACGGAGTCAAAGAATCGAATTAACCTAAGGATTCTTCTTTTATCTAGTTCAGCTGACGGTCAAGGAACCCGGTCACGTAAATTGGTGCTGTGTTATCCCAGGGCACGCGGTCATAGCAAATTCTAGTACTTGGGGCTCAGGGGTCGTAGAAATTAATAAAGACCGGTCATAGAACGCGGTCTTTAATCTTTGTGTACAGCTTGGCTGGGATGGAGGGATTCGAACCCCCGAATGCCAGGACCAAAACCTGGTGCCTTACCACTTGGCCACATCCCAGTACAGAGGTGATTTTACCCTAGTTAGCCTGTTCTTACAATTACAATGTAGGTTATACTTATCGGTGACTATGCGTATTTTAGAGCCAAAGCGACACTTTCGATCGGCGCGGCGTAATCGCAAGCGAAGTAAAAAGAAGCTCTTGTTTGCGTTGCTTGCGATTTTTGTTGTTGGTGCCATGGTATGGCGCGCCCAGCAAAGCCCTTCAACCACCAATAAGACGAAGACGAGTAGCGCACAACCGACCGCGTCCACGCCACCCACAATAAGCAAAAAATCTGGATCATTAAAAACATTCACACCGGAACAGTTTCGACTGTTGTATAGCACCTTCGCCTATCCAAACGTTCAGGAGTTGGCCAACCGACCGCGTATTACGGGCAACACGACTGCCGATGCGCGAATTGTATCTATTGCTGAGCGTCGTGGCTTTCGCTTACGAAGTATACCCGTAAACCCGATTGTAAGAACGGGCGAGCCGAATCTAGAAGGAGACGATTTGTTGCAAGAGCGAGCATACCAAGGGTGGCAGCGTATAAAGGCGGCCGCGCAAAAAGATGGCATCCCTTTGCATCTACTGTCTGGCTATAGATCGATAGAGTATCAGCGAGATCTTTTTGTTGGGCGTTTGCGACAAGCGAGTGGCGACGAAAACTACATTGCCGGTGGCGAACAGGACGCTATTGTTAACTCGGTTTTAAGCCTGACGGCGCCTCCCGGCTATTCCAGGCACCACACAGGCTACACGGTGGACTTTTCGTGCATGCCCAATGGCCAGTTTATAGCGTTTGCAAATAGTAGCTGTTTTGCTTGGTTGAGTGCGAATAATTACCAAAAAGCCAAAGAGTCGGGCTGGGTTCCCAGCTACCCGAGCGGTGCAACCGACCAGGGCCCCGAGCCGGAGCCATGGGAGTATGTTTGGGTTGGCGTTGATGCTGTGACGAACGAGTAACTATAAACCAAAAAACTCTTCCATGGTTTTGTTGTTCCGCTGCAATTCTGTGGCAAGTTCTATGCCGACATAACGCAAATGCCAAGGTTCGTACTCGTACCCCGTAATTGCATCTTTTCCGGGTAAATAGCGAACAATAAAGCCATACTTGTGTGCGTTGGCAGCAATCCACTTACCTGCAGGAGTGTCCCCGAATGCTTGCTCGAGCGAACAGCCACTATTTGCAAGACAGACATCCATAGCAAGCCCCGTTTGGTGCTCGCTCGTACCTGGCTTTGCGCTATATCGATCTGCAGCTGCTTGGCCGTCCTTGGCGACGTACCCGTTATAGAGCACGTTTTGCAACGCTTGTGAGCGATACCCACTGGCGAGCATGAGCGAATAGCCTGCCTCTTTCGCTGCAGCAAAAAGCGCCTCTGCAGATTTCGCAGCAGGCGTACTGAGCTTCATCTCGTCGCTTGCAGCAGATTGGCGTAAACGAACACTTGGTACGGTTACGTCGGCGGGTGTGTAGCCGTTGGGTAAACTGCGTTTCTTGTTTACGATCCACCATGGTGAGCCCGGTGTATCTATAGAATATGCATCTTTTCTGAAGCCGGCCGTGCCAAGCTGCCCAGACTGAGATTTGTTGCCACTTTGCTGCGGCGAAGAAGCATCTTCGTGGCGCACAAACAGAATGGTGGCTGCAAATATCGCAAGTACAACCATAAATGCTACTCGGTGGCGGTTCTTCATGTCATATTAGTATACCAAGTGTCTATATAAACCGTGCTTGTGCTTGCGCATTTTGCTGTCCGTACCGTAGAGTGTGTGTACGTATATGCCAAAGAAAAAGCTAGACTTAAACGACTATATATTTCCCCTGTTTATGAACGGACTGCAGGGCAGAATGCTACGCATGCCTGCACCCAAAAATAAAAAAAGAGAAATACTGTTTATATATGGCTTGCATGCAAGTCTTGAGCGTCAGTTTGGCATCGCAGAATTTTTAAACAAATATGGCGCAGTTACCATGCCCGACTTGCCAGGTTTTGGTGGCATGCAGAGTTTTTACAAGATCGCCGAGAAGCCAAGCATCGACAATTTGGCGGACTATCTGGCTTCGTTCATTAAGCTGCGCTACAAGAATAAGAAAGTAACCATAATGGCTGTCTCTTTTGGCTTTGTCGTAGTTACTCGCATGCTTCAAAAGTACCCAGATCTTGCCAAGAAAGTTGAGCTACTCGTGAGCGTGGTTGGCTTTGTGCATCATGATGAGTTTTTGTACAGACGGCGCAACAAAACCTTTTTCCGTTATGTAGCAAGTTTCTTCTCTAATCGCGCACCTGCATGGTTCTGCCGAAACATTATACTTAGACCAGCTTTCATACGCGCCACGTATCGGCATGTTGCCGAGCGACACGCGAAGCTTAAGGACGCAGATGTTGCCGAGCGAGACCGACGCATTGATTTTGAAGTGACGCTTTGGCAAAGCAACGACATCCGAACCTACATGGACAACTTGGTAAGTATGTTTAAGCTCGATTTGTGTACGAAGCAGGTAAACCTGCCTGTTCATCACATCGCTGTTGCCCATGATGCGTATTTTGATAATCACCTGGTGAGTGAGCACATGAAGGTAATCTATAGTGATGTGACGGTTGTATCGTCTCGACTTTTAGCGCATGCCCCTACGGTCATTGCTGATGCAAAAGATGCCGCCGGAATTATCCCGTTGAAGATTCGTCGCCTCTTGTCGCAGTAACAACCTGCTATACTCTGAATATATGAGAATTGGGCTGGTGTGTCCGTATAACTACTATCGTCCTGGTGGCGTCCAAACGTGCATACGTGAGTTAGCTCGCGAGTTGGATGCCCGGGGGCACTATGTGCGCATCATTGCACCAAAATCGCGCCATCTGCCCGACGAGATCGAGGACAATGTTATTTTGCTTGGGAGTTCTACGGAGTTAAACACGCCGTTTCACACCAAGGCAGATATAGGCATGGCCAAAAACTTCGAAAAGATTGATCAAATGTTCGCTGAGCAGAAGTTTGATGTGTTGCACATTCATGAACCAGGTCTTCCCTTGCTGGGTGTTCAGCTTTTGGCGCGCTCACCCACCAAGAATATTGGGACTATGCATGCGTCACTGCCCGGCGGCATGATCAGCAAATCGTTCGAGAAATTGATGACACCCATAGCTCGTTTTATTGAGCCCAGACTAGATGCCGTAACAGCAGTGTCTGAGGTCGCTAAGAATATATCGCTGGGGTATTCTCCTCGACTGGACATACAAGTAATCCCTAACGGTATACATATTAAAAGCTATCGCCCTACGGCTACACCCAAGCCTACGCGCAAGAACGTTCTGTTTGTTGGGAGGCTCGAACGACGTAAAGGCGCAACCCATCTGCTCGATGCATTTAAGGAGCTTTCCCTGCAGGATAAAGATCTCGAGTTGAGAATTGTTGGCGATGGTCGCTTACGTAGTCGACTCGAAGACCGTGTCGAAAAAGAAGCCATCCCAAATGTCCATTTTTATGGCTTTGTGAGCGAGCAAGAAAAGATTAAACTGCTTCAAGAGGCGACCATATTTTGTAGCCCTGCTTTGTTTGGTGAAAGTTTCGGCATCGTACTGCTGGAAGCGATGGCAGCGGGTGCCGTAACAGTCGCTGGCAATAACGAGGGATACGTTGGCCTAATGACAGGCCGAGGTGCAGTAAGTATTGTTGACCCGACGAACACAAAGATGTTTGCGGCTCGTCTATCGCTGTTGCTAAATGATGCCCATCACCGAGGCCTCTGGCTTGATTGGGCGCACGACTTTGTAAAAGAATACGACTATGGAAGCGTGACTGATCAATACGAAAAACTGTACAAGAAAGTCATTCGAAAATAACATGAAAATCGGATTTGTTTTAGACGATCGACTCGATATACCCGATGGTGTCCAGCAATATGTGAAAACGCTTGGGGGTTGGCTTGCGAGCAAAGGGCATGCCGTGCACTACCTCGTTGGCGAAGGCATTGCTGGAGACCCAAATGTGCATCGACTAAGCAAGACGATCGGCCTACGCTTTAACAAAAACACGGTACGAATTCCCCTGCCAGCATCCAAACAACGGATTAAGAAAATGCTGCACGAACTAGATTTGGATGTACTGCATATTCAAATGCCCTACGCACCATGGTCCGCAGGACGGGTTATGTCACTGGCGGCACCAAACACAGTAATTGTGGGGACGTTTCACGTGGTCGTTGACTCTGTAGCGGTAGATAGAGCGAGCCGCTTGCTAAGAACGATGTATCGTTCTTCTAAGAGAAAGCTCGATGCATGTTGGCCTGTTTCAAAGCCAGCAGCTGATTATATGGCTATCATGATGAATGTGCGGGGACAGATTATACCGAATGTTATCGATGCGAAGCAGTTTCGTCTGAGCAAGACAATAAAGCGGGACAAAAAAGATAAAACAACAATCGTTTTTGTGGGGCGTCTCGTCAAACGAAAAAATGCTACGACACTTATTCGAGCATTCTCTCTGTTGGAGAATAGGCAAAACTATGAACTGATCATATGCGGCAAAGGTCCCTTGCATACCCAGTTGGTAGCAGAGGCAAACAGTCTTGGTGTTGCTGATCAGGCCACCTTTGCGGGCTTTGTTACCGAAGAGCAAAAACGTGAGCATCTAGCTAATGCCGATATTGCTGTCTTCCCTAGTTCTGGTGGCGAGAGTTTCGGTATTGTACTACTGGAAGCAATGGCAGCGGGAACACTCGTCCTGGCTGGCGACAACATCGGTTATAGAGCGGTGCTGGGTGACGTAGAGGAAGTGCTATTTCCTCCAGAAGACGCGACCATGCTTGCCCAGAAAATTTCAGAATACTCGGGAAGCCCTAAGAAGAGTCGTAGCGTGCTAAAACAGCAACAGCATATAGTAGAGCGGTGTGATGTTAACAATGTTGGATCACAAATTGTGAAACAATACCAAGAACTGTCTAGGCAGAAAAAGAAAAAAGTAGCATAATGGTTTCAAAGACATGAGCATCTTCAGACAAAAGGTAGAATTAACCATATCGAACAAGACGATCTTCCGCGTTCTGGCGATGATTGGCATAGCATTGCTGGCAGTAAAATTGGTCTCTGCGTTGTCGCAAGCACTTACGCTCATTCTAATAGCTGCCTTCTTGGCAATGGCCCTAAATCCTGCGGTGAGCAGACTTTCTCAAGCATTTGGCAAGCAGCGGCGGACGGCAGCGACAGCGGTTGCATTCTTTAGTGTTATTATCGTGCTCGTTGTTTATCTTTCGCTAGTGATACCACCCCTTGTTCGTCAGGTAGGCGACTTTGTCGATACGGTTCCAGAGACTATTCAGGATTTAAAGAATCAAAATTCACCTGTTGGTCGTGCAATTCGGCAATACAACATGGACACCAGACTTGACGACTTCGCGAGAGATTTTGGAAGTCGCCTGGAAGCTAAGCCCGTAATAGATACGGCGGGTCGCATTGGTGGCGGGATTGTATCTACGCTCGCAGTTCTAGCAATGACATTCATGATGCTGAACGAGGGGCCAGCATGGATTGCGAGGATGCAGATGGTCGTGCCGCTAAGAAAGCGCAAGCACAGCAAAGAATTACTCAATAGGATGTACGGGATGGTTACGGGGTACGTGAATGGCCAACTCATCATGGCGACGATAGCTGCCGCACTGCTGCTTGTTGTATTGCTGATTGCGAGTTCACTACTGCACGTATCGGTGAACGCCGTTGCCTTAGCAGGCATCATGGCGATATTCGGCTTGGTGCCCATGATCGGAAATCCCATTGGTGCCTTCATCGTTGTCGGCGCTTGCTTGTTGAGCTCGTTCAATCTGGCAATATTTATTGCGATTTACTTTGTTGTCTACATGCAAATAGAAAACATGACCCTGCAACCATATGTACAGTCCAAGCAGAACGACCTGACGCCCTTAACGGTGTTTGTGTCGGCGTTACTTGGTATCAGCTATGGTGGGATTCTGGGCGCCTTATTTGCAATACCTATTGCCGGGTGCATACGTATACTGCTTTTGGACTGGATCACCCAGCACAAAGAGCTTGCCACAGATACGCCTGAAGCAAAATAATATATTTACACTATTTTTCTTGACCAGATAGAACCATTTTTTGTGTCGCGTACGAGGATGCCCTGGTTTGATAACTCTTGTCGCAATTGATCCGATTGAGCAAAGTCTTTATTGTCGCGTGCTTTCTCTCGCGCAATGATTAGGTCTTTTTGTTCGGAAGATATATCTACCGACTTGGTAAGGTCTAGCCCCAAGAGCGTGTCTAGCCATTCAATAAACGAATCAAAATTTTTCGCATGAAGACCGTTGCTGGCGGCATCTTCGAGCCCACTTAGTAAAGCCAATGCTTTCGGTGTGTTTAAGTCATTCTCTAGTGCATTCTGTAGCAGCTGTCTCGTGTTCTCGATCGACTCGTCCAGACGAATCGCATGTGGCTGCTGTTGAAAACGAAGGTCTGCAAATGCTTGCAAGCCTTCAAGTCTTTGTTGTGCAGCCTCAAGCAAATCCCAGCTAAAATTACTTTGGGTACGAAAGTGGCTTTGCAATACAAAAAGACGAAAAACCCTTGCTGGATATCCACGCTTTTGTATATCTTGCAGCGTTATACCGTTCCCCTCACTCTTGGATATTTTTCCATCATTTATAAGCAGGTGGTTGTTGTGTAGCCAATAGTTTGCAAAGGGCTGCTTTGTTGCGGCTTCACTTTGAGCAATTTCGTTTGTGTGGTGAACGGGTATGTGATCAATGCCACCCGCATGTATGTCGAGTGTTTGACCCAAATATTTCATAGCCATTGCCGAACATTCTAGGTGCCAACCAGGAAAGCCCTTCCCCCAGGGACTATCCCATTCCATATCGCGTTTTTGGTTTGCAGGACTAAATTTCCAAAGGGCAAAATCCGTAATGCTTCGCTTTTGACCAATCCCTACCCGTGTACCTGCTTGAAGCCCTGCAATATCTAGACGAGCTAGTTTCCCGTAGTCATCCAGTTTGGTCGTATCGAAGTACACACCGTCATCAGTTTTGTAGGTGTACCCTTTCTCTTCGAGTTGTGTAACAAGCTGAATTTGCTCAGGTATATGGTCGGTTGCTTTGATGAGGTGCTCTTTCGGAACGATAATATTAAGTAGCTTCAGACCTTGCAAAAAGTCCTCTGTATAAAATTCGGCAACCTGCCAGGCTGTTTTGCCTTCTCTTCGAGCACCCTTCTCGAGTTTGTCTTCTCCTTCGTCGGCGTCACTGGTAAGATGACCAACGTCCGTGATGTTCATGAACCAGTTTACATCGTAGCCAGCATTCGTAAGCGTTCGGACAAGTACATCCCAGTAGACATAGCCGGTCCAGTTGCCAAGGTGTGGGTAGTCGTAAACGGTAGGCCCACAGGTATAAAGTCCAACACTGTCCTTATTCTTGGGAGTAAACTCGCGCAAAGAACGCGCCATGGTGTCATATAGACGCACGTGCTTGCTCCTTATCTAGCAGTAACTGCGCTTGCTTGATAATCTCAGCTAGTAGATCGTTTTGATCCCAGCCAAACGTCTTAAACCCCGCAGCAGCTGGATGGCCACCACCTCCAAAATGCCCAGCTAGGTCATTCGCTATCTTGCACCCGAAGTTACAACGTAGCTTACCGGTTATTTTGCCGTCAGGATAGGTTTTAAGGGCGATGGCTATCTTGACTTTGTCGGCAAGCCGTAGCTCCTCTAGGGCGAGTACCCCTGGATTGTAGAGTGGGCTGTACTGTTCAATCTCTTTCCAGGGAATAACTACCACTGCAAGTCGATCATCGCAGTAATATGAAATACGCTCTAGCAGCTTTGCCTTATATGCAATGATCGGCAGCGGTTTTATCATGGTCGTACGCCTTCGCGCATCGATCTCTGCGAGGCTGACACCCTGGTCCACCAGCTCACCTAGTATGTGGATAGATCTGCCTGTTACCGCCTCGGTTGTTAAACCGAGTGAATCGGCAAGGATCGATGAAGCTAGAAATTCAGCCGCTTCTTTGTTGATCTGCCACCCGCGCGCCTGCGCAAGTTCGTAAATAACTTCACCTGTCGCAACTGCCTTATCGTTTGCCAGTAGGACATGCTCGACAGGGAGGTCGACTTCACTCGTGTGATGGTCGATAACTATAAACGGCTGCCGGCCTAACTTTGTTATTTGTTTTGTTTTTTCTAGCTGCTCGAGCAGGGTGATGGACGAGCAATCAACCATAATCGCGAGATCAAACGTTTTGGGCAGCTCCCTGCTGACGCGGTCGTAGCCAGGAAAATAACGCAAATAACCCGGTATATCAACACCGCAATATAAAGACACTGCCTTGCCTTTGTCTCCCAATATATGTTCTAGCGCAAGAGCGCTCGCAAGACTGTCTGCGTCAGGGTTGTCAGCTTGAATGATTACAATAGACTTTGCCGCTTCCACAAGATCACCAACATGCTTTACCGCACTATTAAAATCCATCTTTGTAGTATAGCTAGTTATTGATTAATTGACTACTTGACGACCTTCGAGTGCTCGACCAAGAGTGAGTTGGTCGGCATATTCTAAATCGACACCCACAGACAGGCCGCGGGCGAGTCTTGAGACAACCACACCCGTTTTTTGGAGCTGCTGTTGCAAGTAGAGTGCTGTTGATTCTCCTTCTACGCTTGCATTCGTAGCCAGGATCACTTCCTTGACAGCATCTTCCTCAATACGCGCCAGTAACTCTCTAACATGGAGTTGCTCGGGGGTAACGCCATCAATAGGAGACAAAACACCACCAAGTACGTGGTATGTGCCGTGGTACTGGCTTGTTTTTTCTAAGGCTACAATATCGAACGGCTCTGCAACGACTGCAACTAAGGTCTTATCTCTTCGCGGGTCGGTGTATAGTTCTGAATACTCTTGTCCTTTTTGGACAAGCGCAAACGTTTTTTTGCAATAATCAATATCGTCGTGCAGCGTTGCGGCGGTTGATGCGATACGAGACGCAAGTTGGCGATCATTTTTTAGCAAAAAATATGCATAACGCTCTGCGGTTCGCGGCCCAACACCGGGAAGCCCACCAAGTGCCTCAATCAGTTTTTCCAGTGCTGGAGGAAGGATTTGCATATGTCTCTACAAACCAAGATCACCCAACGCGCCCATCATTGGTTGCATCTTCTCTGCAGCAAGCTTTTGACTTTGTTGGATGGCCTCTTTAACTGCATCCTCAACCCAACGCTCGAGTTCACGAATATCATCTAAATCAACTTTTGCTGGGTCGATATGGATTTTCTTTATCTTCTGCTCCCCGGTAATCTCTACCCGTACTGCCCCGTCGCCTTGCTCGACGGTAATAATCTGCTTCTGCAGTTCTTTTTGTAGTTTTTTTACTTTTAATAGCATCTTTGCTTGATCGAATTTACTCATGTATCCTCCAGAAATTGTTACTCAGCTATTGTACCATCGATCAGGGGTTTATAGACAGATTGTGTCTGTGGTGCATGTGGCCACGCAATGAAGTAATGGCTTAGGTTGTACCAAGCAGAAGTCAGCACAGAAACAATCAAAAGTATACTTATGAGGTACTTTGCCACAGGATTGCGTGGGAAAACCGTAAACCACTGATCTAGTGTAAACGAGATGCCCGCAGCCACAAGTAAGTAGCAAAATGGCAAGAGAATTGCTAACCCAATTGTCCCGCCGAGCGAAGTTAAAATAATAGCAACACTAAAACCCCCGAGGACGAGTTTGCTACGATCAAGTCTCCTGTTTATAGCGTGCGTATATGCGCCCAACACCGAAAATATGAGTACAAAAAAGTCCAAAAGAGGGAGGCGCCCAAGCCATTGTCCGGGTGTGTTCGGCCCGAGCGCGCCTAAGTATCCGACAGTCCTTAGTATATTACGGGGTACATACGCCATGTCATGCAGCCACGCTGCCGGCAATCCAAGAAAAGAGATAGAAAATTCTCTGCTCTGCAGATTGTACGCAAGCGGAGTCAGAAGCACGATCATCACTGCGACAGTGATAACTGCATAGAAAGGAGATTTCAATATGGTGGCGATGCGTTTTCTTTGCCATACAGTCGCCAAAATAAACAGATAGAGAAAACCTGGTGTATACAAGAGAAGCGACACAGCAGCACCAATCAAAACAATAAAGGCAGGGTGTCTTTGTTCTCGTTTAAGCCAAAGGTAAAAACCAAGTAGCAATAAAATGCCAAACTGCATTACATCTGGCGTGCCCGTGCGACTTATGTGTAGGAACCATGCCGAAGTAATGAACAAAGTGCTCGTAATAATGGCAACGTGTCGTCCGTACCAGTGTCTGACTACAAAATAGAATGTATAAGCAAAGCCAAACGCCATTAAGATACTCGCCATGCGAACATTCGCAGGGTTCATCCCGAACACGTGAACAATTAACTTCTGGACCAGTCGGTACGGTGCGTTAATCGGGTTGTTTATGATGCTATTCATCCCGCGCGTCAGAAGTAATGATTGCTCTGGCTGTGTTACGCCCGCAACCAAGCTGCCCAATTTTATCCTGAGCAAAGAACCTAGTAAGACAGTGCTTACGGCAATCATAAAGAACGGTTGCCAAGCACCTACTAGCCACACCCGAAGTTTACTCTTTCCCATAGTTCTTACGCTTAGTATAGCATTTAGTTAAAAGGATCACGGTGTTTTGTGTCGACACTTCTGAATCGTTGCTTCTCTTTGTCGAAGTATAGCTCAACAGCGCCCGTAGGACCGTTACGATGCTTTTTGATAAATATGTCCGTTATGTTCTTTCGCTCGGTCTCTGGGTTGTAATAATCTTCGCGATATATAAAGGCGACGACGTCCGCATCTTGTTCGATTGAACCTGACTCACGCAAGTCCTGCAATTGTGGAATTTGAGGACTCCTGCTTTCTACAGAGCGACTCAGCTGGCTGAGTGCTATAAGAGGTACATCGAGTTCGCGAGCAATACCCTTGAGTCCTCTGGAAATTTCGGATATTTCTTGGACTCTGTTGCCGTCACCGCCAAATCGCGCTCCCCCACTCATGAGTTGAAGGTAGTCGACAATAATAAGTCCTAGCGGGCGCATGTGAGCCTCACGACGAGCTTTTGTGCGCAAGTCACTCACGGTGATGCCTGGCGTGTCATCAATAAAGATTTGTGCTTCACTCAGGCTCCCCATAGCTTGTCCTATTTTCTCAAAATCAGTATCGCTTAAATTACCTGTGCGTAGTGCCCAAGCGTCAACACCGGACTCCATAGCAAGCATTCGATCAACAAGTTGCTCTTTGCTCATCTCGAGGCTAAACAAAAGAACAGGTTGCTCTGCCTTGAGCGCAATATTGTGGGCCAAATTTAGTGCCAATGCAGTTTTACCCATGGAGGGTCGGGCGGCGAGTATGAAAAGATCGGATCGTTGCAAACCGGCAAGGATGTTGTCTAAGTCCTTGAAACCGGTCGGTACTCCACGAATCTTTCCCTTGTCTTTATGTAACTCGTCTAGACGTTCAAAACTCTCGCTAAGGATAGTCTCTAGGCTAACCACATCTTGCTTAACATGTTGCTGGCTAACTTCAAAAAGACGACTTTCAGCCTGCTCTATGAGTGTTTGCAATGCCTGATCTTCCTGATACCCCAGCTCTACAATGTCTTGTGAGGCTTTAATGAGGCGTCTTCGCAATGATTTCTGTGAAACAATTTCTGCATACTGCTCAACATGAGCCGCGGTTGGTACGAAATTCGTTAGCTGCGTTAAATATGTCGCTCCACCCACGAAGTCGATAAAGCCCGTGCTTTTTAACTGGTTCGCGAGCGTTAATACATCTATTGGCTGATGTTTCTCGTAGAGCTGCACGACAGCCTCGTAAATACGCAGATGCTTCGGGTCGTAAAAGTCATTAGGGGATACGGTGTCGGCCACCTTAACAATGGCATCGCTATCTATAAGAATAGCGCCAAGTAAGCTTGCCTCAGCATCAATATTCTGTGGTGGTATAATTGCTTTTTGATCCAACCTGTTCCCCTCTAGCTTGTTATTAGGATTCTAGCACTTCTGCACTACCAAAAATATTGCTAACGCTCTCCAGTGATGGTGCTGTCGACTTTGCCTTTGGTACTTTTTTCGCTTCGCTGGGAGTGCCTTTCTCTAATATCGTGGCAACGATTGATACATCCTTCTGCAATGTCTGCTTCATGATTTCCTTAAGGACCGTTTGATTCTTTGGATCCTTCAGCTGTTTCTGATGAAACGCGAAACGGAACTGTAGCGTTAGAGTTGTTCCGTCAAACAATGGCTCTGCCATTCTAAGAATGCCATACAAAGTGTTATGTTTTTTCTTAACTGTCTCTAGGGCTGCTTGCCAGGTTTCGTTTGATAAGTCAGTTGCCTTAGCTGATCCAGATGTCTTCTTCTCTGGTGGGGCGTTTTTTGGTACTGACGTTGCTTCTGTGCTCTCTTTTACTTCTGGTGAAGGGATTTGGACGGGGGCAGCGGTGTCTGCAGCAACCTCTTGCGTTTGCACGCTGCCGTTCTGAAAAAGAGACTCAAGCAGGACTATCTCTAAAAGTCGGTCAGGCTGTGGGCTTGCCTGCACATCAAGTAGCGAGCGTAATAGGCTCAGATCTACGGCCGTGCCATTAGCCACTTCTTCACGTAGGTACGAGCCAAGTTGTTTTGCGATGCTTGCTGCAGAAGTGCCTTGCTCGGCAGTCCTTTGGATCAAAGACAGCAGTTGGGCTGGCGTTCCCTGTTGGATTGCAGTAGCAATTTCGCTGATTGTTGACTGGTCAGATAGCCCAAGCAGCGATTCTACATCGTGTTTCGTAATTTTAGGGCCGATATTCCTTGCTTGATCAAGCAGCCCAATACTATCTCGAAAACTTCCTGCGCCATGTTCAGCAATAAGCTGTAACGTGTCGTCATCTATTACGATTTTTTCCTTGTCTGCGATAAAGCGTAAATGTTTGCGGGCAACCAGAGGGTCAATCGGCTTGAATGAAAAATGCTGGGTGCGACTTACTATGGTTTCTGGTAGCTTATGAAACTCCGTAGTGGCCAGAATGAAAATAACGTGGCTAGGCGGTTCCTCGAGCGTTTTGAGGAGTGCATTAAATGCTTCTCGCGTAAGCATGTGTACTTCATCAATAATGTACACTTTATACTTCAGCGACGAGGGAAGAATGTGAACTTTGTCTCGAAGATCCCGGATCTCGTCAATTCGCCTATTACTTGCTGCGTCAATTTCGATAACATCAAGTAAAGTATCGGCGCTTTCGTTCGTAATGTTGTTTACGGCACGAGCTAAAATGCGGGCCACAGACGTCTTACCTACTCCTTTGGGGCCCGTAAATAAGTACGCGTGACTAATCTTGTTGTTTGTGAGGCTGTTTTGCAGTGTTTTTGTGATATGTTCCTGCCCAACAACGTCATCTAGACTCGCTGAACGGTACTTTCGATATAATGCCTGCCCCATAGTCCTACTATTATAGCGAACCAGGGCTCGATTGTTGTTGTGCAATATGCACACGAGGTATGCGTTGATCTATAGGGCTGCTTCGAGTGCAGCCCACTCGGCAGAATCATCTTCTTCAGGGACGTTGATACTAACCTGATCACCAGGTTTTGCTTTGAAATACGTCACACTCGCAAGCAATACGCGATATGCTTTGTTCCCAACAGTTACAAAGTAGTGTCCATCATTTAGCTCTAGAACGCCGACAACCTGTTTGCGAGCGACTGGCCCAATTTGCTTATAAAGAAACGTTCCATCGTCTGCAATGGTTAACTTAAGAATATCTCCCTGAACAAGTTTTGACTTGCTAGCGTAGTTCGCAGGTATAGGGTAGGTCTTTGCGTCGCTTCCCACCATGTTCTGGCCATCGAACACACCTTCAATAACCTTCCCAAGCGCTTCGTCTTTGGTTGTGGCTGTCAGGACCGGGTCGTCGCCCACAAGACTAACAAGCAGTTCTTTCGCTGCCGCTAGACTTGTCTCTGCTTCTTGTATTAAGCTTCGTAATCTTTTGATTTGTTTTTCTGGTACATCCGCCATGTGGCTCCCTCGTACATAAGTGTTTGTTTAGGTACACTCAGGCATAAACGTACCATGAATGGGAAAACAAGTCAAAACGTCAATATAAAAACCTGTGGAAAAAATTAAACCACCCTCCTTTACAGGTGAGTGGTTTAATTGTGTTTTGCAGAAATATATTAAGCCAGTTCTGCAGTTGCGCCAGCATCTTCCAATGCTTTCTTTGCGGCTTCGGCGTCTTCTTTTTTAGCCTTTTCCAAAATGGTTTTTGGAGCACCGTCTACAAGTGCTTTTGCTTCACCAAGACCAAGACCAGTGAGATCTTTCACAGCCTTGATAACGGCGACTTTCTGTGCGCCTGCGTCCTTAAGGACGACATCGTACTCACTCTTTGCTTCTTCTGCTGGAGCAGCGTCTGCTGGAGCAGCGGCGACAGCAACAGCTGCGGCTGCTGGTTCAATGCCATACTCTTCTTTTAGGATTGTCCCTAGTTCGTTTACTTCTAGAACAGTCAGGTTAACGAGCTGTTCTGCGAATTTCTTTAAATCTGCCATTATTCTTCCTTTCGATTAATTTGCGGCTTTTGCTTCGATTGCACCAAGCAATCCGTGCAAGTTGCCTTTTAGACCACTCATCACACCGTTAACGGGTGATTGTAGTGTATTGATGATCCCTGCAATAAGTTGATTTTTGCTTGGTAATGTAGCTAGCGCTGAAATTTCTTCCGCACTTAGAAACGAGCCGTCTGCACTAATTGCCCCAACAAATTGAATGCTTGGGTTAAGTTTTGCAAACGTTGCCAGCGTCTTGGCGGGAGCAACCTCATCGGTATCGTTAAAAGCATAGATTAGCTGGCCTTTCAGCGCAGATGTGTCTGTGTCCTTGAGCGATTCGCTAGATTGGACCGCATGAATCACAAGGCGGTTCTTCGCAACCTTCACAACAGTGCCGTCTGCTTTCGCTTCTTTGCGTAGTTGTTGTAATGCCTTGACGGTAGTGCCTTGGTAGGCAGCTACAACGGTCATCTTTGAAGTTTGCAATAAGCCAGCGACTTCATCAACGACTGCTTGTTTCTTATCTTTGGTTAATGCCATAGATTAGTTCCTATTTATTGATTTTTTTGAGAAATCATCGACCATAGATCCCTCACGTTACCGCCCGACTAAAAAAGTCCTTGGATGATCCAAAGACTTTTCGCGTGAGCATGAAACATTTCGTTTAGATTGTTTCTACCTCGGTAGCATATTAAGCATTACTGCAGCTACTGTCTTTGGTAACGATAGGTGTATTATAGTCAGTTTGTCACTGATTTGTCAACGGCATAGGTCGCATGTTTGTTTAAGAACTCCCTTAGTATTCTTTTAAAAACAGGCAAATCCGTTTTGTTCACCCACTCATCTGGCCCGTGAGCACCGCCTCCACGAGGGCGCATAATTAGCGTTGTAATATCATGGCTCGCAAAAAATCTCCCATCGGATGCACCTAATGACTTTGATAAGCCCAGGGATTCTTTACGCACCTGACTCGTGATTTCTAAGAAACTTTGAACGGTTGTATCTTTAACGTTTGTGGTGTGGGGCTCACCACCAAAAACACGCTCCACTTCTACCCTGTACTTTGCTGCATTGTTGCGTATTGCGGCCATTATTTCATGGTGGTTGCCTGTTTTAGTTGTGCGTATGTCCAGGCTAGCTCTAGCAATGTCGGGGATTTGATTAACGGCAGTGCCGCCATTAATGGTTGTTACTGCTAGGGTTGGTGTTGTTGCAGTTTGTTTTGCAAACGGTTTCTCTGTCTCTCGAATG
>DAISWP010000004.1:0-13449 GCA_036826335.1 Candidatus Saccharimonadota bacterium | reverse complement strand
CGAATGAAGCCGAGGAGTCGATCTATCGCATTATCACCATCCCAGGGTCGTGACCCATGAGCCGCTTTTCCATGTGCAATTGCTTCAAGTAACCAAAAACCCTTTGCGGTTTCCTCTAGTTTCCAGTTATCACCTCCGTCAGGCAGAATACACACACCGGCAGACCATCCATCATCTAGCAAATACTTAACACCATTATGGCCACCATCTTCCTCATCACTGGTGATCATGATGCCAAAGTCGTAGTCTCCTATAATTGATTGCATATCTGCAACCAATTCCATAAAAACGGCAATTGCAAACTTCATGTCATAGGCACCACGTGCTATTAGCTTGTCTCCGTCAAGAATAAGTTTAAATTGAGTATCTTTTGCTGCAACAACATCCAAGTGTGCCTGTAAAAGTACACGCGGTTCTCTTGTTGGTTTTGTCGTTGCGATAAGACTCCCAACACCATTATGAGCGATGCGGTGTGTATACATGTAATGATCACTGAAGTATGCTTCAAGCCAGTCAAGAGAATCGTCTATAGCCTTGGTATTGCCGACAACTGTTTTATATGCAACAAGTTTTCTAAGGTATTCTTCCATGGGTTAAACCTTAACAAAGATCATGCAGTGTGCAAAGTTAAATAGCCACTGAATGCTTGCACACGCTCTTTTGTTAACTGCTGTAGAATTGCTCTTTCTGACATGCCGCTTGCTCTAAGGTCACTGGCCCTCACTTTGTGATAGTCCGCAGGTGTTCCTGTGCCCGTTCTATAGTAGTCGTTAATTGTCGAGCTAGTACGAACTTGATCTGATTGTAGGCTACCTCTGACGATCATCCTGCTTGTGTGAGAGATAGGGTGCGCAGCCGCATCACAAAAATCAAATAATTGCTCAACCAGGTGAGGTGTTGGCACAAAACAACCGTGTCCATCCTCGATTTGTGCTTGAGGTCCGTCTTTTGCCAGACGAAGACTGTTACGGTGAGTTCGCTCAAAGAGGGGTGTCATTTCCGCAGGATCCACTTCACTACCAAATAAACCACGAAACGCAGTGTGTAACTGTTCTAACTGTCCTGCACGTGCATAAGTTTCGATTGATCCCACAACTGCCCACGCCATGTCCATGTACGCAGTTATGGTTTCAACGCGCGCAAGTGGATCATCCTTGACGCATAATTCCACCCGTCCTGGTGGAAGGTCGTAACGAAGTCTAACATCTCCGTGTTGGCCATAGGCTCTTGATACGTTATTAACAACCCCGTCTCTTAAGCGTTGATCTGCATAACGTAAGACTTCTTCTTTTGTTTCGTGGGTCATTGTGGATACACCGCCTGATGGTGATGCCAGAGATCTGGTTGGATATCGAACAGAATACCAGCCAGCTTGGTTTGAAGCGCGCTCTACCTCCAATAGAGGCTCTAGATCTTTGTGACCGGCAAAAATTTCTGACAAGCGTGGTTGTAACTGGCCGTGCATGTAGGGTGCTGCCTGCAGTCCGGCATTTAGGAGTGGTGCCAAAATTTGCATATATCTTCCAGCGATGTGAATGTAGTCAGGGTCAACATCATAGTGTTCATGTATGCCATGACCTACGAAGTTGAGTATGTGGTCACCTAACAGGTCAACCATTACGCGTACATATGGATTGTCTGTTACGTCTTCGTGTGTGGGCACACGATCCATCCATGCAGAGGCAGGGTCGATGCTCATACCGACCGGCATTGCAGCTTGAAGAGCACGGAGTTTTTTTACAATGCCTCCTGGTACTGTATCTGTTGTTAGATGAGGACCATCATCAATTTCGGCTGTATATTGATACAACTCGGGGTGCTCACCAATGATGGGCTCTAACTCTCGGTTTAAAACTGCTCCGCCGTTATTTCTCAAGGTCGCAGGTTGCCCACTACTATCAACACTAAGTAATTCCATTTCAATGCCAACCTTACCATCCATGATTTCTCCCTCTGACGTAACACCTTGCAGCGGGAAAATATCGTTTTGGTGAACGCCGCTTACAAGCTTCAACTCTGGTAGTCTGTAACGACTCGCCTTAACCCCGAAAATCTGCCCAGACCTCATGACAGCAATTCCCCCTTCTTGACCATCGGGTTGGGGTGTGTTTGGGTGCTGAGCAGGGTATTGCCACTCTAGACCACATACTTCTGGTCCTAATGAGCCTACTGTTTTTGCCGAATGTTCTGACATTTCCATCTTTCTGCTTAAACAAAAAACCGAGCTCTGTTGAGCTCGGTTGTCTTGCATTTATATTTCGGTTATGCGCAAACTGAGCTCTTTGAGCCAGTAAAGAGGAAATCTAGAATAATTACTCTCTTGCACATCAACATAGTCATCAATTCTACTAGGTATCTGGTATTTGTCAATGACATATTTCTGAACGTCAGGAAAGTTGCTGTAACTTGAACTGTGTATAGCGTTCGGCGGCAAGTCTTGTCAGCTCAGCGTCCTCGCCCTGGTTTACAAATTTCATATGACCGGCCAGAAGCGGGTGCACCTCAGCGATCTTGGCGTGTATTTGCTGTGCCACAAGACGATAACCAGGGTGTCCTTGTGGGCTGCTTCGAAGCTCGCAGAAATGAAATGCTTCCCGAGCATTCAAAGTAACTTTCCAGCGCATTTTATGCCCAAGTAGGGTTGCATACTGCGCCTCAAGAGGGTAGGACGTTTGCAGATAGCTATACAGCTCGGTGCTGAGTCGAAAACAGTCTTCGTATAGATCTGTTAGTCCAGCTTGTTCAACTAGTTCCGGTATATCATAGCCAAAACGAGGAGTTAACTTCTGCCACTCTAGATCATCAACGATTCGATGTCGTTGCAGATCACGAAATATTCCGTAGTCACACATAATATCCCAGCTGTAATGAGCATTCTCTAACGCCCTTCCTGGCTTGTGTCGCCGGTTGAGACGTTCCCCCATGTAACTATTCAAAACCTGTTCTTTACGAGCATATGGCCACTCTGCAACGGCTGTTTTTAACTCGCGCAACGATAAGTTGCTGTGTTCGTAGAGCATATCTGGCACCAAATTCAGCTCGTTCCTTGGCCAATAGTCAGTCAAGGTTACAGCCTCATGATCTGCACTGTGTGGTTGTTCAATTGTTTCGTTAGTAAGCGACGACATGGCCGAGTAGGTCTGAGCCCGGTATGCAATAGTTGCCCCGCCCCTATCTGGCTTATCGGCACGCTCTAAGAAAGTGGGGATTACTTTACGGCTTTCGTCGAGTATTTTCTGTCCCACGATGCGAGCCTCCGGCAGCTCATCGCTTAAAAGATGCATAATAAGACTCTCGAGTGCCTGCCCTGAAGCAAAAATACCGACGGTGGAGGTCGTTGCGACAGGAAGAACAGGTCTAATTGCATCACAGGCTTGAGCACGAGTAGCCCCTTGCCAGGCAGCATCTTGCTCTTCTTTTGGCACACTGGACGACGACCTTACATGGTCAGTTGCCCTGTGAACTAGCTCTGAGTACATGTCAAAAATCTTGTCGAGCGTTTGTTCATATCGTCGTCGTACTGCATCTGGAAAATGCTCTGGAGTATGGTAGCGATATTTGCCAGCTTTGTTCTTCTGATCAAAATAGATATAGCGGGTTGACTGTTCGAGATAGGTCGCCAGTCTACCCCATTCAAGTTTCTTTGTAAGTATATTGCTGGCGTTTTCGACCACAACATGCTGCCCGACGAGCTGTTGAACAGAGTCATCGCCGTATGCCGTAATGACGCGCTGCAGAAGCTTTTCGTCTTTTCCGGCGGACATAGCAAATTCATCAAGAATGGTAACGCGCATATCATCGCCCCGGCGACTCAGTCGTGCCATTGCGGCGGCCACTGTCGTTGTGCCGAGGTTGTCAGTGAAGGCGTAAACGTCGTCGGTCGTATTCGTTACTGCTTTTGCAAGAAATGCATCGCCTTCAGGCGTAACTTCGTAACCATAAGAAGTCTTATTTACAAACGGGTTTTTTGATCGTTTAATATCATCGTTTGTCGTTTTTTTTTGCGTTTTGTGTGGCAACATAGGCTGTAGTGTCTCCCAAATTATGTCATTAATTGTTTCAATCGATAGAAGTTCATTGTTGCGAACGCAGTCAATTCTATAAAAGTCCTTAGGGAACAGTTGGCAGAGATCGTCATATACCTCAACGCTTTTTGTTAGGTGATCAAGATCTGCCTCGTGCAAATCTCGTTTTTTATCTGTATATAGTCTGCCTTCTTTTTTATCAACAAGTCCCTGTGCGATATCGGCGGGCACTCTCAAGACAATGCTTAAGTCGGGACGTGGAATTTGCAGGGTTACAAACTCCAAATTGTCTAGCCACACAAAGTAACCTTTGCGCTCATCGGGGTTATCAAAGACAAGTCCCTGGTGGGCTAGGCTCGACCCGGTAAAGCGGTTAGCCAGTACGAGCTTGCCTTGGTTGAGGGCGTCTCGAATTTCTTCCGCTGCTTGATAACGGTCTAGTGCGTAGAACAATGATGCTGTATAGGGCCCAACTTGTTGTTGTGAACCATATTTACCATTTAGGTATTCACGAACAAAATAGCTCGACTCATTGTCATAGCGAGGAAAGTCAAAAGTCGCCACATCGTGTCCTGCTTTTCGTAAGCGTTCGACCAACAGCTCAAACTGTGTTCCTTTGCCGGAACCATCGGTTCCTTCCAGTACAAAGAAGAGTCCTTGCCCGTTTGTGCTTGTAGGCTGTTGAGCGGCACTAGACATGACGAAGCCCTTTAATGGGGAGTGGGTGGCGTCGTTTGTCCTGGTATGCACGTGGGAGCATTTGCTCTGGTTTCCAGTTCTTGATAATAGCAGGTAGATCCTCGCTTACATCGCTTTGGTACTTGCCACTGAGGCGTTTGTATTCACTATCAACAGGGCCTGTTTCGTAAAAGACCATTTGAGCAACACGCTCGCCCACAGGCAAAACAACGCTTTCGTGCTGGTTCATGTTGTATATCTCCATTGTCCAACGGTTGATATATCCGGGGTCGCCCCAGCCTGCATCAAGACAAACAGCAATTCCATTCCGCCCCCAGGTGCTACGGGCTTGCATGGTGCTTGTTCCTGGCGCCTTGATCCCAATAAATTCATGAGTATGGGCAAGAATTCTCTCTCCTGGGCGTAAGACAATGATTGGCTGGCTGGGTGGGATATTCTTGAAAAGTTTCCGGCCGTGTTTTTTTGCCCAATCATTATGTGGCTCTGCTTTATATGGGCCACCACCAAAATATTGTTCGACAGATTCTTGGTCAAATGGATTATAAAAGCCACCTTCGCTCGGCCGCTCGGTTCGGTAAAACCAGTTGCCAAGGGTGACATCTACGCTGCTGCCGGCGATGTGTTTTTCAATATATGGATGGAACACGATGTGCCCCTCCTTTATCGCCTGTTTGATCTGAATATTGCTATATACCCCCACAGAAACTCCCTTACCTATAGTTTACGAAATTATTTTACGAAATAGCAAGGGTCCGGACTATATTACAACTATCATTAGTAGCCAGGAGTCTCGTATACTATAGAAAAGCTTATGGTACAAAAATTGCTTCGGGTCAAAAAAGACTTGTTACTCCAACTCATTTCTGTGGTCGTTTTTTTTCATGGGCTGCTTATTACACTGACGTCGCTTGAGTCGCATATTGTGATCCGGCGTTACCTTTGGGATAGTAGGGTGCAGATAAGCATTGGCATTATTGCTGGGGTGACTCTCATCTACTTGTCGCTGCTCATTCGGCGAAGAAAGTACACCGCCTGGCTTGTTTCGGTCTGTGTCTACGCATTTATCCTGGGTGCCAACATGATCACACTGGCTTATTCCTATCAAAATGCTTCATTATTTTCGGATGTGTTTCGGGTTTTGGTCTTGCCGCTGTTTGTTCTGGGGCTGTTGCTCTATTATCGCCTGGAATTTACGGTCCGTAGTGATGTACGAAGTTTTCGAGTAACGGCTAGATATGTCTTTATACTTCTGTGTGTCGCTTTCTTCTATGGAGTTATCGGTTTTGAATTGTTAGAAAAACGGGACTTCCGGGTAGAACTAACCCTGTGGCAATCTGCACTTTATACAATAGATCAATTCGGTGTAGTCAGCGGGCAGGCGCTCCAGGCGTACACAGAGCGCGGGAGGCTTTTCCTAGATTCATTATCTCTTATTAGTGGTCTAAGTATCGGGTATACATTCATTGCGCTCTTTCAGCCGGTCCGTGCCCGGTTGGAGCATCAAGATAGGATGCGTGGCGAGACGAAGCACATACTAGACACGTACGGGGGCTCGAGTGAAGATTTCTTTAAGCTATGGCCAAAGGACAAGGCGTACATCCTTTCGAACGATCAAGACGCCTCGGTTGCATTTCATGTTACGCGCGGTGTTGCACTGGCGGTAGGTGATCCAGTGGGCAGTGCCACGGGTATCCTAGGGTGCATGAAAAACTTTTTAGAAGTCTGTAAGACAAATGACTGGCTGCCAGCCTTTATACACGCCGAGAATACCCATAATGCGATGTATAAGTCGATGGGTTTTTCGGTACAAAAGATTGGCGAAGAAGCGGTGGTGAATGTAAATGCATTCCTAGAGCACTACAAGGATAATAAGTACTTTAGGCAAATAGAGAATCGATTTTCTAAGCAGCATTACAGTGTAGAGAAACTAGCGCCACCGCACAACTCAGCTCTTCTGCTACGTTTAAAACATGTTTCCGATGAGTGGTTGACCCTGCCGGGGCGATCGGAACGCGGGTTTATGATGGGGTATTTTAGTGACGAGTACATGCAAATGTGTAATATTGTCGTGTTGCGTGATGCAGCTGGCACGATACAGGCGTTTATTAACCAGGTGCCATCTTATGATTCGCATGAGGCCAATTATGATTTATTGCGATACTCAAAAACTGCTCTCGGGAACACAAATGACTATCTGCTATTGTCTTTCATAAAACTATTGCATGACGGCGGCACAGAACGACTGAATATGGGCTTGTGCCCTCTTGCTGGTATTGGCGATGATACTGTCGAGGAGTCAAGACTACTAGATACACTCCTGTCATTTGTATATGCCAACGGGAATCGAGTGTACTCTTTCACTGGGGTCCATAAATTTAAGTCAAAATATGATCCTATTTGGCGTGATCGGTACATCGTATATAGGGGCGGTTTGCCGGGTCTCAGCCGCACCGTGCGTGCGCTGGCTCGCGCAATGAAGCGCTAAGTATTGGCTGTGTAGACTTTATCTAGATTATTTTCCAGTAGGTCTACATACACCTGCGCGCTGATATGTGAAAGTTGGTCAAGGGAGCCATTGTTCATGATGGATGCATCAGAACGAATATCCGAGCGTTTTCGCTCTGTTGGATCGGTTGAGTCGCCCTCTACTCTGTTTGGCCGTTGAATCTGTATGATATACCCCCCAGCGGAACGAATAATATCTGCATCAGATGGAAAGCGGACCCCACCCACTACATACAATTTGCATCCTTGCTTTGATGCAAGACGCGCTCTTCGTATAATCTCGTTGTACCAGATTCCCTTGTCTGCATGTTCAACTAAGTATCCACCCAGCCATTGTAAAAGCGGGCGGTAAACACCCTTATTCTTAGCCGTGATATGCTGCTGGGTTATAGCGGGCTTGTTCCTCGCCGTATGTATGTACTCAAGGAGTTTTTTATACTCTTCAGGGTGCTTGGTAAGTTCTTGCTCGGCCAGATGTAGGATCGAGGCATCCACTTTGCTCTTTGTCACAGACAAAAGTATCTGTGGCAAGTGAGCAAGCCAATTATTAACGCTAGCGAGGTTAAGTTCTGAAGGGCTGTCCCAGACGAAGTATTTGTTAAGTCTGTCGGCAACCTCGGCAATAATCTCGCTTGACTCGATTTGTTGACTTGTAAACTCCTGCTGCGCCATAAAACCAGCTATCGTCGTTTTGCCATGCCCGATTGGGCCAGTAATACCAAGGAGTACCATGTCTACAGTATATGGTATGTATGCCGCTACTACGAAAGCTCAGTATTGGCTAGTTTTATGCTTGGGCCCATCGTTGTTGCAATAAACGCCGAGCGTACATACGAGCCCTTGATCGAGTTCGGCTTTGCGGCTTTCACGCTAGCCACAATGGCACTTGCGTTTTCGCCCAGTTTTTCAGTACCAAAGCTCACTTTTCCAAAGCCAACATGCACAATGCCTGTGCTATCGACGCGGTATTCTACACGACCAGCTTTTGCCTGCTCTACCGCTTTGGCGACGTCTTTTGTTACCGTTCCGCTCTTTGGGTTTGGCATAAGCCCTTTTGGCCCAAGTAGACGTGCATATTTACCTAGTTTTGCCATTAAGGAAGGTGTGGCAACTAAAATATCAAAGTCCAGTTTTTCTTTGTCTAGCTGCTGTAAGAATTCATCCGCACCAACTATGTCCGCGCCTGCCTTTTTGGCCGCTGCGTGTAATTCCGTCTCAGCAAACACAGCTACTCGTACTTTCTTGCCTGTACCAGCTGGTAGCACAACTGTTTGACGAATATTTTGATCAGCTTGCCGCGGATCGACGTTTAAACGGATGTGGAGTTCAACGGTAGAGTCAAACTTGGTGGTAGCGGTTTTCAGCGCAACATCAAGCGCCTCACCGAGCTTGTATTCTTTATCTGCATCAACGAGCGTCTGGCTCTCTTTGTATTTCTTACTTCGCCTCTCTAGTTTACTGCGTGTTTTGGGGGCGGGCTTTGATTTTACGATTTCAGGTTCTGTCTCCTGTTTTCGTTCTTCTTTGGCAGCTTGTTCCTCGGCTTCTTTCAGTGCTTTTGCACTTCGTTTGCCAGCCTTGGCTGTCTTTAGCTCTTCTGCAGGAGCTTTTGATGACTCTGCAGCCTCGGTCGTAGGAACTGCCGCAATGGCTGCTTCTAGCTCCGCAATAGTATTTTTTTCACTCACCTCTAAGCCGAGGTCAGTTGCTTGTTTGATGAGTCCGGCTTTCTTAGCCATAGTTGTTGTCCTTTCGTGGTGCAAATGGCATCTCGTGCCTCCCACAAGTTAATTAATGATCTTGGGCCGGTAGTAATAAAGGCTCTATTGCTCGTAACTCCACTACAGCCTCCTGAGCTGGTTCTTCTTGACCGGCAATGGTTGCTTGAAGCATGCTATTCCACACTCGTGCATATCTCTCGTTGAGTGCCAGCCTGTTTGTCTTGCTATCAGGCAGCATCCCCTCGTGAAACAGCTCTGTTGGCATCTAGCCTTCAATCTCCACGCCCATACTTCGAGCGGTACCAGCGACCATCTTCTTTACGGCAGCAATGTCATCGGTATTCATGTCTTTGGCCTTCTCTGTAGCAATATCTGTAAGCGCCTGATCGCTCAGTTTCTTTGTTAGTTTTTCACTGTTAGGCTTGCCGGAGCCTTTTTTAATCCCGAGCTTGTCTCGTATGAGGTCATCTGTTGGTTGGCTGACAACACGAAAATCCATAGTGCGATCGTCATATATTGTAATGTGAGCGGTAACAGTGCCTTTGAGCTCTCTGGTGGCTTCGTTGAACGGATTAATGAAATCCATCATATTGACGCCGTACTGACCAAGCGTGCTACCAACTGGAGGCGCAGCGCTGGCTCTGCCGGCTGGAATTTTCATTTTTAAATTTGCTTTGACCTGTTTTTTGGCCATATGTATCTCCTTGCTTACTGCCAGTGAAGCTCTGGCGTAGTGCGTAACCTGAGTATTCTACTACAGATTACCCCTGTTGTCTATACGCGCTTAACTTGTAAGCCGTCTAGCTCGACAGGAGTTTCTCGTCCGAACATGTTAACAAGAACTTTAAGTTTGCCCTTGGCAACGTCAATCTCGTTAATTGCTCCGTCAAAGCCCTTAAATGGCCCATCGGTAATACTGACAACTTCACCCTCTTTAAAGTCAATCTTGTGCTTTGGTTGCTGTAAGCCCATCCGCTTGTGAATTTTTTCCATCTCGTCCGCACTAACTGGTGTAGGATCGGTGCCGCTACCAACAAAGCCTGTTACGCTTGGCGTGTTCCTTACGATATACCATGCATCTTCGCTAAGCTTCATTTCTACAAGAACGTACCCCTGGAAAATTCGTTTTTCTACAACTTTACGTTTTCCATTTTTGATCTCAATCATTTTCTCTTTTGGCACCAAAACCTGAAAAATCTTATCTTTCATATCAAGACTATCGGCCCTTTGACGGATAGATTCGGCTACCTTCTCTTCGTAACCGCTATAGGTATGGATGGCATACCATTGTTTCGATGTGTCGTATCGCTTGCTCATATTATTGTAATAACACCTTTTTAAATACTTTATCTAATCCAAAATCGGTCACAGTGACCAGCGCCCCAAAGACGATTGCAAACAAGAAAACAGCCGTTGTAAGTTGCCTAGTCTCTTTGCGGTTTGGCCAGGTTACTTGTCGGAGCTCCTTCCACGAATTTCGGACGTATCGAAGGAGGAGTACCGAAGCGAGGAACCGTCCCACAAACCGCACTGGGCGAGTCTTGAAGGGTCTCAATACAAACCGCAAGGGACTGATAACTCTTAATACAAGCTTGCAACCAGCCTTAAATGGTCGGCTTGCACTGCTTGCCGTTGCTTGTAGCCGTCTTGTTTTAGGCGCTTTTTTCGGGAGACTCTTCGTTTTTTCACGAATTGTCTGTGCCGATTTAGTGCCTTTTCGCTTGCCAAGAGCCATATGTCTCCTTATATTAAAACAACTTACCGTGTAAATACAGTAAGTTGGCTCAATGTCAAGCATACGACAGATGTGGGCGCCGAGTCAACTGTTTATTTTGTAAGGTTGGGTATAGTGATGCGGAACGTTGAGCCCTTGTTCAATTCGCTCTCTAGCTCAATCTTGGCATGGAGTATCCGTGCTAACTTAGCAGTAACATAGAGCCCGAGGCCAGTACCGCTCGTTTCGCGCGTGCGAAAGTCTTCGCTGCGAAAGAATTTTTCAAAAACTTTTTCTTGGTCGCCTTTACTAATACCAATACCCGTGTCTTGAACGATAAACACAACGCCATCAGTAGTCCGCTTCGCCGTTACTTCAACGCTTCCTTTTTCTGTGTACTTGAGTGCATTGGTGATAAAGTTCTGGAGAATCTCACGGACATACAGCTTGCTCGAGTGCACTAGCTCTAGTTGCTTATCTAGACTTGACCTAAGCTCTAGCCCCTTGTCCTTCGCCTGTGGCTGATAGCTTTCGGCAAGTTCCTTGACAAGATCGTGCACATTTATATCCTCAAGCTCTACCGCCAGCTTGCCCCGCTCCGCACGTGACAACATAGAGAGGTCGTTGATCATACCGGACAAAAATGCCACCTGGTCGTATGCTTGTTTGACGGCTTGTGCAATATCGCTGGAGCCGTGTTGTTTATTGATGATAAACTCGGCATTACTTAAGTTGCCTTCTGCAATTGCGATAGGTGTTCTAAGCTCATGGCTAACAACGCTAATAAACTCATCTCGCTCCTCTTCCAATGATTTCTCATGAGTTATGTCGCGCAATACTACAACGTAGCCTTGATCGGAATTCTTTCCATACCCATGGTGCACGGGCGCTATGCTGATGTACACATTCACCATGCTTCCGTCTTGATACTTCAAGCGGAAATCACGCGATACGTACGCAGTTTTAGCCGTACTGAGGAGTTTGCGAATATTCACATGCTCTCCCTCTTTGTCGAGTAGCCGTAATACTTTGGTCAAATCTTTCCCTGAAGAGAGGGTATTGACATCTAATATGTTCAGCGCGGCTCCATTGTAAACAACAACCAAGAGATCATTATCAACCGCAATAACACCGTCGGCCATACTGTTAATGAGGCTTGTTAGGCGCTCACGCTCCAAAGAAGCGGCTATTGGCTTGGTCGGTATTTTCTTTGTAGGCATAAGAATATTATGCCACACGTAGTGATTATATCGATGGCGAGTACGTACGGATTGCTTTACGTAGTTTTTTGGCGTTCGGTAGAATTTGCTCGAATGCATCCCAGAAGTCTTTGCCATGATGCATGTGGCGAGTGTGTGTCAGTTCATGAAGTAGTACATAGTCAATAAGGTCCCATGGCAGTTGAATCAAGAATAAATTAAGTGTTATGTCGGCTTGGTTTGTGCAACTCCCCCAGCGTGCCTTTAGTTGGCGTATATGTACGCTTTTATAGGACAGTGCGTGTTTCTTCGCCAGATTCTGCAAACGAGGTGGCAGCAAGGTATTTGACTGTTCTCGTAGAATGCTAATCGCAACCTTTCTTGCCAACGCTTGCACAGCTGGGTCGGTGCTGGTGAGATCTAAGGGGTGTAATATAGTGATCTGGTTATTCTTGACTGTTTTTTTGGGCGCTACCACATCGGGAGTCTGTCGAAAAAATATATGGTGCGCCTTCCCAACAGCTGCCCCGTCGTTGATGCAGACTACTTGCGTTCGATGTGCCTCGATCCAATCGGCGCGCGACTTGGCAAACTCAATCCCAGCGCTAAATGGTAGCCAGCGAGGAAGTGATATGCGAACTTTGCCTTGTGGCAACAGTGTAATACGAAGTGACCTGGCACGAGGGTGCTTTACAAGCGTGACTACTCCGATTTCAGGTATTTCAACGCTTTTTTGTAGCATCTATCGTATGAATATGTTCCGACGATTTGAGTCAACACGGCCTGCAAGTTGGCTGGGCACAAGATTAACTAACTCTGGTTTCACGACATGTGAGGTGGTAGTGTCTATACTTACTGCACCCAGTTCATAGAGCTTCTTTATAATTGCGCTGCGTTGCGTATTGAACGTGTGCTTGCCACTAATAACAATATAGTCCTCTTCTTTGGGGTTTTGCATGTGTGCGAGGACTGCATCAAACGATTTTCGGTTGTAGGTTTGCGCAAATTTATCATCACTTGTTCTGCGATCACGACGGTTCAAACGGGCATATGCCGATTCGGCATCGATTTGAATCCAGACGAGGAGGCTATTTGCTTTGGAACGATGTGCGAGGTTTCGCAACTCTCTCCTTGTTGCTCGCTTATTCATATCGGCATCATAAATTACGCTTACGCCAGCGCGAAGGAACTCTTCACACATGTAAAGCATCATGTGATCTACAACTGCGTTTTCGTCTTTATCGTATCGTGGTTTAGAAAATAGCTCTCTACGAACCCGGTCGCTATGTAAATGCGCAGCGGGCAGTACGTTAGCGAGTTGCCTGGCTACATGTGTCTTGCCGGCGCCAGGATAACCGTACAGCGTAATAAACAATGGCTTTATTGCTGTTACTTTGGTCATGAGTACTATTGTATAACAGATTTGCGGGGTAATGAAAAGATTCCAAGATCAGTGACAGGCGCGTAATAATCGCGTATCATTATTGAAGTGCATAGGGGAGTAGCTCAGTTGGTAGAGCATCGGTCTCCAAAACCGAGGGTCGCAGGTTCAAGTCCTGTCTCCCCTGCCATTATTTTGTTATGAA
>DAISWP010000003.1:36372-86521 GCA_036826335.1 Candidatus Saccharimonadota bacterium | reverse complement strand
GAAAGCATATTAAGCGCGAAACTGACCTCAAGATTAGATTTCCCTATGATCCCCCTGAAAGACGATCAGGTTGATAGGCGCAAGGTGAAAGTGCGGCAACGTATTGAGCCGAAGCGTACTAATAGGGACACTGACTTTTTACGTGCCATGAGAAGGACCGAGGTGTCTTTCTCATGGTAGACAGTTGACTAGTTATTGGTGCAACTTATGCACCGCCATTTACCTTAATAATTCGACACAATGGACATCGAAATAGGCTAAGTCTTTTCCCCTATCGGGAAGAGCAACATCGTTTCGCCGTACTAAGGCGAAGCCGAATTTACTTCGGAAGATGTGAAGAGAAACCCCGAAGGGGAGCCTCGTAAGGCGTAGCCGCCTCGGTGCCCATGGCGCGAGGGAGACACCTGTTCCCATGCCGAATACAGAAGTTAAGCCTCGCAGCGGTTACAATACTTGGGTCATCAAGCCCTGGGAAAATAGCACGGTGCCGAATTATAGAGAGAGACCCCCAAAAGGGGTCTTTTTCTTTTTGTGCTGAATCGCCCCAGCTGTATAATCGGCAGTATGGATGAACAACAAACAGTAAGAAAAATGAAAAATGAAGAGGCACGACTCAACACCGGCTTGGGCTTCGTTGGTTGGTTTCTAAGCATAGACGCCTTCTTAATTGGTATTCTGTTGGCGAACTACAGCTCTTTTGGCACCAAGTTCCGCATCCCCATATTCTTCCTCGTTTGCTCAATAGTAGGATTTATACAGGCCGCTCGGTTTTATCGTGACGGCTCTGGCTCTACAGAGTATGGCAGCAAAATTGGTCTAAATGCGCGAAAGATGTATGAACTTGGCAACATTGTCAGTGAGCTAGTCGGGATAAACCTACTAATTGGCTCGATACCTTTAATGGTCTGCCTCCTTATCGATGATCCGATCATACAATATTTAACAGCCTTTCTTGTCCCCGTAACCTTTATGATGTATCTATCAACGGAATACACCATTGTAGCCAGACGTTATCGTGCAAAAGTCCGTATACCGATTGCGCTTTTATTTGGTATCCCGCTCATTGTCGCTGCGCTGAATACGCAGAATAGTCTCTTCTACGTAAGCTACATATCAATAGTTGTTTGTATGCTTCTTACGATCCATTCCCTGGTATTTTTAGAGTATAAGGATATTTAGGTAATCTAGAAGGTGCTAGATGATTAATTATAAAAGGAGGGGATTGAGATGGCAAAAAACGAAAAAAATGTAGTGAAGGTAGTAAACAAGGGCGGCCCACTGGGTGGCGCCTACTTTTTAACGTTCATCGGTGCAGCAGTCTATTTTGTGCAAAACTCAGCAGGGTTTTGGGGCTTTGTGTTGGCACTACTCAAAGCCTGCGTCTGGCCTGCCTATGTAGTTCACCGCGCACTGGAACTTCTGAATATCTAGCTTTTCTTTTCTAGGTAGTTATCGATCAGTTTAATGTCGACTAGGTCTTTTGGCCTGCCAGACGACTGCTTCCATTTGCGTACTTCCTCAAGTGAAGCGAAAGGAATACCCTCAACAATGGTTGCTGTCGAGAGTAACCCCTCAAGCGTTGGGGTATACGAACTAAAGTTCCATGCATAGTGTGCTTCAAATATATCGCTCGTTAGGGGTTTGTCGCCGGGCCCCTTATTCAATATCTTCCAACCGCTCTTCTCTAGAGTAGAAAATAATTCCTTCGAAACAAGGAGATCTACGTCACTTGACTCACGGATTTCTGCAAGTGCCATGGGGCAGCTCCCGAATACGATATATTCACCCTTGGGGAGGTCGAGCTCTTTAACCCTGCGAAGGATCGCTTTTCCAGTCATGCTCCGGCCTGCTGTCTTGTGCGAAATAACGTTATTTTCTTGATGAGATCGTAGGGGATTGGTTGATCTAGAGGGAACTGGATAGTTCCTTTGGATGTTTTATATGCCTTTAGATCATCCTTGAACACCTGGATAGCGTCGGCACCAGGGTAGAAGCCTACATGATGTTTGTATGCGCTAAAGTGCACCAGATTGCCGCCGAGAGTGAACGTGGGTATGCCATAGCTAATCTTTTCTTTTGCTCCAGGGGCTGCTGCGTGAATGGTTTGTCTGATTTTGTCTAGAATAACGCGCACATCCTCGGGGTAGTTGCCGATAAATTCGTCTACAGTAGTTATGTCCGTCTTCATACGCATTTGCTGAAATTATACCCCAAGCAGCGCAGAATCGTAACAGAGAAGATGGTTATTGACATAAGCAATACATCGTGATATCATAAGCGTAATTCTGAGAAGAAGAGAGGGTTCGTGCGCAAGCGCGGGCTCTTTTTCTTTCCAGAGGCTAATGTGGGACTACTAAATTAAGTGGGAGGCCAAACATGGCTGGAACAAAGCAAGGCGGCAAAGCTGCTGCATCAACAAACAAGACAAAGTACGGTGCTGATTTTTATGCAAAAATCGGTGCTATGGGCGGCAAAAAAGGCCGCACCGGTGGCTTTTTTGCCAACCGAGAGCTAGCTCGTATTGCTGGCGCCAAGGGTGGACGCATTAGCCGTCGTACCAAAAAAGTCTAATTGTACAATTAGCGATAAGAGAGGCTTAGGCTACTGCCAAGGCCTCTTTTTGTTTTCGCCGATATGCCCGACAGAGGCGAGAGGACGATACGCGCCAAACGGTATTGCAGTTGTGGCAGGTGTACGTTCGTGGCGCGGTTTGTAAGCTGCAGCTGGTACAGGTCGGGCAAGAACTGCGTTGGTACAGCCAATCACGATAGGTGTCTAGACAATCCTGAATGTGATCTGGGTCTATTTGATAGCCATATGTTTTAGCAAGTCCGTTGGCTTTTTCCCAAGCCGCCACCTCGATCTGGAGGAGTTCAAAATCTGTCTGGAAGTCTTGGTGATCAAGCAGTGCATGGCCGAGCTCGTGCAACAATGACCACGCCGCTTGCGGTGATTCTTCAGCAGCATCTCGATAATAAATAATACGTTGTTTGGGCGACCAATAGAATGATGCTGCGGGCTCAAATGAAAGCCCTGGATGGGCTTTTTTGAGTGACCGTAGTAGTTTATGCATTTTTTTCCTTCGCAAGCTCATAGCAGCCGTAAATTACGGCATCTTCTGCACGTTGGGCTTTACGAAGCGCGGGCATAGCAAATAGTGGGTTGGCAAAGATCTTAAGCTCTTCCTCGAGGCGATCTTGAAATTTCTCTAGATGTGCACCAACACCACCGCCCAAAATAATGACCTCTGGCGTGTATGTGGCGATAAGATCGATTAGGCCGATAGCAATGTTACGGGCAATATAGTAGAAGGCCTCTGGATCGGTTATCTCGCCAACCGGTAGACCAAACTTCTCTTTGAAGGCCCGCCCTGAACCAAAATCTTCCCAATCCATTAGCTTGCCGTTGTGCTCGAGCAATAGCTGGCCGCCCTCGCTATCCTGACTATTTATATCAATCTTACCGTTTATGATAAGTGCAGAGCCTATGCCTGTACTAATAGTTACATATAGTACTTTTTTGAACTCATTTATGATAAGTAATGCTTCCGACAAGCCTGCTAGCTTTGCATCATTTTCGATGCGTACAGGGCAGGGTAATAATGGCTGAAAATCGTGCACAATAGGTACATTTTCCCAGGGGCGGTTACCAAACGCGATAGCGACACCTAGTTCGCGGTCAAGTCGACCAGGTACCGCCATAACCCCTTGCTTAAAAGGATGTTGACCTAGTTTTTTTATCTCGCTAGCAAATAATTGCACGAATTCGTTATAGTCTGCTGGTGTTAAAAATTTATGGCGAGCCACAACCTGGCCATCTGCCGAAAAAGCAGCCAGTAGCGTCTTTGTTCCCCCGATGTCTACCGCCAAGTACATGCGTTCATTCTAGCATGACAGCTTGGTATTCTTGGAGCATGTTGCTTCCGCTTGCGAACAGATAGCGTAAGATGTATAATTACGTTAAATCTGATCGGAGTAAACAACCCAAGGGTTGCCGCAGAAATAAGGAGGCATGTATATCATGTCAAAATCAGCAATTACCATGGATGACTTGCTGGCATCCACCGATATAAAACAACTAAAGACGGGCGACGTAGTAGAAGGTACTATTACTTCTGTTCGTAAACACGAAGTTTGGATCGACTTGGGTCCGAATGGTGTTGGTGTCGTTATGCGCCGAGAAATTGGCCACGGCCAAGAATTAATTGAAGGCGAACAGGTCACGACCAGTGTAGTCGACCCAGAAATGGACGAAGGCTATGCTTTGCTGAGCATGAAGCGGGCAGTCAAAGATCGTGGTTGGGACGAATTGCAGCGCGTATTTGAAGCAGGAGACATTATCGAAGTTACTGCATATGACGCAAACCGTGGTGGTCTACTCGTTGAGCTAGAAGGCATCCGTGGATTCTTGCCCGTTTCGCAACTTGCAGCCGGACATTACCCACGAGTATCTGGCGCCGACAAAGACGAAATCTTGCAAAAACTCAACGCGCTTACTAGCCAGCCACTCCGTGTCCGCATACTGGACGTCAGCCGCAAAGACAACAAGCTGATCTTCTCTGAAAAAGAAGCCATCAAAGATGACATGCAGGCTCGCCTGAGCGAACTAAAGGTTGGTGACGAAGTGAAGGGTGTTGTAACGGGTGTGATCGACTTTGGTGCATTCGTAAATGTTGACGGCATTGAAGGCTTGGTGCATATCTCAGAAATATCTTGGGAACGTGTCGAAGATCCTCGTAAGTATGTGAAGGTTGGTGACGAAGTGAAGGCCAAGATCATTGCCATCGATAAAGATCGTCTATCGCTTAGTATTAAGCAAATGAGTGAAGACCCATGGTTGCAAGAAGTAAAAGCATTTAAAAAGGGCGAAATGGTAGAGGGTAAGATTACCCGCATCACTCCATTTGGTGCTTTTGTGCAGCTTTCAGCTAGTGTCGAAGCATTAGTTCATGTATCTGAAATGAGTGACGACGAAAGCATTGACCCAGAAAAGATCTTCCAGCTGAATGAAAAGAAGCAATTCAAGGTTATTGACGTAGACACCGAGGCACGCAAGATTGCGCTGAGCCTCAAAGACGCTAAGTAAATAGCGATATGTAGAAGTTTAAACAACATTAAAGAAGGAGAGAGGCCGAATGGATAAGCAAACCATCGAGATCGAAGATCAAATTACCGTCGGCACTCTAGCCGAAAAGTTAATGTTGCCCGTAACGCGCCTGATTGGTGAGTTGATGAAGAACGGGGTTATGGCCACTGTTAACGAACAGATTGACTTTGACACAGCCCAGATTATTGTCGAAGAGTTGGGGCTTGATGTTGTCTTGGCACGAAAGACCGCTGCGCCTGCAGAAGTTCGAACTGCACGACGAACAAATACCGAGGGTGAAACACGACCACCGATCATTGCGGTAATGGGGCATGTTGATCACGGAAAGACGTCACTCCTTGATGCTATCCGTGGTGCTGATACTGCCAAGAAAGAGGCTGGTGGCATCACCCAGCATATTTCTGCGTATCAGGTTACCCATAACGACCGTGTCCTCACACTTCTTGATACACCGGGTCACGAAGCGTTTGCTGCCTTGCGTGAACATGGGGCACGACTGACTGATTTGGTCGTAATCGTGGTAGCTGCCGATGATGGCATAAAGCCGCAAACCATCGAAGCAATTCGTTTTGCTCGCACCGCTGGTGTAAAAATGATTGTTGCCGTTAATAAGATTGATAAAGAAGGTGCGGATGTCCCTCGTCTAAAACAACAACTGGCTGAGCAAGACCTACTGGTTGAAGAATGGGGTGGTGACACCATTGTGGTTGAGGTTTCTGCAAAAACAAAACAAGGCATTGACGCGTTGCTCGACATGATTCTGCTAGTTGCTGACGTCGAGGAGTTAAAGGCTCGTCAGGATGGCCCGGCACAAGGCTTGGTGATTGAGGCTCATCAGGAGCATGGTCGCGGACCAGTAGCCGTGTGTCTTGTTGAAGAAGGCTTACTTAGAAGTGGTGACTTTGTTGTAGCTGGCACAACATATGCAAAGGTGCGCAACTTGGAAGACCCAGAAAAGGGCATTTTAGATCAAGCCGGTCCGTCTACGCCAGTTGTGATCACAGGGTTTAAGCAGTTACCGGAATTCGGTGATGAATTTTCCGTTGTCGCCAGCGAGAAGATTGCGCGTGCGGCTATAGCCGACGTCGATAAGCAAGCAAAACTGGGGAACAAAAAGCAAAACGTAACCAGCGTCGAGCTTATCCGAAGAATCAACCGAACAAACGAGGTGAATGAGCTACCCGTTATCATCAAGGCAGACGTGCAGGGTTCATTAACTTCAGTTATAGATAGTCTAAAAACACTCGATAACGAAGAAGTTGCAACACGCATTGTCAGTAGCAGCGTTGGTTCTATAAACGAGGGTGACGTGCACCTGGCACACACTACGGGCGCCATCTTGTATGGTTTCAACGTAGAGCTGCCAACAAGCATGAAGCGCCTCGCGAGTCGAGACAAAGTGTCAGTACGCTTGTATAACGTTATCTACGAGTTGCTCGACGATGCTAAGCAGGAACTTACAAAGTTACTCGCCCCAGAAGAAGTCGAACATACACTCGGTGAGTTGACCATCAAGGGCATATTTAAGACGACAAAGACCGAGATAATCTGTGGTGGTGAAGTGACAAGCGGCAAGCTAACAGCCCCGGCTTTGGTTCGAATTTCACGAGGCAAAGAAGTTTTGGCAGAAGCAAAGTTAACTGGCTTAAAACGCGGTCCGCAAGAAGCAAAAGAGGTTGTAGAAGGCGAAATGTGCGGATTGAGCTTGGAAACAACAGGTAAAGTGGTGGTCGAAGAAGGGGATCGGGTAGAGGTATTTACCCGAGAGACGGTTTCGAGACAGCTGTAGGGGCAAAACATGGCAGAAAGATCTGTTCCACGAGGCGATACAACAGAGGACGATGAATCTTCTGAGGTAAAACTCAGTAGAGTGCAGCGGGGCTTAGAATTTGCCCGACGTTGGAATACTCGTCGATTCATGCAAGAAGAACTTTCACCGGAAGAAACCGAGGAGCATGACGCTGAAGTAGATGATGACGACGAGGAGAGTATGAGCCCCCGTCGACGCAGAGGTAGACGGTTGTCACGACTGCTGCGTACCGTTTTACCCAAGCCAGAACGTGTAGAAGATGATGTAGAGCGGCCACGAGCAAGGGGTGCAGCTCGACTATTTGACGGATTGATCCACCAAGAGCTAGAAGATCAGGTTGACCCTGAAACGGACGACCATGAACCAGAAACTTTCGCAGAGGCTGCATCTATCGAAGGGACGGGTGTTGATGTAGAGGAAGACGAGCCCGTTGTTGACGCGCATCCATTTGGCGGCGCCCCTGCGGGAGGGCTCCCCCCCGTCGTAGTTGCGCCAAATCCGCGTGCGGCAGAACCACAACCAAATATACCTCGAGTCGCTTCCGATTCACTCCCGCAGCCAGTGCGGGATGACAGGCTGCCCGGTGCTGTCGGGGGGTTGCTTGCACTAGATGTCTTGAACTACGCTGTTTCTCGGCATAGGGATAATAAGAATAAAAAAGAGAATCTGAAACAACACGACAAGATTCACAATGAGTTACAAAAGCAAAAAGAGGCACGGGAGCGTTTAGAGACACAGGCAAAATCACTAGATGAACGGATAAAGCAGCAAGTAACAACTAAAAAGCCAGAAGCCACCCCCTTGCCGCGCATCGAGAAACAAGGAGCAACACCGTTAGCACAGATGGTGCAAGAACGAAATGAGATGATGCGTAATCTGTATGAACAGCGAGGCCAGGCACTTCCAGAGCTACCCCGAATAGAACAACAGCCGCCAGAAGAGCGAATCGTAGCGCCGCCGGAGGTGGCTCGAGTAGTTACTCCTGAGCAGATAGAGAAGGCCGTTGAACTTGCTGCCGAGCAGAATATACCCCTAGAAGCTATGTATGAAAAGAGTCATGAGGCGCGGGGGGTCGAAGCTGATCAACGATCTGCTGCCATGGCTCGGGGCAGCTTGGCGGGCGGCGGGCCCTCGGCTCAGGCGGCCATGGGGGGAAGGCCTAAGATGCAGCACGCCAATGGGTCTCTATCTGACGATGCACTACTCAAACAAACGAAGACCAGTACTGTGCCCGTAAAGAAGGACCTCTATAAACAGGCGGCAAGAACAGGAACCATTGTTTCATTTGTGTTGATTATTATCCTGGTGTTTGCCATTATACTGACAAGCTAAATATCTGATACAATTAAGGAGTACTATGTTTAAACTCGATGACAATTTACTGCATGAACTTGGCTTGGGGGCGTTACCTCCACAAGAAAAAAATAAAATGCTTTCTCATATTTACGAAACGCTTGAGATGCGTGTTGGCATGAAGCTTGCAGAGCAGATGACAAACGAGCAACTCGATGAATTTGAGGCATTTATTGACCGAAATGATGAAGCCGGTGCTTTAAAATGGCTGGAATCAAACTTTCCAGATTATAAGCAGGTTGTTGCAAACGAGCTAGAGACTCTAAAGGCAGAGATTAAAGTCGCTGCACCCCAGATTGTAGCTGCGAGTCAGCAGCAAATGACTCCACCGGCAACTCCCCCGGCGACAGTCTAGAGACTCTTGCCGTAACCAGCTAGAAAACTGACAACATCCATCTCTGGTTTGCCGGCTGGTTTCAAGCGCTCAATGCATAAGTACCCGGAACCACAGTAAATAATTAGAGATTTCTTGTCGAGAGCTTCAATTTTGCCAGGTTTTCCATCAACAGGAACACTATGGGCTTTGGTGATTACTACATCCTTACCAGCAATTTGCGTGCGACTTTGTGGCCAGCCAACAAAGGCACGGATTTCGCGGTCTAATTGCATAGCGGTCTTTGTAAAATCAAGGATTCCATCGTTTTTCGTCAGTTTCCGCGAGTACGACACAGCGCGTTTGGTGATAGTCTGAGGTTTTGGCTTGAGGCTACCGTCTAGGTATGCGGGTATATTCTTAACTAGCAAATGATGACTGAGCTCAATAAGTGCTTCTGTCAGACCGGGGGTCGTCACTTGATCGAGTAGCGTATATTCAGCAAAATCAAGCAATGGGCCTTCATCCATCTTCTCAACAAGTAGCATTAGGCTAACGCCGGTTTTCTTTTGACCCGATAGAACCGCAAATGTGATTGGATCGGCACCTCGCCATTCAGGCAAGATTGAAAAGTGACTGTTAATAATGCCCAGAGGAAAAGTGTCTATAATTTTCTGCGATACAATAATCCCAAAATCAATGAGCACCCCTAGGTTGCTGTTAACCGGTTTGTCTTCGAACAGCAGATCGAGTTCTCGTTTTGTGCTTGCCAAGAGGATGGGCAACCCAAGTTTAGTTGCCAGATCAACAACAGGCGCATTGCCTCGGTGATGTGGGGGGCGGGGCTTTGTTACAACAGCTTCAATTAAAAAGTCTTGAGCTAATAACTCAAGGGCTTTAGCAGCGACGGGGCCACTACCAAAGAATACTATTTTCTTTGATGTCTTTTTCATAATCCAAAGCCTTTAACTTGCCATTTGCCTGCAATTGAAAGAACGCGTCGGGACGGTCTTTTATGTGATCAATAAACAATGTGCCGTGCAGGTGATCGAGCTCATGTTGGAATACTCGAGCCAGAAACCCCTCCGCTGTGAGGCGGACTTCTTTGCCTTCGAGGTTCTTGGCCTTAACGCGCACCTTGGTATGGCGGGGCACTAAACCGTAGACAATTGCGACGCTGAGGCATCCTTCGTAGTCCTCCTCGAGTGCACCCTCGTATTTTGTTATCTCTGGGTTAATGAATACCTCAAACGTTCTGTCTTCTTTGTCGTCAAAATCACTACGTATAACTACGACACGCCATAATTTGTCGATCTGAACAGCTGCTAATGCGACGCCCAACTCATGTTCACGGCTATCTTCCCAATCGAGCGTGGCGGCTTCCATGTCGTTTGCTAGGGCACGAATTTCAGGAGTGATGAGACCTACTCGGCGAGAGCGCTGTCGTAGGCTTGCATGAGGAAGTGTGATAATTGCATCTTTATTCATGGCCATTGGTCATAAGTATAACAGATATAAAAAGGAAGTTGGCGGTGAGCAGCGCTCGTCAAACTATAGAAGATTCGTAGGATCGAGATCATACGACCAGTTTGCGGGTAAGCAACGCACAATCTCCAGTAACGGTGCTCTTGATTTCGCTTTTACAATGATCTGCCAGACATACTTATTGCCTGCTTTCTCTACGAATGCGGGTGCAGGGCCAATGAGCTTAACAGGGAGTTTGCGACCATTCAAAACGGCTAGAAGTTCTGTACAAGCTTTCATAGCACTCTGTTGACCGGCTCGACTGCAGCGGAGTTTTAGCGTTTGTACAAAAGGAGGGAAGGCGAACAGGCGACGTTCATCGATCTGTTTTTCGTAAAAGCCCTCCCAGTCACCGTTAATCGCCGCACGAATTGCAGGGCTATCTGGGTTGTAGGTTTGAACCACTACGTTTCCTTGACGATGCCCCCTGCCAACGCGACCAATAACTTGGGTTATAAGCTGGTATGTTTGTTCTTCTGCCGAGAAGTCAGGGAAGTACAAGCTGGTATCCGCGGCCACAACACCAACCATACTCAGTTTAGGGAGGTCGTGTCCCTTAATGAGCATTTGTGTACCGACAATAATATCTACATCTCCGGACATAACAGTGTCGTATTGTTGTTCAAAACGTTCGGCTTTCTTGTTGTCGGTATCAAAGCGCTGAATTTTTGCGTGGGGAAATATCTTTTTTAAGCCAGTTTCCAGGGCCTTTGTGCCAACACTTCTATAGACAATATCAATACTCTGACAGGTTGGGCAGGACGTAACGATTGCAGATGTGTGCCCACAGGTGTGGCAACGCATTATGTGGGTATCGGCATGATAGGTCAGTGGTAGGTCACAGTTGGGGCATAAAGCCTGCCAGCCGCATTTTTGGCACAGAACTAATCGAGCTGTACCTCGACGATTAAGAAAAACGAGTGATTGCTCCTTCCTTGCAAGGCTATCCTCGATGCCTTTTAGTAGTGCATCCGAAAAAATACGGCTACGCGCAAAGTTGCTCTTGTCTCGCAAATCGATGGTGGTTATGGTTGGCCTCTGGACTGTTTCTGACTGTATTGCAAGATTTCGGAGCCTGATAATGCTACGTTTTTTTGCGACAGCCACGTAATAGTCACTGACTGTCGGGGTGGCGCTACCTAGAACAAGAGTAGCTTGATGGAGCTCGGCCAGCCTCCCCGCCACACGGACTGTTTGATAATAGGGCGACTGATCTTGTTTGTATGCGTTGTCGTGGAACTCATCAACAACGAGTAGCCCAAGAGATGAAAAGGGTGAGAATAATGCCGACCTGGCACCAATAACCACAACTGGATCGCTGCTCTTTAGAATTTGTAGCCAGATTATGCGTCGTTCTCTGTCTGTTAGGCGCGAATGTACAACCAGTACAGGACAGGTTAGGCTCTTGCGGAATGTGTCTACCAGTGAGGAGGTGAGGGCTATCTCCGGCGTCAGTACGAGAACGCTCCTACGCTGTCTAAGAGTTTGTTCTGCTAGTTCAAGATAAACCCGCGTTTTACCACTGCCGGTTACACCATGAAGGAGTGACATGGTACCTGCCGATTCATTGATCTCTTTTATGGCGCGCTGTTGATCCTCTGTGAGATTTGGAAGTCGTATTGTTGCGGAGGGCACTTCTACAGGAGTAGATTCAGCTTGTTTTACGGATAATGTACGCGGCAGAAACATGCTCCCGAGAACACCGTAGGGAGAGGGGTAATAGGTGGCAAACCACTCAAGTAGGGCTAAATTTGCAGGGGGGACAACGATTGCCGGAGATAGTACCGATAAATCTTTAACAGCGAAAATTGGTTTTGTAGTTTTTGATACAACAATTGCTAGAATGGAAGTGCTTCTTAAGGGGATTACGACGACGGTGCCGGACTCGATAGTCTGGTTATCCGCAGCATAGGTTAACAGTTCTGTCCCGTGGTAGCGCAGGTTTGCTGGCCAGACTTTATAGTAGTTCATCCCCCTCATTATAGTCTTAGAACACGAAAGACTTGAATTCCAAAAAAACAACGTCTATACTGGCAGTACGTTGTTCTAATAACAATAAAAGCTTATGTTAGATGTATTTATAACCTCCCGAGTTCGCCGAAAGATTATTGTGGTCTATGCGAAGTACCCAGACTTCAAGACGCATGTCCGCGGTCTTGCCAAGCTTATTAAAGAAGATGCCGGCAACATCCAGCGTGAGCTAAAACGCCTTGAAAAGATTGGTTTTCTTATCTCCGAAAAACAGGGGAATACCAAGATTTATCACACCAACAAGCACTTCGCCATTTTCAAAGAACTACAGAGTATTGTCCTTAAGTCTCAGCGACTCAACCAAAAACGACCAAGCGCTTAGATTCTGCTTGCAGAACCGTATCTGTTACGGTATACTAATCAATCTATGATCCAAGTAACACGCAAAGACAGTAAAGAGTCGTTCGAAAACTTGCTACGTCGTTTCAATCGTAAGGTCCAGCAGTCTGGCCTATTGGCTGTGGCAAAACAGGCGCAGTATTTTGAGAAACCTCTGAGCAAACGTGATCGTCGCAAAAAGGCCATTGTTCGCCGCGAGCGAAAGATCGAAAAGCTCAAGAAGATGAAGCTCGGAATCCGCTAGTCTTTTTACTCTCGTATACAATCTGATACACTTTTATTTGAATGACAACCAAACAAAAAATTGATACCGACCTCAAGGCTGCTATGCTGGCTGGTGATAAACGTCTCACTGGGATTCTTCGCGGGCTAAAGAGCGCAGTACTGTATGCAGAATTAGCAGCGGGCAAACGAGATAGTGGTCTTGATGACCAAGTCGTGCAACAGTTATTGCAAAAAGAGGCGAAAAAGCGCCAAGAAACAGCCACGCTGTATGAACAGGCGAATGAACCAGTTCGCCAACAAGCTGAACTGGAAGAGAAACAGGTAATCGAGAAGTATTTGCCAGAGCAACTAGACGATACAGCTATACAGAATCTAGTAGAAGAGTCCATCAAGAGCTTGGCCGCGGACTCACCAGCACAGATGGGTCAGGTTATTGCAGACGTAAAGAAGCGGAGTGGGGGCGCTGCTGATGGGGCAACGATTGCTCGACTGGTAAAGGAGGCACTAAACGCATGATCATTCTTATGGGAGTCGCTGGCGCAGGTAAAAGTATGCAGGGACGCTTGCTAGCAGATGAGAAGGGGTATTCCTGGATCTCTACCGGCGAAATATTGCGCGTCCTGGTTACAGGCAAGCGACGTCAAGAGATGTTGGAAGGAAAGCTACTGAGCGACGATGAGATCATTCGGCTCATTGATAAAATTTTGGAACTTATAGATGTTCACGAGGAATTTATGCTTGACGGCTTTCCTCGTACGACGCGCCAGGCAGAGTGGCTCATTGAGCAAGCAAAGAAGGGGCGTTTTAATATTACCGGTGTGTTCCACTTGGCTGCCACCGAAGAAGTTGTGCTCGAACGCCTCAAGAAACGGGGCAGAGTAGACGATACCGATACCGCTATTCGTAAACGCTTCGATGAGTACCATCAGGTTACACTACCTATCATTGATCATTTTAAAGCGGAAAACATCCCTGTATTCGATATTAACGGTGATCAAGATGCGCGCATCGTGCATGATCAAATTCTAAAGAATCTTCCGTAGCAAGGGGGTGAACGTATATGCTTACCAAGGTTAAAACGGCGCAAGAACTCGACGCCATGAGAAAAAGTGGTCATATATTGGCCCAGGTGTTGGCTCTACTAAAGAAAGAACTGCAGCCGGGCATGACCACAAAAGACCTGTCAACGATTGCTAAACAAGAGCTAAAAAAACTTGGGGGGAAACCAGCTTTCCTTGGTTACTATGGGTTCCCTGACGTACTGTGTGTCTCTGTAAACGACGAAGTCGTTCATGGCATACCAAGTGCTCAAAAAGGCATAGAAGACGGGGATATTGTTAGCATGGATTTCGGTGTCATAGTTGACGGCATGATCACAGACGCTGCAATTAGTGTAATAGCAGGAACATCAAAAGATGCTCGTGTGCAGAGACTACTCAAGCAAACAGAACGTGCTCTGCAAGAAGGTATAGCCGCGGTTAAGAATGGCTGCAAAGTAGGCGATATCGGAGCGGCAGTCGAAAGAGTTTTAGATAAAGAGCATTATGGCATCGTGCGTGATCTTGTAGGGCATGGTGTCGGGCATGAATTACATGAAGAACCGAATATTCCTAACTATGGTCACGCTGGCACGGGACAGTTGCTTAAGAGTGGCATGACCATAGCGATTGAGCCTATGGCTACACTTGGGACGCACAAGGTATATGCGGACAGTGACGGCTGGACCATCAAGACAAAAGATGAGTCTTGGTCTGCTCATTTTGAGCACACTATTCTAGTGACCCAAGACGGTGCTGAGATCCTAACAAGCCTGTAGCTAAGCATAAGCGGGCCTTTATGAATTCCGCTTGTGTTGTTATACTTCCTGCATGAGCGATCAAGCTACGACCCAGTTTATTGGCCTAGATATAGGTACGAGCACTGTTCGCTGCGTTGTAGGGAGCTACGAAGCTGGTGGGGATAATATTTTATCGATCATTGGTCACGGGAGCGCAAAAAATCTTGGCATGCGCAAAGGGAACATCGTGCACCCAGATGATGTTGCTTCGGCCATTGTTGATGCAGTTACAGAGGCAGAGCGAGTCTCTGGGAGGCATATTACGAACGCTACCGTGAACATCAACGGGTCGCATGTTGTTGGCATGAATTCTAGAGGGGTCATCGCCATCAGTTCAGCCAATCGAGAGATAACTGCTGATGATCGTTTGCGCGTAGAAGAAGCAGCTACCATTGTGAAACTACCGCCCAATCGAGAGATTATCCAGGTATTCGCCAAAAACTATCGACTCGACGGACAGGATAATATCAAAGACCCCGTTGGGATGCAGGGTGTTCGCCTCGAGGTAGACACGCATATTGTGACGGCCGCAACGCCTAATCTACGCAACCTGGAACTGGTGCTCGAGAAAGCCAAGGTTGTAGCAAATCATCAGTCTGTATCTAGTCTTGCTGCTACCGAAGCTGTGTTAACGCGCGAGCAGAAAGAGGCAGGCACACTACTGTTAGATATTGGTGCGGGCACAACGAACATGATTGTTCTAGAGGAGGGTGAAGTGCAACATACAGCCGTGTTGCCAATCGGTGGCATTCACATCACAAACGACCTTGCAATTGGACTCAAAACGGACCTAGACATAGCCGAACAGGTTAAATTGCAACACGGGGGGCTCGCTAAGCATGCCAAGACTGGTCGTGTATCGGTTGTGGTTGGAAAAAATAAACACGACTTTGACGCAGAAGAAGTTCATATGATTATAGAGGCGCGAGTCGAAGAACTCCTTGAATACGTCGATAAAGAACTCCGCAAGATTCAGCGCTCTCGAAAATTGCCCGGAGGTGTCGTTCTGGTTGGGGGCACGTCCAAATTATTGGGTATAGACCTATTCGCCAAAGAAAAACTTGAACTAGCTGCTCGGGTTGGTCGCTTGCAGCCGCTTGCTGGCTTACTCGATACCGTGCAAGATCCGAGTTACAGTACGGCAGTAGGCCTAATGCTGTTAGACATGTTACTTGGTGCAAGCAGCAACCCACAGGCTGCCGCTGCGCAGGGAGCCGGGGTCTCTGAGCTTGTTGGTAGTTTGTTCAAGCGCTTTCGCAAGTAGTAGATATACGCCAATTTATGTACTCACTCAAAAAAGGCATCGCCATGGTTGTGATGCCTTTGTTGTTCATTGCGAGTAATAATAGTTTGCGTTATACTCTCAGGGTAAGATGCAAGGTACTAAATAGATGTTGAGGGGAATGTAGAATGCCACAAGTTGCACCAGCTATAGAAACGTTTGCACGAATTAAGGTCATTGGTGTTGGTGGCGCCGGTGGCGCAGCGATTAACCGCATGGTAGATGCCGGGGTACAGGGCGTGGAGTTTATTGCCATAAATACAGATGCCCAGGCGCTTCATCACTCAAGAGCGAACACAAAGATTCACATTGGCAAAGACGCCACTAGAGGCTTAGGCGCAGGCGCAGACCCTAATGTTGGCGAACAGGCTGCAAAAGAGTCTACGGAAGACATCAAAAAAGCCGTAGAGGGTGCCGATATGATTTTTGTAACAATTGGTGCTGGTGGTGGCACGGGGAGTGGTGCAGGGCATATCGTTGCGAACATAGCGAGCGATCTCGGCATACTCGTTGTTGGGTTTGCTACGAAGCCATTTGCTTTCGAAGGTGAAAAACGACGTCGTAACGCTGAAGAAGCCATAGACAAGCTTAGGCAATCTGTCGACACACTTATTATTATCCCTAACGATCGACTATTGCAGACGATTGATCGACAAACACCTCTGGTGGAAGCATTTAAAGTTGCAGATGATGTGTTACGGCAGGGCGTACAGGGTATCTCGGACCTGATTACAGTACATGGTCTTATCAACCTGGACTTTGCCGATGTTAAGACCGTGATGAGCAAAGCCGGCTCTGCTCTTATGGGTATTGGGCGTGCAAGCGGCGAAAACAGAGCAGTCCAAGCTGCGCAGCAGGCCATCGAGTCGCCATTACTGGAAGTATCGATAGACGGTGCTCGCGGTATTCTCTTCAATGTTATTGGAGGTTCAGATATCTCGATGCACGAGATTAACACTGCCGCCGAGACAATCACTGCTGCCGCCGACCCAGATGCCAACATCATCTTTGGGGCTACCATTAACCCAGAACTCGAGGGAGAAGTTATTATTACTGTTGTAGCAACAGGTTTCGATGCTGCATATTTTGCTAATAGGCACGCTCCACAGGCAACGGTGAGTGGGCAGACTAGTGTGTCCGATGATTCAACAGAGGATAATGATGTAACAGCTTCCGATGTTAATAATCTTAACCTCAATTTAGAGAACCATGATCAACAGGCTGCAGCTGAGGAATTTCACAAAGATCCAGCAGTACCCAACATCTGGTCTCTTGATCATGATGACGAAGATGTTCATCAGCATACTACAGATCAGAATACGACACCGAGTGAGGAAGAGGAACTAGAACGCCCTTCTTTCTTGCGACGTCTCAAAAAACGAAAGAGCGAAAAGCAAGATTCACACGACTCTGACAAGTCAGAAGAGTAAATTGGCGCACTTCGTCATAAATAATACACCAATAAAATGCTTGAAAAGCACTACAGATAGCGCTAACATAGTAAGCATAGACGCTATATATAGTAATTATAGAGTAGCGCGTTGTACTTTTAGACAGAACGAAGGAGGTTCGCAAAGTGAAGTGTAGTCAATGTCAGCAAGCAGACACGAAAGTGATTGAGTCGCGTGATGTTGCAGATGGCCAAGCAGTCAGAAGACGGCGTGCCTGTGTAAAATGTCAGTACCGATTCACGACCTACGAACGCGTTGAGCGACCACAGCTTGTTGTTATTAAGAACAACGGGGAGCGAGAATTGTTCAGCAGAGACAAGTTGCTTGCTGGTCTTTACAGGGCCACGGAGAAAACACCTGTTACAAGCTTGCAGCTTGAACAATTGGTGGCAGACATAGAGCACGAACTCTATGCTTGTGGAGAGAACGAGGTTGCAACCGCAAAACTTGGGCAGATGGTTATGGACCGATTGGCCGAGCTGAACGAGGTAGCCTATGTGCGTTTCGCAAGTGTATATCGTCGCTTTAAGGATATCGCTGGATTCGAAAAGGAACTTTCGCAAATTCGTCAAAAAAAGAGCAGTCCTGTCAAAGAATAAACTTTGACGGCTGTCGTTTAGGTAATCGATTCATGTATAATAAAGACGTTGAATGGGTGGCTAAACGAGAGCCAATCTGTAGCCGAGAGCCTGCAGATAAGACTCTAAACAAAAACTATAACTAAAATCTAATAAAGTGAGGGTAAATCATGGGACAAACCACTATCCTGGAGCACAGGAGGCTGTTTACTCAGCCAAAAACTAAAGGCTACGACGCGCTAAATTGGGAAAAGCGCGACTCAATTATAAAAAATCCAATGACCGGTAAACCGGTTTTTGAGCAGTTAGATGTAGAATTCCCAGAGAACTGGTCCCTAAATGCTGTTAATATTGTTGCCCAAAAATATTTTACAGGCACCCCTGGTACGAAGGGCCGCGAATCCTCATTGCGAGATCTTATCGATACGATTACGCGACACGGTATGCAAGAGGGTTATTTTGAGTCAGAAGAAGAAGCTGAAGATTACCGTGAAGAACTAAAGTATGTACTTGCCTCACAACGTGCAGCTTTTAACTCGCCGGTTTGGTTTAACATTGGTGCAAAAGGTCGTGCTCAGCAGGCAAGTGCATGTTTCATTCTGGCGGTAGAAGACACTATGCCCGCTATTTTGAACTGGTATAAAGAAGAGGGAATGATCTTTAAGGGCGGTTCCGGTTCTGGTATTAACCTCAGCACCATCCGCTCTTCTGCAGAACAGCTCGGCAAGAGCGCAGGGACTGCCTCTGGCCCGCTTAGCTTTATGCGCGGGGCAGATGCCTCGGCAGGAGCAATAAAAAGCGGCGGCAAGACCAGACGAGCTGCAAAGATGGTCATTCTAAACGACAACCATCCAGATATTGAGGAATTCATATGGGCAAAAGCTATCGAAGAGCGTAAGGCTCGTGATTTGCAGGCTGCTGGCTGGGACATGGATCTCGATGGCAAAGACTCCTTTAGCGTCCAGTATCAAAATGCCAACAACTCGGTTCGTGTCAGCGATGATTTTATGCAGGCCGTCATTGACGACAAAGATTGGCAGCTAAAAGCGGTTACAACAGGCAAGCCTGTCAAAACTGTTAAAGCTCGTGATCTATTTCGACAGATTTCAAAGGCAGCATGGGAATGTGCAGACCCAGGTATGCAGTTTGATACGACAATTAATAAGTGGCACACAACGCCGAATGCAGGACGCATCAACGGAAGCAACCCATGTAGTGAATATATGCACCTAGACAACTCGGCATGCAACTTAGCATCGATCAACCTCCTGAAATACCTAAAAGAGGATGATACATTTGATATTGAAGCCTACAGACATACGGTAGAGTTAATTTTCACCGCCCAAGAGATATTGGTTGGGTATTCGGAGTATCCGACAGAAAATATCAACAAGAACGCTCGAGCATACCGGGAGCTTGGTATTGGCTACGCAAATCTTGGCGCGTTACTTATGGCGCAAGGGCTGCCGTACGACTCGGCAGAAGGTAGAGCACAAGCCGCAGCGATCACAGCGCTGCTGACCGGCCATGCATACGCCACCAGTGCCAAGATTGCTAAGCGCGTAGGGCCGTTTGCTGGCTATCACAAAGACCAAGAAGGCATGATACATGTCCTAAAGATGCACCGCGAAGCAGTCAGCCAGATTGACGCAAGTCTTGTCTCGGAAGAGCTGCTCAGTGCTGCGGCCACCGCATGGGATGAAGCTGTTGAATTAGGCCAGCTCTATGGTGTACGTAATGCTCAAGCGAGTGTATTGGCACCAACAGGAACGATTGGGCTTATGATGGACTGCGATACGACGGGTATTGAGCCGGATCTTGGGCTTGTGAAGGTTAAAAAACTGGTTGGCGGTGGGACAATGAGCATCGTTAACCAAACAGTGCCTCGCGCACTCCGCGCATTGGGCTATACGGATAAGCAGACCGAAGATATTGTGGCCTACATTGATGTGGAAAAAACAATAACCGGTGCACCGCACTTGAAACCTGAACACCGAGATGTGTTTGCTTGCTCCATGGGCGATAACTCTATTCACTATCTTGGACACGTTAAGATGATGTCAGCCGTCCAGCCGTTCCTTTCAGGAGCAATTAGCAAGACTGTTAACATGCCCGAAGAGGCAACCGTGGAAGATGTAGAGCAGCTTCATATTGACGCCTGGAAAATGGGTCTCAAGGCTGTAGCTATCTACCGCGACAACTGTAAAGTCGCGCAGCCACTCAGCATGGCAAAGAAGGAAGGCAAAGCGGACAAAACAGTTATTGAGTCCCTGAACGACAAGATAATTGTGAAGGGTGCTGTCCGACGTGAGTTGCCCAAGGTTCGTAACGCCAAGACCTTCTCGTTTACGGTCGCTGGCAGTAAGGGCTTCGTAACGGTTGGGGAGTTCGAGGACGGGACCCCTGGTGAAGTGTTCATGAAGATCGCCAAACAGGGTTCAACCTTGGCCGGCGTCATGGATGCGCTCGCGATATCTGTTAGTTACGGTTTGCAGTATGGTGTACCACTTAAGAGCTATGTGTACGGTCTGACCAACATGGCCTTTGCGCCAGCGGGCATAACAGACGACAAGGAGATCCGTACGGCATCATCACTGGTGGACTACATCTTTAAGAGACTCGCACTTACGTATCTATCTTTCGACGACAGGCTAGAGTTGGGCATGGCGTCTATAGATGATATGCCAGAGGCACAAACAAGTCTGCTGGCCAATGACACGCCCGAAGAAAAGTCAAAACCCAAAGAAGTTGTCTATAGCACGGCCGCTGAATCACCAAAGCCAACGGCTAACCGACCAACCAAGAAAGACGACACAGCACCGATGTGCTACAACTGCGGTAACCAGACGCAACGCGCAGGTAGCTGCTATGTATGCACCTCTTGTGGTTCAACAACGGGCTGTTCCTAGGCAAGAAAAGCTTCGCTTATGGTAAAATGGGGCCGATGAGAGTGGTAATTCTGTATCGGCCCGATTCTGAGCATGCGCGCGCGGTGGAGACATTTGCGCGAGATTTGCGCTATCGTCATGACCGAAGGGTTGAGCTCGTTAACCTATCAACCCGTGCGGGCGCAGCAATGGCGATCTTGTACGATGCGGTTCAATATCCATCGATCTTGGCTCTAGCAGACGATGGCCGGATACTACATCGATGGGAGGGGCCAATCCTTCCGCTCATAAACGATGTTGTTTACTATGCGCCTGACCAATTGCAGTCGTACAAGATCTAAGGTATAGTTACCGTTGTAAATGCATTCCGCATATGCGGATAAGTGGCTATCAACCACGAAAGCAGCAAGCAGAAATCGTTAGAGAGTAGATCTTGCCGGGTAGGCCCGTAATAGCCACAAGTGAGAGCTGAAGGAGTCGTCTCTTTTGGAAGCCAGATGGTACCGTCCCAAACAGGGATTCTGGCAGTCAGAAGTGACGACTTTTCAATTAAAAAGGAAACAGTGAAATATAAAGCCATCATAACCGACCTAGACGGGACTGCAGTTAACTCGCCAATAGAGAAGCGAGCGACTAAGCGCTTGGCAACGGCCGTGGCAGCGCTAGACAATTTAGGAGTTAAGGTTTGTGCAGCTACTGGGCGAGCACCAACATTTGCAAAGCCAATGCTCGAGAGCATGAATTTACAAGATCCCGCCATTGTCTCGGGTGGGACCAAGATTATTGACCCGAAAAGTGGTGATGACCTATGGGTTTGTGGCCTATCAAAAGACCAGGTGAGCATGATCAAACAAAGACTCAAGGGTTTAAGCTATGGGTTTTTGTGGAATGACTCAACCGAGGAGGATTATCTGAGCGGGGGATGGTCACTAGAGGCTTTAGATGAAATTGAGGACGTCTATTTTTTTGAAGTATGTTTTGTGCCTGCAGCTGAGCTTGAAAGTGTAAAGAGCTTGCTCGCCGGAGTTGAGGGCGTAGCAGTAACGGTTGTGGTCGCCCAGAAACCAGAAACGCACGATTTGCACATAACTAATAGCCAGGCCACAAAAGAACATGCCGTATATGAACTGGAGAAAATCATTGGCGTAGATCGGTCAGAAATGATTGGCGTGGGGGATGGTCACAACGACTTGCATCTTTATAATGCAGTCGGTTATAAAGTTGCTATGGCCAATGCAGTACCGGAGCTTAAGAATGCTGCGGACAAGATTATTGGTGATGTAGTGCAAGATGGATTGGCGGAGTATTTTGAAGAACTAGTAAGGGAGCTAAAAAATGAAAAAGTGGTCTGATGAAGAGGGTGTAGAATTCCATAATAGTGATCTTTGCTATGGGCGAGAATACAATCCTCCTTCAGGGATGATTAATATTGCCAAAATTTCAATTCGTGGGCGTTTCCCAAAAAATGGGTGGGGTTATCTGGAAGAGTCACACGAGATGGCTGTAGTTACAAAGGGTTCTGGCTATATTCAGACAAAGGATGGGGAACGAGAAGATCTGATTGCTGGGGATGTCGTATATGTCGAACCAATGAAAAAATTTTGTTGGGGTGGCAACATGGATATGATTGTTCCGTGCGGTCCGGCATTTAATCCTGATAGGCACAAATTGGAGGAAGAATAATGAAGTTTAAATCAGGAACCCGAAGACGAGCAATAGAGTACGAAAAGGACCTTGTTGCTCAGTGGAAAAAGAACAAAACGTTTGAGAAGTCGATAGAACTTCGCCCAAAAGAAAATAGTTATGTTTTTTATGATGGCCCGCCGTTTATTAGTGGCGTGCCCCACCATGGAACATTGCTTAGCTCTATCGTTAAAGATGCAGTCCCTCGCTATCAAACCATGAAAGGCAAGCGGGTAGAACGACGCTGGGGTTGGGACTGCCATGGGTTGCCTGCAGAACGTTTTACAGAGAAAAAGCTTGGTATTCACTCACGACAAGAAGTGATTGAGTACGGTATAGAAAAGTACATTAAAGCTACCCGAGAAAACATGATTCAAACGAGCGGTGAGTGGGAGGATGTAGTTGATCGCATAGGTCGCTGGGTAGACTTTAAGGGTGCCTATAAAACCATGGACAAAGACTACATGGAGTCGGTCTGGTGGGCCTTTAAAGAGCTATATGAGAAGAGTAAAATTTACGAAGGTGAGAAGGTGCTTATGTACTGTACACTCGACGGTACGCCCCTATCCAAGGCGGAGGTTACCATGGATGCAGGCGCCTATCAAGATGTTACCGACCCAAGTGTTTACGTAAAATTTAAGCTAAAAAATGAGGACACCTATCTGCTGGCCTGGACAACAACACCATGGACGCTACCGGCAAATACGGCTGTTGCAGTAAACAAAGACTTTGACTACACAGAGGTTCAAATAAGTGGCCAGAAACTTATACTTGCAGGAGATCTCGTTGAAAAAGTTCTGACAGATGAAAAACATCAAGCACTAGATTTTCATGTTTTGCGAACCCTAAAAGGCAAGGAATTAGTAGGCAAAGAGTACGAGCCATTATTTGCCGACCGGGGTAAGGGGGCCCATAAAGTATGGCACGCCGCTTATGTTAGCAGCGAAGATGGGTCAGGGATTGTTCACCTCGCACCTGCCTATGGTGAGGAAGACTTTGTTCAGGCTCAGGAAAATGACATCCCAGTGGTACATGTCATTGACGAAAACGGGTTCTATACCGAAGGAGACTGGAAAGGTCAGAATGTCTGGGAGGCAAACAAGTCGATTGCCAAAGAGCTAAAAGAGCGCGGAGTTGTTTGGAAGATCGATTACATTCGCCACAGCTATCCACATTGTCATCGTTGCGGCACTCGGTTGATGTACCGAGCTCACCCAAGTTGGTTCATGGATATAGATAATCAGCGCCAAAAGATGCTAGAGAAAAATGGTCCTATCAATTGGTTCCCACCGCATGTAAAAAATGGTCGTTTCGCGAAAACAGTAGAGACGGCTCCTGATTGGAATATCTCACGCGATCGCTTCTGGGCGACAGCCATGCCGGTCTGGAAGAGTGACAGTGGCAAAACGAAGGTGATTGGTAGCTATGCAGAGCTGAAAGAACTTAGTGGCGTTGAGCTCGACGATTACCACCGCCCTTGGATTGATGACGTAAAGTTTAGTATTGATGGCGAAGAATATAGCCGTATCGATAAGGTTATGGATAGTTGGTTCGAGGCAGGCAGTATGCCGTTTGCACAGTTCCATTATCCGTTCGAGAACAAACAAAAGTTCGAAGAAAATTTTCCAGGCGACTTTATTGTAGAGTATGTCGGACAAGTTCGTGCCTGGTTCTACTACATGCATGCAATGAGTGTGGCACTGTTTGGTGAGAATTCATTCAAGAACGTTATTGTTACCGGGAATGTAGCTGGTAATGATGGGCGCAAGATGAGCAAAAGCTATGGCAACTATACTGACCCGAATGAACTAATGGACCAGTATTCGGCCGACTCATTGCGCTTTTTGTTGTTGCAAAGCCCACTCCTTAATGGCGAAGACTTCGCACTACAAGACAAAGAAGTGGGCGATGTGGCTCGTAAGCTGACTATGGTCTGGAATATGTACGACTTCTTTACCATGTATGCAGAAGTCGATGGATGGGAGTGGGACGGGAAGCATGAGGACCCTGCAGAATTTTGTAAGAACCCACTTGATATATGGATTGTCAGCCGTGTGCACCAGCTAACCCAAGAGATAGAGAAGCACATGGACATCTATGACATCCCGAATGCCGTAAAACCGATCTTGCCTTTTATCGATGATGCATCAAACTGGTATGTCCGCCGCAGTCGCCGTCGCTTCTGGAAAAGTGGTGATGATGAAGATAAAAACAATGCTTACCGAACGCTTCACTACGTTTTAGTGCAGCTTAGCATGGTGCTGGCGCCATTCACGCCCTTTCTGGCCGAAGAGCTGTACCAGAAGTTAACTGGCGGTGAATCAGTGCACCTACTCGACTGGCCAAGCGTCGGGCACATCGATGAGCTTTCAGTCAAGAACATGGAGCTCGTTCGTTATGTGGTGACGGGTGCATTGTCAGAAAGAGCAAAGGCGGGCATTAAGGTGCGGCAGCCTCTTGCAAAAATCAAGGTGACTACAGCACATCAAGAACTTCAGGGATACATGGTTGATATCATAAAAGAAGAGGTGAACGTAAAAGAGGTTGAGCACGACACAAATCCAACGCTCAGCGAGGTTACTTTTCTGCTGGACACGACGATTTCGTCAGAGCTCAAACGAGAAGGGCTTATGCGCGAAGTCGTGCGCAATGTACAGAGCGCACGAAAAGAGGCTGGTCTACATGTCGACGATCGGATAGATCTAGGCCTTTCCACGCTCGATCCAGAGCTTGCAAAGGCCATAGATGAGCATACAGACACCATTGCTGCAGAAACGCTAGCAGTGAACGTTCAGAAGAGCGATGTATCTAAAAGTTTCACTCAAAACGTCACCATCGAGACAAAAGAACTTACTATAGCCATAGACAAGAGTTCGTGAAAGACGCTTTACAGAGAGGGCTATCTCTGTTAGACTCTATCGGTAACTAATTTTCTAAAACGAGTACACACGTGAAAAAAGCAGTCATAACAACCGGTGGAAAGCAATATATCGTACACGAAGGCGAAACGCTGGAGATTGAGCTATTGGAAGAAAAGAAAAACCATACCTTTAAGCCATTGCTTGTCATCGACGACAAAGACGTAAAAGTCGGCACACCTTACGTAGAGTCAGCTTCTGTCACGGCAACAACCGTTGATCAGGAAGTAAAGGCAGACAAAGTATTAGCCATTCGCTATAAGCCAAAGAAACGTGTCCATAAAATTCGCGGTCATCGACAACGACATACACGTATTCAGATTACCAAAATTTCTTAAACGAACGCGTCGCACAATGCGAGAAATAGTGTCGTAACTATTAACTAGCCGTATAATACTAGCCGAGTAGTGCTTGCTGCTTTTGGTCGTGTTTTTTTCGTCCCATCTGTGGTAGGCTTATGGTTATAGAGGACAGAGGCAAAAAATAGAAATGGGAACGACGATAGCGGTGCTAAACCAGAAAGGTGGCGTGGGGAAGACGACCACTGCTATTAATTTGGGTGCTTACCTTGCAAAACGGAATAAGCAAGTATTGTTAGTCGACCTTGACCCGCAAGGTAATGCAACGAGCGGCTTAGGCATTGATAAGCAAAAGCTTGAGACGACGATGTATGATGTACTGTTTGGTAATGTCGCCGTCGAGCAGGCCAGCAAAGATACGGCCATTCCTGGGCTACGAGTAGCGGCCACAAACCAGCAGCTCGCTGCTGCAGAGATTGACCTCGCAGCTGAGGATAAGCGGGAGTTTAAACTAAAAACTGCCCTTGGTCCCCTTGTGTATGACTATATTTTGATTGACTGTCCGCCCTCGCTCGGCCTACTGACAATTAATGCATTAACTGCTGCAGATAGAGTCCTTATTCCGGTGCAGGCAGAGTATTATGCGCTCGAGGGCCTGAGCCAGTTGCTTAGCGTTATCCAACGGGTACGAGAGAGTCTTAACCAACAGCTCGAACTGCTTGGGGTGGTTGTTACGATGTACGACGGCAGAACCTCGTTAAGCGAACAGGTTTTAGATGAGGTACGAAAACATTTTGGCACCAAACTCATGAATACTGTTGTGCCACGAAATATACGATTAGCAGAGGCGCCAAGCTACGGAAAGTCAATCATGGAGCATGATAAGTGGTCAAAAGGCGCCAGAAGTTACAAGAATCTAGCAAAGGAGGTGATGGATCGTGTCAGCGCGAAATAAAGGTCTAGGCAAGGGGTTCGACGCGTTAATACCCACAAATTTTGACGAATCACTTTTGAGTGATAGCCATGACCGTATACAAACACTATCGGTGACGGTGTTGCTGCCAAACCCCGAGCAGCCAAGGCAAGTATTTGAAGATCAGCATATTGACGACCTCGCAGGCTCAATTAAAGAGCATGGCATCCTGCAGCCGTTAGTTGTAACGCCGCACGAGGACCGATACTTTATTATTGCCGGCGAACGGCGTTGGCGAGCTGCTCAAAAGGCTGGGCTTAAAACTGTGCCCGCCATTGTCCGATCTGTTAAACAACTTGAGCGCTTGGAGCTTGCGCTCGTAGAAAATATGCAACGAGTTGACTTATCTCCTCTCGAACAAGCAGCCTCGATTCAGTTTTTGCACGAGCAATTTAGCCAAGACTACGCGATGATTGCAAAACGACTAAGCAAAGCAGCAACTACCGTCCAGAACATTGTTCGCTTGTTACAGTTGCCAAAGAAGGTGCAGCAAGCACTTGCCGAGAAGCGAATTAGTGAAGGTCACGCCCGAGCTATTCTGGGCCTAAGGGACGAGAAGGCACAGTTAGCATTGCTGGACCTAATTTTACAAAAGCGGTGGTCTGTACGAGAAACCGAGCGCTACGTTGTGGCGCACAAACAGGGAGTAAAGAGTTCTTCTGGCGTACAGAAACGTGTCGCAACAACAACTCCACAAACCGAAAAGCTAGAAAAAGTTCTCAAAACGAACATCTCGGTTCGGCGGATGGCAAAAGGTGGAAAACTCGAGATAAAGTTTAAGAATGAAACTGACCTAAAACGACTTGTTGCTTTGTTGGTGTCGCTAGAGAAACGTTAAAACGTCTTACTCTTACCAAACGGATAAACCCGTATGGCAAGCCGGCCAACAACATCTTTTAAGTCAATTGGTCCAAAGGAACGTGAATCAAGAGAATTGGGTCTATTGTCGCCGCACACATAGATTTGATCTTCACCAACCGTAATATCAATGTCTTCGCCCGGTGTGGTTACGATCACCTTCCCGTACGAGCTGTCATCTGGCCGAAAGCCTTGGGGGTTGGCGTCGTTGTAGACTTTCAAGATGCCGTCCTTAACAGTCACGCGCTCACCGGGAAGCGCCATAACACGCTTGATAAGCTGTCGCTTCTGGTTGCTGCCAAATTCAAAACTATCTTCCCTCGAGAATATAATAATATCACCTCTTTTGGGTAGGTAGGCACGGCCGGTTAAACGAGCAATAGTTCGCGGTAACTTGTAAACAATAAGTCTGTCACGATTCTGCAGGGTAGTTTCCATACTTGGCCCATCCACCTCATACGACTGGAACACGAATGCGGTAAGGGCGAGGGCAATCAGCGGAGCAATAACCAAGATAGCAATAGTAGATAGTATGCCTTTGATGTTGCTCTTTGATTCGTTGTCGGACGGCTCATCTGGGGGGAGTGTTTCGCCTGCATACGGAGCACCGGTTGAGTTGGGCGGTAGTGTGGGGGTTGGAGGATTTGCCTGCGTGTTGTCCATAGTCCCCAACTATAGCGTAAATAGTCGAATCATGCACATGTTTAAATTGTCAGGCAATACTCAGCTTGTTTGCTATACTATACCTACGAAATGAGGCAGTTAACCGACAAAATTAAACCCGCGAGCGGCTTCTCGCACTTTGTGCATATTCTTTTGAATTTGTTATTACCGGGTCTATTATTTGTTTTTGTTAGGATAGGTTTTTTTCAGCTAGCAGGTCTACTCATCCTACTTAGTAAGTGGCGTATGTTTGCAGTTAAGCCGCGGCACTGGCCTGCCAATATACGTGCAAACGGTGTTGATTTGGTTGTCAGCCTGTCATTCCTGGTATTTATGACTCACAGTAGCACCCAAATGATGCAATTAATCTGGACGACACTCTTCTCCGTGTGGATCTTAGTTATTAAGCCGCGTTCTACGACACTGGGGATCTCGGTACAGGCGACAATAGGTCAATTTGTCGGTCTCACAGCACTGTATATTGCATGGGGGTCTCGCCCCGCCTTTGTACTTGTCGTTGGAGCGTGGGTTGTCGCCTATTTATCAGCGCGTCATTTCTTTGCTAACTTCGAAGAGAACTTAACTCGATATCTATCATATATCTGGGCTTATGTGGCTGCCGCACTGACCTGGGTATCAAGCCATTGGTTGATCTTTTACGGTTCAATCTCTCAACCCGCACTGCTTTTGTCTGTAATTGGTTTTGGGCTAGGCAGCGTATATTACTTAGAGAAGACAGATAAGCTTACGACGGCCTTGCGTCGCCAGATTGTATTCGTTATGTTGGCCGTCGTTATCGTGGTGTTAACATTCTCTGACTGGGGTGATAAAACAATTTAAAATGCTAAAAAGGGAGGGTAGTTGGTGCAGCCGGAAGAAAATCTAGTTAAACAAGAACAAGTTACGAAAAAAGCAGACAATGTGCCGGCGAGACAAGGGCTACAAGTCACTAAGAAGCAGTTTGCCGCCTTTGCCATGCTGCTACTGTCGTGTCTTAGTGTTGGCTTCTTCGGTGGTTGGCTTGGGGCGCGAAGTTCATCACAAAATAGTACCACCGCCAAAACAACAGCAGCGAGCCAACAGATTATCGCCAATGAAAGTCAGCTCATAAACAAAATCGCCAAAGACGTTGGTCCGAGTGTCGTCTCGGTGAATGTTACTGGACAGAGTCAATCAGATATCTTTGGCCTGGGGTCTTCACAGCAGAGCGCCGGCACAGGCTTTATTCTAAATACGGAAGGTATCGTCATCACAAATCGTCACGTAGTTCCACAGGGCACCAGCGCTATAAGTGTGACGCTTTCTGATGGTACAAAACTAGACAAGGTCGAGCTGATCGGTCGCACCAGCAGCAGTGATTCCCTAGATGTTGCATTTCTAAAGATAACAGACACAAAAGGTAAAAAATTAGTTCCTGCAACGTTGGCAGATTCAAGCAAAGTGCAGGTTGGCGATAAGGTTGTGGCTATTGGCAATGCGCTTGGGCAGTTCCAGAACACCGTAACTTCTGGCATTATCTCCGGGTTTGGACGCAATGTAGAGGCGGGTGACGGAAGTGGTGCAAATACAGAATCGCTTCAGAATCTGTTCCAAACAGATACGGCAATTAACAGAGGTAATTCAGGTGGACCGTTAGTTAACACAAGTGGTGAGGTCATCGGTATCAATACTGCAGTAGCGGGTAATGCAGAGAATATCGGTTTTGCCATACCAATAAATGACGTTCAGGGTCTCATAAAGAGTGTCATTCAAAACGGCAAACTGCTTCGGCCGTATCTTGGGGTGCGGTATGTTCTGCTCACCGATGACTATGCGTATCAATACAATCTGTCTGTAAAGCGAGGCGCCTATATTCCACCAGCACAAGCTGGGCAAGAGGCAATTGTTGGCGGCAGTCCTGCCCAAAAAGCCGGCTTAAAAGAGAAAGACATAATTACCAGAATAGATAGCACCGCGATAGATGAAAACAATAGTCTCACCTCAGTTCTTGGAAGGCATAGTGTCGGTGACAAGATTACTCTATATGTCATTCGTGATGGAAAAGAGAAACAACTAACAACAACTCTTGAGGCTGCGCCGGGTTCGTAGCTATTCGGTGCGTTCGAATTGTTGAATAAAGTCTTCGCTGTTCACTAATTTGTAGCCTGTATTGCGCGCAATGTCCTCAAGCTGGCAGTGCTGAAAAGGCAGGCTCTCGGTAAATACAGCCGGGCGAAGGCTGCTTTCTTGCAGTTGCTTGAACAGCTTTCGATATACATCTAGGCCATCCATACCACCAAAGAGTGCTACGTTTGGCTCATTTTCTGCTGCCTTATTAATTTTGTGTGCATCGGGCACATACGGAAGATTTGCAGCAATAATATCGTAAGAAAACGGGCAAGATTGTAGGAGGTCACTCTTTCGGATTGCTGGGTCTAGGCCATGCTTCCGAGCATTCTTGGTCGCAACGCTGAGCGCAGACGGCTCTATGTCCACCAGGTCAACAGTAGATGTTGAGAGTTCCATCGCAAGGGTAATACCGATGGCTCCAGATCCAGTGCCCAGGTCGCAGACAGCAACGCGACCCTTGTTTTCGGCGTAGGTTTTTATAAGGTCAATCATGGTCTCTGTCTCTGGCCGGGGCTCAAGAACGGCATTATCGATATAAAATTCTCGTCCGTAAAATTCCGTTTTATTCCGTATGTAGGAAAGTGGGATATGCTTTTTTCGTTGTTCTACGAACGAGTCCAGGAGAGCTTCTTGCTTCTGGGTTAATTCAATTTCTGGGTGAGCCAGGAGATAGGCTCGGTCCTTTCCGAGAACGTCTTCTAAACGCACAAGACAGTCAAGGCGCGCAGTCGGGATGTCGTTGTTAGCTAGGTCTTGTGTGGCTTTTCTGAGCCAAGCATCAAGTTTCATCGTTGATAAGTTGAGATTCGTACTTCTCGAGCGCTTGGGTTAGGTCGTCGATGTCGCCACTAAGCGCGCCCTCTATATTGCTGCGAGAAAAACCAATGCGGTGGTCTGTAATACGATCCTGTGGGAAGTTATAGGTCCGAACTTTCTCGCTGCGCTCGCCGGAGCCAATTAATTTTTTCCGAGATTCACTCAAGGTTTTTTGCTCATCTTCGATTTTAAGAGCAAGCAGCCTTGATCGAAGTACACCCATAGCCTTATCTTTATTCTTAATCTGGGACTTTTCATCTTGGCAGGTTACAACCAGGCCTGTTGGCAAATGAGTGATTCGTACGGCAGAATCGGTTGTATTCACGCTCTGTCCGCCGTGACCACTACTGCGATAGACATCGATGCGTAAGTCGTTCGGACCAATCTCTACATCAGTTTCTTCTGCTTCTGGCAGGACGGCCACTGTAACAGTGGACGTATGAATGCGTCCTTGGCTTTCGGTGCTTGGGATACGCTGTACTCGGTGTACACCAGCTTCAAATTTAAGTTTCTTGTAGGCTTCGTCACCACGGATTGCAAAAATAATTTCCTTAAAACCACCAACATCACTGGGACTTTCGCTGAGCAGCTCTGTTTTATAGCCATTTTGTTCACACCAGCGGCTATACATTCGAAATAGATCACCCGCAAACAGGCTTGCTTCGTCACCGCCAGCAGCAGCACGTATCTCCATAACCACATCGCGGTCGTTATTGGGATCTTTCGGAACAAGCGCTTCGTGCAAGGCCTCTTTAGCGACAATCTGTGCACCTTGAAGCTCCTCCAGTTCAGCGCTAGCGAGCTCAGACAGCTCGTTCTTAGCATCAACAAGCTCCTGGGCTTCTGCTATATGTTTATCGATACGCTCAACTGCATCGAAGAGCGCCAGGGTTTCTTCGAGTTGCTTGTGTCGCTTCGCAAGCTTTGGATATTCCTTGGAACTAAAGATAGAAGAGTCTTGTAGCCTCTTCTGCAATTCTTCATATTCTTGGCGCAATGATTGCTGCTTATTATCCATAGTTTGTCCTTAGTATAAAAGAAAACAGTCAGTTCCGTATGGTTCTGACTGTTTTATCGGGATTATTCGTTAGCTTTTTTGCTGTGGAGCACCGATTTTTTGTGCTTCGGTCTGTTTTTTATCTCGTGTTTTGCCAGCTCGATCTTTCTGAGCTTCTTTCTTCTCTGCGGCAGCCTTCTGTCGGGCTTTGAACTTATCGACACGTCCTTCGATATCTACCATCTTTTCTTGGCCGGTGTAAAACGGGTGGGACGCACTGCTGATGTGTACGTTTATGAGCGGGTATTCTTTACCGTCTTCGTACTTAACAGTTTCGTCGCTCGCAACGGTGGAGCGCGTCAAAAACATCTGCCCATTGTTCAAATCTTTGAATACGACAGGGCGGTAGGTGCTAGGGTGAAAATCTTTCTTCATAGAACGACAATTATAGACTTTACCCCAAGAAATAGCAAGTAAAAAGCCCAGTACAGTCAATAAAAATTCCGCACAAACACTTTCCGTCCGCAAACAACTGCTTGCAACAGGGGTGATTCTTTGCTACAGTATGACCACAATTATTAAGCAGGTGATCGCATAAATCCTCCTACGTTGACTCATGCAGGGCAACATAGGCAGGCGACTACCGAAGAGAAAGGATTACAATATGGCATCAGTAGATGTTGATATCAAACAATTATTACAGGCTGGTGCTCACTTTGGGCACAAGACAAGCCGTTGGCACCCAAAGATGGCGCCTTACATTCATAGCAAGCGTGAAGGCACCCATATTATTGACCTGACAAAAACAGTCGAGTGCCTAAACGAAGCGCTCGCATTTGTCGAAAAGACAGTAAGCGAAGGCAAACAGATCTTGTTTGTTGCTACTAAGAAACAAGCGCAGGATATTGTTAGGCAGGCTGCAGAAGATGCGAACATGCCGTTTGTGACACAGCGTTGGCTCGGTGGCATGTTGACGAATGAAGCTACCATCGGTGGTCGCATCAAGCACCTTAAGGACCTAGAAGTACGTATGGACAGTGGTGCCTTGGCTGCAAAGTACAACAAGCTAGAGCTGCAGCGTTACCAGGAAGAGATTGACCAGATGAATGGTCTGTACGGTGGCATCAAGAATATGGATGGCAAGCCAGGGGCAATCTTTATTGTTGACGTTGTGAATGAAATGAACGCTGTTCGCGAAGCACTCAAGCTTGGTATCAAAACAGTTGCTATCGTTGATACAAATGCAGATCCAACCGACATCGATTACCCGATTCCTGCCAACGATGACGCAATCAAGACCATCCAGCTAATCGTCGATTATATGAAACAAGCTGTTGAAGCTGGTAAAGCAAAGCACCAAAAGAAAGCCGACAAAACCGAGAAAGTTGCTGACAAGGAGGAGAAATAGATGGCTATATCACTCGAAGATGTTAAAAGACTAAAAGATCTTACAGGTGTCGGGCTAACCGATGCAAAAAAGGCTCTCGAAGAAGTGGGCGGCGACTTTGACAAAGCGTTGGAGGCAATGCGAAAGAAAGGGCTAACTAAGGCAGAAAAGCGTGGTGAGCGAGAAGCGCGTGCCGGTGTTGTTGGTACCTACAACCACGATGGACGCATCGGTGTATTAGTAGAGGTTAACTGCGAGACAGACTTTGTTGCACGAAACGAACTATTTACAGATTTAGTTAAAGATTTGGCCATGCACATTGCGGCAAGTTCTCCAGAATTTGTCAGCGTAGAGAGTGTCTCTAGCGAGGCACGAGCAAAAGCCGAGGCCGAATTTACAGAAAAGGCTAAAGCCGAAGGTAAGCCGGACAACATGCTGGGTCAGATCGTAGACGGTATGCTTAAAAAGCATTTTGCAGAGCGCTGTCTGCTAGAGCAACCTTTTGTTAAGAACCCCGACCAAACAGTGGCCGACTATCTAAAAGAACATATCGCAAAACTTGGTGAGAACATTGTTATCCGTCGTTTTGAGCGAATGGCATTGGGCGAAGTTAGCTAGACTGTATTACAATACATACAGAAAGAAGGACGCTTAACATGACTGTTGAAGATGCAAAGACGAAGTTTAATCAGACAGTAGCTCATTTTCAGGATGAGTTAAAGAAGCTACGAACTGGCAGAGCAAGCGCAGCGATGCTAGATGGCGTCATGGTGGAGGCGTATGGCACACAAATGCCACTCAACCAAGTGGGTACGGTCAGTGCACCAGAGCCGCAACTCTTACAGATTAGCCCGTTCGACCCAAACAACATTCAGGCTATCACAAGCGCTATTCGAGATAACCAGTCACTTGGTCTTAACCCTATGGATGATGGGCATGTCGTTCGGTTGCCAATTCCTCCATTAACCGAAGAGCGACGTCGTGACATCACCAAACAGGTAAGTGCCAAGTTGGAAGATTGCATGATTAGCATGCGCAATACTCGCCATGAAGCCATGGACGAAGTTAATCGTGCAAAAAAAGATAAAGAAATTGGTGAAGACGAAGCAAAACGGCGTAGCACGCAAGTAGACGAAGCAATGAACAAGGCAAAGAGTGACGCCGAGGCGGCAGCCAAGGCAAAAGAAACCGAAATAATGACAATCTAGGGGGTTTTATGGCCCAACAGGGCTCTCTTCCTTCGCATGTAGGCTTTATTCTGGACGGCAATCGGCGCTGGGCGCGCTCAAAGGACCTTCCTAGTGTCAAAGGGCACAGGGCGGGCTATGAGAACCTAAAGACGATTGCTCTTGAAGCATTTCGTACAGGCATACCGTATGTCTCGGCCTATGTTTTTTCAACTGAAAACTGGAAGCGGAGTAAAACAGAAGTAAGCTACCTTATGAGGCTGCTGTTGTGGGTTGCCAAGCACGAGGTCGGGGAGCTCCACAAAGAGAATATACAAGTTGTATTTGCAGGCCGCCGAGATAAGCTCAGCGCCAAAACAGTAACCGCAATGGAACAGGCTGAAGCAACCACAAAAAACAATACAGGTGGCACACTTATGATTTGTTTAGATTATGGCGGCAAGCAGGAGATAGTAGATTCGGTTAATGACATGTTGCGCAAAAGCCCAGACGTGGGCGAGGTAACAGAACAGGATATTGAACAACATTTGTACTCACCAAATATTCCACCGCTGGATCTGTTAATTCGCACATCAGGGGAGCATAGAATTAGTAATTTTATGCTGTGGCGGGCGGCATATGCAGAGCTTTTATTTGTAGACAAGCATTGGCCGGATTTTACGAGCTTAGATTTGCGGGCGGCGCTTGTGGAGTACCGGCAACGTAGTCGGCGGTTTGGTGTATAGCGATACGCGTTATACATAAAAAGATTCACACAATTACGCTATACTATACGAGATGTCTATTATGCTTTTACTCCTGGGCCTCCTGTTGTTTGTCTTCCTTGTCGTGGCACACGAATTTGGCCACTATATAGCGGCTCGGCGTGGTGGTGTAGAAGTTGAAGAGTTTGGTATTGGTTTTCCGCCTCGTGCTTGGTCAAAGCGGCTCAAAAATAAAACACTCCTGACGATAAATTGGTTGCCGCTGGGGGGCTTCGTAAAGCTGAAGGGCGAGCACGATGCCGACACGACTAAGGGTAGCTTTGGCGCGGCATCGTTAGAAAGAAAAGTTAAGATTATGCTTGCTGGCGTTGGCATGAATCTTGCTGTCGCTTTCTTTTTGCTCACCGTTCTTGCTGTAGTTGGGATGCCGCGGCTTATAGAGAATCAGTTTACCGTTGCAAGTGATACCAAGATTACCAAGAACGATGTTTTAGTGGGGTATATCGAACCAAACTCACCCGCACAACAGGTAGGGCTTCGCACTAAAGACCAACTCGTTAGTGTCGACAGGTATCTTGATAATGCAGCAGCAGAAACAACAAGGGTAGGGTCTGCTGATCAGCTCGTTGGTCTAACCAAGAGCCTTGCCGGCCAGAAGGTACAGCTGACCATAAGGCGTGCGGATCAGACACTGGTAAAAACCCTGTCCTTGCGCTCCCAATCAGAAGTAGAAGCAAGCAAGAAAACAGCAGAGCCAAAAGGATATTTAGGTGTTTCCCCAACCGAGCTTACGTTGCAGCGGTCGACGTGGTCTGCTCCAATCGTAGCGTCGGGACTGATCAAACAGTTCACCGTGGCAACATTTAAGGGTTTATGGCAGGCTATTTCTGGATTGGCACAAGGTAATGGCAGTAAGGCGAGTGCACAAGTATCGGGCCCTGTCGGTGTATTTGTACTATTGAAAGATGGGAGTTTGCTTGGCTATCAATTTGTACTGGTTATCATCGCCATTATCTCACTCACCCTGGCAATTATGAATGTATTGCCAATCCCGGCTCTCGATGGTGGTAGATTATTTGTGACATTACTGTATAGGATACGCAATAAACCACTAACCCAGAAAATAGAGGATCGGATCCACGGGACCGGTTTTGCAGTATTGATGCTGCTGTTTGTTCTGATAACTATTGTAGACGTACGGCGGTTTTGGTAATGGCAGCTCTTCTGTGGGCTCCGATATTCTTGCTAGCTGTATACGGTCTTGTCAGTTTTTTCTATTGGCCACATAAAAAACAGGCCGAAAAGGGCAAAATAAATTGGACGGGTTGGGATGCGGTCGGGATAGCTGTTTTCTTGTATTTTGCAGGTCAGCTCATTGGTGCAATTGTGGCAAACGTGTTGCCGCTATTGTGGGGTTGGGATAGCGAACGAACACTGAAGTGGATCGATACTAATCCCGTGGGTCAGTTTGTGCTCATACTCTTTATTGAGTGCATTACCGTATATTTATTGTATGTGTTCTTAAAACGACGAAAGTCAGGTTTTGGGGCTATTGGATTACGCGGCAAGCCAAAATCGAGAGAAGTCCTTTATGTGTTAACCGGCTTTGCGGTCTACTTCTTTTTGTATGTTGTGTTGGTGACACTCACCAAGCATTTTATCCCGGCTTTGGACACCGAACAACAGCAACAGATAGGCTTTGATAATGCGCAACATGCAGCATTAATCCCGGTCTTTTTGAGCTTGGTAGTCCTGCCCCCGATTGCCGAAGAGCTACTGGTCCGCGGCTTTCTGTATAGCGGGCTACGAAAGGCACTGCCTAAGATATGGGCAATAGTGCTAACGAGCGGATTGTTTGCAATAGCGCATCTGCAGGCAGGCAGTGGCGAAAAACTTCTTTGGGTAGCAGCAATTGATACATTTGTGCTCTCGGTGGTACTCATTCACCTGCGTGAAAAAACAGGTGCACTGTGGGCACCCATGGGGCTGCACGCCCTCAAGAATACAATCGCGTTTCTTGCCATTTTCGTCTTTCATGTTGCAAGATAAAGTAAATATGATAAAATAAGTTTATGAAAGTGCTTTTAGCTTCTGGATTCGTTACCCCCGCGACACCCGTTTGTCACCGGAGGCTTTGTTAGATATACGAGAATTTAGTAGCAAAAAGCGGCCTCCGGGCCGATTTTTAATAAATGAAGCTACAACAGAAAGAATGATGAAATGAGAAATGATGCACTAGTAGTTAAATATGGATCAGAGGCCGCGACGAATGATCACGGCATGGATATTGTCCGAGTTGAAGGCTACGCTGCAGATCTGTGTACAGAACGCAGGCAATCTGGATTGATCGTCGTAAGCTCGGGTGCAGTTGCAGTGGGTGAGTGCCTGTGGCGAGACCTGCATGGAGAAGAAGAGCTGCCAGGTAAGCAGGCATTGGCAATGTTGGGCAGTGCCGAAGCTACACTTGTGTGGCAACGCGCCTTTGCAAAACATGGTGTGTCGGCAGGCCAGCTTTTATTAACACATAGAGAGATTGATGACGGCAAAGAAGGCCCCGTTTTGAAACGCGCAATCAAGGCCTGCTTGAAGGCGGGCATTGTCCCTGTGGTCAACGAGAATGATCCTGTCAGCAAAAAAGAACTCGCCAAACTTGCCTATGGAGGCGATAATGACGGTCTAGCATCGCACATTGCTATAGATATGAAAGCTAGAACGTTGATAATATTTACGCAGAAAGGCGGCTTGTTTGATAACCGTGGCAGAGAGCAAGCAACGTTAACCTCGACTCACTTTGATAGTGCGCGCGATATGGTCGCGGACAGAGAGTCGAAACGGCGCAAGGGTAAAGGTACTGGAGGTATGACAACCAAGTTAGATGCGGCTATTGATGCCGCCGAAGCAGGGGTAGATACGTATATCGCCCGAGCGGGTACACCTGTACGCGAGGTCCTGGAAGGACAAATGGGCACAAGACTTATCGCCAAATAGCGCACACTCCGGTAAGATGGTACGAGGAGAAAACGCCATGAGAATGTCCAAACTATTCACCAAGACCAGTAAAACCATTCCTGCCGATGAGACAGCGAAGAACGCGCAACTACTCATTCAGGCTGGTTACATCCATAAGGAAATGGCGGGCGTGTATGCATACCTACCCCTTGGTAAGAAAGTACTGGATAACATCGCCCAGATTGTTCGTGAAGAAATGGACAGCATCGGTGGTCAAGAGGTGCAACTGAGTGTGTTGCAACCCAAAGATATATGGGAAAAAACCGACCGCTGGGACGACAAGAAAGTCGATAACTGGTTTAAGACGAAGCTGGTTAACGGCACTGAGCTGGGTGTTGGCCTAACGCACGAGGAGCCCCTGGTAGATGCACTAAGGAGCTACGTTACGTCTTATAAAGACTTCCCAATCTATGCCTATCAGATCCAAAACAAGTTTCGAAATGAACTAAGAGCCAAGAGTGGTTTGCTGCGCGGTCGCGAGTTTGTCATGAAAGACATGTATAGCATGGCACGAGATCAGGCAGAGCATGCACAGTTGTACGAAGAGGTTGCCGCAGCGTACAACAAGGTCTATGATCGGCTCGGGCTCGGCAAAATCACCTATAGAACCTACGCAGATGGTGGCATATTTACAGATAAATTTAGTGATGAATTCCAAACACTGAGCGACATTGGCGAAGACACGATCTTTGTAGACGAGGCTAAAAGGATTGCAGTAAACAAAGAAGTATATACCGACGAAAACCTTAAAAAACTTGGTATCTCGAAGGATGATTTGGTGGAAAAGCGTGGTGTAGAGGTCGGGAACATCTTTCCACTCGAATCAAAATACACCGACGCACTAGACGTGTACTATACCGACGAGAATGGCAAAAAGCAGTCAATTATCATGGGGTGTTACGGTATTGGCATTAGTCGTTTGGTTGGTGTTATTGCAGAGCATTTTTCCGACGAAAACGGGCTAATTTGGCCAGAAAATATTGCGCCATTTCGGGTCTATCTGGTGCAGATAGGTGAAGCTGCAGCCAAAGAAGCTCGGGATATCTATGACGAGCTGAAAGCACAGGGTGTTACTGTGCTCTGGGATGATCGAGATATACGGCCAGGGCAGAAATTTGCAGACGCGGATCTTATGGGCATCCCATGTCGCGTTGTGATCAGCGAGAAGACGATTGCCGGTGGGCAATACGAAATTAAAAAGAGAACAGAGAAAGAATCGAGCCTCGTCAGCAAACAAGAATTACTAAAAATCCTAGCAACGTAAAAGTCTGATATAATAGCCGGAACGCAAACAAGAGGGTGATGATCTTACAGGGTACATAAGGAGAAGCACGTCATGAAAAAACAGTTTTACTTAACAAAAGAAGGCATAGCAGAACTAAAAGCAGAGCTGGAAGGGCTTGTTAAACTGCGTGGTCCAATCGCAGAACGCATCAAAACAGCTCGTGAGTTCGGCGATCTCAGCGAAAATGCCGAATATAGCTCAGCGCGACAAGAACAAGAGCGTACTGAAGGTCGTATCTCCGAGGTAGAGCATATCCTGCAGAATGTTGAAGTCATCAAGAAACCGAAGGGTGACAGTAAGGTGCAGCTTGGTTCTACCGTTCAACTTAAAACTGCAGCAGGTAAGAAAAAAGAATTCCAAGTCGTTGGTACGGTAGAAGCAGATCCATTAAACGGAAAAATTTCTGACGAGTCACCTATTGGCAAGGCAATGTTGAATAAAAAAGTGGGCGATACGGTTGAAATCGTCACCCCAGCAGAAACGGTCAGTTACAAGATCACCGATATCTCCTAGTACTCAAGGGGTGATTAGGATAGAATAAAGTCCATGCAATGGCTCAACCAATTAGTTGATGAGATTACTCTTCGATTTCCTGAGGGCGAGATTTTGATTGAGTCCGGTGCATCGCCATCAGGCACGTATCACTTTGGTCACTTACGCGAAATCATTACATCTGACGCAATTATGCTCGAGCTCAAAAGCCGGGGGCGCCAGGCGCGTCACATTCAGTTTGTCGATGATCTCGACGGCCTTCGTAAAATACCGGTTAATATTCCAGCAGATTTTGAGCAGTACCTCGGCATGCCGTTATGCGATATTCCAGCACCCGATGGGAGCAAGCGTAGTTTTGCAGATTATTTTGTCGATGATTTTGTCGAAGTTGCACAAGAGCTTGGTATAGAAATGGGTGTTGAGCGTAGTCATCAAAAATATCGCAGCGGTTTCTTTGTGTCGGCCATAGAGAGAGTATTGGCCAATGTGCCAGCTGCGCGACAGACAATCGAATCTGTTGCAGGCCGCCAACTTGATGAATACTGGTCGCCAATTCAAATTATGGAGTCTGGGCGATTAAAGAATCGTCGGTTCATTTCCATCGATGAAAATGCAAAAGAAGTTGTGTATGAATCACAAAACGGGGATGAACAGAGGGCAAGTTATGCATCTGGGCTTGTCAAACTAGACTGGCGCTTAGATTGGCCAGCCCGGTGGTGGTTACTCAAGGTGCAGGTTGAACCTTTTGGTCGCGATCACGCCACAAAAGGCGGCTCATACGATACGGGGCTGGGCTTGATGGACAAAGTGTTCGATGCACCGGCACCAATTCCGGTACCGTACGACTTTATTAATCGTGCTGGTGACACAAAGAAAATGAGTGCGAGTAAGGGGACTGGTATTGAAGCCAAAGAAGTGGTTCAGGTTCTGCCTGCAGAGCTTGTGCGGTACTTTGTTCTGGCCTATCCACCAAGCAAACGACTATATTTTGATCAAAGCGTGGGCGTCATGCGACTATTCGATGAGTTTGCTGCGTTATTGGCAAAACCCAACAGAACAGCACAGGAAGAGCAGCTGTTGAGGCTCTGCCGGGGACCGTTGGGGGATCGGATAGTTGTTAGTCAAATCCCATTTTCGCACGTTGTTGCAAGCTACCAGTCTGCATTGCGCGACCCAGAGAGGACGCTCGATATCCTTAGTCGAACGGAGTACGGCGACAAGATCGAAGCGAATAAAGATGTATTAATGCACGAGCTTACCTTTATCGGTAAGTGGCTCGACAAATGGGCGCCAGATGAAGTTAAATTTGATCTGCTGGAAGATCTGTCAAAGGTAACGTTGACCACGCAGCAGAAAGACTTTCTGCGCAAACTTAGTGAGCGAGTTGCAAAAGCCCCTGAACATGCCGATGGTGCGTGGTTCCATCAAGTGATCTATGAATTAAAAGATTCTAGCGATTTAAGTCCCAAGGACTTATTTAGTACCCTCTACCAAACGCTTATTGGTAAAGACTCGGGCCCACGTGCTGGCTGGTTCCTTAGCATTCTGCCGCGAGAATGGCTTATTAACAGACTCGCACTCAAAGCGTAGATTTAACGAGAGCCAGGCGACGAACTGCTATACTGTATAAACATGATTGAAGTTAAAAACGTCACCAAGACATATGGGAAAAAAGAGAATACATTTACAGCGCTCGACAATGTGAGCTTCTCTGTAGAAGATGGTGCCACCGTAGCGATTGTTGGCAAGAGTGGATCCGGCAAATCAACCCTGATGCATATTATGAGTGGCTTAGACCATCCAACGAGTGGTGAAGTGCAGCTTGGTAAGCGAGTATTAAGCAAGATGAAAACAAAGCAGGTAGACCGTTTCCGTGCTACCGAAATGAGCTTTATTTTTCAGGCTTTTTTTGTTGAACCAAATCAAACAGTGTTTCAGAATGTTATGCTACCGCAAGAGATTGCCTCAGTTGGTCATCGAGACAGGCGCAAACGGGTCACTGAAGCACTAGAAGCAGTAGAATTGCTTGATAAGGCAGATAATAAGGCAAAAGATCTCTCTGGGGGCCAGAAACAACGCCTCGCTATTGCTCGTGCCATTGTCAATAAGCCTACGCTCATTTTTGCAGATGAACCTACTGGCAATCTCGACAGCACCACGGGGGATAAAATCATTGACCTTTTATTTAGTCTTAACAAAAACCTCGGCAGTACACTGATTATCGTTACTCATGATAATGAACTGGCTGAACGATGTGAAATGCAGGTGTTCATCAAGGATGGCAAGATAGAGCGGGTTCGGCGTCATGAGTCATCGGCTAAGAAGAAGGCAGGTAAAAAGTAGTATGTATATTTCAGACATTGTTCGGCGCAGCGCGCGCAGTTTGCGACAGGCAAAAGCCAGAACATTATTAACGGCTGCTGCTATTGGTGTAGGAACATTTGCACTGACGCTTACGCTTGCAGCGAGTAACGGCGCACAACAGTTCGTGAGTCAGGTGATTGCGGATAACTTTGATCCTGCGGAGCTTATTGTGGCGAATGACAAAGCAGTTTTCGGCTCTGCCGACAACACAAAACCGCGAGAATATGACCCAAGCTTTGGGTCGGTGAGCAATAATAGTGGTGCAGAAACACAGATTAAACGTTTAACAGATGATGATATAGCTAAGATTAAGGCTATGAAGGGTGTTGATTTGGTGCGAAATGGCGTCACGGTTAGCTTGCAGTACATAACTCGCCCCGGTCAAAAACAATACGCTGGTACCGTCCAGGCATTCAGCCCGGCCCAGAAACCAGACCTAGCTGCGGGAAGTGTAAAGAATCCGTTTATAAAGAATGGCCTTATACTGCCAGAAGCCTACTTGAGTTGGTTGGGCTTCAAGGACGCAAACGACGCTATAGGGAAAAAAGTGACAATTGCAATTCGCAAGTGATTTGATCAAGAGGCCTATCAGCAGGCTGTTCGCCAGGGTACGCTTAATGATCCTGCAGCAGTTGCCAAGCTGAGCGAGAACAATAATGTGCAAGAAGAGTTTACAGTGATGGCTGTACTCAACAAACCCACTGTGGCACAGCCAGGCACCGAATTGTACATGTTCGTTAGTGCAGACGATGCGCTACGTTTGAATGACTATGCTACCAGCGGAACGGCAGATTATCGTAAGTACACATTTGTGTATGTGCGTATAAAAAATGGGGGCGACAAAGCCACCTTAACATCCGCACAAGACGCACTAAAGGAAATGGGCTACGTTGCACAAAGTGTGGAGGACACACAGAAATTTTTAACCCAAATTATTGGTGTTCTGCAGGGGATAGTTACAGCTTTTGGTGCAATTGCCATTATTGCCTCAGTTTTTGGAGTTGTAAACACCATGTACATCAGTGTTCTGCAGAGGACTCGGGAGATAGGGCTTATGAAGGCACTGGGCATGCGCAAAAAGGACATCGGACGACTATTCCGCTTTGAAGCAGCCTGGATAGGTTTCTTGGGTGGCGTCATTGGTGCTGCCACTGCATTTTTAGTGGGGCTAGCGCTTAACCCATGGATTACAAAAAAACTGAAGCTTGGCGATGGTAACGAGCTACTTATATACAAGCCCTCACAAATTGTTCTACTGATCTTTGCACTGATGGTTGTTGCAACAGTTGCCGGGCTGCTACCGGCTCGTAAAGCGGCGAAGCTTGATCCAATAGAAGCACTGCGAACAGAATAGTCATCATGGCGGCTGTAACTGAATCAATTATTTTGGGTGGCGGATGCTTTTGGTGTCTCGAAGCTAGCTTTGAGCTAATAAAGGGCGTCGTTAAAGTCACGCCAGGATATGCTGGTGGGAGCGCACCGGCGCCAACATACGAAAGTGTTGCAAGTAAAAAAACGGGGCATGCAGAAGTAGTTAAAGTTGAGTTTGATCCAAGTTCTATCTCGCTGACAGACATTTTGGACATTTTTTGGGCAATTCATGACCCAACGACACCAAACCGGCAGGGCAATGACATTGGGCCGGAGTATCGGTCAATTATTATCTACAGTCCACCACAAAAAGATAAGGTACGCACATCGATTCAGCGTGCACAAAAACTATGGTCCAAGCCTATTGTTACGGAGTTGCAAACAGGCAGCATGTTTTATGAGGCTGAACCAGAACATCATAATTTTTTTCAGAAGAACCCCGAAATAGCGTATTGTCAGGTAATTATTAATCCAAAACTACAAAAACTACGCCAGAAGTTTTCTGCACACTTAAGATAAGACCCCAAGAGCGAGGCTACTCAAAACTAACGGATCTGTTTCGCCTCAACAACAAAGCGCTTTGAAGTGCTACCCAAGGGGTAACAGGTGTACATCGTTAACTTATACGGCACGTTGGGGTCATTATTTCTGATGTCAATTTGAGTGGGTAAGACTGTTCTGGTGTTTAATATCTCATACTCGTACACGACATCATTCCACCGAATGTATATTCGCTTGCCGATTTTTAGTTCAGGCAAATTATAAAAGTATCCGCCATTACTTGCCGTATAGAGGAATCGGTGACCCGCAAGTACAACGTTGCCGGGTTTGGTTGGATCCACTTGTCGATTTTCCCGCCAAACGCCCTGGTTCTTACCAATAACGTAAACATTGTTACCTTCGATGATCTGGGCATTCACACCAATGTCAGGCAAGATCAACCGATTGCCGGGTGTTGGTTTTTGTTCTTGTGGTGCTGCGGGCTTATCGCCTCCCGTCTGACGCGATTGCTGCGCAGCTTGGGCGTATGGCGTTGCATCGATTTTTGGTTGTCGAAAAAGAAAACTGAGATGGGGCAGATAGGGGAAGACGAGTACTAGAAAACTGCAAACGCTAGTTATGCTTAGTATGACGAGTAGCGCTTTGGCACGCTTACTTCGGGGTCTGGGCAGCCAGTGGCGATTCCAGATGGCTTTTCGCTGTTTGATGGTGATTTTTGTGGGCATTAGCAGTTTGTATTATAGCATTCGACTGTTATTGGCCCCCAACCCATGGTATATTTCTTGCATGGATAAAAAACGGACAAAAAAAACAAAGAGCAAGACGGCAAACAAGATTAAAACGGGTAGCCTCATAAAATGGAACATCGTTATGGCGGCTTTGCATGCCTTGCAAGGGATAGTGGTCTTGGTGTTAAGCAAAGGTGGTGGCTGGCCCATCTCTACGAACTACTTAACACTTGATAAAGTTGCAGAGCAAGCAGCCGGTAGGCCCGTGTTGGTGCAGGCGTCACAGCACCTGTTTGATGTTAACTTGGCATATCTCGTGGCAGCATTCTTCTTTATGTCCGCTCTTGCGCACGGTGTTATTGCCACGGTCTACAGAAAGCGCTACATAGCGGATCTAGGGAAGGGCATTAATCGTGCTCGTTGGGTTGAGTATAGTTTTAGTGCCAGCACCATGATGGTCGCCATAGGGTTGCTTAGCGGCATTTATGATCTATCGACGCTTATTATGATTTTTGCGCTGGTTCATATTATGAATCTAATGGGTCTGGTCATGGAGATACATAACCAGGGGGCCAAGAAAGTTAATTGGTTATCTTATAGTGTCGGTACCTTTGCGGGTATTGTGCCCTGGATTGTCTTTGGACTGTATGTATGGGGAGCGACAGTCTATGGCGCAGAGGGCGTCCCTGGCTTTGTTTACTGGATTTACCTAAGCATCTTCCTATTCTTTAACTGCTTCGCGGTTAACATGTACCTCCAATACAAGAAGAAGGGGAAGTGGGCAGATTACCTGTATGGTGAGCGCGTCTACATGATCTTGAGTCTTGTTGCTAAGTCCGCACTTGCTTGGCAAGTCTTTGCCGGCACACTTCGTCCATAACATGAAAATACATAGATTCTATGTATCTAGCGTCCCGGATTCGTCGGAAATTGTCTTGCACGATCCGTTGCTCATACATCAGTGGAGTCATGTACTTCGTTTTCGCTCCGGGCAACGCCTAGCTTTGTTTGATGGCACGACCACGGATGGACTATATGAGTTGATCGATCTACATAAAGACGCTGCAAAACTGAAGAAGATTGCTGCTAATACGCGTCAGGTACCTGCTAGAGAAGTTTATCTATTCTGGTCAGTACTAAAAAAAGACAAAAATGACTGGGTCCTGCAGAAATGCACGGAACTCGGAGTGAGTTACTTCGTGCCGTTGGTGGCTGATCGTTCAGAGAAAGCAAACATCAACATGACTCGCGCCCAGAAAATTATAATTGAAGCATCCGAACAATCTTGTAGAAGTGATATCCCGACCATTATAGAACCTATTTCGCTTAAAGATGCAATCGCTGACTATCATAATCGAGCCAAACTATTTATCTGTGAACAAGGGGAGGACGGAACCGAGGGCCCTCTTGGGCAGGAAGCAGTCGGCATTCTGGTGGGTCCAGAAGGTGGTTGGTCGGAAGTAGAAAAAGACTATATGAAGAGCGCAGCATTAGCGCAGATGAACCTGGGCACATTTACATTACGTGCAGAGACCGCGTGCATTATTGGTGCTGCAAAGCTACAATAACTGAACATGGCAAACAATTACTGGAGGGAACGAAGTCAGCCGTATATGCCTGGTCAGGTGGCTCCGTTCAAGGTGAGTCGATCAAAGATAGAGCTATTTATGCAGTGCCCACGGTGTTTTTGGTTGGACGTTCGGCTCAAAATAAAAAGGCCTAATGGCCCACCATTTCAGATAAATAAAGCTATCGACGAGCTACTTAAGAAAGAGTTTGATAGCTACCGAGAAAAGGGACAGCCGCATCCGCTGATGACTGATAATCAGATAAAGGCTATCCCGATGCAGCATAAGGATCTGGACACATGGCGACATAATTTTACAGGTGTTTCCACGCTGCATACACCTACTAACTTGCATATATTTGGGGCCGTTGACGATATTTGGATAGATGACGCAGGCCAATTGATCGTAGTTGACTATAAGGCTACGGCAAAGACGAAAGAAGTTAGCTTAGACGCCGAGTGGCAGATAAGCTACAAGCGTCAGATGGAAGTGTACCAGTGGCTTCTTAGGCAGAACGGTTTCCCAGTCAGCAATGTAGGGTACTTTGTTTACACTAATGGGCGTCTAGATCTAGATGGTTTTTATGACAAAGTAGAGTTTACGACCAAAGTTATTGAGTATATCGGTGACGATGCCTGGGTTGACCCAACAATCAAAAAAATGAAGAAATGTATGGAAGCGGGTGGCATGCCCGCTGTAGGAACGGCTGCTATGGGTGGGCCCTGCGAGTTCTGTGAGTACGCAAAGGCGAGGACGATGCTGACCGTAAAAGCAATGCAATCAAAAGCAAAAACTGGCAAAGCTACGGTATAATAGAAGTATGTTAGATATTCAGTATATTCGTGATAATCCGGACGTTGTAAAACAAAAATCTCAGCAAAAAGGCTACAAGGTCGACATTGCGAAGTTGTTGAAGCTAGACGAAGAACGGCGTAATCTACTGGTCGACATCGAAGCCTTGCGTGCCGCTCGCAACGAGCACGCTGCTGCGCTCAAGGCAGGGAAGCCAACTGAAGCTCAAATAGAACACGGCAAAGAGCTAAAAGAACGGCTTCTTGTTCTTGAACAAAAACTTGATCCAATTGAGCATGATTTTCTGCAGCTACTGAAAGCAGTACCAAACATGCCAACAGACGATGTTCCTGTGGGGGCAAGCGAAGACGACAATAAGATTGTTAAAACGGTAGGCAAACTGCCGCAAACTGACTTTAAGCCATTAAGTGATGCTGAGCTTGGGCTCAAGAACGACACGATCGATAAAGAACGCGCTGCAAAGGTTGCGGGCGCGCGCTTCGCGTATCTTAAGGGGGATGTGGTTCGATTGCAGTTTGCAATTATTCAGTTCGTGCTTACGACTCTGGGTGACCAGACGTTCATAGAGAGCCTCATAAACGAACATAAACTAAATCTGGATCCTACACCCTTCACGCCGATTTTGCCCCCTGCGCTGATTAAGACAAAACCTTACGAAGCATCGGCTCGACTGGACGCCGAAGAGGTTACCTATAAACTTGCCGAAGATGAACTGTGGCTGAATGCAAGCGCAGAACACAGTCTTTGTACGATGTACATGGATGAAGTTTTTGAGGAAGCGCAGTTGCCTATTCGTTACATTGGATATGCAACTAGTTTTCGTCGCGAAGCAGGTAGTTATGGGAAAGACACCGAAGGTATTTTTCGTATGCATCAGTTTGATAAGCTCGAAATGGAGGTGTTTAGCACGCCAGAAACAGGCTACGACGAACACAAATTGCTGGTCGCCATTCAGGAGTACCTGGTGCAACAACTCGAGTTGCCCTATCAGCTTATACAAAAGTGTACGGCAGATATTGGGAAGCCAAACGCCCAGGGCATCGATATAAATATTTGGATGCCCGCGCAGGCTGCTTATCGCGAAACGCACTCAGCTGACTATATTACGGACTACCAGGCACGACGATTGCGTACACGGGTTAAACGAAAGAGTGGTGCGATGGATTTTGTGCACACGAACGATGCAACGGCATTTGCACTGGGCAGAACTCTAAAAGCTATATTAGAAAATTATCAAACAAAGGAAGGTGCTGTTGTTGTGCCAAAAGCACTGCAGCCATTTATGGGAGGAAAGGAGCAAGTATGATTCAAAAAATAGAGGTCAGTGGAGTTCATATGACGGTCAGTGATGACCTAGAGAAATACGTTCTAAAAAAGATTGGGCGCCTAGATTTATTCATGTCGGCCCATGTAAAAAAATCAGCCCACGCAGAAGTGAAGTTGAAAGAAGAGAGGGCGAAGAACAAGAGTGCACGTACGTGCGAGGTTATTTTGCATCTACCAAACGCGAAACTTACGACTAAAGAGACAACAACCAATATCTTTGCTGCAGTAGACGTAGTTGAGGCGAAGTTAAAAAATCAACTAAAGAAATATAAAGAGCAGCACAGCAAAGAGCGTTTTCATCGGCGTCTCTTGGTTCGCGTAAAGCATCGTTTGCCAAGTAAATAGTGTTGGCAAAATTACGTTCGCCAAGTAACAGTGGTGTGCGGTACAATAACCGGGTAACAATACCCAGGGAAGGTAAAGAGTAATTTTGTGAAGAAGGTTTTTAAGAAGGTTCTCGGTGACCCACAAGCGAAGACAATAAAACGTCTTCGTAAACGGCTGCCCGCTATTAATGGTCTAGAAGCTCATTATAAAAAAATGAGTGATGAAAAGTTGCAGGCGCAAACCAAGCTTCTAAAAAAACGCTTACAGAAAGAGAGCCTTGATAAGATTTTGCCCGACGCCTTTGCGGTGGTTAGGGAAAGCGCTCGACGTGCCATTGGCCAGCGGCACTTTGATGTCCAGCTTATCGGGGGTATGGCTCTGCACGAAGGTAATGTCGCAGAAATGAAAACAGGAGAGGGTAAGACGCTGGTAGCAACGTTGCCCGTATATTTAAACGCCCTTACGGAAAAGGGTGTTCACGTTGTAACTGTAAATGAATACTTGGCGCAGCGCGATGCTGGTTGGATGGGTCAGGTGTATGGATTTTTGGGCCTAACAACCGGAGCGATTGTTGCCGATGAGTCCTACATTTATGATCCGACGTTCACAAATAAAGATCACAACGACGAGCGTTTTCGACACCTACGACCATGCACCCGACAAGAGGCCTATCGTGCCGATATAACCTATGGAACCAACAATGAGTTTGGATTTGATTACTTGCGCGACAATATGGTTCGCGAAGTAGAGCAGCTTCGACAAAGGGAGCTGCATTTTGCTATCGTGGACGAAGTTGACTCTATCCTGATTGATGAGGCGCGAACGCCACTTATTATCTCTGCGCCGGCTGTGACGAGTGGTAGTGCCTATGGGCAATTTGCAAAAGTCGCGCGTCAGCTTAAAGAAGAAAAAGACTATGAAAAAGACGAGAAACGAAAAAGTGTCGTCCTGACTGATGATGGCGTTGAGCATGTGGAGAAGATTCTTGGAATTACGGGTCTGTACGGTACCGAGAATATTCGAACCATTTATCA
>DAISWP010000003.1:12962-36362 GCA_036826335.1 Candidatus Saccharimonadota bacterium | reverse complement strand
TGGAACAAGCACTTCGCGCGGAGGCGCTATTTAAGCGCGACAAAGACTACGTGGTTACCAGCGATGGTGAAGTGGTTATCGTGGATGAATTTACCGGTCGGTTATTGAAGGGTCGACGATATAACGAAGGCCTCCACCAGGCCATAGAGGCAAAAGAAGGCGTCGAAGTGCAGGAAGAGTCGATGACGCTTGCCACAATTAGCTTCCAAAACTACTTCCGCTTGTACGAAAAGTTATCGGGTATGACCGGAACGGCACTCACCGAGAGTGAGGAGTTTCACCAGATTTATAAGCTCGATGTATTAGAAATTCCATCTAATCGAAAATTAGCACGTATTGATCGTCCGGATCGTATCTACAAGACAGAAGCGGGTAAATTCAAGGCGATCGCAAAAGAGGTAAAACTGCTTTACCAAAAAGGCCAGCCGGTGCTTATCGGTACTGTTTCTATAGAAAAGAACGAGCTGCTTGGCAGACTCTTAAACAAAGCTGGCGTTCCCCACGAGGTGCTCAATGCTAAAAATAACGAAAAAGAAGCTGCAATTATCGCACGTGCCGGGCAGCGAGGTGGCGTTACGCTGGCCACCAACATTGCGGGGCGTGGAACAGACATTGTCTTGGACGAAGAGGTAAAAGAACTTGGCGGGCTTTTTGTGCTTGGGAGTGAGCGACACGAATCACGGCGCATTGACGATCAGCTGCGTGGTCGCGCCGGTCGACAAGGTGATCCCGGTGTCACCCAATTCTTTGTGAGCACAGAGGATGATCTTATGCGTATATTTGGCGGCGAACGCATCGGTTCGCTCATGGAGCGATTGCGCGTTGACGATGACACCCCAATCGAAAATCGGATTATTTCAAAAAGCCTGGAGGGTGCACAGAAGAAAGTAGAAGGTTTTAATTTTGATCAGCGTAAGAACGTCGTTCAATACGATGATGTCATGAATCGCCATCGACGAGCTACGTACAGTATGCGGCGGGAAATTCTTGTGCAACCGAATATTCAAAAGCGAATACGTGCGATTATTGAAGAAGAAATCGCCGAAATTGTCCGTTCGCCACTTGCGTCGACCGATAAGTACGAATCAGTCATAACGGAGGTGTTCCCATTTGATGAGGCGGCGCTCGATAGACTCTTTGATTCGCCAGCAAATAAATTTTCACAGGTCCTTACTTCAGAAGTTTTTGAGCTGTATGATGGACGTGAAGCGACGTTTGGCGCAGATGTCATGCGCAAAATCGAGAGAGATATTTATCTGCAGGTGCTCGATAATTTGTGGATGCAGCATCTGGAGAACATGGATCATATGCGAGAAGGTATCCACTGGATAAGCGTAGGCCAGCGTGACCCGCTCGTTGAGTACCGTCGACAAGGACAACATCTGTTTGAAGAAATGCAGCAAAGCTTGCGGCACGATGTTGTTCGTGCGCTATTCAGTGCCGAACCAGTCGATGAATCAGAACTTGAGCAGCCAATCGAAACTGAGTTAACTCGTGCAGCACGGCGTTCTGTAGATAATGCAGACAAGATTATCGAAGCTGAAGAGTTCTCCGAGGATGACTTTAGGGTAGGCGACGGTGCCCCGGCCAGTACAAAAAAGAAGGTTACGACGACAACACGCAAAAAAGCACGTAAAGCAGAACGCAAACGGCGTGCTAAAGGCAAACGGAAGAAGTAAGTCATCTAAACTATGAAACATGTTGTTACAGAACTAACCCTAGACAACGGTGCAAAGGGGCTCCTTATTCATATACCAGGGGCAACCGTTATGAGTTACGAGCTAAATTTTCGTGCGGGTGAGTATTTAGTAGAACGAAAAAAGTGGGAGACACCGCACCTTATGGAGCACGTACTTCTAGGTGCAAATGAGCTATTCCCGCGCGCCAGAATGTTTCAGTCAGAGTTTGAAAAGAACGGCGCGTATTCAAATGCGTCAACAGGAACGTATGACATAACGTATGAAGCGGAATGTGCTGATTTTGAATGGCAGAGAATCTTAGATTTGCTGCTAACCGCAATTGCAAGGCCACTTTTTCTTGAGGAAGAATTTACTGCAGAATTTGGCAACGTCCGCGAAGAGTTAACGGCACGGTCAAATAATCATTTCCGTCACCTAAGTCTGGCTTTGCGTGAGCAGTATGGTTTCGCAGTCATGACTGACCAAGAGCGCCTAAAAATGATGGATAATGTCTCGGTTGCAGATATAACAGAGCATTACCAAGCAACCCATACGAGCAGCAATCTTCGTTTTGTTATTGCCGGCAAGATTACTGCAGCACGCCAGAAAGCGATTCAGAGCAGACTGAGTTCGATTGCACTCCCGGATGGAGAAACTAGGTTAGAGCTCCCCGATGAACCGGTAAAGCGAATTACAGCGCCGCTATTCATAGCAAATCAAACCATCGATAACATCTATTTCTATATAGACACATTTCTCTCTCGAAGATTAAACGATGGGGAAAATGACAGCCTTAACTTGATAAACAGCATGCTGACCGAAACGTTGTATTCCCGAATATTAGGGACTGCGCGCGAACGTGGTTTGGTCTATCACATGAGTTCTGGCATCGGTCAAACGAAGAGTAATACTAACTGGTGGTTTGGCGCGCAAATCTTGCCAGATAACGCAGAGGCACTATTTCAGATTATCATAACCGAACTTAGTCGTGTCTTCTCGGGCGATGTAGCCCTCAAGGACATTCGGGCTGCAAAACAGTATGCACTTGGGCGTCACCAAAGAAGTCAACAAACCGTTGGCGGCACGGCAGCTGGTTATAGTTATCGGTACTTCTTTGATGAAGCTATCGATGACTACTACAAGATTCCTAAGCGCATTCGTAACATAACGCGGCAGGGTATTGTGGATGTATCCAAAGACCTATTTAGTGAAAATATTTGGGGTATGGGTGTGCTGGGTGGAAAGGGCAGCGAAGAGCTGGCCAATAAACTCCACAAAAAGGTCAGACCTCTCTGGCGAAACAAATAAGTGGCTAAGATTGCTATACTGTAGGTATGCAAGGAGCATTAGAGAAACAACTAAACGAAGCAGAAGGCGACTATAAAAAGGCCGCAATCGTGTTGCAACTTGAATCTCGCGCAAAAGAATTAAACAACTTGCGTCTTCAGAGTCAGAATGCAGATTTTTGGAGTGACACAGATAACGCGCAGAGCACGATGCAGCAAATAGCAAAGCTTGAGTCACTTATCGATCCGTGGCAAAGGGTGATGCTAGAGATACAGGATTTGCGCGAGCTTGTGAACATGCATGACGTCAGTCTGGAGCCCGAGATAACTAAACAGTTAAACAACCTGTGTAGCAAGGTGGATGAATTAAAAGAACAGCTTAAGTTTAATGGGCCCTACGATACACACAACGCGCTACTGACGCTGTCTGCTGGAGCGGGTGGCACCGATGCGCAAGATTGGACACAAATGTTACTCAGAATGTATACCCGCTGGGCAGAACATAATAGCCTAAAGGTAAAACTCATAGAAGAGTCGGCTGGAGAAGAGGCTGGCTTGAAACGAGCAACCATAGAGATATCGGGCCCTTTTGTTTTTGGTAAGCTAAAAGGAGAACACGGGGTGCATCGTTTAGTTCGACTGAGCCCGTTTAATTCCGACAATCTTCGACAGACAAGTTTTGCAAAGGTAGACGTTTTGCCTGAAGTTGAAAAACCTGACGAATTAGCAATCGACCCCAAAGAACTAAAAATTGATGTGTATCGGGCAGGTGGTCATGGTGGGCAAAGTGTTAACACGACCGATTCTGCCGTGCGCGTAACGCACATACCAACGGGCATAACCGTTGCGATTCAGAATGAACGGTCACAGCTTCAGAACAAAGAAACGGCTATGACTATCTTGCGTTCGCGTTTGGCGCAGTTACAGATTGAGCAGCACAAAGACAAGCTGTCAGAACTAAAGGGTCCCAATCAATCCGCAGAGTGGGGTAATCAAATCCGTTCGTACGTACTACACCCATATAAACAAGTAAAAGATGTGCGTACTAAGTACGAAACCAGTGATGCGGAGGGTGTATTAGACGGTAACCTCGAACCATTCATACACGCATACTTAGAGTCGGTACTTGGGCAGAGTTAAGTTCGAAAGCACAAGCGTTGTTTGCTATAATGGTGGGACATGATTCTTCTTGATCGAGTTACCAAAACCTACAACAAGTCATCCGTTGCCCTCGAGCGTATTAGCCTGCATGTCGAAGCAAAGGAATTTGTTATTATCGTGGGCCCCAGCGGGGCTGGTAAGTCGACCTTGTTAAAGCTTTTAACTAGAGAAGAGAAGCCGACAACGGGCAAAATTATTGTCGGCGGCATAGATTACGAGACACTTAAAGATAAAGAGATACCGTTGTTGCGTCGTAAAATTGGCGTTGTTTTTCAGGACTTTAAGCTTTTGTCTAACAAGACAGTATACGAAAACGTCGCGTTTGCACTAGAGATTGTCGGTATGGGCAATAAAGAAATTCGACATACAGTGCCCAGGGTGTTAGATATTGTTGGCCTGAAGGGCAAAGAAAAGCGCATGCCTATGGAACTATCTGGTGGCGAAAGACAGCGAGTAGCGATTGCCAGGGCAATTGTTCGTCAACCTCGTATTCTAATTGCCGATGAACCAACAGGAAATCTAGACCCAAAACACGCCTGGGATGTTATTCGTGTCCTAGAAAAAATCAATCGTTTCGGAACTACGGTTATTCTAACGACGCATAATCAAGAGATCGTGAATCGCCTAAAACGACGAGTCATTACCATCCAAGATGGCAAGATCAGCAGTGACCGCGCTGGGGGAGCATACACGGCATGAAGCGTTCAATGGTAACACTGCGCCGAATTATACGCACGGGCACGGTAAATTTTGTTCGTAATGCGTGGCTTGGGATGGCAGCAATGGCGGTTATGTTGATTACACTAACAATCGTACTATTCTCGGTTATTGCGAATGCGACCTTCACCAATACGGTGCAACAAATTACTGACAAAATAGACATCTCGGTATATCTAAAAGACTCGGTAGATGCTAAAACACGCACTAGTTTAGTAGACCAGGTAAAAGCGCTCGATAATGTGAAGTCGGTCCGCTATATATCCAAAGACGAGGCGCTGGAGCAATATAAAAAACAAAATGCCAGCAATGTAGATCTGTTACTTGCGATCTCGCAGACAGACAATCCACTGCCGGCAAGTTTGCAGATCAAACCAAGAGATCCTAACAAAATCGAGTCCATAAAGGCCTTTCTAGAAAAGAAAGAAGTGAAAAGTCTGCAGTCAGACGAAACATCCTATTCGGGTGATCGCAAGGAGGCGATAGACAAAATTACTCACGCAACACGCTTCTTTCAACAGGCTGGAGTTGTGGGCGTTATTGTCTTCGCTATTATCTCCATGCTCATTATATTCAATACGATTCAGATGGCTATTTTTAACCGACGGGACGAGATCACCATTATGCGCTTACTGGGTGCCAGCACTAGCTTTATTCGCGGGCCATTCATTGTTGAAAGTATCATGTATGGCATTGTCTCGGGGATCGCATCAATTGCAATAATCCAGGGCTTATTTAAGCTTGCCTCAAATACGTTCGAGGCGAGTAGTCTAGGTCTTTTAGACATAAACTTCTCCAGTAGGTACTTCACGGGCCATTACTGGCAGATTGTGTTCCTGCAACTGGGGGTAGGTATAGCGATCGGGGCATTATCGTCCTTTATCGCCACGCATCGTTATTTAAAGTTTAAAACAAGCAAGCGATAACATAAAACGAATAATTTGCAAGCATTTGCAGTATATGTTAAAATTGACAAGTATATGAAAATACAAAAAACCAATAAAAAAGATTACAAAGTAACAGTGCGAAACAAACTTCGCTACCTACTTGTAGTGAGTGCCTTAATTGGTGCGTTGCTTGTGAGCCTTGTCTCTCCAGCTGCTACGTCTCTTGTTCGCGCACAGTCCGTGCAAGATCAGATTAATGCACTGCAGCAAGAAAATTCGCAGTACAGAAGTGCGCTCTCACGCCTACGGGATGAGGCAACGAGCTACCAGGATGCCATTAACAAACTACAGGCAGAAATAAATGCCGTACAAGCGCAGATAGATGCCAATACAAGAGAACAAACAAGGCTAAACAACGAAATCGCCGCAGCTGAGGCTGAACTTGCGAAACAGAAAAAGCTTCTGGGTGAAAATATAAAGGCTATGTACTTGGAAGGGCAGATAACAACACTGGAAATGCTCGCCTCAAGTAAAGACTTAAGTGAGTTTGTCGACAAAGAACAGTATCGAAACTCAGTAAAAGATAAGATCAAAACAACACTCGAAAAAATTACGGCCTTAAAATTAGAGCTGAATGTAAAAAAGGACGGTGTTGAGAAGCTCCTCGAACAACAACGTCGTCAGCAAGCGCAACTTGCCGATGGGCGTTCAGAACAATCTAACTTGCTAACGTACAATCAGAGCCAGCAGTCGGACTTCAACCAGAAGACCAAAGACAATCAATCAAAGATAGACGGTCTAATCGCCTCTCAGCGCCGGGCTAACTTTAACCCGGATGGTGGTTATTATTTCCTGCGTTTTTCTGGGTCAGCAGCTGATTTTAGTCCTGACAGTTATCCGTATAAGAATGCTGGCTTTGGTATGAGCCCTGGTCCAGGCTGTGTTGATAACGATGGCCCAGACAGGTGGGGCTACTGTACTAGACAATGTGTTTCGTATGCTGCTTGGGCAGTTGAAGCTTCTGGTCGGTCAGCACCTATGTACTATGGTAATGCCCGGGACTGGGTGACCGCAGCCTATGCAAGAGGTGTCGCCGTTTATCGATCGCCGCAACCTGGTGATGTTGCCATTAGTACGGCCGGTTATTGGGGGCATGCTATGTATGTTGAGAGTGTTTCTGGTAATACATTTACGACCTCGGAGTACAATACCTATCTCGATGGTCGTCTCAGCTACCAAACACGTAGATTCTAATAGTGTAACTAGCAGAATATCGTTACAATAAAGCATTAAGGTAATGGGGAGAGCATGCGTGAATAGTCCTTTCAAAACAGGTGATAGTCAAGCAAAAAACAGGAAGTGGCCAAAGCGAGTGTTAGGCCTTGTCGTTGGGGCGATCATATTCTCACTTGGTGTGCAGTATGGACAAGGGAATATAGGTGGTGGCTTGTCTATAAACCCAGCCAACAAGCAGCTAGGCAGTCTTGACTACCAGAGCGTCAACGAAGTTTATAGCCAGCTAAAAAAGGACTACGACGGCAAGCTCGACAAGGACAAGTTACTAGATGGGCTAAAGGCAGGCCTCACGCAAGCAGCCGGAGACCCGTATACCGAATATCTCAATGCTGATGCAGCCAAAGAATTTGACAGCGACCTGAACGGGTCATTTACCGGTGTTGGCGCGGAGTTAAGCAAGGACGCGACCACGAAAAGCATTATCATTGTTGCGCCACTGTCTGGGTTCCCCGCAGAAAAGGCAGGCCTACGACCGAAAGATGTTATTGCCGAAATCGATGGCAAAAGCGCCAACGATCTAAGTATTAGCGAGGCAGTAAAGCGCATTCGTGGCCCCAAAGGCACAAAGGTGAAGCTAAAAATTGTTCGGGACGATGCACAGGCCTTCGATGTAGAAATTGAGCGAGCCGAAATAACCATTCCAAGCGTCGAGAGCAAAATAGATGGCAATATCGGGTACATTAAAGTGTCTCGGTTTGCCGAGGACACTGTGCAATTAAGTAAAGACGCGGCACAGAAGTTTAAAAGTGCCAATGTAAAAGGGGTTGTTCTGGATGTTCGTGGTGACCCAGGCGGGCTGCTTGATGCAGCTGTTGGTCTGTCGAGTTTGTGGCTCAAAGACAAAACTGTCCTAACAGAGAGAAGAGACGGTCAGGTTATCCGGACCTATCGTTCCGAAGGGACGGCAACATTGGCGGGTATACCAACCATTGTGTTAATAGACGAAGGTAGCGCCAGTGCCAGTGAGATTACCGCAGGTGCACTGCGAGATAACGAAGCAGCAAAATTATACGGCCAAAAGAGTTTTGGCAAGGGTAGTGTCCAGCAGTTACAGCGTTTGGCGGCCGGAGGTATACTAAAGGTCACTGTTGCCCGATGGTTTACTCCAAACGGCAAGAACATCGACAAAGCGGGTCTTGAGCCCGACACTAAAGTGGAACGCACGGCGGAAGACTTTAAAAATAATCGTGATCCGCAACTCGATAAAGCCAAGCAAGCACTACTTGGTCAATAAAGCGCTTGCGTAAACATGCGCTAACAGGTAGTATCGATAAGTAAAACTGAAAGGGTGCAGTAGAGGTGACGAAACCTGTTAAGTTTGTGTTTGTTACTGGTGGCGTTCTTTCCGGACTCGGAAAGGGTATCACCGCCGCCTCTATCGGGAACATCCTTAAGGCTCGCGGCCTCAAAGTAAACGCCCAAAAACTAGATCCATACTTAAACGTTGACGCCGGAACGCTTAATCCCGCAGAGCATGGTGAGTGCTTTGTCACCAAAGATGGTGCCGAAACCGATCTAGACCTCGGCCATTACGAACGATTCTTGGATGTTGAAATGACGACTAAAAGCTCAGTCATGAGTGGCAAAATTATCAGCAAACTTATTGCCGACGAACGTGCCGGAAAGTTTCTTGGTAAAACTGTGCAAGTCGTGCCACACCTTACCAACGCCATCCAAGACGCGATTATCGCAGCCAGCGAAGGTTTTGATGTGCAAATTGTAGAGATCGGCGGCACAGTCGGCGATTACGAGAGCCCAGCATTTTTTGAAGCAATTCGTGAACTTGGAGCAAAAGTAGGCAAGCAAAACTGTGCCTATGTACATGTCGTGTACATGCCGTATTTATCAACGAGCCAGGAAATCAAGACAAAACCGGCACAGAATGCAGTACGGGATTTGCGCAGTCTTGGCATTGTGCCAGATGTGCTGGTGGCCCGCAGCGAAGTGGCCGATATATCTGACCCACGAGAAAAACTAAGCGCCTTCTGTGGTGTCGCCAAAGAGGGCATTGCTATACTGCCAAATGCTAAGTCGGTTTACGAAGTCCCACTAACGTTAGAAGCCCAGGGCATCGGTGCCTATATTACGAGACAACTCGGTTTGCCGAGCAAAAAACCACATTTAAAAGAGTGGGAACAGATGGTTTCTGCGGTAAAACAATCGCCAAAACATACAAAGAGAATAGGCGTTGTAGCAAAATATCTAGACAATCAAGACACCTATATGTCGGTCTTTGAGGCATTAAAAGCAGCAGCCTGGAGTCAGGAAACTAAGTTGGACATTGTCTGGGTAGATGCTGAAGCAATCGAGAAAGCGGGCAATGCAAACAGCGCTTTGAAAAACCTTGATGGCATTGTTGTGCCGGGTGGCTTTGGCTCGCGTGGTGTCGAGGGCAAGATCATGGCTGCACAGCACGCACTTAAGAGTAGCTTGCCGTACCTTGGCCTGTGTTTAGGGTTGCAGGTTGGCGTGATTGCTGCCGCAAGAAACGCCGGTCTTGCTCATGCAAATACAGCAGAAATTGATCCGAATGGAACTGAGTTAGTCATAGATACCATGGCTGATCAAAAGGGCAAAGAAAACACGGGTGGTACCATGCGTTTGGGTGATTATCCGTGTATTCTAGACAAGAATAGTCTGGCTGCACAACTGTACAAATCTTCAAAAATTACCGAGCGACATCGTCACCGCTACGAATGCAGTAACGCTTATGTAGACAAGTATGAGGCATGGGGTATTGTACCTGTCGGCAAATCGCCAGACGGTCAGTTGGTAGAGATGATAGAAGGCAAAGACCACCCATTTTTTGTTGCGAGTCAATTCCACCCAGAGTTCCGATCTCGTCCAAATAGACCACATCCAATGTTCTCCGGTTTTGTAACGAGTTTGCTTGCCAAAAAATGATAATTGTCGTAGCATAAGTGTTATGGATGAACCAAAACAAACCAGTGACGCAGGCAAAGTTCAGAAGAAAATTCTACTTGTAGAAGACGATGATGCGCTCGCCAGTGTATATCAAACACGATTGCAAGCAGAAGGCTTCGATGTTCGTCGTGTCCCCAATGGCGAAGACGCGCTCGCAGCCGCATTAGAATACAAGCCAGACCTAACATTGCTCGATGTCATGATGCCCAAGGTTAGTGGCTTCGATGTACTAGATATTCTTCGCAACACACCTGAAACGGCCAAGATCAAGGTTATTATGTTGACCGCACTCAGCCAAGAAAGCGACAAAGATCGTGCCAAGAACCTCGGTGTAGACGACTACCTTGTGAAATCTCAGGTTGTTATCGCAGATGTAGTAGATCGCATCAAGCAACACCTCGGCGTTTAATATATTGCTTATCCTATAGTTTTAGTATATAATATATTTCTATGGATAACTTTGGTTTTCCCGGCGATGTTAACGATTCGCCCGAAGGCATGCCCGGCCCTGTTTCTCCGCACGTATTGCTCGCCATGCAAACAAATGTAGGTTTTCTATTTGATTTGTCACGGGCACAGCCAGATGACTTTATTAGTTTTGTGGTTCGACCTATGGTGCCATCGCAGATAAGACAAGATGTAACTGTCGGTCCGGTTGACCGTATGAGCGCCACAATTATTAATGACGTACTGTTAACTACTGATGCCTGGAAGGTGGAAGAGGCCGAGCAGAGTCCTGACGGACAGGCCATAACGTTATATACAGGAACGCTCGGCAATACTAGGGTGGTATACCTAGAAAAAATCATAAATCAACGTACAGATGAGCAAGGTCATCAGGTCGCAGAAGTTCGGCTGATTGGCTCAATGAAGCGTCCCAAGATGCCCGAGCAAGCCGGTGTCACGAAAGAAAGTAAATTTAGAAAACTTGCAAATTGGATACTTCGATCATAAATTATCAACAACATGCTATTGCGTTTTTGTAATATTTATGCTAATGTTTATCTGTATATAAAAAAACAAACATGTCGGCAGATATCCCAGAATCAAATCAATCACCACAACACGAAACAATTGGTTTTCAAGATGGTTTGAGGCTGCAGCTGTTGGCCGAACGACGTGACCGAGTTTTGGCTCAGAAACTAGACTTTGCTGCTCGGTCAACAACCGAGGGTGTTGTTCCCGATATGACTACAATCCTCGAACTGTCAGAGAGCTACACCGGCGTCGACTGCGGTTACCAGCCAAGCGCTTTTTCTCGAGTAGAGCGCAAGATGCTAGATGAGGCGGCCCACAAAGCAAACATTCCCGTTCATGCAGGGGACAGTCTCGCCGTGGGCACTACCGAGCCAGTGATTGTGTGGCAAGACTTCGAAAATGGTCGCCAGACAATCCGATATCGTGATGGATCGGGCACATTTAGAAACGCCTTGGCAGAAGTCGTAGACGAGGTTGCAAGACCTTTCAAGCGGATTGGGAAGCGAGTTCAGCTTGACCAAGCGGTACTATCAGAGGAAGCATATGATCTCTCGGATGAGAAGGTGGATACCGTCATGCTATTTATGCTGAGTAACCCAAAAACAAAGATGCTCGCTAAAGATCGTGCAGTATTTACAGAGTCGCTGTATCGGCTACCAGTTCATTTGCCGGAAGACCGAAACGATCCCAGAGTCTCAGCAGCCGGCGTATATTTTGACGAGGACGGTAATTTAGTTAAGATTCTGCAAGAAGTGGGTAGAACAACGGGTGTTTATCATGGAATGTACTTCGAGCCGGGTACTCATGTAGATCCGACCGAAACCAGCTTTAAACTCGGCGTTGAGATTGGTGTGGATCGAGCACTACTAGAACCCGACAGTACTAATTCGTTCCTTGTTGACCCATTTCTTGAGCAACTAACAGGCAAGGCGCTAACTCGGAGTATTGAATCCCTGCAACTAACACCCTCTTCAAGACTAGTTAATATTCTAGAGGCGCAAGACGGGTCCTATGGTTACGATGACCTCTACGGTAATAGCTATTCAGAACTAACCCGCGAAGTCGCAAAGTTCATCAACGATCCGAGTAGGCCAGTTAGTGAGCTGTTTCAAGATGAGGATGCTGCATCAAAACTCAAAACAATGGATCTTGCAACAATCGAAGACCTTGCAACCCGAGTATTCTTTGAATTGCTTCAGAAGGCGCTAAAAAGAGAAGAGGGTCAAAATTTTGAATCGGAGGTTCCTGTATTTGAAGGCAAGATACACATGCGCCAGAGCGCGTGTAGAGATGCGGAATACTATTTTTGTGCAGACGTAGACGAGGGAGGCTATGATGTTGTTGATGTTCAGGGTAAACCAATGCTACACAAGTACTCAGGCGGTAAAACAGCGATTAACCTCGAGCCTCTCATCTATAAGGGTGTAGAGATCCCTGCAGGTGGATTGTTCCAACGACATCGTGACGAAGAGGGAAAGACCTCCTATGCATTTGTGCGCATGACAACCTATGCACTAGATGAGCAATCGGCTGCATCGGCCTATACATGGCAATATGAAAAGATTAAACAAGTTAAACCTAACGGTGATATATCGCTCCAAAAACTTGAAATGCTAGGGAAAAAGCAGCCTGCTACAGCAGCTAACCAGACCGAGTAATGTTGACATATACTAAGAATAGTGCTATGATGTCAGCAGATCAGAACTAACAAAAAGGAATAAAAATGCCACAAGAAAACGGACCAACTGACCCAAACGGAGCAAACTTTGCTGCACCTACGCATGCCGTAGAAGCGCAAGCCGCACATTTGCAAGATATAAGTCGTTCGTTGCCCCCAGCTCAAACAAGCCACAGGGCTGAGTATTGGACGCCGCCCACAGATGCACAGGTAGCTAAGGCTGCTAAGTACGGTTTTGATCTAACTCAACAGGAAAAATATCATTCCCCAGCTACGTGGGCAAACAGAAACAAGTAGCCTTTAGACGCAGTGTTAAAAAAACAGCCAAACGTGCTGTTTTTTATTGCAAAACCTCATGCTTCTATGCAGCTACTCGACAGTAACTTCGGTGCGTCGGACACTTTTGCCGCTAAATAGGCGAACTTTGCGTGCGTTGTATTTAACCACACCGTCTTTTTCGGCGTGGATAGTGTAGTTGCGTCCTAAAAATGTACCTTTGCCAGCTCGCTTGGTCATGCCAACCTGCCGAACGATAACTTGGCCGGTCTTAACAGATTCGCCGCCAAATAGCTTTACACCAAGTCGTTGACCTTGGCTATCTCTGTTATTTTTGCTGGTACCACCAGCTTTGACATGTGACATATTATTTCCTTATTAGTACTACAAGTTCGCGGGCGACGATTTGACCTTCTCGATGGTAGATCAACTCCTCTTGCTCTGCATGAACGAAACTTACCCGATTATACCCAAATTCCTCGAGAGAATCAAGTATTTTAAGGTGTTTGAAACCATTTGGTGTTTTCCAGGCTGGCACGGCAATACACATGCGAAAGCCAGATGGCGTTTGTTCGGCTACATTTCGCAAGAATTTTCTATGAATAGTGTCGACATCTTGCATGACTCCTTGCAGCACATCTTGAGGAGGTGTGGTCGAGAAGGGGCGACCAAGGTATGTCTCGCAGGCAATTGACTGGAATTCGACTTCTTTCCAAACGAAGGATGTGGCGTCGCCAACTTCGGTGGCGCCAGTAACTCTCTTTTCGGTTTTATCTTCTAGCCATTTGAGATTGGCGTTGGTGTAGTCGACCATCTTCGGTTCTAGGTCTGTGCCGTAGGCACCGAGCTCCATGAGGATTGCTTCTTGCAGGATCACGCCCGTTCCACAAAACGGATCAAGTACGGTACTGCCAGCACTTGGATTGGCCAAGTTTATGATTATTTGAGCTAATTTAGGAGGGAGCATACCAACCCGGGCATCGCGCTTTGGGCGTTTTTGATCACGATCAGCATAAGCCTCTATGTCTTGCTCTTGGACTGTTTGTGCCAAGATAGTCGATGTGCCGTTGCGAATCAGCAACAACTCCATGCCAAGCGGAGAGGTGAGTTGATTATGACGCACTTGCGCGCTATTGAGCGATAGCTCATTGTTGGGCACGACACGCACAGAGTGTCCGGTTTGCCGGATGGTCTTTTTTATAGATAAGGTACTACGGTTTAGCTGTGCTACATTCGTCTGGATGCCAAAAACACTGAGGCCAAACTTTACTTTACCCTCGGGCAAGTACCCGAGGTGCTCTGGTATGGTTTTTTGAATATAGTCTAGGAGTCTAGAGAAGTCGGTCGTTGGTAGCTCCGTCAACACTTTAGCGAGCTTTATGCTGCCCCCAAGACGTTGAAAGGCAACATCACCAGGCTGTTCATCCAGCAGTACAGCGCTGACCCCAACAGGCTGTAGACGTTCGGGCCCATAGAGACTCTCTAGCTCTGCCATGCCCAGGCGGGGCTGACGGCCGAGGATTAAAATACTTGTGAACATGCTTTCAGTATAGCTGTCAAAAGGCTTTTGCGGTATAGTTTAGAAAATGAGCCAAAAAGCAAAAGCTCGATGGAAGCTAATTCTCAACCTCGTTACCTTTGTAGCGTTAATTGCAATGGTCTATATATTGCGTCATCAAATTCTGGAGAGTTTGAGTAATCTTGGGCGAGTGAACGCATGGGCGCTACTTCTGATGTTCCCGCTTCAATATCTCAACTATCATGCGTACACCCAACAGTACCGTGCAATACTAAGTATCTTTAGTGAACGCATACGCTACCGATCGATGTTCCGTGTCGTGTTGGAGTTAAATTTTATCAACAATGTATTTCCGAGTGGGGGTGTTTCCGGCTTCTCTTACTTTAGTTTGCGCATGAAGGACGCAGAGGTGAGTGGGGCAAAGGCATCGTTGACTCATCTTCTGCGATTTATCCTCGTGTTTATTGCGTTCCAAGTCTTCTTATTGGTGGGTCTGGTTATGTTGGCAATCGGCGGACAAGCTAACGGACTCGTGTTGCTAGTAAGCGGCTCCCTCGCGACACTCATATTGGTTGGGACTTTGGGGATTGGTGTTGTTATTGGTAGTAAGCGACGTATCCACGCCTTCTTTGGCTTTGTTGCGAAAGTTCTGAACAAGATTATTCATGTGGTTCGTCCTAAGCACCCAGAAACGATTAATATGGAGCGCGCAGAAAAAACATTTGAAGAACTACATGAAAATTTCATGGTAATTCAGAAAGACTATAGCGTACTAAAGCAACCGCTAAAGTGGTCGTTGCTTGCCAATCTCACAGAAGTCCTGACAGTTTACACGGTGTATGTTGCATTTGGGCATTGGGTTAACCCGGGTGCAGTCATCTTGGCATATGCAGTAGCAAACTTTGCAGGATTCATATCGGTACTACCGGGTGGTGTGGGAATCTATGAGGCGCTCATGACGGCCGTATTAGCGGCTTGTGGTATTCCACCAGGGCTGAGTATACCCGTGACCGTTATGTATCGAGTCCTCAACTCTACTATTCAGCTGCCACCGGGTTGGGTATTGTACCACCGGCGCATTCGACAATTGTCACCATGATTGAACCGGTTTTTTCGGTTAGTGATTTCGTTGCGGTTTTTAACCAAACCCTTGAAGCGGTTTACCCAAGTGTAACCATTGTTGGTGAACTCTCTAACTTCAAAATTAGTAAGAATAAGTGGGTATACTTTGATCTAAAAGATGAATACTCAAGTATCCGCTTCTTTGGCACGATTTATGCACTACCAGGTCCCCTGGAAGACGGTATGATTTTAGAGGTTGTTGGTCAACCGCGTCTTCACGCTTCGTTTGGCTTCTCGGTGAATGTGCGTACCGTACGCCCAGTCGGTGAGGGCTCAATAAAAAAGGCTGCGCAACTTCTGGAGGCTAAGCTGGAGGCAGAGGGCCTATTTGCAGTTGAGCGCAAGAGGCCAATACCATACCCGCCAAAGCGAATTGCCCTTGTGACTTCATTGCAGTCAGCCGCATACGCTGACTTCATTAAAGTTTTAGGAAAGCGATGGTCTGGCCTGCAGATCGATCTATATGATGTGCAGGTACAGGGCGAAGTTGCAGTCAGCCAAATTGTAGAAGCAATGCAGTATTTCAACAGTGCTCCGAATCTTCCCGATGTCATTGTGGTAACAAGGGGCGGGGGTAGCGCGGATGACCTGGCTGTGTTTAATACAGAGCAAGTGACACGTGCGGTTGCGGCCAGCCGCGCCCCCACTTTGGTTGCCATTGGCCATGAGACTGATGTCAGTTTAGCTGAGCGAGCGGCTGACCAACGAGCAAGTACGCCAAGTAATGCTGCTGAGTTGTTGGTGCCGGATAGACTAAGTGAAAAGCAGAGGCTTTCTTTAACCGAAGCTAGTCTATCGCAGCAGGTCACTGGAGTAATTATGCAAAAAAGAGAAGAACTCCAGCATAAACAACGGGCCCTACTCGTGGCATTGCAGGGGATATGGCAACAATCTTCAGCGCACCTGTCAGCAAGTAAAGATATCTTGCAGGCATTGAATCCCCATGCCGTTCTCGCGAGAGGATACTCGATAACCAGAGATAAGACAGGCAGAATTATTCGAACCACCAAAGGTCTTGCGAAGGGCCAAGCACTCAGTATTCAACTGCACGAGGGTGGTTTTGGTGTGCGTGTAGATAAGATACAATAGAAAGTAATGGCGGATAACTACCAAACATTGAATCAGGAGCTGGCGGAGATAATTGACACGCTGCAATCTGCTGAGATTGATATAGATGAGGCTTTGCGTCTTCACAAGCGTGGCCAGGATATTGTGCATCAGCTTGAGGTATACTTAAAAAAAGCAGAGAATATTGTCAAAAAACACAAGACGACCTCTTCCTAGATGAAATTTTGTTAGACCCCTAGGACTGTGCTAACATAACCGTTATGAAAAGACTTGATCAGCAGGGCAGTTCAACAGGTTGGCTGATTGCATTTATTATCTCAACATTCTTGTTCGTTGGGGTGGCAATATTTAGTTTTTGGGCATTTAGTGAGCGCAATGACTACAAAAATAACACCGACGCAAAGGTGGCGGCTGCAGTAGAAGAGGCGCAACAACAAACATCTGCCGCAAAGACCAAGGAGTTTGAAGAAAAAGAGAAAAACCCGTATCGCACATATGTTGGCCCAGGTGCTTATGGCAGCATCTCAATCTCATACCCAAAGACATGGAGCGCATATGTTGACGAAACCAGCACGGGCGCAAGCATTATAGATGGCTACTATAACCCCGCAACCGTACCCGCTATACAAGGCAAGGCAAACTTTGCTCTTCGAGTTCAAGTAATCACACAGTCTTATACCCAAATAGTAACAACACTCTCCCAGCAGTTAAAAAATGGTAAATTCAAAATGGTTCCTTACCGAGCAGATAAAGTCCCCTCGGTTACTGGCGTTCGGGTTGATGGTGAGGTTTCACCCGGGAAACAAGGCAGCCTGATTATCTTGCCAGTTAGAGATAAGACGTTAAAAATTTGGTCTGAAGCTCCAGAATTTGTTAAAGACCTAGACGCCATAGTCTTGCCAAATCTGACATTTGTGCCGTAAGCATTTTCGAGTGGTATACTACGCTTAGAAGTGAGGGTAGTGCTGTATGCGGACGAAGAAAAATGAGTACAAAAAGTATTCTAAAGACGAGGAACGTCAGTTGCTTGCGTCGCTTGCTGAACAGCTAAGAGTCCCTATTGTTCAAATGGCTCGGCTCTCCGAAGAGGATAGTAAAAAAAATCGTAAAACTATTGCGGCAATATCAAGGACAGCAAACGAGCTCATAGATGCCTATCAACTTGTACTGCAGTTGCATATGCAGGAGGGGGCACTGCACGTTGAACCAGTCTCGCTCTCTGCGCTTCTGCATAAGACAGCGCAGAAAACGCAAAGACTTGCAGAAGAGTATCGCTGTGATGTGCAGATAGACACAAAAGGGAGCTATGAGCCGGTTCTAATAAACACAGAGATCATAGAGGCCGCGTTGAGTGCACTTAGTTCCGTTTTTATCATTGAGTCAAAAGTGTTTGGCGCAGACACTGCTAGATCAAGCCGACCCATTGTTACGCTCGCGGCACATCGTAGCCGCTGGGGATTGGTTGTGGGTGCGTATAGTAGCAATACATCAATGAACAACGCAACGTATGGGCGAGCTAAGAATCTGTATGGCAAGGCGCGACAGCCATTCAATCATATCTTTACGTCTGCAGGGGCTGGCGTTTTTATCGCCAACGCGCTGCTTGCAATGGCTGCATGTAACCTCCATGCATCGAGATACCACAACATGACTGGCCTCGCCGTCACCTTAAAACCCGCCAGTCAACTGAGCTTAGTGTAATGCGCATTTTGCTTGTGGAGCCCGATCAAATATTGGCGAAAGTCTATACGGCTGCCTGCCTCAAGAATAATAAGAATGCCGAGATTGTTAGTGTTAGTTCAATCGAGGACGCCATAGTAGCAGCCGACAATCAGCAACCCGATCTTATAATTTGTGAGCTACTACTTGCTCGTCATAATGGCGTAGAGTTTTTGTACGAACTGCGCTCGTATACGGACCTTCAATCTATCCCCGTCATCATACTAAGTTGGGTCCCAGAGCAGGAGTTTTACTCGACGATTGATGCGGGTTTATTGGGTATCCATGCATATTTATATAAACCAACAACAACACTTTCGCATTTAATCTCTGTGGTGCAAAAAGTCACTCACAAGGCAAAATTACGATGAGGCAGCAGGTCGCCAAGGCAATCGTTTTGTCACGTACGAACTACGGCGAAAGTGATCGGATCCTATCATTGCTCACAAGCGACAAAGGTAAGATTCGTTTAGTAGCAAAAGGAGTGAGAAAATCAAAAAGCAAGAATGCTGGGGGTATAGAACTGCTTAGCATAAATACAATTAGCTACCTGCAAGGCTCGAGAGATCTAGGGACACTGATTTCAGCGCGGTCAGAGGAACAGTACGACAATATTGTTAAGGATATTGAGCGCACTATGTTTGCGTACGACCTGCTTAAAAAAATCCACATAGTTACAGAAGATGCAGTTGAAGAAGCATATTTTAGTATGCTGGAGCAAGCATTAAAGGGCCTAGATGATCTTGATCTACCCTTGGCTGCCGTTAAGTTATGGGCATATCTTCAGCTGCTGTTATTGATGGGGCATACACCCAATCTCTCACAAGACACAAACGGGAAGAGACTGCGAAGCGAGCAAACCATGTACCTATTCAATTTTGACCACATGGCATTTTCTGTAGATCAGAACGGGACGTTTAATGCTGCTGCGATCAAGTTGCTGCGGCTCGTAACGCAGCAGAGGAGCCCGCTCCGCCTTCGACAAATACGGGATGTTAACGAATACTGGGAGCCACTTGCAGCATTTGCGAGTAACTTACTTATGGCGCAGCTGCCACAAAAAAGAAGTAAAACATGACATACCTAACACTATGAAACAATCGCCCGAATCGGCACAAAAACAGCAAGAAAAAGAACCGCTCAGCAAGCGGTTTGTGCGTATTGCTGGGGGCATTGCACTGTTGGGCGTTGGTTTTAACCTCATTCGTAATATATTCTCCCCTAAGCAATAAAGACCGGTACTGCTGTTTCTGTTATAATCCCCACTAATGAGTGACGTAAAACTAGAAGATATTGTTAGTTTATGTAAGCGCCGAGGCTTCGTATACCCAGGATCAGCAATATATGGCGGTGAAGCTGGTCTTTATGACTTTGGCCCATTTGGAGTCGAGCTTCTAAATAACCTGAAAACAGCTTGGTGGAATGCGAATGTTCGAAGTCGAGATGATTATGTCGGCATCGATTCTGCCATGTTCAAGAATCCAAGTGTCTGGGAGGCTTCAGGGCATACGTCAGGTTTTTCAGACCCACTAGCAGAGTGTAGGGTTTGTCACACGAGAATCCGAGTCGACAAGGAACTTGGCGCAATTGGAGTAACGGCTGACGAAAAGATGACTGAATCTGAGCTCAACAAACTCTTTGACGATAACCGCGACAAAATAAAATGCCCAAAATGTGGTAACAAAGATTTTACGGAAGCACGGCCCTTTAATCTTTTGGTTAAGTCTAATCTAGGGAATTTTACGGGCGAAGACGATCGCCCAGTATATCTGCCGGGCGAAGCATGTCAGGGAATTTATCTTAACTTCAAAAATATAGTCGATACCACCCATATGAAAGTGCCGTTTGGAATTGCGCAAATTGGCAAAGCCTTTCGCAATGAGATAAGTCCACGTAACTTCCTATTTAGGACTCGCGAGATGGAGCAGGCGGACACGCAGTATTTTGTTAAGCCGCATGAGAATAAAGAAGCGTACGAAAAAATAAAACAAGATCGTTGGAACTGGTATTTGAGCATTGGTATTCAAGAAAAGAACTTGCGTTGGAAGCAGCATGACAATTTGGTATTTTATGCCTCCGATGCCTGGGATATTGAATATAATTTTCCGTCACTTGGTTTTGACGAAGTAGAGGGTATCCATGATCGTACTGATTATGATCTGACCCAGCACATGAAGTTTTCGGGGACAGATCTAAATTACCAAGATCCAGTTACTAACGAAAAATATATTCCATGGATTCTAGAAACATCGGTAGGGATGGGTCGTATGTTTTTGGCGGTCATGTGTGATGCGTATAATATCGAAGTTCTACCAGGTGGTGAAACTCGCACGGTACTAAAATTGCACAAGGATTTAGCCCCTGTTAAGATGGCTGTCTCGCCGCTGCTCAAGAATAAGCCTGAACTTGTTACCAAGGCTCGAGAAGTCTATGCAGACATGAAAAAGAAATATGGTGCTGTTATGTGGGACGACAATGGCAACATTGGTAAACGGTACCGAAGACAAGACGAGATTGGCACACCAAAATGCATCACGATCGACTTTCAGACGTTAGATGATAATACAGTTACCGTGCGCGACCGCGACACAACTGAACAGACGCGAATAGATATCTTGGAATTGTAGTAGCAAAAAAGTAATTGCTTATGCTTGTGTTTCATGAGCGCTGGGTTCAAAATGTAGCGCAATGAGCAACGTAGACGTAGCTACTCCCCAAGAAGAATTCCGTATTGGCGTATTGGCGTCTGGTGGTGGAACGACTTTCGAGGCCTTGCAACAGTCCATTCTTGATGGTCAGCTTGTTGGTGTAAGTATAGAGTTTGTTATTTGTAATAATGGGCCAACCAACCCAGATGCGGGCGTGTGGGGGAGGGCCGAGCGTTTAGGCGTACCCACATACCATGTCTCAAATACGACACAGAAGCAATGTACACTACCTGAGACAGGCGGCACTATAAGTTACGAAGCAAGCGAAAAAATAGTGAGCATTGCTGATAGTAATCATGCCGTACACATGTTGGTGACACTCGGGTATATGAAACGACTTATTGGTGATGTCCTAGAGATAGACATTGCAAATACACACCCAGGTCCGCTCGGTCCAGACCGATTGACGGCGGGTTTTCATGGCGACGGCGTCCAAGAAGAAGTAATGCGCAAAAAATTGCCATATTCGGGGCCCACGTTTCATTGGCTGAGCAAAGAACTGGATGCTGATGGTTTACCGGCGTATGACATGGGGCCGGAGATTGGTCACGAACCAGTCGCAGTCACTGATGAAATGAGGGCAGAGTGGGAAGAATTTGGTACGGTGAAAGAACTTAAAGCAGAAGTTATGAGGGTCGAAAAATTGTGGGTTCCAGCCTGGGTGGGTGTTGCGCGAGATCAAGTCCTGGCTACCGCATAAATTACACACAAAAAACTGCTAGAATTAATATGTATGATACAAAAGCATGATATCCTTGCGTTTTTGCGCAAACACTCGTTGGCTGTTTTGGCAACGGCAGACGTGAAGGGTAGGCCACAAGCGGCGGTAGTTGAATTTGCAGAACTGGACGATCTGACGATTATTATTGATACATTTAACTATTCACGAAAGTATAAAAATCTTCAGCAGAATGACCAAGTTGCAATTGTTATTGGCTGGGACAACAACGTCACGCTTCAAATTGATGCGACTGCACATGAGTTGAATGGGGAGGATCTTGCACGCGCAAAAGATATATATTTTGCAAAAAACGAGCGCGCAAAAAAATGGGGTGACAAACCAGAGATTGCATACTTTGCTTTCAGGCCAATCTGGATGCGTTACTCTGACGTTGGAAAAACCCCGTGGCTTATAGAAGAAGTGCGTCTATGAGTTCACTTGAAAACCGTGTAGCAGAAATTGAAAAACGCAATCAACGTGTCGAGTTAGATAAGGCTTGGGAGACGAGCTGGACGCGCAGACTCAGTATTGCCTGCATGACCTATGTTGTTGTAACTGGCTATTTGATAGCGATAGACAATGATAGACCATTCATCAATGCGCTTGTTCCGGTTGTCGGGTTTTTACTCTCGACGTCACTCCTGAAAACAATACGAAATATTTGGCAGAGAAAAGAGAAAATACATGAAACTTAGAAATGTAGGCGCGATCATCTGGGACCTGGACGGCACATTGCTGGACAGCTTCCAGCTATTTTTTGATGTTGTTGCAGAGATTGCTGCCGAAAGTGGGCTAACGATGCCAACTAGAGAAGTGGTTCTGCATAATTTCCACGGATCGCTAGAGGAATCTATAGAAGCAACATTGGGCATAGGGTCTGCAAAAGAACTTACTGAAATCGTTGATCGATTTTTGGTAAAGCAGGATGTTCGATATCAAAATTTGGATGGCCATTTATTTAATGATGCAGTAAAGCTTGCCGTGAAAGCAGCAGAACGGGGAGTTGTTCAGCTCTTGCTAACAAATCGCGCCCACGAAAAACGTGGACACGGTAGCCCACGAGCAATTGTTGCGGCATCGGTTTTGGCAGATTGCATTCATGAGATACGCTGCGGAGACGAGCTTGTTCACAAAAAGCCATCTGCACATGCTGCACTCGATTGGTTAGAGAAACACAAACTCAAACTATCAGAAGTTATTGTTATCGGCGACCAGAACGTAGACGCAGTGCTAGCTGACAATCTAGGTGTCAGAGCAATTTTAGTAAAAAGACACGACTTTATACCGCACTACGCAGACAAGGATAAAAAAGCAAACCATACTATTGTGACTGATCTTCACTCTATCGAGATTACAGACAACTAGTGGGTCGTGCCTTCGTTTCCGTTCGTCTCCGAAAGTGTTTGTTTGCCAACCCGCACTGCTAGGCCAGTGTGCAATACGGCGCCCACAGTATCAAGACCTGGGTATCTAACAGACAGGGGGGTGACTACCATTGTTATGAGTGAGCCTGGAAGATCAACCTCGACTACATGCCGCCAGCTATCGCGCGCATCATCATGATCTTTCTTGCTGTGGAGCACAGCGGTTGCGGCAACGTTAGCTGAAGCTGCAAGTACACCAACCCAAGCAGCTGCTGGGTCGGGACGATGATCGTCTT
>DAISWP010000003.1:0-12952 GCA_036826335.1 Candidatus Saccharimonadota bacterium | reverse complement strand
TTGAGGTTATCTCGTACCCCCCAAATAGAACTGAGGCTGTCATAAGTAGGCCTGCACCCCAACGCCGTAAACGTAACTTACGCTGCGGGTCTTTTTCCCCTGCGGCCAATCGTTTCACAGCGTATAAGCCGCCATCTGCTTCGTCATGCGTGCCGGCCATGGTTATAGTCGCACTGTTTGTTGCAAGACCAGCGGCAATCTCAACTGCTCCAATTATAAAATTTAATCCCGAAATTCCGGAGATTCGACGCAGTAATCCTGGGTCGTCATGCGCTATCTCATTATGGTGATTATGGTCATGATTGTGAGCCATCGGTATATAGTGCCACAACAGTAGTTAACAACCAAAAGCGCAAACGAAGTGCTATCATTAGTGCAGATTGGTAATCCTGCATGCAGAGAATGGAGAGAACATTAGATGAGGCGATTTAAAAACAAGAAGCCCTTGGGCAACTATGCTTTTATAGATAATCAAAACTTAAACTTGGGAGTGCGAAAACTTGGCTGGAAAATGGATTGGCGTAAGTTTCGTAAACTGCTGGAAGAGAAGTATGGTGTCACTAAAGCATTTATGTTTATTGGGCATATGCCTGAACATGAGGATATGTATATTAAGTTGCACGAAACTGGTTACTTGATCGTTCTAAAACCAACATCCGACTTAACACGTCCCCAGATAGAACAGAAAGTTGAGCAGCCCGAGGCTGAAAAGAAGCCAATCAAAGGGAATGTTGATGTGGAGTTGGTGCTTTGGGCAGTGAAGGAGATTGATAACTACGATAAAGCAGTTATTATTTCTGGAGACGGTGACTTTTATAGTTTGGTTGAATACTTAGATGAGAAGGGGAAACTTCTGAAGCTTCTCGCACCCAACGGACACTACTCACGACTCTACAACAAGTATGACAAATATATTGACCGCATAGATAAAATGCGTGGTCAGCTTGCATATTTGTTTGATAAAAAATAGAGGCTTAGACATGGTAACGAAATATACTCTTGAACGAAGACAATTCGGTGACCCAATTTTGCGCAAGGAAGCGCGTAGGGTAACCAAGGCCGAAATTACCTCCGGAAAAATACGAACATTAATTACCGATATGCAACATACGCTCAAATCTCTGAAGCTAGGAGTGGGCTTAGCTGCCCCGCAGGTTGGGGCATCACTACAACTTGCAGTTATCTGCATTCAGCCGACGGCTCATCGGCCAGAAGTTACGCCATTTGAAGAAGTACTTATTAACCCAGTTATCACAGAAAAGAGCGAAGGGACGGCGCTCTTGTGGGAAGGATGTATCAGCAGTGGAGACGGCGATGTTGGTCTATTTGCGAAAGTGTCACGACACAAAGAAATATACGTGACTTATCAAGCTGCAGATGGCACTACGCGCAAACGAGCATTTTCGGGGTTGCAGGCACAAGTCATACAACACGAAGTTGATCATTTGCACGGAGCTTTGTTCGTTGACCGGGTCGAGGACACGTCGTCGTATATGACCTATGCAGAATATATAAAGCGGATTCGTTCTAAGACAACAACAGCCACGCGAGATAGCGTATAATATCTTCTAATGAGCAAAAGCATTTTCCCAAAGGACTTTTTTTGGGGGGTAAGCACGGCCAGCCACCAAGTAGAGGGTGGTACAGAGAACCAGTGGAGTACGTGGGAATTGGCGCATGCAAAGGAGCTTGCCAAGAGTGCCGAGCAGCGACTGGGCATGTTGCCGATTTGGGATGAGATAAAAACAGAGGCTCAAGATCCACAGAATTATGTTTCTGGAAAAGGTGTCGAACACTACAAACGATACAAAGAGGACTTCGCTATTGTTGAAAAGCTTGGGCTCAACGCCTTCCGTTTTGGAATCGAGTGGTCACGTGTTCAGCCCGAAGAAGGTACGTGGGACGAAAAGGCATTGGAGCATTATCGTGACTACATTGCAGAACTTCAAGCTCGCGATATTGAGCCCTTTGTCAATCTCTGGCACTGGACTATGCCAACGTGGTTTACAGACAAGGGTGGATTTAAGTACAGAAAAAACCTCTCGTATTGGCGCAAATTTGTTCAGAAGATATCCGACGAATTTGGAAGCGATATTCGCTACGTAATCACCATAAACGAACCAAATGTCTATGCTAGTTTTAGCTACGCTACTGGCGAGTGGCCACCACAGGAAAAAAACTGGTTGAATGCATCACGGGTTATATGGAATCTGGTGTTGGCTCACAAAATTGCATACAAAACGCTCAAGAAAGATCATCCGCATTTGTCCATTGGCATTGCTGCCCAACTTGCAAATATTCAGGCAAAGCGACCGCACAATTTTATAGATGAGCTTATGACGAAATGGATGCGCATGTTCTGGAACTGGTGGTTTATGAATCGCATTCGCAAACAACAAGATTTTGTAGGTTTCAATTATTACTTCAGTGATTACTATAAATATTTTCACAGAGATAATCCTGGGCAACCACAGAACGACCTGGGCTGGTATATGGAACCCGAAGGACTGTACCCATTATTATTGCGCGCCTGGTCACACTACAAGAAACCAATCTTTATTACCGAGAATGGTGTCGCTGATAGGACCGATCAATACCGACAATGGTGGCTAGAGGAAACAATTATTGCCATGGAGCGTGCATTGAGCGAAGGAATTGATGTGCGCGGATACTTCCACTGGAGCCTGCTCGATAATTTCGAATGGAAATACGGTTGGTGGCCTAAGTTTGGACTGGTAGAGGTAGATAGAGAACACGATATGAAACGCACGATCCGTCCCAGTGGCCGTTGGCTTGCTAGAAAAATACAAGCCATGAAACATGGCTCGCCACCAACAAAAGAGTGAAACAAACAAACTTGACAATAACGCTAATGTTTGCTATAGTGTGAAGCATGTCAGATCAACACACATTTCTAGGGCTACCAGAGCCAACACACAGACCAGTCGACCAAGTAATTGCTGATGCAGAAGCAAAGGGCAATGCATCACGTGACGCAGCAGGGCGCTTGCGTGCAAAAGTTGGCAGAGTAGCAGTTGCATTACTTGCGGTGACAAATCCAGTCGTCCCACGCGTTGCTGTCGGTACGGCGCATGCAGTAGTTGAAGCTGTACAAGGCTTAAATCAGAAACTAGACAATGACCGTATGTTCCATACAGGTGAAGAGGGCAGCCAGCCAGATGTGCAGCAGCATGGTGCAGATCAGCAAGCACAGGCACCCACTGTTCAATCAACGACACAAGAACAGCACGGCAACTAAGTAGCGTAGCGTAAACATAGTTATCCACCACATGTTGTGTGGTGGATTTTTTATTACCATTTCTGTGGATAAGTTTAAGCACTTTCTCTATAAAACGCTTGCTAGTGGGTAAGGGTGGGTAGTATATTCATGTAAGTGGGTAATCGTGGGTAGTCCAAATAGGACAAACCGAGTAACCGCGGCACATAAAACAAAAACAACTAAATAACACGTGGAAAGGTGAGATGACAGCGGTCGACTATTTCGAACGTAAACTCGACGACAAACGCCGGTTAACTATTCCGGTTGAGCTTCGTGCTGAGTTTGCGAGTGGTGTAGTTGTAACCCGTGGATTCTCTGATTATCTACATGTGTATCCCAAGACGGTATGGGACGAGCAGGTTGAACCAAAGCTGAAAGGGAATATCCTTGACCAGCAGACGGCCGATCTGAACGTGCAATTCCGTATGGGTAAAAGTGATAGCCCCCTTGATCAAAAACAAGGACGGATTACGCTCGAGCAACATTTGCTCGAATATGCGGGAATCGACAGGGCAGTTGTAGCAGTGCGTGCTGGGCAATATTGGCGTTTGATGGCTGCAAAGTAATCGAAGCGCTCACCAGCAAAAGTACATTAACAATTCGGCGAACAGATAATCGACTCGAGATTAGCTAATCGGCAGTCAGTAAGTGGACATGGGGCACCACTCTAAAAACCCTCGCACATTTCTCAAAAAAACACCTCCCAAAACTCCACCTCACACATAAGTCTCTCAATTGGTTTAAGACGAAAGTAGCGTTATATAGGGGAACCTACACATAACAACTACCTTCACTAGTCTAAAACCAACAACAAAAACAAAAACTACGTAAAAATAAAAAACTGGCTGCTGATTAGGTGATCTTGCAAAAACAAAAACAAGAAAGAGTACACCAAACAATGAATCAAAAACAACATGTACCTGTGTTGCTTCGAGAAGTGCTGGAATACCTAGACCCGAAACCGGGCAAGATGTATCTTGACCTGACAGCAGGGTATGGTGGGCACGCACAAGCAATCGAAGCGCACACCAATGGGTGGCCGATGGTTTTAGTAGATCGTGACCAGATGGCAGTAAGCTATTTGCAGCAACGATTTACAGCAGCCAATACGGAAATCCGATGGCAAGACTTTCTGACCGCAAGCCAGGATTTACTGGCAGAGGGTAGATTGTTTGATATGATTCTGGCAGATCTTGGTGTATCGTCACCGCACCTTAACACGGCGAGTCGAGGATTTTCTCATCAACAAGATGGGCCCTTAGACATGCGTATGGATCAGCGTCAAGAATTGACAGCAGAAACCATTGTCAATACATATGGCGAACAGGAACTCTCGCACATACTCAAAGAGTATGGGGAAGAGCCAAAAGCAAAACGTATTGCCAGGGCCATTGTCGAGAACAGGCCGTTCCGGACAACGACGGAGTTGGCAGCTGTAATCAGTAAGCAATGGAAGGGGTACAGTAAAGTGCATCCCGCAACCCGGACGTTTCAAGCGCTTAGAATTGAGGTCAACAACGAGCTTCACTTATTGCGACATGCATTACCAGTGTGGCTCAAACTGTTGAAACCAGGCGGTAGGTTGGCAATAATTAGCTTTCATAGCCTGGAGGACCGCGAGGTTAAGCAAGTGTTCAAATCATTTGCAGGCGGCTACTACGATGCGGAACTTGAGATACTGACCAAACGACCGGTCGTCGCCGATAACCATGAAATTGTAATTAATCCGCGTTCACGTAGTGCAAAATTACGTGTCGCAGCGAAAATAAAAAACAAAAAGAAAGGGAGGATTTAATGCCAATACAGGTAAAAAGTACATCCCGCGCTTACAAGGTACGAGTTAGAGTACTATAAGCAAACCGGCGGCTAGGCAACTAGCCGCCACCAAACACAAAAACATAAACAAAGAAGTAGCATGACATACTCAAGTTCGTTAGCAATGAACCGGCGTCAATTTGCCGGTAGGAATCAGAATACAACCTCTTTTCGAGGCAAGGAACAAACCCTAGGACCAATCAGCAATACTATTATGCTTATTGTTCTCGCATGCATTCTTGGTTTGATCTACTTGACCCAAGTCACAAAAACAAATGCTTATGGGTATCAAATTGATAAACTCACTAAAGAGCAGACAAGCTTGCAACAAGAGAACGATGACTTACAGGTAGCTGCAGCACGTCTTCAGAGTCTTGATCGTGTGAAGAATAGCGACGAAGCCAAGAAACTTGTTTCTGTAGCACCGAGCGCAACACTACAAAACTAAGATTATTCAGTAAGGCCTATGTACACACGACAGTCGGACAGACCTGCTATAAACGCATCATATTTGCACCCAGGCCAACGGGTGCGTATTTGGTATGCAGCCCTTGTAGCGGTTATGTTGCTATTTGGTGTGCGGCTTTTTTATCTCCAGATAATCCGGCATGATCATTATAAAAAAGCAGCGTTAACGGGACAGTTGAAGCAGTATGAGGTTCCAGCTGAACGTGGAGTGATTGAGGCCCAGGATGGCGATCGGGTTGTCCCGCTCGTATTAAATGAAAAACGCTATACGCTGTTCGCCGATCCAAAATTTATACAAAATGTCGACAAAGCGACAGTGGCAGTGCAGGGTGCAATTGGGGGTGACGCGGCAAAGTATCGAGAAGCCATGAGACAGGATACGCGGTACGCAATTTTGGCAAAAAAATTAACAAAAGAACAGAAAGATAAGCTGGATAGTCTAAAAATAAAGGGGCTTGGTACTCGCGAGAATAGCCAGCGAACATATCCTCAAGGAGACCTTGCTGCTCAGCTGCTTGGCTTCGTTGATGATGAAGGGCGGGGCAAGTATGGTTTAGAGCAGGCGATGAACAGCGAACTCTCAGGGAAGCCCGGCCAGCTACGCGCAATCACGGATGCCAGTGGCGTGCCGCTGGTCGCGAACACTGACAATGTTGTGATCAGCCCTAAGAGCGGCGAAAGATTAAGCTTAACTATCAATGTTTCGATGCAGCGCCAGTTAGAAGACATTCTGAAATCGGGTTTGGAAAAGGCTCAGTCAAAGTCGGGCAGTGCGTTGGTGCTTGATCCAAATACGGGTGCAATTAAAGCAATGGCAAATTTCCCCACATATAACCCTGCGGAGTTCTATAAAGTAGAAGATGGTGCAGTATTTAACAATGCGAGCGTAAGCGCACCGCTCGAAGTTGGGTCCATCATGAAGCCGCTAACAGCTGCCGCAGCGCTTAATCTGGGGGTGGTCAATAAAAACACTACCTACCAAGATGCTAGCCGAATTAAAATTGGCGATGCCACTATTACAAATATCGAGGAAGACGGTGGCCCGGGAGTACGAAGCGTGGCCGATATCCTACAACTTTCCCTCAACACTGGTGCAGTCTACCTGTTGCAACAAATGGGCGGTGGGGAGATTAATCAAAAAGCCCGTTTGGCATGGCACGACTACATGGTAAACCACTACAAACTTGGTAAGACTACAGGGATTGAACAAGGCTATGAGGCAACAGGCTCGATCCCTGATCCAACAGACGGTTTTGGGCTAAACATACAATACGCGAACACGGCATTTGGGCAAGGCATGTCAGCAACGCCGCTACAGATGGGGATGGCTCTTGCGAGTGTTATAAACGGTGGAAAATACTATAAGCCGCACTTGATTGACAGAGTTACGCAGAGCGATGGGAAAATAGTGAAAAAATCTCCCATCGTAGTGAAGGCCGATGTGCTAAGTCCGTCGGTGAGCAGCGACATGGTTGATCTGCTAGAAAACGTAGTAAGCAAAAACTACATATTGTACGGTTTACCAAAATTAAATCCCGCGTACCGTATCGGTGGCAAAACAGGCACCGCGCAAATTACTAAGCCAGGCGGGGGCTACTACGACGATCGTTACAACGGGACATTTATGGGTTTTGTGGGCGGCGACAAGCCGGAGTACGTTATAGTTGTGCGGGTTAATGAGCCAAAAATCGGTGGCTATGCTGGTTCTAAGGCTGCGGCACCGATTTTTACGAGTCTTGTTACGATGCTTATTAATAACTTTGGCGTTACGCCCAAGGGTCAGTAGAGTATAATGGACATAAAAGAATGAGATACAACCGACTATGACACAGGAATCCTTGTTTATAACAGTACACTTGAGCACGGTTAGTAGAATCCTGCTTTTAACATTTGGTGCTTTTTGTTTGAGCATGCTCATCACCCCTATTTATACAACTCTTGCATACAAGTACAATTGGTGGAAGAAACCACGTCAAAATGCTGTAACTGGCGAGGCTGCAAAGATCTTTAACAGTCTGCATGCAGCTAAGCACCACCGACATATTCCAACAATGGCAGGTGTCATTTTTGTAATCACGGTGACGATTGTAACTTTGCTTGCAAACCTAAGTCGTTCAGAAACATGGTTGCCACTTGCAGCGTTTGCAGGTGCAGGAGCGGTTGGCCTTATCGATGATTTCATAAATATTCGCGGCACCGGTCTTGGTGTCGCTGGGTTGCCCGCAAAGATCAAACTTCTCTTAATCACGGCGATAGCTCTTGTTGGTGGATGGTTCTTCTATGCAAAACTAGACGTTAGTTCCGTGCATATACCCATAGTAGGTGCTTTGCAGCTTGGCTGGTTAATTGTGCCCTTGTTTGTTCTGGTAGTTGTCGCTACTGCAAATGCAGTCAATATGACCGATGGTCTAGATGGTTTGGCGGGGGGGCTGGCTGCAATAGCCTTTGGTGCATACAGCGTGATTGCATTTCTAGAGGGACGTTATGGTGTCTCTGCATTTTGCCTTACGGTTGTAGGCAGCCTCCTGTCTTATACGTGGTTTAATATTTTTCCCGCACGATTCTTTATGGGTGATGTTGGTTCTTTTGCGCTTGGGACGAGCCTAGGCGTAGTGGCAATGCTTACTGATACGGTTGTGTTGTTACCGATCATTGGGCTGGTGTTTGTTGCAGAGGCGGGTTCCACCATTCTACAAATTGCGTCCAAAAAACTTCGCAATGGTAAAAAGATATTCAAAGTTGCGCCACTCCACCACCACTTAGAGGCAAGTGGCTGGCCCGAGACAAAGGTAACAATGAGGTTTTGGATTATTGGCCAAGTTTCTGCTATGTTGGGCCTCGCTGTTTTTCTGGTTGGAAAATACCTATGATAGCTGCGGGTGGGCGAAGACCGCTGGCAAATGCGTCAACACAGCGACGACACAAACCAGATTACTGGCTGCTTATAATGAGCATTCTTCTGCTTAGTGTTGGCTTGATCGTTGTTTATGCTATTAGTCCGGGCCTGAGTGCTTTAAAGCAGGTGAGTGAGAATTATTATGTAGGCAAGCAGCTCATAGCAATTCTGCTTGGCATGGCGGCATTTATTGTAACCGCAAACGTCCCAATACACTGGTGGAGGAAAGCCGAAAGGCCACTACTATACGCAGCCGCGGGTGCGTCAATTGCCGTTCGACTTGTCGGTGAGCGTGTAAATGGCGCATATAGGTGGATACAAGTGGGCGGCTTGTCCTTTCAGGCGGCTGAACTTATTAAATTTGCGCTACTTATTTGGCTTGCTGGTTTTTTAAACGATCGCTTGCGGCAAGGTAATCTCGCTGATTATAAAGAAAGTTTTCGCCCACTACTTATTGCATTGGGTGTGATCGCGCTCGTAGTTGCAAAACTACAAAGTGATTTGGGTTCTACAGGAGTTATGGTCATGATTATGGCCACAATGGTGTTCGTGGTTGGGTTACCACTTCGTCGTTTAGCAACGATTGGGTTGGTCGTATTTATCGGAACAGCTTTGCTGGTATCTTCTACTGCATATCGACGCCAACGCCTAACGACATTCCTACACCCAACCAGTGACTGCCAAGCAAGTGGCTACCAGGCCTGCCAAGCGTTAATTGCAGTTGGATCCGGGGGGCTTACAGGCTATGGCATTGCCAATGGTGTTCAGGCGTATGGCTACCTACCTGAGGCCGCCAATGATTCGATCTTTGCAATATTAGCAGAGAAGTTTGGCTTCATTGGCGTCAGCGTTCTGCTTGCACTGTTCGTAGCATTCTTTGCTCGTCTCAGATCCATCATAGAGAAAGCGCCAGATAGCTATAGCCAACTTCTGGTAGTTGGCGTGTTGGCGTGGCTCAGTACCCAAGTTATCATTAACGTTGGTGCTATGATTGGCCTTTTGCCACTCAAAGGGATAACGTTGCCGTTTATTAGCTACGGCGGGACCAGCCTTGTTTTTATATTGGCTGCAGTTGGCATAGCCTTTCAAGTTTCACGGTATACTAGTTATGGTAGGCAAGTAATAAATCAAACAGATGAAAGTAAGACCAATGACCATTCTACTCGTGGGCGGCGGTTCCGGGGGGCATATCACCCCGGTGCTGGCCATCGCTGAATCTTTAAAGAAGAAAGCTCCAAAAGCAAAATTGATTTTTTTGGGTGCCAAAGGGGACGTCCTTGCTGATATACCCAAGCAAAGGAGTGTTATTGATCGGTTTTATAGCATTCGAGCAGGTAAGTTTCGTCGTTATCACCAAGATGGTCTAAAACAGCTACTTGATATTCCAACATTACTCAAGAATATTCGTGATGTTGTGTATGTCTGTATTGGTTTTTTCCAGAGTTTTTGGATCCTCTATCGTACCAAGCCAGACGTTATATTTATCAAAGGCGGGTTTGTGGGAGTGCCTGTAGGGTTAGCGGCGGCCTTGCAAAAGATTCCCTATATAACTCATGATTCTGATGTTGTGCCCGGTCTTGCGAATCGACTCATTGGTCGTTGGGCCAAGATTCACACAGTCGCGCTACCAGAAAAGTACTACAGATATCCTGCCAAAAGTACCGTTACTGTTGGAGTGCCTGTTGCTGAGCAATACCGACCAGTCAGCCCGCAGCAGCTGGCGGCGTATAGGGAGTCGCTGCATATACCGAAGTCTGCGCAATACGTCATCTGCTTAACCGGTGGCGGCAACGGATCAAGCCTCTTGAATGACGCCCTCGTTGCTATAGCAGAGCAGCTACTTGAACGGTACCCAGAACTATGGATCATTCACATTACCGGACGTGGAAAATTGGAAGCGGCAACCTCTAAATACAAACAAGGCCTTAACAAGCAACAACAGAGCAGGGTGATATTAAAGGACTTCGTCACAGATTTATATCGATATTCAGGCGCTTCAGACCTTATTATTATGCGTGCAGGTGCAACCAGTCTTGCGGACTTTGCAGCACAGGCAAAAGCGTGCCTTGTTATCCCGAATCCGCTTTTGACTGGTGGGCACCAACTTAAGAATGCGCAGGTTCTGCAGGCTAACAAAGCGGTGGTAGTTGTGGATGAGGCAGTCATATCGGCTGTAAAGGGTGGCGCCGTTCTGTTTAACGCCATTTGCGAGCTGCTCGATAACACCCAGGCTCGTAAGCACCTTGCGACTACTTTGCATGAGCAAATGGTGGCTAATGCTTCTGATAATCTCGCTGAGCTGCTTATTAACGATGTCTTGCAGAAAAGGTAGTCTTTTTTAGTTATGAAACTCGGTAAGTCAACGTCAACGTTCGAACCAAGGCGCAAACAATTAAGCGATGGTGCAAAAAGTATCAATAGGGCGCAGACCTTCTCCTATCGTGCTAACAGATCACCAAAAGATAAAAAAGAAGTTAAACAGAGTCGAAAAATGCTCGTTACCCGGCGCCCAAGTCCGCCTCGCTTCAGTTGGCGGCACATACCTTTGCTCTTTGTTGCTATGAGTAGCCTTGCGTTTGTGTTGTCAATTCTTTCTCTTTCGACGAACCCCAAAATTGTTATACCAAAAAATAGCACGACAACATCCAAGACCATATTAAGGGATACCGAGACCTACTATCGTGCTGCACAAAGTTTACTCCAGAAGAATCTTCTAAATAGATCAAAAATAACCATAAACACCGAGTCTATTGATCTCGAGCTACAGCAGCAATTCCCGGAACTCGCACGTGTTTCGGTTACGCTCCCGCTCATGGGCAGGCGACCAATAATCGAGGTGTTCGGTGTTGAGCCAAAGATTATCCTTACTAATAAATCTGGGGCCTTCATCGTAGACAAAAACGGCAAGGCTAACGCTAAGGTTGCAGATTTTCCTTCAGTAAAGTCACTGGGACTCATAGCTATTGAAGATCAGACAGACACAAACATTGAAGCAGGGAAGGGGGCGTTGGATAGCCAGTCCGTAGCATTCATTACAACGTTCGTTCAACAGCTTTCTCGCAACAACATACGCTTATCAAATGTGGTTATGCCCGCAAGCGCAACAGAATTGCGTATGTATCTTGCCGATCAGAAATACTACATTAAAGCCAGCTTACTGACCGATCCCCAAATAGCAGTTGGTCAGTTCTTGGCAACCCAAAAAAAACTCGTTGCTGAGAAAAGTTTGCCGAGTGAGTATATTGACGTAAGAGTGGAAGAGAAAGTCTTTGTGAAATAAGAGGCGGGCCTCTAGGCATGTCCCTGAGTGGCGCCCCCGCATTGTGGTGGAAGAGGGTAGTGAACATGTAGCACCTCACGGTTAGGTGCTTCAGTTTCTGCGTAGTCAATTCCTAACATGGGGTTGGGTTGATGCGATACAGGTTTTCGAATTCTGTTGCTGTAGTGGCGCTCCACTCTCCCCTACAATGTTCACAAAATGTTCACTGCGTTTAAATAGTCATGTATTTCAAAAAAACATACTAAATAACTACAAAAGGGGAAAGTCAAATTTACAAAAATATGGCCTTTGGCAGGGAAAGTTGAAAAAAACATACAAAAAAAGGAAACTCAAAATATGCAAATATGACTGTGGAAAAGTATCTGTGTATAAGAATAGTCTGTGGGGTCACGCGTCTAGTCTACGCGACAGTGATGAGCACACGTGGCTAGAGTGGAGCGGCACGAAGATAGTCGTAGATTGATGAGTATACGCGTATTCTTCCCTGTAGAAGTGGTATGGCTAATCAACTTTAATAACAATAAACAAGTCGCAAAATATACATTGTGCGACACGCACAGTATGTCTCGTTTCGTGGCATATCAATCACCCTTTTTGCTATGTTCGCATCCATTTATTGATATTGTGTTTTATTTTTTTGCCCCACCCTAACGAATGCTATTGCTGATTATGTACGGCCCAATGTTTACCTATTGTGCCCAGTATCATATAAATATATGTGTTCGCAAAACGTTCATATTTGTGCATGGCTGAGTATAAGATCCGGGTCAACCAGAATTGCTCTACTCACGAACGGGGTGGCACCGGCAGTTTGGGGGCTCTGTGAACGATAGTATCCGTAGACATATTGCCAGGACCCATCAATATCACTCAGGTAGGGATCGTTTAGGGCGTGGTCGTAGACGTATGCATCGATGCCAGCATCAAGACATGACAACTCGGCTGGGGGTATGTGATCGTCGAGACCAGCGCTCGTGCTTCTGTGTCGGCCATCAACGATAGGCACCCGAGCAAGAATTGTGCCAATAAATTCTCCGACTCCGACAATATGCCAATCAGCTCTTGCAACCTCTATGCCCTTTTCTCGAAGACGATCAAACTCGTTGTTGCCAATTGCTACAACGTCTTCTGCTTCAGATTGAGTTTTAGGAGCGCTTGTTGGCAGAAATGAAGTACGAACCTGCACTTCTCGGACAATGTGGGTTCTGTGGGG
>DAISWP010000002.1:33582-91250 GCA_036826335.1 Candidatus Saccharimonadota bacterium | reverse complement strand
CAAAAGATTGCCCTCAGGGTGCGGTTCCGTACCTTCGTGGGGAGAAACCAACAAAATCCGTAGCCAGTCAGGTATAAGTTTGGCAGAGCTGGCAATAGTGTGCTCTTGAACGTAGAGCAGTTATACCGTATAATTTGCATCTGTTATGCGGGTGTAGCTCAGTTGTTTAGAGTGAGTTGTGCCTGGGGCATAACGCAAGGAAACTTTCTCTTGAAAACTTGTTTTCAAAGATGAAATTTCGGGGTCGCCAAAGGTGACCGGACTTGCCAGGCCAAGGATGCGCCTGAAACCAAGCATCGAACGTGCGGGTGTAGCTCAGTTGTTTAGAGCGCATCCTTGCCAAGGATGAGGCCAGGGGTTAGAGTCCCCTCACCCGCACCAAAAGGGACTTATCTGCAATGGATAGGTCTTTTTTATTGTATTATGTTTATGCCTATCGTATACTTCGCACATAAACTAATAGGAAATAAAAAGAATGAAAAAGTACTTTAGAAAACTTAACCAAATTGGTGCTGCTCACCTGGCGGCGCCACTCGTAGTTACCGCACTTATTGCCGGCGTGGGAGTGTATGTACTGAGCCAGAGCCACGCGTCAGTCCCGTACACATCGACGCCGCTTGTGTATTCTTACAACACTGCAAAATGGCCAGCAGATCAGTATATAAATACCACTACCGCAACCGGAGCCAATACAATCACCCAGGCAGCCCAAAAACAAGATAAGTATTACCAAAGTGCCGCAAAGCTTAGCCATGATGGGACGTACATTGCTTTTACTGAGTCGCCAAGTGGTGGTGGGGGTAGTTCATTGTGGATAAAAGCAATAAAGACTCCAAATACATCCCCGCTCAGGATTTACACAAAGGACATAGGTGGAGTCTTGGGGAATAGTCCACTTGCGTGGTCTTCAGACAACAAAAAAATTATTGTTCTTGATGAGACGTACTCTAGTACAAAATATGCTTTTAAATCCGTAGATGTAGCTACGGGTGCAGTGTCGTTAATAACCGCAATAGATAAGCGCCCGGGTGGGGTTGACTATGATGTCTGGGTTGGTAGGTATGACATGCTCGGCGATAATGCCACCCTCATTTACGAGCGCCAAGGCGGTATCTATTCAGTCAAAACGGGCAGTGCACCGAGTCTCGTCAGAGCAAATACTAACTCCTGCTGGCTGGTGGGCAAGCGACCCGGTTCAACGACCGACATCGCATATTCCTGCTGGGTTAATGATTCGAATAAACTATACATAAAGACGCTTTCTGGTGTAGAGAAGCTAGTTTATGAAACGGCGCCCAGCAAGTGGGTGAACGGTGCTCGAAATTCGTATATTACTGATGCGACATGGTCGCCCGGTGGTACAACACTAGCTATGAGACTCATAGATCAGACCGTTGTAGACACTGCAACCTGCAAGATTACTGTCCACCCGGCTGTTGTTAAGGTTGCAGCTACTGGTGGGCCAATAACCCTCATGGCTTGGATCGATGATGTTAAAACAGCGGGCGGTTGCCAAGGAGGCAGTTCGAATGCTAATACAATCGTTTGGAATAGCAGTAACTATATTGGGGTGGCCTCGGATGGTGGTGTTAAAACAGTGGCTGCTGCAACTCCATACAAAGTCACAAAGGTTGCAACATTTCCAGCCAACACTTGGGCAAATGGTCTTAGTTGGTAGTGTTGAGGCAAAGGGCGTGTAAGTCTATTTTCTAGGATAAAGCTACATGAGTCGTGTTTGGCCTGTGTAGCCTTTATTCTCTAAGACCCTATATGAGTAGCGCTAGTGTGTAACCCCCACCTATTACAGACGAAGTAAGTACTCTTGATACGGCACAGTAAGCAGTACCCTCCATTTAGCTATCTCATCCCTGGTTTCATGTAAATAATAACTCAAAGTGATGCGCCATATTTGTTAGGCCAAACGTGCAGTTTACAGACTTTTACACGTTTTTGTTATCATGAGTCCATGATTGAATATGATAAAGACTTGTATTTTGTAGCTGCTAAATTGTTAATCCGTGACGGCAACAAACTTTTAATTACGCATGACATCTTTGGTGATTGGGATTTGCCAGGTGGCAGAATTAAGAAAGACGAGTTTAAGGCTACCCTACCTTCCGTTATTGGAAGAAAGATGAAAGAAGAGCTTGGTAGCGAATTCAAATATAGCGTAGGTCCACCGGTCGTATTTTTCAGGGTTGAGCGTGAAGAGCATGGGCTAAACAACCAAAAGGTTAGAATTTTTGCTATTGGATACGAGGCATTGTATGAAGGCGGAGAAGTGCAGCTTGGAAAACACCACGATAAATATGAATGGGTGGATATAGACACATTTAATCCAGACGATTATTTCGTAGACGGCTGGCTTGAAGGAGTCCAAGAATATTTAGCCGAACAATCTGGCCGAAAAATTGAACAGTCGCACTAATTCATTCAATCCGTAGTCTCTATTTATTATGAGGGGAGACGGCCAGAACTATGCCTGACATGCGCCACCAAGCATAAGCCCTATGACCCCAAACCAACGGAGTCTTTTTTTATCTTTGATAGTTTGCATACCACTTATGGTTATGATAAAGTTCCTCCCATAAGCTAAGGAAGTAAACAAATGAAAAAGTACTTTAGAAAACTTAACCAAATTGGTGCTGCTCACCTTTTGGCGCCACTTCTAGTTACCGCTCTCATTGCAGGTGTGGGCGTATATGTGCTCAACAAGAGTCGCGCGGCAACACTGGTTCGAACGAGCTATTCAACTACGCCACTACTTTTCTCGCAACAGGACTATACAAATCCGGCAAAGGCGATCTACTCCATTAAGACCGTAACTGCAGAAGGCACGAGCCCATTAACCCAAGCGGAACAAACGAGTGATAAGTATTGGCTTAGTAGCGGGAAGTATGACCCAGCTAAATCGCAAATTGCTTACGCTGAAACGCCAAAAGGAAGTGCTAATAGCAGAATTACAGTAAAACCACTTAATAGAGTTGGTATTACTCCACCAAAGGTATACTCGAATGGAGTGGGAGAGTTAGAAGATTTTATCTGGTCACCAGATGGTAAACGCATTATCTACCAAACGACGCAACTAACGGGGAATGTAGTAAAGTTTAAAGCGCTTGATGTTAAAACGGGTAGTGTTACTGAGCTTGCGACTGTATCTATTCTATCTGGTGGTGTAATCTGGGGCGTGAGCGGGTTCGACATGTTGGGAGACAACCAGTCAATTGTATATAATCTTGGTAATTCGATCTATCAAGTCAAAACTAACTCCTCAGTATCATCCCCGGCGGAAGATAATGGTGGTAACTGCAGGCTGGTAGGTAGACGCCCGGGGACCACGACAGAGTTTGCCTACACTTGTTACAACGAAAGCGCACGAAATACCAGTGTTTATACAAAAACACTGACCACAGCCGAGAAATTGGTCTATGCTTCCCCGGCTTGGAGTTGGAATAATGGCACCACCAATAAATATCTTGATAACGTTGCTTGGTCTCAGAATGGTGCGCAACTTGCGTTAAGCCGAGCAAATGAGACGGTTATTGACAGTGAAACCTGCCTACGCAAAATACAGCCAAGCATGGATGTTATCAATGCAGACGGTACAGGATTCCGTACGCTTGCAAATACAGATGCTAGTCAAACGGTAGGCCCTGGTTGTGGTGGCGCGGGTGGTGGACGGGAAGGTCAGGAGCTTGTTTGGAGCAAAGGCGGGAGCATCGCCGTTATAACGCGATCTACAACGACGACTGCAGTCAAGGTTGTTGGCCCAACCGATCCTTACAATGTCGCCACAGTCTTCAAGCTGCCAAACAGCACTGCAATGGCCGTTAACCACTTGGACTGGTAAGTTACGCGCACTATAGATGGTCTGCAGCTTTCATGCGCTGGCTGCAATAAAGCCTAACCTCTATCGTTCACTCTCAGTAGACATTCCCGGAAACGCACGAATGGGTATGATCGGACGCTTCGGCGCCCCAACATCTCATCTTAAGTGTTATCCTTATAATCGGGTACAACATTAATAAGAGGAGTAGGTAACATGGCTAAATACGTTGATGGATTTGTTTTGGTGGTGCCAAAAGGCAAGGAAGCCGATTATGAAGAAATGGCTAAAATGGGACGAGATTCCTGGATGAAGCATGGTGCACTCCAATACTTTGAATGTAGAGGGGATGATCTTAAGCAGCAGGAAATGGGTGACGAAAAATCACGTGCCTATGCCGAAATGACAGGTGCGGGTAACGATGAAAATGTATGGTTCTCATTTATTGTCTTCAACTCTAAGGAGCACCGCGACGAAGTAAACAAAAAAGTCATGGATGAGATGAGCGAAGCATACAGCGAGCAAACCGAAGCGTTTGAAATGCCAACTGATATGAAGAAAATGGCATACGGAGGGTTTTCGGTAACTGTTGAGGGATAAATATTATGAGCAAAGCGGATGAAAGAAACGATATTACCGTAGATCAGTACATTGATTCACTAGATGATGAGACGCTAAAGAATGATACTCAAACACTTGTTGAGATAATGAAGCATATTAGCGGTGATGATCCGATACTATACGGGATTGGCACTATAGGCTTTGGAATCTACAAGTATGAATATTCAAGTGGCCGCAAAGGTGAGGCACACACCCTGGCTTTTTATCCGCGAAAAGGCAAGATCACGGTCTATCTAATGGATGGCACGGCGCGTTATTCTAAGCTGCTGTCCAAATTGGGCAAACATACAACAACGGGATACTGCGTTTATATAAATGGACTATCCGATGTTACAGTTCCGGTCCTTAGACAAATCCTGGAAGAATCATTTAAAAATATACACAAAAAATCTCAAGATGGGCCTATAGACCGGATCTTGTGGCAAGCTGAAAAATAGCCCAAGAAAACAGAAGCTCAAACATTTGTTGTGATGGTGTTCCCAGGGTTTATTTCGTACAAAACAACATTCTTACTTTGTGGTAGTGAATCCTAAGGATGGGCATGATAGAATAAGATCTGATAAACAATTAATTTGAGGTACATAGACATGGTTACAGGATATTGCGTTAAGTGTAAGGAAAAGGGCGTTGAATTGTCAGCACCAGAGATTGTGCAGACTAAAACAGGTGGTTTCATGGCCAAAGGGAAGCATGAACAGTGCGGAACAACTGTTTGTGCAATGATGTCTAAGGACAATGCTGAAAAAGCAGTAGAAGCGGGCGCAACAAAAGCCTACTAGACCTCACAGTACAAAGACCTAGCCGATAATGAGATAATAACGGGTAACTCGAAAGTTATCCGTTATTGCTGTGTATGACAAAAACCCCGATTAACTGGTATTGACTAATATGGCTTTTGATGTTAATATCTAGATCAGTTTACAAATTAGGAGACTTTATGCCAGGTTTGAATAGATTAGCAGCAGTCGGTTTTGGAGTAGCACTCAGTGTGTCAGCTTGTTCTGGTGGCTCAGGTGAAGCAATAGCGCCTACGAGTACCGTAGCACCACCAGCTGAAATTACGCCTACAACCACATGGGATGTTTACAAAGCTCATGATACTGGCGAGATAGATGATTTGTGTTATGAGTTATGGGGTTTGGGGGCTGTTTTAGCTGAAGACGCCAATCCAGAGGGCAGCATCCTCGAAGTCCAAGCCGCAATTGATACATCAGAAGTTCGAACCATGGATCAATTAGCGGATGTCTTCGGTGCAATCGCAACCAGTAGAATGGTGGAGCCAAGTCCAGACGAAGCGAATCCAGAATTACTAGATCAAGCCAAACAGGCTGTTGATAGAGCTCTTACTAGCAACGGCTGCTAGTAATTAAAGCTAAGCTTTCTCCATCACTGCGTCGTCGATAAGATAAAGTACATTAAGCGTCGTGCCCTGTTGACGAATCAATGCAAATGCTTTATAGTTATTTTTTTGTTAAAAACATGTGGAGTTAGACATGCCTGGAGACATAGTAGGTGTTTACGACGATTTAGCCGACAGAGGCTGGTCGGCAATCGATAATCCAATTACTGGAACAGATCTAGATGCATTGGTGGCACAGTTTGAAGGAATAGTAGACGAAGTAGGGCGGGAAGATCTAGCGCGACTAACCTCAGCAAATGTAACAGGACGCAGAGGTGGCGACTATGGCTATCTAAGACGCGTAGATAGGATTGAGTCAAAAGACGCTTTTCGTCTAAGACTTACTCAGCCTGACATGGACTTTACCGCACTGCCCGCGAGTCTCGTGGAGTTTATGGATAACGGCAGAGAAGTTGTTTATGAAAGTGAAGTTGCTTTTAGGTGGATTCTGCGACAGCTTGATGAACGCATTCCGGGTATATATGATATGCACTTCTTTGATCTTTCTAAAACAGATACCAGTGTCCGTGTAGTTGTGAGTGACGACGACAAACAACCAAGTGATGTTATTGCCGAGCCTCATAAAGACATAAGTAGCTTAACGGCACATCTTCGTACCAATAGACAAGGGACTTTCTATGTAGTGCAACCAGACGGCCAAATTGTTTTCCCCGCAACGGGGGGTGATGTATCGGCATTATTTACTGGTGCGGGTGTAAATACGGGCGAACCAGGCATGGTTTTGCCATCCGTTTTGCATGGAGCTGTTAATGGCCATGCCCAAGGTGGTGACACGCAAGAAAGAAGGGGTATTGTTGTTGCTCAGATTCAGCCCAACTTAGCAGTTAAAACTACGCCTCCTTCATTTGAAGAAACGCACGTTGATGCCGCTGGGCTTGAAGTACTTCTAAGCAGGATTACAGAAGCGTACCAGACAACCTCGTAAAAGTTACTGGTTAATTTTCTTTCCCGGTTTATCTGCTATGATTACCAGATGAAGTACCAAGCCATCGTCTTTGATCTAGACGGCACTGCAATTATCAATGCTCAAGACGTGCTTCCTTCTGAGCGATTGATAAAGACGATTAGGGCAGCTGAAGCATCATTTAAACTGTGCGCTGCAACCGGTCGTCCTATCAGCAGCGCTCAAAGAATTCTGGACGCACTCGGCTTAGTAGACCCTTGTGTCATATCGGCAGGGACAGAAATTGTAGATCCTCGTACAGGAGAGATACTCTGGGAATGTGACATAGAGCCAGACGATGTACAACGCGTGCTGGAGATATGTGGACCATACCCCTACGAATTGTTAATACGCAATGAACTTGTAGGTAAGGGCACTACAGCGAAAAAGAGGAGAGTAACTGAACCGGTTAATGTCATGTATCTTATGCAGTGTAGTGAACTAGACGCCACTAAGATCCTGGAGGCCTTAGCCAAGGTGTCTACTATAAGTGCATCGGGCGTAACTTCGTGGACGGGTAAAGATATCGATATCCACATTACTCATAAAGAAGCGACAAAAGAGCATGCAATTGCTAAGCTGCTTGAAATGATTGGAGTGGCTAAGGACCAAGTTATAGGTGTGGGCGATGCCAATAACGACGTACACTTATTTAAATCCGTAGGCCTGAAAGTGGCAATGGGCAATGCCACTGACTTACTGAAATCACAAGCTGATGTTGTTTGTGAAGCGGTCGAAGATGATGGTCTCGCGAAGATCATAGAAGAGATGCTCATATCTCAGCAATCCTAAGACCGACTTAAAGTATTGCACCAAACCTAAGCAATATGAACTCAATAAAATAAGGTCTTTCTGCGCTTTTTGCTATAGTAGGGCCATGATTATTGACTTATCAATGCCAGTAAACGAAGGTACTGTTGTATTCCCGGGGGATGCTAAGCCAGTATTTGAGCAAGCAGGGACACTTGAAACGGTTGGCTTTGTAGACCATGTTGTCCATATGAATAACCACCTAGGGACGCATATAGATGCCCCAGACCACATGCTCAAGAAAGGGCGTCTTTTGTCCGATTATCCGATTGATAGGTTTGTCTGCGAAGCTACCTGTATTGATGCAAGAGGTCAAGCTGTACTAACTGCTGATCTGCTCAACGGCATAGATGTTCAGCCAAATGATGCAGTTTTGTTCTATACGGCTAGAGGCGATGATTACACACAGCAATCATATGCTACAGATTATCCAGCTATAGATCTGAACTTAGCGAAACTCCTTGTTGAAAAGGGTGTCAAATTGGTCGGTGTTGACATGATTAGCTTTGACCATGAAGAGCCCTACCCAATACATAAAGCCTTGCTCGATAACGATATCTTGCTGATTGAAAACCTTGTTAACTTAAAAACGGTAGTGGGCAAACGGTTTCGCTTATACGCCCTCCCCGTTAAGCTAGAGCTTCATGCTGCACCTGCTCGGGTAGTTGCGGAGTTGTAATGAGTGCGGCAGATGAGCCGACTTCGTGATTACGCCCTAGCTCTTTAATTGGTAGAATAAACGCATGAAACATTTATCCATTCCTTGCATTGGTTATGAAGTAGCTGCAGACTGGTACGACGGGGCAGAAAGTAATAAAAATGTCCTACTAGTGCTCGTTGGGTATACTTCGAGCAAATCAAATTATAAAGAACTCGTGTCGGCTATTGTCGCTAAGTCAGGTTATTCGGCTTTAGTCCTTGACTATTCTGGTCACGGCGAAAGTCCGTTTGATATTCAAGATATTACGATCTCTGAAAACTTTTCAGAAGTAGTGAGAGCATACGATTGGATTAAAGAACACCACCCAGGCAAAACTATTAGTGTCATGGGTACAAGCTATGGTGGCTTCTTTGCTGCAATGCTTGCGGGTGTTAGAGAGATTAAAAAATTAATCCTGAGAGTTCCTGCTAACTACGACCCCAAAGATCTCTATACGCCGTGGAGAAAGCTTGATAGAGAGCAAATTAGGAATGAATACAGAGCCGACCCAAAGAACTTCGAGAACCACCCCGTACTGGCGGCAGGTGTTAATTTCAAGGGAAAAACATATGTTTTAACTCACGAGCTTGATGAAGCCTGCCCGAAAACTAGTACCGACCCGTATATCAAGGCTTTTAAGGCGGAGAGCTGGGAAGCGAAAGGATTTGTACACGGCTTAGGGAAGAGCGAATTTACGCAGCAACAACTTGAAGAATATCAAAACAAAATAGCAGAATGGTTGGAGAAATGAGAGTTTTAGTTTTTGGCGACAGCATCACACAGGGCTTTTGGGATGTTGAGGGTGGCTGGGTTAGCAGAATACGCAGGGCATACGACCAAAAAGCCATTGAGACGGATGGTTATGACCAACCTGCCATTTTCAATATGGGAGTTTCGGGTGACAGCAGTGACGACGTACTTGCTCGGTTTAATAATGAAACAAAAGTTCGTGCCAACGACGAGCTAGCTTTTGTTTTTGCTATCGGTGTAAATGATGCACGCACAAAAGCCGGTATAAATTACTCAGACACTAATCGTTATAAACAAAATCTCGTCGAGATATTAAAGGCTGCAAACAAGCATTCAAACAAAGTTCTATTTGTCGGCTTAACTCCCTGTGTTCAAGAGCGCTCTAATCCAGTTTCATGGGGTGATTCAGGTTATACAAATGGTCGCATTAAAGAATTTGATGATACTCTTCGCCAGTTCTGCGAAGACGTTCAGGTGCCGTACGTGGAGGTATTTGAGCCATTTTCAAAAGCAGAAACCGAAAGCGAACTTTTGCCAGATAGTTTGCACCCTAACGACGAGGGACATCAGTTAATAGCAGATTTAGTTATGCCAAAATTACAGAACCTACTACGCTCCGAGGACCAGTAGATAACCAGCCCTTTGCGGTTGGCCGATGTGCAGCAGCGGGAACGCAAACAATATTATTGGGAGGAAGACCCCATGCAAAATCGCGCCCGGGCTGCAGAAGAACGCACGAGTCATTTCATCCCAGGCCCATGTGCATCGCCCATTAGAGTAATCAAGTCCGTGTCTGAGTAGACAGACGCTAAAAGTGATAGATCCCAGAGTAAAGTGGCATTATTTTGTTATGCCCCTATGTCAAATTAATAGTGGTTGTTGCTTAACCATAAACGAAATATACTGTACGTATGAAAAACGAAAATGGCTTCACGCATTATCTATTGCTACTCGCTCTGTTTTTGATAATCGGGGGTGTCGGGGTTTTAGCATTCACACGAGTTAAAAATCAAGAAAATACACCACCACAAAAATCACCAAAGGTTGGGCCAGCCCAAAGCCCCAACGCTGCTGGTCTTGAATTTGAGCCTGGTGTTCGACTGCAGCCAAGTTTATTTGGAGTACAAGCAGGGTTGCCGGTTGCAGACGTTTCGGCTATTAAGCTCGACAACGGAAGCTGGCGCATATATGCATTCGCACAAAAAAAGGGAATAGTTAGTGCAACGAGTAAGGATGGCTTGGAATTTACAGCCGAGGCAGGCGCGCGCCTAGGGGATGGGGCAGGTATGCCCAGAATCATGCGGTTGGATGATGGACGATTCCGTTTGTACTTCATTGACGGGGGCGGCATCGGCTCAGCGATTAGTAGCGATGGCCTGACGTTTGCTAAAGAGGGAGGGAAAAGGATACTGGCACCAACAGGAGTCAAAGATATATCAGGCATCTCAACGCCTGTTAAGCTCAAGGACGGAAAATGGCATGTTTATTTCTCTGATTTGCCAAGACCGGGCGAAGGTGTAAAACCTCATTACATATACAGTGCCACGTCGTCAGATCTTATGAATTGGGCTCTTGAAGATGGGTATCGAATTGGTGGAGGCAAGGTTGCCACTTCTGGTGAGCACCCAGATGTACGGCTGGCAGATGACGGGACGCTCCTGCTCTATTACTTTATTAATGACACAAAAAAACTTGTCACGTCCACATCAACAGATGGCCTGACATTCGGTGACTATAAAGAGACGGGGTTGGACTGTAACGACCCTAACCTGGTAAAACTTGACTCGAAGAGCTACCGGATCTATTGCGGTGACTTCGATAAAGAAATTGGTGGTTTTGTGAAGAGCGCCAAGCTTGTGCTCTAGCCGTAGTTGTTACTTTTCGATTTCTAAGCTTCAACAACACTTTGCGGGCATAAGCCAGTCCGCTAACTGATTGTCGAAGTAGCAGAAACCTGCATAACAGATTGTATTTTTTACATAAGCACTTTACAATGACATCATGAAAACAACAAAACAAAAACAACTCGGATTTGCACTGGTCGAAATGCTTATTATCATCGTTATCATTGCAGCGATAGCTGGCGTGGGCTTCTTTGTCGTGGGTAAAAATAAGGACACCAAAATTACCTCGTCAAACTCCCCGGTGGTCGCAAAAAAAAGTGAAGTTAAGATAAAGCACCTAGGGGTTATTCTGGAGGAATACGATGCGACAACCAACAAAGCAGGGGACTTTGTATTTACCAAAGAAAAACTAGAATTTAATCGTGTGTTCTTTGATTACGGATTTGAAGTTCCTGCCAACTCAGCAGGACCTGCGAAAAAGAACCCACAGCCCACCTTTATTTTACCCCTCGGTACAAAGGTGCACTCGTTGATCGACGGCGAAGTGTTCGATGTACCGAAGCTCTATAGTAACGATTACAGCGTTATGGTTAAGGGGGAGGGTAGTGAGTTAATTTTTGAGACAGAACATGTGATTAACGTTAAAGTTAAAAAGGGTGACAAAGTTAAAGCTGGCGATGTTGTGGCGGAAGTCAGTAACTATGATACAAAAAATTACGCAGGCATGGGCTTGGTAGAGATTGGGGTTCTAAAAGGTGGAAATCCACCAAACCATCTTTGCCCGTTTGATTATCTGGACGACTCAATAAAAGACAGTACCCTGAACAAGATAACCGCTTTACAAAAATCATGGGAAGAATACCGCGGTGACAACAGTATTTATGACGAGTCAAAAGTTCTAATCCCTGGCTGCATATCCCGCGACCCTATTGAGGGCTAACGTATAGGCGCGTTAGTAGTTGCTGGTACTTACGTGTATCGTTAGTTATAGGTATGGAAAAGAGTAAACGAAAGAAGAAGTTAAGCATGGTACTGATGATAGTGGGCTCGCTGTTTTTGATAGAGGTTTTTGCACTGATTTGGCTAGTAACGAGTATTGGCCACTTTAAAAAGTACTGGCTGGAAGCCGCCAAAAGACCAGGAGAAATAACCTATCTGGCGTTGGGCGATTCGGCAGCACAGGGTATAGGCGCCACGAGCCCGGCCAGGGGCTACGTTGGTATCGTTGCTTCTCGATTAGAGAAGAAAACAGGGAAGAAAGTCCGGACCATCAATGTAAGTAAGTCTGGTGCGAAGATGGAGGATTACCTGCGGGAGCAGGCGAGTAGTGCGCGATCTATTCCTGCAGACATCGTAACCATAGAGATTGGTGCAAATGACATGGTGCAATTTAACGCTAAGACTTTTCGCAGCTCGTTTAGACAGGTGCTCGCATCGCTACCAGATGGCGCATTTGTTTCGAACATGCCCCTTTTTAATAGTCGTCCTGGGCGCACTTCCGCCGGCAAAGAAGCTAGTACGATAATTGAGGAAGAATTAGCGCATTACCCGAAGCTACACTTTATTGACTTACAAAAACAAACTACAGAACACGCAAGTATTTTTGGTTTTGCGCCAGATCTGTTCCATCCCAATAACCTGAGTTATAAAAACTGGGCCAATGCGTTCTGGGCTCAAATAGATAACCAGTCCATATAATCGTTTCGCGTAAAGTGCCCGGACAGCAACATGATAGTGGCCATGCATATTGACATAGAATAAAAATAATGCTAATGTATAAGATTATAGATTACCGTAACCGGCAATCTTTTTATTTTTGAAGGAGTTTGCAGGAATGACAATTAATGGTCCCGTTGGTATGTCCCCAGAAGCTTTACATGAGGCTTATTTGCCTTTTCCTGTTGCTCACGGACAAGACATAATTGCCGATGTGCACTATGGAGGTCTTGCCCCGCAGGATGCTGCTTTGTCGATACAGAATGGCAGAATGCCGACAGGGGCAGGCATCGTAACGATTGATGACAGGTTTGCTGCATTTGATCACGTTGTTGCTACACGACTAGATAAAACTCGTCTCGAAGTTGCCCCATCTGCAAAGCAGGCCGTGGACGGCGTGTCCGATGTTATACTTGACGCTGGTCTGGTTATGCTGACACAACTTGATAGGCAAGGCGGTGGCAGCATAACTCCATACGCACTGGCGATGTCCGCAGAACAAGCCGCATGGCATGATGTGGATATGGGCACACTTCGATATTCGAAAGACGGCAAGATTGCTCTCGTACTGTTCGGTATAGATGCTCCAGTATACGATTTGCATGATATAGATTCGGCCAATGGCTCTATTGTTGCCCGCGCACAACGTAGATATTTCTAGTAGTCCATAGTAACGATGAGTGCAGGATGTCTAGTCAGAAGCGTAAAGTAAAATTGACAAAAACGTTTTATAGTATTATAAATTAACATCTATGAGTATACTTGGCCCAAGCAAAAGACAGGAGCACTTCCTTCTACCGCACGAGATAAGTCTTGTTGAGCGCGATTTTGCGGTTCTTGCTATGAAACAGGCTGAACATGGACAGCTATTGGGGGAGGCAATGGCACAATCTTCGGAAACTGACCATGATAATGCCCCGGCAGAGATTGTTGTCTCAGACCAAGAGGTCTTGATGCGTCGTGCCAAGCCCTTGCGCAAGATATTCGAGAGGCATGTGTTCGTCGACTACCCAGATGAAGATTCCGAAGAGGCTGTTCTTGGTTCTCGAGTAACCTTGAGAATTAATCAGGATGACCCATTTACTGTTGATGTCGTTGGCTATCTGGATAGTGAGTTTGCCGAGGAGGATGTTGAGCAAGTTACATACCAATCCCCAATCGGTCATGCGCTTCTCGGCAGAAAAGCAGGAGATACACTTGAAACCGATATTGTAGATGCGCGTTGTTCAATAGAAATTGTTGCAGTTGACCAGTCGGCAGTTGCTGCGCTTTATGGCACGGATGCGCCCGGTGAGCAAGAAACCGGGCCGATGTAGCTGTGAAAAAACGTGTCGCTTTCATAGGACTAGGTAAGCAAAACACAGAAGACCATTTAGTTGCGGCGTTAAAGAGCGAGAATGTGGAGATAGTGGCGGTCTGTGATACCAGCAAAGCGTTGGCGAAACAGTGGGCGAAATCGTTAGGGGTTGCATGCTACTATTCAGTCGATGAGCTCATTGATGGTGCAGAGCTTGATGCTGCCGTTGTGGCGGTGCCGCATAATCAGCACTTTGAGATAACATGCAAACTACTACAGAAGGGGGTGCATGTATTTAAGGAAAAGCCACTTGCCATTACGCTTTCTGAGGCGTGGGAATTATCAAATATAGCAAAGAAGAAAAAAGTCAATTTAATAGTATCGGTTCAGCGTAAGCACAGCCGTGTGTATCAGACATATCTTGAGTATGCGAAGTATATTGGAGATGTGTTTTCGATTCATGGAGAATATACACTTAATATTGATCGGCTGGATGAGGGCTGGAGAAGCAAGAAAGAAATAGCCGGCGGCGGGGCAGTACTTGACATGGGATACCACCTCATTGACTTAGTCGTCTGGTATTTCGGTGTTCCTGACCGGATTAGTGCCGACCTCGGCTATCATAACCGTTTGTCACAAACGTACGATGTCGAAGACACGGCCAAGATACAATTCTCCTATGACAAGGGCAAGAGACGTATCCTTGGTAGCTTGCTTATTTCGCGCATATATCCCCAGAAGGACGAAGGTTTATTTATATACGGCGTTAATGGTGCAATTAAAATTTATAAGAACAAAATCGATCTGTACGATATCAATCGAGAACTACAAGAGAGCACCTTTGTAAAAGCAAATGGCCAAGATGTGCAATTGCAGTTTGATTCATTTATCGCGTCAATTACTGCCGGTGACTACACAGGTAACCACGAGGATCATTTAAAAGACATGATCTTTATAGATGCAATTTACTGCTCAGACGCCAAGAGCAGGACGGTATTGCCCCGCCAAGACAAAGCCTACAAGGATTATTTACGCTAACCAACAGGGAGGACCGAGATGAGTAGTGCCGATAAAATAGTTAGTTTGGGGGGTGAGCCCGCAATCTCTGCAACAACAAAGCACCCCTCGTGGCCGGTTATTGATGCAGACTACGAAGCGGCTGTTAATAAACAGTTGCATGAGAGCATATCGATATACAACAGGTCGGGGATAATTGAGGAGTTCGAGAACGCATTTGCGGAAATTCATGGAAGGAAATACGCGCTTCTTAATAACTCTGGGACTAATTCAATCTGGGCCATGTTCGTTGGTGCGGGCTTACAACCAGGAGACGAAGTTCTTTGCCCGACTTACACTTTTTTTGCAACAAACACACCGTTGCTCTCGTCGGGTCTTGTTCCCGTCTTTTGTGACGCTGACGAGAATGGCAACATTAATCCAGAAGACATAGAGCATCGTATAAATAGCAAAACAAAAGCAGTTATCATCACGCATATGTGGGGTTACCCATGCGACATGGATCGCATTGTAGAAATTGCAAAAAAGCACAACTTGTTATTATTTGAAGATTGCTCTCACGCTCACTTGGCAGAATACAAGAACAAGCGCGTAGGTAGCTTTGGAGATGCGGCGGCGTGGAGTCTACAGGGCCAGAAAAATATAACGGGCGGTGAAGGGGGCATACTCTTAACGAATGATCAGGACATTTACATAAGAGCAAATCTACTCGGGCATTATAATAAACGATGTAAAGACGAAATTCCGGTCACGCATCCACTCTATCGTTTTGCAGTGACCGGCATGGGTTTAAAAATGAGATCACACCCTCTCGCAGTTGCATTTGCAGACACACAACTCAAAAAACATCAAAACTATCAACGCATGAGGGATCGGTGCGCCAAAGACTATGATGAGCTACTGGCGAAGTACCCATTCATTGAACGCATCCCACATGCAGATACTAAGCCAAGTTGGTATGCGTATGTATTTAAGTATGTACAGCCAAAGACATCAAAAATAACAAGACAGAAGCTCGTCGCTCTGCTGCACGAGGAGGGTCTAATTGAAGTGGATATCCCCGGGTCAACTGGGCCAAATCATTTATTGCCAATTTTTCAAGAGCCAAGTGTGCTCTTCCCTCATTTCTATACTGCCGGCAAGCAGTTTAATGTTGATGAGAGTTTCCAGGGTGCAAACACTTTTTATAGTACAGTTGTGAAACTTCCGACTTGGACTCAAGCCGAGCACGATGTTCTGATAAAGGGCTATGTAAAGGGCCTAAAGAAAGTTTTGGATCATGTACAATCCAGCTGCTGAGACACCCGCGATCGTAGAGGCAATCTACCCAAAGGCGGTTGCAAACTACTTATCAAAACTGCCTGACTTTCAGGGGGTGCACTACCCCGTACTTTTAGACGGTATGCTTGAAACGGAAAGACCACTGGAATCACGTTTACACGATGCGGCTGCTTTGGTGGGTAAGTTGACGCTAGAACCAGAGGTTGAAGCCGAGGTAGGCTATCTTTACAGTGCTATCACGGATCATGAGGAGGGCATCGATGCGCCAGCACGACAAGCGGTTATACGGACAAGTGACCATAATCAGGATAGAGACAGGGTTAGTCAAAGAAACCTACGCTACTTTATGCATAATGGTTTGGCCGTTGTGGTTCAGGATACCGCGCGAGAAGTTGCCGATAGGCAGCTAGAAGTTACAGGTGCTGCTGAGTTGCCACTATTAGAACAGCTAAAAGCACAGAGGCTCTTTACTATTAACGGCTTTGCTGACTCGCGTGTCATACACCTCCTTCACGATGTACTGGACCACCCGTGGCTTTTCGCGCAGCTGGAGTCTGCTGGTGTTTTTTCAAAATATGCAGCGTTTCTTGATTCCATTGACATGATAGACACCAGCTTCCTCTACAGCAGGCAAGCAGAGTTAATTGCTAGCGTAGGTTTTGGCTCGCGGAGATGGCAGCTCGCAAAAACTCAAGATGAACCAATGGTACTCAATGACGGGCACATTGAGCACATACTTGGCACTGCTAATGACGATACCTGTGAGGAAGCTTGGGATACTTATGACGACCTAGAGGATGAACCCAAGCAATGGATACGCTTTGTCATAGAGAACATGGCACTTCAGATAGCGGATGAGCGACGAAGGTACGGTGGGGTTAAGCAGGCAGACACTTCAGGTCAAAAACACCCGATGAAATTGTTGGACCCGACCTATATTGCTTTCCTCATTGACTCGACCATAACGGTACAGAGAAGCCCCTCGTTCATTGATGCACAAGTACAGGGTGCTATGATGGTTGAGGGTATCTTGGAGGCGACCATGGCTGGTCAGTACGGGCCTGGTGAGATAATCAATGTGTTTCCCCCAAAGCCAGAAGAACAGACAGGGCCCGAGACAAATAGCGAAAAAGTCGACTGGTTCTTGGATAATCTTGGTAGAATTACAGCTTATAGTAACTAGGAGAATGGCATGTCGAACAAACAACAATTAATAACAGTGTGTGCACTGATCCACAAGAAGGTGGATGGTGTTAACAGCATATTCCTCGCTAAGCGAGCTGAAACTAAGCAGTTTCTTCCCGGTGTGTTCGAGCTCCCTGGCGGGCACGTTGAATTTGACGAAGCATTAACTGATGCTTTAAAGCGCGAGATCATGGAAGAGTTTGATGCTGAAATAGTGGTGGGCGACCCTTTTAGTGCGTTCACCTATACTAATAACGTAAAGCAATCTCAATCAGTTGAGATCGTATACTTTGCACAGTTTGTTGATGAAGCCCAGGTCAACCTTAAACCGGAAGATCACTCCGAGAGTGTGTGGGTCTCAGAGCAAGACATTCAAAAGGCCTACACTGCTACTAAGGGTCAGGATGACGAAGAGTTTGTTATCGCACGGCGCGGTTTAGATATTCTCAACGGGCAACCACTTCGATTCTCCTAAAGCATTGCTATTTCTATGCACAGTACGGCTTGCTATAATCCTTGAGTGATTATGGCGCGGTGGCCGAGGAGTTAGGCAAAGGTCTGCAAAACCTTGTACACGAGTGCGAATCTCGTCCGCGCCTCCAGCTCGTTTTGCAACTACAGCTTCCGTAAGACAGCGGAAGCTGTTTTACTTTCAGCTTTCGTGCAAATCCTCACTATCCATGCAAAGAATACTCTCTTTGCATGGGGCAAAGGTGTGCTTTTTTTGAATCACAACGCGTATTCTGCGAGGGCGTATACTGTTTGTTATGAATCCATGGAAGAGTGCTCAAAAAAATCTACAAGAAGCAGCCAAGATCGTCAATATCGATCCAGCGCTTATACAGACATTGCTCACACACGAGAACAACATACAAGTAGATGTGCCGTTTAGTCTTGATGATGGCACCGAAAATACCGCACATGGTTATCGTTTGCAGCACAACAGTTTACGCGGACCATACAAAGGTGGCCTGCGCTTTCACCCACAAGTCGACGAAGATGAAGTGAAGGCACTTAGTTTGTGGATGACCATTAAAAACGCTATCGTCGACGTGCCATTCGGAGGAGGTAAGGGCGGGGTGTCGGTAGATCCGAAATCTCTATCTAGCACAGAGCTAGAGAGCCTAACACGCTCATTCGCTCGACAGCTTAAACCACACATTGGCCCCGACAAAGATGTGCCAGCACCTGACGTGAATACGAACGGGCAGGTTATGGGTTGGATTGCTGATGAGTATGGAGACCCGGCAGTGGTCACTGGGAAATTATTAGAGCATGGTGGCTCGTTGGGTAGAACAGAAGCCACTGGTCTCGGTGGCATCTATGTGCTTTTAGCTATGCTGGAGCATCTGGGCGAAGACCCACAAAAGATGACTGCAGCAGTTCAGGGTTTTGGTAACGTTGGGGTGTATGCGGCTCACTTTATGGTAGAAAATGGCATAAAAGTTGTGGCCCTGTCGGACTCTCGTGCAACGATTTATCTGGCCGGGGGCTTTAACGATGTGCTTTCCCTCGAAAAAGCTAAAAAAGAACACGGAAATTTAGTCGAAGCTGCGCAATCATTGGGGCTTTCCCCCGAGATACTGCCTGCAGATGCTGCACTTACTGTTGATGCCGACATATTGGTGCCTGCAGCCTTGGAAGGAGCAATAGATAGCGAAGTTGCCGAGAAGATCAAAGCCAGACTTATTCTTGAGCTAGCCAATGGCCCGACAACACCGGCAGCCGATGAAGTGCTTAAAAAACGACAGATCAAGGTTGTGCCAGATGTGCTTGCTAATGCCGGGGGAGTGGTTGTGAGTTACTTCGAGTGGTACCAAAATCGACACAAAGAACATTGGTCAAAAACAGATGTCTTTACAAAACTAGAAAGTAAAATGCAAGCGGCTACCCTAAAGGTCCTGCAGACGCAGGCGAGAACGGGTATGTCCATGCGGCAGGCGGCCTATATAGTTGCCCTTCGCTCTCTGTCTCGCGCCTGGAAAAACTAACCAGTTATTGCTACAATAAGCGCAATGCGTAAGCTAAAACTCCGCTATTTTGTCGTGGCCTTAGGATTTCTTGGCTACTCTTTGAACGCTGTTCTTCAGCCCGTTGTAGGCGCTGCAGCAACGTCCATCACCATAACCAGCCCCGCTAATGGCCAAACATTTGCAGGGAACGACTTTAAGATATCGGGGACAACAGATCCGACTTCTACGGTTCTGATCCAGAGGGATGCCAAAGTTTTAGCCCAGACAATCTCTGGTACTGATGGTAAGTGGACGGTCAATTTATCAGGACTGCCAGATGGAAATAATCCCATAAAGGCGAAAGTCATTAAGAATACAGGGTATGCATATTTTGTGACTGTTAACGCCGATCTTTCTGCCTCAAAGATTAATCAATTGCGTTTGTCTGACCATGCGATTAACCCAAACGTAGGCTGGCCCGTAAGCACATCTGAACCAACCCTGTTTGTTGCGCCATCTCCATCCTCAAGTATATTTTACACCGGCGGACTAGATGGAGCAGGAACCAAGCCTCAAAAATTTGATGCATCTACTGCCAGCCCGCCGGTTGCCTTGACCAATGCTGCATCGTATCCAGATAACCCCGGTGCTGGCAAAGGTGACTTTACGAGCGATGGGGGTAAGTACTATGTCCCGAATCAGTCACTCACATCCGTCTCTGTCATTGATGTCGCGACTAACACCTGGCTCAAAGATATCGATATAGGTGAAGCACCGGTCACTGTTTGGCGTGGCACAAATAGCAAAATGTATGTGACCGGTCAAAACACAATAAAAATTATAGATCCAGCAACTGACACTATTATAAAAAGCATATCCATACCGTGCGACATTAACCCAGATGCGACAACTATAGGGTTCTCACCTGACATTACGCACCCTTACTACTTTGTGCCCTGCATGACTGGCGGTAAAGTGCTCCGTTACAAAATTAGCGATGACACGCTTGATGCGTCATGGAGTCTTCCTGCGGGTGTGCACGTTGCTGGTATGGCTATAACATTTGATAGCAAAAAGATCTATACCTTCGTGCCTGCACCAAGCTCTCTGCCAGATGCAGATAAGATTCGAGTGCTCGATGCTGGAAATGGTGCGCTTCTCAGCACGATTCAGCTGCAGTCGGGTGCGGTTGGCTTTTTGCAATCACCCGATTTTCAGAAACTATACGTTGCAACACCCAATTACGATCTTTCAGAGCATAATATTGACATCGTTGATTTGAGCGATAATTCCGTGGACCATAACCCACTCGACGAAGCAGCAACGTTTGTTTCATCGAACGGTTCGGCACAGGATATTGCAGATGTGAATATAACGGTTGTTTTAGGTGTTAAAACAACGTTGGCAAATACTGGTGTACGAGCTGTTTCAGCCACCCTGCTACTAGGAACAATAATCGGCTCCTCTAGCTATATATACTACGACTATCGAAGGCACAAGAAACCGCTATTAATAGAGGACCCAAATGTCCACTACTCGCTTATGCATCATGTAAAGGTGGTGACACTGCCTATCATGCGCTATCGTTTGTCGATTGCGGTGCAGCCAAATAGAACAGGTGAAATCCGTCATTTCTAATCCGTCATTCCCCGAACAGCACAACTCGTTTATAATAAACCCATTCCGGGCGAGTGGCGGAATTGGTATACGCGACGGACTTAAAATCCGTTGGTCTTAACAACCTTGTGGGTTCAAGTCCCACCTCGCCCACCAATGTAGGAAATAATACAAAAACCCCTAGCAGTGGTATAATTAGGGTACTAATAGAGGAGTAAAAAGCATGCTAATCATTATCTTAGTTGTCGTCGGTGTCTTGCTGCTGGCAGGTGTCGTTATGTACAACGGTCTGGTTCGTACGAATGTGCGAGTAGACGAGGCCTGGAGCGACATTACTGTGCAGCTAAAACGTCGTGCCGACCTGATTCCAAACTTGATCGAGACAGTTAAAGCCTACGCAAAACACGAGAAAGAAGTGTTTGAAAACGTCACCAAAGCTCGCTCTGCTATTTTAGGTGCACAGGGCGTGCAAGAAACAGCAGAAGCCGACAACATGTTTACAGGAGCTCTAAAAAGCCTATTTGCCGTTGCCGAGAACTACCCAGATTTAAAAGCTAACCAGAACTTTGCACAACTTCAGACCGACCTAACAGATACAGAAGACAAAATTCAAGCTGCCAGGCGCTTTTATAATGGATCTGCCCGTGATCTAAATATTAAGATACAGACATTTCCTAGCAGTGTCATCGCCGGCATGTTGCACTTCAAAAAGCGAGAGTTCTTTGAGCTAGAAGAAGCAGAGAATAAAGCCGTACAATCTGCCCCCGAAGTTAAATTCTAAGGTAGTACCAAGGAGCGTTCGTGTATTCTGCCATTGCTGCCAATAAAAGAAAAAGTTTACTTATCATGGCGGTTTTTGTTGGCTTTGTTGCCGCTATAGCATTTGTGTCTGGCCGTCTCGTTGGTGGCAGGAGTTTTGCTCCATTTGCAATTGCGGCTGCACTTGTCTATACGCTTATTAGCTACTATGCATCGTCTAAGCTTTCGTTGGCTATGAATGGTGCCCACGAAGTCACCAAAAAAGAGGAACCGAGGTTGTATCGAATTGTAGAGAATCTAGCTATAACCGAGGGGCTTCCCACGCCAAAAGTATACGTAATAGAAGACCCGGCACCCAATGCATGTGCAACTGGACGTGACCCTGAACATGCGATTGTTTGCGCCACAAGAGGGCTGCTCGACATGATGACTGATAGTGAGCTAGAGGGTGTTATGGCGCACGAGTTAGGGCACGTAAAGAACTACGACATACGCGTTAGTATGGTGGCATTTGCTATGGTGTCAGTTATTGGTATCATGAGTGATCTTATTTTGCGTATGTGGTTCTGGGGTGGTCTTCGTGACGGTGATGATGATTCTGGTAGCGGCAATGCAAATGCAATTTTTATGGTCGTGGGTATTATTGCCATTATCTTAAGCCCGATTATTGCTATGTTAATCCAGTTCGCTATTTCTCGACAGCGTGAGTACTTGGCCGATGCTACAGGGGCTTTAACTACGCGTTACCCAGAAGGACTCATGAGCGCACTAGAAAAGCTAAAGAATAACAGTACTACGCTGCGTCGACAGAACAGCAGTACGGCGCACCTGTTTTTTGCAAACCCTTTAAAAGGCAAGAGCCTTAGCAACTTGTTCAGTACACACCCGCCTCTAGATGAGCGAATTAAGCGCCTGTCGACAATTGGGAAGCGCGGTTAACGGGCAATGGTGCAGGCAAAAAAACGACCAACTACTAGATCGGTAACATCAAAAAAACCAGTCTTGCAGCAAAAGAAACCCCGACAGCTCCGGGGCCCGAAGTATAAATCGTTTCGTCTGCAAAAACGCATAAAAGCAAAGCAGCCGCAATTACCGAGTGGGACTACATTGTTTAAGCGGAGCCTAAGAACAATGCGTAAAGAATGGCGACCCTACTGTATTGTGACAGCCATATATGGAATATTGACGGTAGTTTTCGTTAGAGGATTTGGTGGGAACTTAGAGCTTGCTACGATCAAGGAAAGTCTGCAGCTCGTTTTTGATGGCAAGTGGGCAAGTCTCGCAACCGCTGGAACGCTGTTTACCGCTCTTTTGGGCTCTTCTGGTGCGTCCGCCACGCAGTCGGGAAGTATTTATCAACCACTACTTATGATGATCGTGGCCCTTGCAACAATCTGGCTTACACGAGAGGTTATGGCAGGCAACAAGGTGAGAGCCAGGGAAGCCTTTTATAAAGGCACGGCCCCACTTGTGTTGTTTATCTTGACGCTTGGTGTCATTGGTTTACAGTTAATCCCTATTGCAGTCGGCAGCTGGCTGTATTCAACTGCAATTGGACAAGGTATTGCCATATCATTGCCTGAAAAGATTCTGTGGTTAACGCTTTTTGGCTTACTGGCGCTTCTTTCTTTGTACATGATTGCTTCGTCACTGTTTGCGCTACTCATCGTTACGCTCCCCAACATGACGCCCATAAACGCATTACGAAGCGCACGAAAGCTGGTGCTGCATCGTCGGTCACTCGTTCTGCGTAAAATTCTATTCTTGCCACTCGTTCTCTTCATCTGCTCGGCGTTAATAATGTTCCCCTTGCTGTTGTGGCTGACTGCAGTCGCCGAGTGGGCCTTCTTTGTTCTGACGATGCTCGGTTGGTTGCTCACCATCATGTACCTCTATATGCTGTATAGGGAACTACTCAATGAGTAGTAAAGCTGAGGCTGCAAAGCGCGCCGCGCAGCTTAAAACACAACTTTCAGAGTATGCGTATCAATACTACGTTCTTGATGCGCCAACCATCGATGATGCCGTATATGATGGACTTGTAAACGAGCTAAAGAAAATCGAGGCCATGTATCCCGAACTAGTGACTGCCGACTCGCCAACACAGCGTTTCGTGGGAGCAGTTTTAAAGGGCTTTAAAAGCGTAGAACACAAAGATCGCATGCTAAGCTTAAACGATGTTTTTGACGAGGACGAAGTAGCAGCATGGATAGTACGAGTGAAAAAACTGCTCCCCACTAGTACGAAGCTGAGTTTTTTTGGTGACGTTAAAAAAGACGGGCTAGCCTGCGCGCTCGTATACGAAGAGGGCGTGTTACAACAGGCAATTACCCGGGGTGATGGGTATGTGGGGGAGGATGTGACAGCGAATGTACGTACTATTTTATCGGTGCCATTACGATTACGTAACACCACAGAAACAGCATTGTTCCTTCGCGGCAGAACAGAAATCCGGGGAGAGATCGTTATGTACAAGCAAGACTTCGCGGCCCTTAACCAAGAACGCGCAAAAAAAAGACTTGCCCTATTTGCCAACCCACGGAATACCGCAGCCGGTACTATTCGACAGCTCGATACTAATTTGGTCGCAGGACGAAAGCTCTATTTTTTGGCCTATGATGTGCTAAGAGAAAACCAAAGAGATGTCCCAACACAACAACGTGCATATGAAACCATGCGAGCATTGGGTTTTATGGGCGGTGAGTACGCAACAGCTCTTGCGAACGCCGATGCTATCAGTGCATATATATCCAGTTGGGCAACGAAACGTGACAGCTTGCCCTACCATATTGATGGCCTCGTTATTAAGATTGATGATCGTGCACTGTATGCAAAACTTGGGGTAGTTGGCAAGAACCCACGCGGAGCAATTGCCTATAAATATCCAGCCGAACAAACTACGACAAAGGTAAAAGACATCTTCATATCAATCGGAAGAACGGGCGCGGCAACACCGGTTGCCCTGCTTGACCCCGTTGTCGTATCGGGCAGTACCGTGCAGATGGCAACTTTACACAATGCAGGAGAGATCGCGCGCAAGGATATTCGTGTGGGCGATACGGTTATTATTCGCAAGGCAGGGGACATAATACCCGAAGTGGTTGAGCCGCTCGTGAATTTACGAACAGGCAAAGAGAAAAAATTTGTCATGGATTCTCGATGTCCTGACTGCAAGACAGAATTAGCAAAATCAAAGGACAACGAAGCAATTTGGCGTTGTCCTAACGCCGCGTGCCCCGCACGCAATCAAAAGCATATCGAGCACTTCGCAAGCAAGGGTGCGCTCGATATAGAAGGACTTGGCGAAAAGAATGTGCTTGCTCTTCGCCAGTCGGGTTTGATAGATGATCAAGCAGATATTTATGGGCTGACTACAAAACAACTCGAGTCATTAGACCGTTTTGCGAGTGTTAGTGCGGCTAAACTGGTCGATGCGATACAAGCAAAAAAGGATCCTGTTTTACACAAGTTCTTGTTTGGTCTGGGCATACGCCATGTCGGCGCACAAACAGCCGTTGATTTAGCTAGGTACTTTCGTTCACTCGATGGCATTGCGCACGCGACTATAGATGAATTATCGCAGATAGATGGGGTTGGTGAAGTGGCAAGTGAGGCGATTGTCGCATGGTTTTCGGACGAACAGAATCAGAAGCTTCTCGAGAAATTTGCTCGGTATGGTGTAAAGCCACAAGACGTCGTGGGGGTTGAAGGGCCGCTCAAGGACAAAAAATTTGTTATTACCGGTACACTGCTGGCCATGAGTCGTGACCAGGCTGCCGACCAATTGCGTGCGCTTGGTGCGACATTCCAATCCTCTGTTGCAAAAGACACTGACTACCTCGTCGTAGGGCAGAACGTTGGTGCTAGTAAGCTAAAAAAGGCAACGCAGCTAGGCATTAATCAAATATCAGAAGAACAGCTACGCTCGTTATTAGAGCGTGCCAACTAAATAATCTTGCAACATCTGTGCGGCCTGATTTGAATGGCTACCTCGTGAACCACGATCTTGGGTGTCGAATGCTCGTGTCGCCTCCTTACCGCAGTAAGGGAGTATTGTCCCGGCACCACCAGGATGATCGCTGAGAAATCGACTTACATCATAGACATTGTTATTAATGATCAGCCAGCAATCACTGCTAGACCCATGTTTTGCTACTTCGCTCGCCGTGTATGTCTTTGTTGGGCTCTGTGAACCAGATGTCGGGACAGTACTTGAAGGTGTGGTCATGCGTGTAGATATTGCGTTCTCTTTGTTTTGTTTCTGAAGCCATCCGCCGACGACAACGTAGCCCATGAAGGCCCCATAGAGTACGACGGCACTAATGAACAGCTTCCTCATGATAAATCGAACTCCTCGTAATGAATCTTTGCTTTTTTCACCCCATTGCTCAGAAGCCCTTTGTTTATGGCTTTCATCATTTGGGGTGGGCCACACAGTAAAAATTCATCGGCACGTGTATCAAAAAGTTCCTTGGCTGTGACAGGGCCCGCTGTGTCGGTGTAGACAGGCACGACGCGAAACGTACTGCCCAACTGTTTGGCAATCTCCTCGAGCTCGGGCAGGTATACTGCATCTGCAGCTGTTTTAACACAATAGAAAAGCGTAACACGATAGGCATTTGTTAGGCTGTGGGCCATGGCTAGAAAGGGAGTAATACCAACGCCGCCTGCTACCCAAGTCTGCTTTTTCCCGGCCAGCCTACTGAATGTAAACGCCCCGAATGCACCTTCTATGATTGCATGAGTACCAGGTTTTAGTCGTTGAATCGACGCTGTATAGTCGCCGAGGTTTTTTATAGAGAAACGCAGACTAGGATCCTCTGAGCCAGAGCTGATAGTAAAGGGGTGCGTTTCGTCGCTCACTTCTGAGTCAATGAATCGGATGAATGCGAATTGCCCAGCATAGTGGTTAAGTGGACGGCCTAAAGCTGAGAGCCACATCTCTGTTATGGCTCCTTTCCCGTTGATCTCATCAACTTTGTACTCGAATAACTTTGTGGTTCGTCCATGGAATAACGATCGGTAAACAAATATCGCGCTTGCAGAACTAGCAAGGATTAACATGTATATAAAAAGCGGCACGTTCTGTCGTACATCACTACCGTTTACGAACAGGGCATGATAACCACCTAAGAAAATGACAGCGCCCATGATCCGCATGCTCAGTATAAACCAGCTGTACTTTAGCTTGAACAGCAGGATAAGAGAGATGAGGCCCGTCATTATATATAATGCTAGCTTTCCGGCCATTAACGCGAAATCTGTGCTGGGTATCACGAATTGATAGGCGCTAAGAAGGGATATGTCCATGTACTTTAGTGTTAGTAGAGCCGAGTGAAGTAGGGCTAACAGGACTACCCACTCTGCACATAGGCGATGAATGCGGTACGTGCGGTCAAGACCAAAAAAGTAGGTGTCAAGAAAGCGGAATCGTGCGCTAAGAATGATGGTGCAACTGAGCAAACTGAGGGCGCCCAAACCCGTCATCTTAATTATGGGGTCGGTTTTGGGGGCGGGCGTAAATGCCACCCACAGAAGCAGGGGCATAATAGTAGCTACAAGAAGGCCAATGGTGCCAATAGTTTTTCTTTGAGGCATCGCATACATAGTATCAAATATAACGTTACCGTTTATTGAAGTGGATATTGTTGACGCATAAGAAAATAAACATTACAGTTAAGCCTAATCGTGCAGTACAAAAATAGAGGGTCATTTTATTGTTTTTCTCCGCCAGTTATGTTGGCGACACTTATTGTGGAGAGCTCTTTATTGCTATATGTGCTCTTTCGATATGCCCTCAGAACACCAAAGAGCAAAATAGCGAGTATCGTTCTGCTCTGTTTGGCCGTGTTTCAGCTGGCCGAATATAATGTGTGTGGCCGCTTCAACATTGATGCACTTGTTTGGTCTAAAATTGGATTTGTCGCAATTACTTTATTGCCACCGCTTGGTTTGCATTTAGTTTATGTGCTTGCAAAGAAGAAGACCCCGATATTAGTATGGTTGGCTTACGGCTCGGCCGCTGTCTTCGTATACTTATTTGCGTTCAGTAGTTTTGCGTTTACGTCCCATCAATGTGCGGGCAATTACGCGATTTTTCAATTAGCTGACAAGTTGGGAGGCTGGTATTTCTTCTATTATTACTTCTGGCTACTTGGCACGGTATTATTGGCGGCCCTCTTTAGAAGAGGGCTGAAAGACCCAGGCAACACGGGGCTTCTGTATCTTATTGCCGGGTATGGCTTTTTTATGCTGCCAACAGCCGTTGTTAATATGATGAAGCCAGACACAATGTTAGGGATCCCGAGTGTGATGTGCGGGTTTGCCGTTGTATTTGCAATTGTCCTTGTATTCGGGATCCTGCCTGAGCCTGCACCATCCAAAAAGTCGAAACATTGACAAGATTTCACGAAGAGGTTATGCTTACGGTAATTCGTGCGTCCGCGGCGCGTGAAACAAACATACAAAAATAAATACACCCGCCGCAGGGTGGGCACGCACGAAAAACCCCGACCAATGGTCGGGGTTTAAATTTTCTAATCTGGTGGAGCTATGGGGACTCGACCTTCGCTTCGCTCACCCCCTGCTACGCGCGGGGGTTTCAGGCGGCTGAGCCCACTGGGCTCACCGTTCGAGTCTTAGTTAGTAACTCAAGAATCAAAAAGATTCGATGTAAACCGGATCATGTTTATTTGGTGGAGCTATGGGGACTCGAACCCCAGACCTCTTGCATGCCATGCAAGCGCTCTAGCCAACTGAGCTATAGCCCCAGAACCGCTCGATTGTATAACAGATGGGTGTATTTTCCTAGGACTCAGAGGAAGAAGTTAACATCTTTGAGCTCTGGTGGCAGAAAGCCGTCTTTGTGCTTAAAATCGGCTCGCCACTGGTAATCTTTACTATACCCGAGGTCTTTCAGAAGCTTGGTAGGCGCGTTGCGGAGGTGTAATGGCACTGGTAAATCTGGTTGCTCGCGGGCGAGATTTTGGGCCATACCCATAGCATCTGTGACGCTCCGTGACTTAGCGCACTTTGTGAGCACGACTGCACAATGAAACAAACTGTACTGTGCTTCTGGCATGCCAATCTGCGTCACTGCCTGAAAGGTGCTAACAGCAAGGTTCAGCGCTGCCGGTGCCGCGGTGCCGATATCCTCACTGGCAAAGATAACCATTCGGCGCGCAATAAACTTTGGATCCTCCCCAGCCTGAAGCATGCGTGCTAAATAATAGAGGGCGGCAGTTGGGTCTGAACCACGCATGGACTTTATAAAAGCACTAATAATATTGTAGTGAGCTTCCCCGTTTTTATCGTACCCCGGTATGCGCCGTTGTGCTGCAGTTTGTACGATTTCTTTACTGATGAAGTTGTTTTCTGCCAGCTGGTGCGCAACCTCTAAATTTCCAAGTGCCACCCGACCATCACCACCCGATAATTCTGCAAGCATATCAACCGAAGCGGCAGGTAGCTGCTTGGCGGATAGGCGAAGTAGCTTCGCCGCCCGTTTTATAAGTACTTTCATACTTGCTTTGTCTAGTGGCTCAAGGACAACAACGCGGCTACGACTGAGTAACGGTGTGATTATTTCAAACGAGGGATTCTCAGTAGTTGCACCGATTAGCGTAATAGTACCTCGTTCGACGTGGGGGAGAAAGGCATCTTGTTGTGCTTTATTAAAACGGTGAATCTCATCTACGAATAACAGAGTTGGCATCTGTAAACGTGCATTCTGTTGTGCGTGCTCAATTACTTTACGGACGTCTGCCACGCCAGCTGTAACCGCACTCAACTCGATCCAGTCAGCGCCTGTCTCCTTGGCAAGGATACGCGCTAACGTTGTTTTGCCGCTGCCTGGTGGTCCCCAAAGGATGAGACTCGTCAGCTGTTTTTTACGAATGAGTTCGTCGAGTAACTTGCCCTTGCCGATGACATGTTCTTGTCCAATAACATCTTTTAAAGTTTGCGGTCGAAGTCTTTCGGCGAGCGGGGTACTCATGTAGCTAGTATACCCCCACTCTCGCCAAATAACTGGTACAATACTCACATGCCCAAACCCAAAAAAATCAAAATTACCCCTCAACGACAACCAATATTCTGGATTCGGCAGATTGTACTTGCGGGTTTGATCGTATGGGTTGCGAGCGGTGTTATTTGGTGGACGCGTATCTACGGCAGCCCTCGACGCGTTTTTCACGATATGCTAAGCAACAACCTCTCGACAACTTCCTACACAAAGGTTACCAGCATGAATCAAGAGCCTGAGTCCATCCAACAATCTACGCAGGTAAGTTTTGTCGACCAAGTTACGAGTCGTAGTGTTGTCCTACTGCAGCAGAAAGGGCAGACAGGTGCAAAAAGTAGCGTAAAGACTGAGTCAATTGGTACCAGTACGCACGACTACAGCAGGTACTTGGATATACAGACCGCCCAAACGACCGATGCAAAAAAACCCGACTATAGACGCATTCAAGGCGCCTGGGCAAAAAGTGACTCGAGCGAAACCACTAAACCACAGTATCTTCGGCAAGCACTGCTCAGCCTACTGCCATTTGGAAACCTGCAACAAGACAATCGAACAAGAGCACTTACGGCGCTTGTAGACTCCAACGCCTATAGCGTTGACTATAATAATGTAAAGCAGGAAAAGGTGAACGGCAAGAGGGCGTTGGTTTACTCGGTGAAGATTGATCTTGCAAGGTACGTTACTGCCTTTAATAATGTTGCTAAATCAGCAGGGTATAGTGACCTTGTTGAACTGTCGAGTGACGCGTACCAAAACACTCCCCCTGTTGAAGCAAAAATCGCTGTATCGAAAACTTCGCATCGACTACTACAGATTGTGTACCAAGATGGTCAACAAACAGAAGACTATATGAGCTTTGGTTTACGAGCGCCAATAGACGTGCCAAAAACAGATCTATCAATTTTGGATTTGCAAAAACAAATACGCGATCTACAGTAACCCGTTTAAGTGATAAAATAGAGCATATGGTAACAACGCTCAAGCGGCGGCTTTATTTTACTCTTGCAGCGTATTTTCGTATTTGGGCTTCAATAAAACTTCATCGTTGGGCACCAAAGATTATCGTTGTAACTGGTTCGGCGGGAAAAACAACCCTGCTGCATCTTATTGAGGCACAGCTGGGCAAAGAGGCTCACTACTCGCATCATGCCAACAGTGCGTATGGCATACCATTTGATATTTTAGGGCTTGAACAAATTCACCAATCTCGTTGGGACTGGTTTGGTTTATTCATTAAAGCACCCTTCAGGGCATTGACGCCGACGTATGCACAAAAAATGTATGTAGTTGAGGTGGATGCTGACCGTCCAAAGGAAGCACAGTTTTTGGCAAATTTATTGCATCCAGATATTACATTGTGGGTTAGCTCGCTGCACACGCACACTGACAAATTTGATGAAGTGGTAGGGGATGGTCATTTTAAACGGCCAGAAGAGGCGATTGCATACGAATATGGGAACCTACTTGCAAAAACAAAAGAGCACGTTATCTTAAATGGCGATAGTAAATTGGTAAAACTGCAGGTTAAGCGAACCAAGGCAAGTGTAGAAGAGGTGTCCTTGGATGATCTAGCAAAATATTCTGTTAGTTTTACGGAAACAACATTTGAGTTTAATGAAAAAACTTACAGTGTACCCGGCATTCAGCCGAGGGCCGTCTACTATCAGATTGCCTTTGTGGATAGGCTGCTGACACTTCTGGGCAAGCAGCCAGATGTCGCCTATAGGGCGTTTATTCCGCCCCCAGGGAGGACGAGCGTATTAAAGGGTGTACGAGGAACCACGATTATAGACAGCACCTACAATAACTCTAATTTTGACAGTTTGAAGACCGTCGTTGATATGTTTGATACGCTCTCGGCAGACCATAAATGGCTTGTCCTGGGGGATCTCCTTGAACAAGGAAAAAACGAAGCACGGGAACACGCCAAGATTGCAGATTTGCTCGTCGGTAAGCACTTTGAAAGAGTCTTGCTCGTCGGCAAACGTATTAGTCAGCAAACAGCCCCATTGCTCCCCGATGCGTTTAGGCAGGCTTCACGTGTCGGTATTTTTGAGCACCCAGCAGAACTCAGAGACTACCTTTTGGAGCAGCTAAAAGGCGGTGAAGCAATTTTATTCAAAGGAGCAGGTTTTTTGGAAGGGGTTATCGAGGTGCTGCTCGCCGACCAAGATGATAAAGCAAAATTGGTAAGACAAGATGGCATGCAACAACGTCGAAGAAAAGATTTTGGTCTATGAAAAAGAAACTCTTTGTTATTCATGGGTGGACATATAGCCTCGAGAAATGGCAGCCAATTCAATCACTGCTTGCGTCGAAAGGGATTGAGCTTGTTCTGCTCAAGGTCCCAGGGCTAACTGAGCCTAGTGCAAAAGTTTGGGATATGGACGGCTATGTGGCGTGGCTGCATGAGAAAATAAAAACCCAAGAATACCCAGTTGTAATCGGGCATTCTAACGGTGGTCGTATTGCGCTGAACTATCTTACGAAATACCCGGGTACTTTTAGCGATTTAATTCTTATTGACTCTGCCGGTGTACCGCATCAGCAGCCACTTGCTCGTTTAAAGCTTGGAGTATTGCGGGCGTTGAGTAAGCTTGGCAGGCCGATTGCTAAAATCCCAACTCTGAAGCGTGTCGTCTATCGAGTCATCGGGGCCCAAGACTACCAGCAAGCTCCACCAAATATGAAAAAAACCATGCAGAATATGCTCAAGGCAAACACGACAATTGCTTTTGATAAAATTGATGTCCCGACCACCCTTATTTGGGGTATAGCAGATCAGCAAACACCCATAGCTGACGCTAAATTTTTAGCAAAGACAATTCCAGGAGCCAAATTAAACATCATTCAGAATGCTCGCCACGCCCCCATGTTCACTCATCCAGGTGAGGTTGCAGCAATAATTGAAGAGGTGGTGCGCTGATGAGTATTTTTAACTCGCTTGGCTCAAACTATGACCGCCACACGATAGCGCGCATCTTGAAACCCGCCCGTTCGCACGAAAATTCAGAACTGGTTGCCGCACTAAGACAAGAATATAAAGCAACCAATGTCCAGATAACATATAAGTGCCGCGAGGCGATATGTCTTGGCCTGAAGCAATTAGAAATCCCGGCAGATAGCCTAGTCGCTATTAATGGGTTTACTTGTTACGCAGTCTACGAGGCTATTATAAGTGCCGGTTTAAAACCGTATTATATTGATGTCCCAGAACGAGAGTTTAATTTCTCGCCCAGCTCTTTAGAGTGTGCACTCAAGGAGAATCAAAATATAAAAGTTGTTATCGTGCAGAATACATTTGGCATACCTGCGGACGTTGCTGCCATCCAAAGAATTTGTAATCAATACAAGGTACAGCTTGCTGAAGACCTTGCGCATGCTGCGGGCTTACAGTACAAAAATGGTGAAAAGATGGGTACCATTGGAGTATGGGCTGCGCTTTCGTTTAGCCAGGATAAAATGATCGATGCGGTCAGCGGCGGTGCGCTTGTTGATCGACACGAAAGAGAGGCAGCCACAACCAGTAATCCCTACTTGTCGTTACGCCAGCGTTTTGTTGCCCGGGTCTACCCAGTCTCCACCGTTATCATACGATCAACAATTCGTTTTGGGGTTGGAAGAGTTTTGCTTAAAATCATGAAAGCAGTTCGGGCCTTGCCACGGCCAATGTCGGGTGGGGCTGGCACTGTTCATGCATTGTCGCCCTGGCATGCAAGGGAAGCACGACTTGCCATCGAAAATCTCTCAGCAACGATTAGCCACCGAAAAATGATTGCCGCTGTCTACCATAAAGTTTTAGACGAATCCGTTCAGACAGAGTTCGATGACACGGCTGGCTACTTGCGCTTCCCGATCCTCGTCAATAACCGAGAGAAGCTCCTGAGTTATTTACAGAAAAATCATATATACCTATCTGATATTTGGTACGACGCACCAATAGGGCCAAAGAAATATCAATCCCTGACCGACTACAATGGTCAGTGCCCAAATGCAGAAACGCTTGCTTCCACTATTGTAAACCTCCCCACCCATACGCATGTAAACGAGAGGCAGGCAAAAATAATTGCAGAAAAGGTAAACACATGGCTGAAATTAGCGTAGAACCAATTACAGAAAAAGATGTATGGGAAGTGTTCATGGCCCAACATCCAGAAGCGAACTTTTTACATTCATGGTTCTGGGCAGACTTTCATGAACGCCTCGGCCACCGTGTACACAGGTGCGGCTTTTTTAAGAATGGCCAGCTGGTGGGTGTCATGCTGGCAATTGTAGAGAACGCGAAGCGTGGTCGACACCTTATTGTGCCGGCTGGACCGATTATCGATTGGGAAGACTCTGCTTTGGCCAAAAAAGCTGTTGCTGAAATGAAACGTATCGCAAAACGCGAGAAGTGTGTGTTTATTCGGGTGCGCCCACAGATAGTTACTTCCACAAAATACAAAAACATATTTAGGCGCCTCGGTTTTGTATCTGCGCAAATGCATTTGCACGCAGAGCTTACATCTCAGCTTGACATCACTAAAGACGAGAGTAGCTTGTTGGCCGAATTTCGCAAGAACACACGCTACGAGTTGAAACAAGCAGACAAGCGAGGAATAAAAATCAGCTCGACGACTGATGTAAAAGCGATTGAAGAATTTTATATGTTACAGCTAGCAACCGCGCGTCGACATGGGTTTGTGCCTTATGGTAAGCGCTTTTTGCAAAAACAGTTTGAGACATTCGCAGCAGAGGACAAGGTATTGTTATACAGCGCCCACACGAAGGACGGTAAGCTTATCGCACAGGCATTTATAATTTTCTACAACAAGGAAGCAGCTTATCACTATGGTGCAAGCACTGATCTTGGGCGAAAAGAGCCTGGTGCGTACGCCATACAGTGGGCAGCCATACAAGAAGCAAAACGTCGAGGTTGTGAACGTTATAATTTTTGGGGTGTCGTCCAACCAGACCAAACCAAACACAGATTCTACGGGGTGTCAGTATTTAAGCGTGGTTTCCGTGGTGAAGATGTTGAATACCTGCACGCCCAGGACCTAGTTATTAACAGAGTAAAATACATCCCCAATTTTGTAGTTGAGTATGCGCGCAAACGTAGGCGTCATTTGTAGGTTGACGCACTTTATTTTCTGATAACTTAGCGTTACACTAGCAACATTTGAAAAAGAATAGCAATCACACACGGACGATACTGCATACCCTGTTCTTGCAGGGATTCATGGGCCTATTGCTGGCTGGTTTTCTTGTGTCTGGCACTCTGCTCCTGTCAAACAACCCAAAAAAGAAATTGGGCAGTGACAGCAACCCCGATGTTATCCGGCTGTCCAGTGATCTGGCTGTTCAAAAACCAGCAATGTTCCCGTGGCAGAGCATAAAACAAGATATGTCTTTTGCGGAGTTGCCCCTGCAGCTTGAACAGGAGCCAGTCGATTGCGACAAAGAAGCCTGCCTTGCGCTTACATTTGATGACGGGCCGGATAGGCCGAGCACCGCTATGATACTCGATGCGCTAGCGAAAGATAACACCAAAGCCAGCTTCTTTCTGGTCGGTAACCGCAGTGTTAATGAGCCAGGGTTAATTCGAAGAATGTATGCCGCAGGGCATGATATTGGCAATCATAGTTGGGCGCATCCATTTTTGACAAAAATCCCATTCGATCATGTAGAACAACAAGTCACCATGGGTCAGCAAGCCATAAAAGCGGCAGGTGTGCCGGAGCCATCCTTATTTCGACCGCCATACGGTGCACTAAACGATGCTGTAATCACGAAAATACAAACGCCCATCATTCTTTGGAATGTAGACCCTCACGACTGGCATGAAAAAGATCCAAATGCGGTTGTTGGCTTAGTGGTTACACAAGCTAAGGCTGGAGCGATCGTTTTACTGCACGATAGGGTGGTTACGGCAAAGGCTCTAGAGCAAATAATTCCTAACTTAAAACAGCATTTTCGGCTGGTAACAGTAACGCAGTTGCTGAAGCTGAATAAAAGTTCACGTGGTATATATTATGCACAGACACCCCAATAGGTAGTCACTAGAGTAAGTTTCGCCTATAATAATGTGGATGAAACGGTATAACCCAAAAGATATTGAGCCAAAGTGGCAAAAGATTTGGCAAGAAACCAACCTATATACTACTGACTTAGAGAGCCCAAAACCAAAATATATTGCGTTTGGCATGTTCAACTACCCCAGTGGTGCCGGCATACATGTTGGTCATGCAATGAACTTCACAATTAGTGATGTCTTAGCTCGATATAAGCGACAGCAGGGTTACGAAAGCTTTAACCCCGTTGGGTGGGATTCATTTGGCCTCCCCGCCGAGAACTATGCCATAAAGGCTGGCGTCTCCCCCCAAGAAAGTATGGCTAAGATCGTTCCCGACTACCACAAGCAATACCAGGCCATGGGCTGGGGCAACGACTGGGAAAAAGAAATCACCACGAGCGAGCCAGAGTATTACAAATGGACCCAGTGGATTTTTGTAAAAATGTACGAACATGGTCTAGCCTATCAAGATAGCCGCTGGCAATGGTGGTGCACTAAATGCCAGACAGTATTAGCAAATGAGCAAATTGTTGACGGAAAGTGTTGGCGACATGAGGGCAAAGATGACCCACTCGTCGAAAAAAAGGAAGTTAAACAATGGTTCTTTAAGATCACTGAGTACGCTGACGAGCTTCTCGAAGCAACCGATGAGTTGAACTGGACGGAGAGCGTTAAGCTGGCCCAGAAGAACTGGATTGGTAAAAGCATTGGCGCAGAGGTCGATTTTAAGGTTAAGGACTCCGAAGAAACTATCACGGTATTTACGACAGCACACGACACTATTTTTGGGGCGACCTTCTTGGTGTTAGCCCCGGAAAACGAACTGATAGATAACCTTACTATAAAAGAAAACCAGAACCCGGTAAGAGAGTATCGAGAACTTGCTCTGCGCAAAACAGAACTGCAACGGCAGCAAGCAGGCAAGGATAAATCAGGTGTGTTTACTGGAGCATATGCTATCAATCCAATTAACAACGAGGCGATCCCTATCTGGGTAGCCGATTACGTCCTAGCTGGGTATGGTACGGGCGCAATTATGGCGGTGCCAGGTGAGGACGAGCGTGATAACGAATTTGCAAAAAAGTATAACCTAGACATTATCTACACTACCGAGCAGCAAGAGTTTGTTTCGTACGCAGAGATAAAAAAAGCACCCAAGAAGTATCTGTTGGCAAATTCAGATTCGTTCGATGGCCAGACATTTGCTGAGGGTCGCCAAAACATTTTGAATGAACTAGTAAAAACTGGTGCCGGTCGTGAAAAGATAAATTACAAAATGCGTGACTGGAGTATATCTCGGCAACGCTACTGGGGGGCACCTATCCCGGTGGTCAATTGTGCAAAGTGCGGTCCAGTTGTACTGAGTGAAGATCAATTGCCAGTTATACTGCCAGAGCTAACCGATTTTGCTCCGAGCGGTGATGGGCGCAGTGCCTTGGCACGAGCCAAAGACTGGCTAACGACCACTTGCCCGAAATGTGATGGCCCTGCCGAACGCGAGACAGACACTATGGACACCTATGTCGATAGTGCCTGGTATATGTTCCGCTACCTAGATCCGCATAATCAGCACAAAATATTCGATAGTTCGATTGTTAATAAATGGATGCCAGTCGATTTTTACAATGGCGCCGACCATGCCACTGCACACTTGTTATACGCTCGATTTATTACCCGGTTCTTTAACAAGCTTGGTCTACTCGACCGACCAGAGCCTTTTAAGCAGATGCTCTATAACGGCAAAGTTACCGCCAAAGACGGGGCAGCCTTCTCTAAAACCCTTGGTAATGGGCCAGACCCACTAGATATCATTGCCCAAGGCTATGGCGCTGACGCGCTTAGGACGTATCTTATGTTTGCTGCACCGTTAGAGCTTGGGGCGCGTTGGGATCAGCAAGGCGTGCCTGGTGCACACAGATTCCTATCTAGATTATGGAACATTACCCAGGAATTCCTGGAAGCCGAAGATGTTGAGTTAACACACGACCAAACCAAACAGCTCCTGTCGGTAACAAACAAGGCAACCAAGAAGGTTACTGAAGATATCGAAGGTGATCGTTTTAACACAGCTATTGCCGCAAACATGGACGCTGTTAATAAGCTGTACTTACTGAAGAACCAGGTGCCCTTTGGTAAATGCGATGCCTGGAAAGAGTCTCTGGAGTCCATGGCTATGTTGATCGCTCCATTCGCGCCGCATACAGCCGAAGAGCTGTGGCAGCAGCTCGGTCACAGTGATAGCGTTCACAAAGATCACTGGCCAAGACTAGACGATAAATATCTGCAAGACGACATAGTGACTTTGGTGGTTCAGGTCAACGGCAAGGTTCGTGCTCAATTGCAAATACAATCCGATGCAACTGAAGACGAAGCCATTGCACGTGCAAAAGACGACGTACACGTTAAAACGTTAATTGACGGAAAGACAATTCAAAGGGAAATATTTGTGCCCGGTAAACTTGTTAATCTTGTCGTAGCCAACTGACGAAACTTGAGTAATTGTTTATTTGCGGCTATAATGCCTACAACGTTATCAGATAAGAGTAGCAAGGAGTTTGTTTACTATGGGTAAGCCAAAGAAGCGCACAAGTCCCCGCCGAACAGGCACCAGACGGAGTCATCTTGTTTTAAAGTTGGCACGTGTTGTTAATGGAAAATCACCTGTTAAGGTGCGAACAACCAAGCGAGAGAGCGCTAAAGCAAAAGCGTAATTTCAGTTTTCTAAGCTATAATAGGTATAGCTAGCACATAATAGATAGGAATTTAACAACATGGCCTCAAATCGTCATCTTGGTCGAATCGTCGCTCTGCAGACTCTGTACGAACAAGAGTTTCGGGTGGACTGTGCCGATCCAGATGTAGATGTAGAAGAGATTCTAGGGCGGAATCTTGATCGATACAAAGATACTATCGATGATCAAGATTTTATACGTGCGCTTGTAGACGGAGTTGCTGCTGAGGCCGCAACACTTGACGCACTGCTGCAGCCTGTTGCGCCTGACTGGCCAATAGATCAGATCGCACGGATGGATCGCATTGTTCTACGCATCGGCTTATATGAGCTTGTGAATGACGAAGATGTCCCGGCTAAGGTTGTTATTAACGAAGCCGTAGAACTAGCAAAGGCCTTTGGTGGCGACAACAGCTCAAAATTTATAAATGGGGTGCTTGGAACGTTGCTAAAACAGCATTTAGAGAAGCCGATTGTTTTATCAAGAAGACAGAAACCTAAGAAAGATCAGACATGAAAAGACCGAAACCAATCCAAGGATTTCGTAAACTAGTTAAAACTAGACGACCAGCTATAAGCGAAGTTGTTCGCGAGCCAACAGCTGGCGGCGTGGTATTTCGACACAACCCTGCCACAAAAAAGGTAGAGATCTTGCTTATCCAGGATGCAAAAGACCGCTGGACAATCCCAAAGGGGCATATCGAAGAAGGCGAGACATCGAAGCAGACAGCAAGCCGCGAAATTGCAGAAGAAACTGGCTTGGAAAAAGTAGAGGTTTATAACTGGCTTGGAAAAATTAACTTTCGTTATCGGCGATCAAACAGTCTCGTTCTTATGACGACTGAGATCTTCCTTGTTAAGGCCTTAGGAGATACTGATAAATTAAAGCCGGAAGAGTGGATGAATGGTATAAAATGGTTTGAAGCAAATGAAGCGTTGGATAAAATTGCCTACGAAGACATTGGAAAACTTATATTACTAGCGCTGAAAAAAATACGTGATGCAAAATTATAGCGAATACACTGCATTTGCCGCAGAACACCTGGGTGCCAAATTTAATGACATTCAGCTACTCGTCATGGCGTTCACGCACCGTTCGTACGTTAATGAGCACCGGAAAACAGTAAAAGAGCACAATGAGCGTTTAGAGTTTTTGGGAGATGCGGTTCTGGAATTGGTCGTCACGGAATACCTATATGCCAATCATCCAGATCCTGAAGGTATTTTAACAAATTGGCGTAGCGCATTGGTTCGTACAGAAAGTATTAGTGCGGCAGCCTCAAGGGAACTATTCGAGCCTCTATTGCGCCTAAGTAGGGGTGAAAAGCGTGGGACTGAACGTGCCAGGGAGCAAATATTAGCGAATGCATATGAGGCCGTCGTTGGTGCGCTGTACCTTGATCAGGGCTATGATGCTGCAAAAACGTTTATTGAGAAAAGCTTACTGCCGACATTTGAAGATATCCTAAGAACCGGATCCTGGATGGATCCAAAATCTCATCTGCAAGAAGTTGCTCAAAGTAAAACGGGCTTTACCCCTGATTATAAAGTGCTGTCAGAAGAGGGCCCTGATCATGAAAAACTGTTTACAGTTGGTGTTTTCGTAGGCGGGGAACTAAAGGGTAAAGGAACGGGCCCAAGTAAGCAGGCCGGGCAACAAAAAGCCGCCGAAGAAGCGTTGCAGCATTATGCTCCCAAAAAACAGGGGTGATAGCCGTTGACTTTTTATACGATTACCTCTATAATCAACCTAATCTAATTATTAGGTAATAACAAAGGACTATATTTTATGCTCGCTATTCGCATGCAGCGCACGGGTCGAAAGGGACATGCTATGTTCCGAATGGTTGTGCAGGACAGTCGCCAGACCCCAACCAGTGGTCGTGTCGTCGCAACTCTCGGTAGTTATGACCCACACACCAAGACGAGTACGCTGAATAAAGAAAAAGCAGGTTTCTATCTTGAGCATGGTGCCCAGCCATCAGATAGGGTCGCTCGTCTGCTGCAAAAAGAGGGCGTTGCCTTGCCGGGTTGGGTTGCACTGAGTGGGCAAACCGCCAAAACCACAAGAAACCCTGATAAATTACGCAAGAATCAACCAGCAGAAGAAAAGCCAAAGACCGAGGAAGCACCGGCTCCAGTAGCTACCGCCAACGAAGAAGACACGACTGATGCTGAAAATACTGCGAAGCAGGAAGCTCCTGCCGAAGAAGTGGCAGAGAAGGCAGCAGAATAGTACTGCAAGTACAGTTGTTTTACGGGTTTGATATACTAAGTATTGTAACTAAACGGAGTTTCTGTCATGAGTAGTATTGACCAACAGTTTGTAGAGTTTGTTGTAAAATCACTGGTTGGTAAGCCAGACGCAGTTTCTATTAACAGAACAATCGACGAAAAGGGTGTCCTTTTAGAACTAACAGTCGATCCTGAAGATCTCGGTCGTGTTATTGGCAAGCGAGGAGCAACTGCTCAGAGTCTAAGGACACTTCTTAGGGCGCTTGGCACAAAAAATGAAGCACGGTATAACCTGAAGATTATTGATAATGGTGTTTATGACTCAAACAGAACCAGGGAGCCTTTAGCAGAACAGACAACTGCCTCACCGAAGTCAGACGATCAAAATGACCAGCCTGTGACAACAGCCGACGATGATAATGAGGACCCAGAGGAATACAAAGCCGATCATAGTGATGTAATTAGCAAGACACGTAGAGAGCTCGAAGAGCTCGATGATCTTGACGTCTAGGGTTGCAAAACCACTAACGAATTCTATATACTATAGCGGAGTCGAAAGACCAAAAAAATCGAAAAGCTCATTGCGAGCCACCAAAAGTGGGAGCTTTATGTGACAGACGGAACCCTTTGACAGGGTTCTTTTTGTTTGGCTACGATGTTACTATTGTCCAGAGAGTTGATATACTACTAAGATATGAAAATTCAAATCATAACACTATTCCCAGATATGTTCCCTGGGGTGTTTAACACCAGTATGCTGCGCAAAGCGCAAGAGAAGAATGGCATAGAGTTTGTCTGTGTAAACTTGCGTGATTTTGGGCTCGGCCCCAGAAAAACAGTAGATGACATACCGTATGGTGGTGGGGATGGTATGCTTTTGAAGCCCGAGCCACTCTTCGCGGCTGTAGAATACGCAAAAAAATCCGATCCCACGGCAAAAGTACTTTTAATGACACCGCGGGGGAAGCGTTATAAACAGTCCGAGGCAATGAACTTATCTAAACAATCGGGGTTAATTATTATCTGTGGTCGTTACGAAGGGTACGATGAGCGGATCACTACGCTTGTAGACGAGCAGATATCAGTAGGTGACTTTGTTCTTACTGGTGGTGAGTTGCCGGCAATGATTGTTGCTGACAGTGTAGTGCGTTTGCTGCCTGGCGTTCTCGGAGGCGAAACGAGTGCTCAAAATGAAAGCTTCAGCGACGGTGTGACGTTAGAACACCCTCACTACACGCGGCCAGAAGAATTTCGAGATATGAAGGTTCCCAATGTACTGTTAAGTGGGAATCACGCAGAAATAGCTGCGTGGCGCCAAGAACAAAGCCCACTCAAGCAAGACTAGCTAGTATAATTTTATAAACTCGATTCTTGCGAATTTGCGTGCGTATTTTTTTGTACAATCTTTTATTTCTGACTTTTGGCAGTAGCTTCTTGAATGTGCAGTTAACGAGCATGTAGGCAACCAGTGCATAAAGAATCCCAAGAATAGCATCAATAGCATAGTGTTCACCCTGGTAGACCGTGCCCACGTATATCATGAGTGGGTACACAAAGCTAAGTGCTGCCCATTTTTTGCCAAAAAGTTTGTACACAATTATTACAAAAAGTGTCGCATATGCAGCGTGCAAAGAAGGCACTGCAGCAACTGGATTCGGGGCAATCTTGTTGTAAACGGACGGGAAGTCATGGATACCCAATGCAGCCCACACGCTAGACGACACCCGGTCTACAGGTTCGATTAGGCCCTTGTCAGAAGCCATCCAGGGCGGAGCAGCGGGGAATGCCAGGTATGTCAAAAACCCGAGAAACGATAAGACTATGTAGTTAGCGGCATATTGCCAATAGTAGTTGTCCCGTAATTTCCAAATCACTATACCGAGCCCAATCGGAAATATAAAGTGCAGCATATAGAAAATATAAAAGGCAAAATCAAACCAATGCAATGTCCCGTTCCACCACGCATGTTGTAGCCACGCTGTCGGAAGAACCCCAAAAATAGTGCGATCGGCTTCGGGCATCCAGAGGTAGTTAACACGGGCGTTCAGTTGGTGGGCTAGCCCACGAAAGGACTCATAGACAAGTAGCAGGCCTATAAACGGCAAAAATCGTTTTAGCAGTTGCTTTGCCTGCCCAAAGATCATCGCCCCAAACGTCATAATGACAAGTAGTTTGTCTGGCGTGGGCCAACTCGGGCTGCGTAAGAAAATAACAACACACAATACGGTTCCCACCATGCCGATGACTCGATAAAGGTTTTTTCTGTGAGAGATTATGTTAGACACTAGATGCTGATGTCTCTTTTATTAAACCAAAGGTAGCTGAACATAGTTGCGCAAATGGTGATTAACAGAAAAAGCCCCATAGATCCCCAGCTGAAAATGTGACGACTGAGTATGTCACTTGCATTGAAATAGTGGAAAAGGGATCCATACTTCAACGAATCTAGGCTTGGCTTTATCCCTGCCAGAATATTGCAGACATACATGATTAAAAAGAGTGCCCCAGTTATGCCGTATGCTTTGCTTTTTTCGCTTAAAATTGTTGCACAAACGAGACCAATACTAAACGCAGCCATACCAAACCCAAATGCCATGACGCTCAGCTGCAAAAATGCACCCGCATCAAGTTGTAGCGAGAATAATGCCGCTAGACCAATCGGCGTGATGCAGGAAACCACAACGAGCGTGATCAGTGCGAGAACACTGCTTAGGTATTTTGCAATAAAGAGACGGCCACGACTAATCGGCTGTGCTAATAACGTGCCAATGGTTCCGCGTTCAATCTCTCCAGCAAAACTACCACACGCTCTAGCCAGAACAAAGAAGATGGTCAATACGGGCCACATAAGGCTATAGAGTTCTATGGATAAATAACTCCCTAAATTTTCTAACCCTGTGCCCGTAACCCCGAATGCTTTTTTATAGGCCTCTGGCATAGTGTCGATTATCTTGTTGTACGTCTCTGCCTGAGATTGAAGTGAGGGGAAGAGCGCTACGTAGATCCACAATAAAAGTAGAATGGCCAGACAGTAAAATATGAGTGAGGTTTTCTTCTCGCGGAACTCTCTTCTGATAATTGCGATCATGTGTAGTACTCCATGAATATATCTTCTAGACTCGCGTGGTTTACTTCCAGATCTTTTAATGTATACCCACTCAGTACATGCATAATAGGGTTCAGATCCCCCTTAACCTTGAGCAGAAGATGCGTACCAGTGTGATGCAGAACTGTCACGCCTTCAAGTTTGAGAGAGCTGCTACCAACAGGTTTTGAAGTAACCGCAGAAATAATATGAATACTCATTTCCCGGATACTTCCCATGGTCTGGTCTGCAACAATCTGCCCTTCGCGAATGACCGCAACCCGATCACACACTTTTTCGACCTCTGGCAGGTTGTGGGATGACAAAAACACGGTACCACCAGCGGCCTTAAATTCACGAAGGAGGTCATAGATAGTTTGTTGTAATAGTGGGTCAAGACCCTTGGTAGGCTCATCCATAATGAGCAACTTTGGTGAACCGGCAAATGCAAGCAGAAGTGCCAGTTTCTGTTTATTCCCCGATGATAAATGTTTAAATCGGACTGACATATCGAGACCGAGGCGCTTAATGGTGTTGTCTAAGCCTGTTTTCCCCCGAATGCTTTCGTAAAGACTAAGGTGATCTGAGCCTGTCCAGTTTGGGTAAAGCTGAGGATCCGACGGGACGTACCCTATTTGTTGTCGGGACGAACTGTCTTGAGCGGATTTAGAAAAAACACGAACCGTCCCCGCCTGTGGACGAATGAAGTCCATAATGCATCTGATCGTGGTGGTTTTCCCGGCACCATTAGGGCCCAAAAAACCAAAGATCTGGCCGCCTTCAACATGGAGGTTTACATTATGTATACCTTTTCCGTTTGAAAATTGCTTCGTTACCCTAGAGAGACGAATCGCTGTAGCCATCGCTTTTATTGTATCAGACTGCAGGGGCGGGGTGGCCTATTCGTATTCAGTTGTAGCGGGGGGTTTATTTGTCGCATCTATAAAAACCTGAGATATGCCGGGCACTTCGCTTAGGATTCTGTGGGCAGACTCTTTGATGAATACTTCTGGCAAGTCTAATACCGGCAACATGGCTTTAACTGTCATAAATGTTGAGGTGGCAACAGGGCGGAGAACAATTGACCGTGCTGTTTTATCTGCCCCAAAACCTAAGGGCAACAATACAACGGGGCACTGTTTGATTGCGGGGAGTACCCCAAATTTGCGCATTGTCTCAAAGATGATCGTATCTGCAGTCCTTAACTGATCAAGCACCTTTGTAGTGAGGGTAGTTGTCACGATGCTCAAATCCTTAATATCTTGTGGGCCAAGAGCAACTACAACTCTGTTTAGTTTCCCATGAAAGTGCGAGGGTGTGTGTTCTGCCAAGATCCTTGCTTCTTTCCAGTCTGTAACTCCCTGAACTGCCAAAATTGGTAGGTGTGTTCTCTCGTCGCCAGCTACGCCGACACTCAGAACGGGCAATAATTTTGCGGCTAACTTTTCATTACTTGTTTGCTCTCTGCAGAAAGCTTGGATTTGGTTGCTCGTAGCTGTGCTGGCCGGTGTGCGGTCCAGACAGCTATCTGTACACAAAACGCGTATTCCTAAGCCTGGCCCCGGAAATGGATGCCGTGAGACAACAAGGTCTGGCAATCCCAGGCTTATACCAACACTACGAATCTCGTCTTTAAATAAGTCATCGAGTGGCTCTAGGAGTAGCCCGTGGCGTTTCAGTTCTTGAATTTCCGAAACCTGGTTGTGGTGTGTTTTGATAGTTGCGGTGTGCTGGCTTGCAGTACTGTTGCCACTCTCTATACGATCAGCTGCGTTCGTCCCTTGCAGGAGCATGGCCTCTGACAGTCCTAGGTCGTGAATAATCTGGTCCTGGACAGTTACGAATTGCCTGCCAATAACTTTGCGTTTCGTCTCAGGGTCGCTAACACCTTTTAGCGCAGTCAAGAATTGTCTAGAAGCATCGTACTTTTGCACAGGAACGCCGGTGTGTTTCAGTACGTCAATAACTGCATTGTCTTCGGCCCTCATTAGCCCATTGTCTATGTAAAAGGCGTGAAGTTGCGAAGCTGGGATAGCTGTTTTCGCTAGGGCAATCATGACACTTGAGTCAACGCCGCCGCTAACAAATGCAATAACTGGGCGTGTACCGACTGCTTTTCTGATCGGTTTTCGCTTGCGGCCAATGGTTTGCTTGTTCAGCCTCTCTATGTAGCCAAGATCGGGAGATAGACCGGCGATACCAACGAGAAAGTTATGGAATATCTGATAACCCTCTGGCGTGTCATCAAAAACTTCTGGGTGAAATTGAACACCGACCATATTATCCTTGGCAATAGCTGAGTAAACACGCATATCTTTGTTGTTTGCACGAAGCGTGTGTTGACCAATGACGACGACATCGCCTGGCAAGTCAGCCACAAAGTCACCATGAGTGAAGAGCACAGTGGGGTTCTCTTTAACGTCGTAAAAAAGGGGGTGCGTTACAGTTAGGTTTGTTGGTGCCCGTTTGTCCTCGCGTACGGTTCCGCGCAAAACTGTTCCTCCAAAATGACGGGCAAGTATTTGGTGCCCGTAGCATATCCCTAAGATTGGCATGCTGTTCTGTGACAGTATAGAGGCGTCTGGCATTGGTGCTTGCTCGTCGCCAGAAGAGTTCGCGGGGCTGCCACTCAGAACAATTGCCCCATAGACATCCTTGAGCTTTGCATAACTAGTGGTGGATGGGACCAAGTCTGTCAGAAACCCTTGTCGCTGACAGGCTTTAACCACAAGATCTACATATTGACCACCAAAGTCGATTACCGCAACACGGTTGGGGCGCTTATGAACTGGCTGAGAAACAGTGTTGTCTTTAGCTGGCATGCCTAGATTATGGAAGAGCGGTAGAATTAATGCAAACGAACAATTTAACTCTTTGGGCTACGTGGGAAAAACTTGCTCGTCTTTTTGGCATAGGTTTGATACGCATCATTTGTTGCATACTTTTTCTCGAGCAGAGGGACACCGGACACGTAGAGGATCAACAAGGTGATAGCCATTGGTCCCGCCCCAGACAGTATTTTTAATGGTGCACTAACATCTGTTGCCATGACCACAAGCCAGAGTCCCCACCACAGTGTTACCTCACCAAAATAATTAGGGTGGCGGGTGTAGCGCCATAAACCAATGTCCATTACCTTGCCTTTGTTCTTGGGATTCGATACAAACCGACGTAGTTGCCAATCAGCGACAGACTCAAAATAAAATCCAAACGCCCAGGTAAGGATACCGGCAGCAGCCCAGGCAGACACGGTGGTGGTGTGCGACCCACTTGCGGCAACAATTACCGGAAGGGCAACAACAAGCAAGAGGGCACCTTGCAGTAAATAAATTTGTCCGAAACTCCTTACAAGATACCAGTTACCCCATTGTTTTCGCCAGGTTGCATAACGAAAATCTTCAGCCTTCTGTCTGTTCCGAAATAGAATGTGTGCAGCTAGTCGAAAGCCCCAAACGCCCGTTAGGATGAGTGCTATTTTTGCAAGAAACCCAGGGTTATCATTAAGGCTGAAAGCTAACAGTGCAACAAGCACAAAGCCAAGACCCCACGCGATGTCTGCAACATCATTGCGTTTTAACAGTGTCCCAAAAATAAACCAACAGCTCATGTAGCAGAAAACAGCGGCACCACAGACGCGTATTACTTCACTTATATCCATAAGCACAGTATAACAAATGTTGCACGCTTCAGAATAGGCGAAACATAAGTGTTTTGGAAATTTGCCATAAACAAAGTATTATGGGGATAAGGAGAAAATATAATGAACCCAACACAAGATCAGAACACCAATCAACCATCACCAGACCCAACTGTAGTTGATGCGGGCATGCCTCCAGCATCAATGCCTACAGATTCCCAGGTAGTTACGCCATTAGGCGCTGCCGATCCGACAACTATACCGAGCATGTCATCCGATTCGCCTGTTGTCGACGTCCCAGCCGCCGGGACAACTGTTGCGCCATCTGAAAGTACGGTGCCTGCAGATGAGCCTGTAGTAGCTGAGGATTCACTTGGTGCGGTGCCTGCAGAAGCGCCAGTAGTCGAGCAAGAAGGGGCAGTATCGCCTCCAGATGATCAGCCAGTTGAACCTGAAGCACCCCAAACAAACGGCTCTTTCTAACTCCGGCCTTTGATATTCTTCGACTCGATTTCCTTAATCTTATAGTGGTCTAGCCCGAAGTAATGAGCAACCTCATGCCAGACGGTCTTGTCTATCTGTCTCTGGACGTCATGTATTGTTTGGCTCGTTGACAGTATTGGTAGACGAAAAAGGGTTATCTTGTCTGGAAGAACCAGATTGTATCCTGAACTTCGTTTCGTTAGCGGTACGCCCTCGTACAACCCAAATAAGGTGACACCGTCAACGAGATGTAATTTCTGCCGTTGCGCTTCGCTTGGGAGGTCTTCGACTACAAAAGCAACATTCTTTATGTGATCGCCATATTGTGGGGGTATATTGTCGATGGCGTGTTTAACCATGGCCTCGAATGTAGTACTGTCAACTTGAGATTCAGGCTGCATACAAACTACAACGTTCAATCATCTTGTTACTCACTTTTCTAACCCCGATTTTAAGTACTTATAGGTTTAATCTTGCCGCAGGCAAGCCGTGGTCCGCCACTATGGCCCGACCCAGTCTCGCCGGGAGTGTGAGGGTCGGGGTTTGCGTGAACCATAATTGAAGTTCCTTCGGGTGCGCTCTCTTTGGACAATATTGATACAGGACCGTCTGATAAGGTTATGCGGCTCGTAATAGCCTCCAATATGCCATCACCATTTTCGTCTATCCGAATGTTTGGTAGGTCTCCAGCGTGATAGCCGTGGTTTGCATCTGGATCGCTATTGCCATTTGGCCCTGGATCAAAATGCCCACCGGCACATTTGAATCCATCACATTCACAGTCGCCTTTTTCATGGATGTGGACAGCATGATGACCTGCCGTCAGAACGTTAGGTTTCCCATGAAGCATTACGCGCACATGAACATACTTCCATCCATCGACATCGTACTCAGTAAATTCTGCGACGCCCTCAATCCCTTGGCCAGCGATGATGGCAGAAGCACTTTTTGTTTTCTTCAGGCCTTCCGCTTTTAGCTGCACGTTCATTTACTTTGCTCCCATACGATGGCGATGACGACTGCAGCTAATAAAACAGCCGCGAATACACCAGCAACTAAGTGAGTATTGGCCGTATGGAGCGCATTATGATGGGCAAAATATGACATAGAAGACCTCCTTTATGTACTATTAGTATACCTTTAGTGCAATCATGCGGACAGCATTTATTTCTGATTTTCCTCAACCCATTCTCGCGCATTTTGAAACATCCGCAGCCAAGGTGTCGGAGCGTCTTTCCAGTTGTCGGGTAGCCACGAGAGCTGTTTCGGCAAAAAAGCCCTCTCTGGGTGGGGCATCATAATTGTTACGCGTCCATCTATTGAGGTAAAGCCGGCCATCCCCAGACGACTCCCGTTCGGGTTTAGGGGATATTGGACGGTTGGTCTATTTGGCGCATCAACATATTGTAGGGCTAGCAGATTGTTCTGTATGGCGTCTTTTTCTTGTTTAGTCGTAGAGAACAAAACCTTGCCCTCACCGTGAGCCACAGGAATTGGCAGACATGCCTTCTCCATCCCCCGAAAGAGTATAGATGGTGATGTGCCGATCTGTGCAACTACCATACGAGCCTCAAAGCGCTCTGATGTATTGCCGACAAACATTGGCCATAGATCGGCGCCGGGTATTAACTCCTTCAGCTTGCTAAGCATCTGACAGCCGTTGCAAACACCAAGCGAAAAAGTATCGGTTCTTTCGAAAAAGAATTTAAATGCGTGGCGGAGTGAAGGATTGAGCAAAATAGATTTTGCCCAGCCTCCGCCAGCTCCTAAAACGTCGCCATAAGAAAAGCCACCACAGGCAACAAGACCAACAAAGCTATCAAGTAGCGTTGGGTCATCTAGGATATCATTCTGATGCACATCGACTGCCAAGAAGCCTGCTTCAGTAAACGCAGCAGCCATTTCTACATGACCATTCACTCCCTCTTCTCGAAAAATTGCCACCTTTGGGCGTTTTTTATGCGTTGATCGTAAAGGGAGTGGTTCTTTATATGTAAACAATCCAGGGTAACCACTTCGAATAAGCTTAAATTCATTCGATGCGGTTTTTTCATTATCGCGACGTTTCTGAATTTCGTAGCTGGTCTGGGCCCACCAGGACTCAAGCGTTGCTCGGCTTTTCGTATACAGTAACTTCTTACCTTTGTATATGCGCACCGACTCGTCTTCGGTAACTTGCGCAACTTGGTGTACGGCACCAGGGAGCAGTTTTTCAATAGCTGCTGTTACTACCTGCAGATCTTGTGTTTCAATCTGGATAACCGCCCCAAGTTCTTCATTGAACAGTTGTTCAATCGTAGTACCTGGCAGCGAGTCTAACTGTATGTGTAGCCCTGCCCGAGAACAGAACGCCATTTCACACAAGGTAGTCAGTAAGCCTCCATCCGACCGGTCATGATACGCCAACAAGAGACCCTGCTTCCGAAACGTCTGAATTAACCCAAAGAATTTTGATAATACACCAGGGTCAATATCTGGCGTCTCCCCACCAATTTTATTGTATGTTTGCGCGAGTGTTGAGGCGCCCATCCGTTGTTTGCCAAGCCCAAGATCGATCAGCAGCAGTTGCGTTTTCGCCTCGATGTTAAGTTCGGGCGTACTGGTTTTTGACGTATCGTATACAGGCGAAAATGCACTAATTATTAGAGACACAGGCGAGGTGACTGCATGCTCGGTCTTACCGCTTTGCCAAACAGTTCGCATGCTTAATGAATCTTTGCCGACAGGGATAGTGACGCCTAGAGCAGGGCAGAATTCCTCGCCAACCGCCCGGACAGCTTCATACAGGTTCTGGTCTTCATGACCAACCCCGGCTGCCGCCATCCAGTTAGCCGAAAGTTTAATATCTGAAAGTGTGCGAATCGGTGCGGCCGCAATATTGGTAATTGATTCTGCAACTGCCATCCGAGCAGCAGCCGCAGAATTAAGTAGCGCCAGGGGTGATCGCTCACCCATGCTCATAGCTTGTCCGGTTTTCCCATGAAAAGAAGAGGCGCTGACGGCTACGTCGCTAACAGGTACTTGCCATTTTCCTACCATTTGGTCACGTGTGGTCAACCCACCAACGTTGCGGTCGCCAATTGTTACAAGAAATTTCTTACTCGCGACTGCTGGAAATTGTAAAACTCTTTTGATTGCTTCGTCTAATACAATAGTTTCGTAACGAGGAATCTTCAGTTCTTGCTTTGTTGTAGCATATTCACGAACCATTTTTGGTGCGTTGCCGAAAAGAAGAGCCATGGGAATTTCAACCGCAGACTCATTGTGCACCCTATCAGTTACAACAAGCGTCTCTTTTTTTGTTGCGGTGCCTACAACTGCCATTGGGCAGCGCTCCCGCTTACACAGCTTCTGAAGTGGTGCAATGTCACGCGTATCTATCCCAAGTACATAGCGTTCCTGTGCCTCGTTACACCAAATTTCGAGTGGTGACATGCCAGCATCTGCTGAAATGATGTCTCGAAGCTCAAATTCCGCACCCAGACCAGAGTCGTGAACAAGCTCAGGAAGGGCATTAGACAAACCACCGGCTCCCACATCATGAATCGAAACGATAGGGTTGTCTGCGCCAAGATTCGCGCACGCAGAAATAACCTCTTGCACGCGCCGCTGCATCTCGGCATTTGCTCTTTGGACAGATGCAAAATCAAGCGACTCCTCACTTTGGCCCTTTTGCATGCTTGAGGCGGCTCCGCCACCCAGTCCAATAAGCATTGCGGGACCACCCAGCACAACGAGCTTGTTGCCAGGGCGAATCTTGTTCTTCAAAACATTATCTGAAGAAATCGTGCCGAGCCCACCAGCTGCCATGATTGGTTTGTGGAATCCCCAGCGTTCTCCGCTGTGTGTTTGCTCAAGCGTTCGAAAGTAGCCTAGGACATTTGGGCGGCCAAACTCATTACTGAAGGCAGCAGCGCCTAGTGGTGCGGTCGTCATAATTTCTAAAGGCGATGCAATAGTCTTGGGCAGTGCTTGCTTCGTTTCCCATGGCTGGATAAAACCGGGAATGCAAAGATTAGAGACGCTATAACCAGCGAGCCCGATTTTTGAACGAGCGCCTTTGCCCGTTGCGCCCTCATCGCGTATCTCGCCACCAACACCCGTGGCTGCACCGGGGAATGGTGCGATGGCGGTTGGATGGTTGTGTGTTTCTACCTTGATAACGATATTATCATCCCTGAGAACTTCTTCGTACTCACGAGACATAGTATTCCTAGAGAACTGTTTCGTACTGGGCCCCTGCAGAACCGCAGCATTGTCAGAATAGGCTGACAGTATATCCTTGCTCGACTTTTCGTACGTGTTTTTTATCATTTTAAAGAGGCTTTTTGGTTGCTTGATACCATCTACAACCCAGCTTGCGTTAAATATTTTGTGACGACAATGTTCGCTATTCACCTGGGCAAACATCATCAGCTCTACATCGGTCGGGTCGCGTTTAAGACGCGTATACTCTGAAGCTAAGTAGTCGATTTCATCATCTGTTAGCGCTAACCCTAATGATCTGTTCGCCTTTGCCAGGGCACTAACGCCGTGTTTTAAGACCGGAATGCGTCGAAGTTTCTTGGGTTTCGTTTGCGCGAAAATGTTTGCTGCATCGTTCGTGCTGCTAATGACCTGCTCGGTCATTCGATCGCTCAGCAATGCATTTAGTCGGGCACGATCTGTTTGCTTAGAGCCTTCAATCGCATAGAGTAACCCTTTTTCAACTCGGATAACGTGCTCCAATCCAGAGTTACGTGCGATATCGGTTGCCTTTGAGGACCAAGGAGATATTGTGCCAAAACGAGGTACGACGATATATTCCTGACCCCCCTCTTTGTACAACCGATTCTTGTGCGCATTGAGCAGGCTGAGGAGTTCTTTTTCCTGCTGTTCATTAAACGACTCTGCGGTTTGAACAAAATAGACAGACTGCACAGAGATGTTGGTAATTGTCTCGTTGAGGGCTTGAGCCGATACAAGCAAATTCCTAAGTGTGCTTTTCGATATGTCTGGTGGACCAAAATACATTGTCATTTGAACAAGAGCTCCGTGCCTGGTTTATGATAACCGCGACTTACAATCCGTATACCAGGTTTCTTGTCTATTGTCCCGACTACCTTTGCATTAACTTTATTTTCCTTGGCCACTGCAATAACTGCTTGTGGATCGGGTGTAATTAAGAGCATGCCATTGCCCATGTTCCATGTTCTGTACGCTTCTTCATCGGTGACATTGCCTAGTTCTTGACAGTGATGCATCAGGTCGCATGGCTTGAAGAGATTATCTAGAGACGCTCCAAAACCAGACGCGCGAAGAATGCGCCCAAGCTTCTCGGGTATGCCGCCGCCACTAATATGTGCGGCTGCATGCAAGCGTGCTAGGGGTTTTTTTGCCAGCCGGTAACCACCGGTAATGTCTAGCAAAACGGGACTATAAATTTTTGATGGCAGCAGGGCTTGTTCTATAAGTTTTGTCTTGCCCAGTGTTTCGTTTTCCCACTCGCCATACCTGTCCTTAAGAATCTTACGTACTAACGAGATCCCGTTACAACGTAGCCCTTTCTCTTCTAGCGCGACAATGCTGTCTCCCGGGCTGACATCGTAGCCGGTGATAAGTCGTGACTCGTGGGCAAACCACGTTACATCGGCACTCCACTCTAGGTGGAAATTCTTTAGGTCTCCCATGCGATCGTTCAGCTGCGCGAGTTCTCCATTGATAATTGCCACGCCTGCAACTTTTGCTGCAGCGACATAACCCTTTGCCAGTTGTTTAATAATGGGGAGTCGAGAACTGTCTTTCCCTAAGGTATTAACATCGAGCACACTTTTGAGCAGTGCTGGCTCGCCACCACGAATAACAGCGTCATCGCAAACCATGGCCATAAGATCAAAGGCAAGGGTGTCGAACTTGCCAGCACGCTCTGCAAGCTCAGCCTTCGTTGCAACCCCATCAGAACCGCCAAACATAACTGTTCCTGCCGGGAGTTTGTCTATTCGAACGAACCGTAAGCCTGCAAAATCGTCGAAGGGTACGACTACTTCGCCCAAAAGGTCTTTACGGTTCTCCCAAGTCTTTTTGGAGGCTTCATATAAAATCTTGGCTGCTGCTGCTTCTATATCTATATCTACTCCAACTTGAGCATACGTTGCGCGCTTCATATAATTGTGCCCTTCTTGTTTCCTTGTTTATTGACGTGCTCTAAAATAAAACGAACTCGGTCTTTTATGGGAAGAACGGGTACGTGGATAACGGTTAGCCCGTTTTGCTCATACGCTTTTTCGAGTAGCTGGTTAATCTTCTGCGTGAATGATGCGTCTTCGGTCCGTCCGCCATCTTCTTCAAAAAAAGGCAAAGGGTCTAGCAAAAATACCTTCTCATAACTGGCTATGTGACAGGCTTCTTTGACTTCATCATCAATCGGCCAGCTGTATGACTGCAAATACGCAATAGTATCGTGCATGCCGCGGTCAAAAAATGTCAGAGGTTTCTTGTCGGTTTTGGCCTCAATAGCCTCCTTTCGGCGAAGGACCTGGTACTGAAATAATTTCTCGTCTTCCCGAATTTGCTCAATCGTTTTTCCTGCAGCGAAGCCCTCGTCGATTACCAGTCGGGCTGCTTCTGGCACTGTAGCGTGACCTAATTTTGCCAACTCGGCTAAAAGGGTTGTTTTGCCGGTGCAAGGTCCCCCGGTTATGACGTACCAGTTGTTGTTGCTCATTGTTCTCGCCAATTCTCGGGTTCGATTTCGATTCCTAGAAATCGTGCAAAGTCTTGCCACGTTTGATTCGAGTCGGGGTCGCTCTCATTGAAAAAGTGCACACCACTGTTGGCTGCCAGCCCACCGTCACGAACTTCGTCATCCCCTATGTAGCCAATACGATCGCCAAGCATTGTTTGATCAGGTGCTTCTGTGCCGAGACTATGTGTCCAGCGTTCCTGGATAATGTCCATAGGTAGCGTGTTGGGTTTGGCGCGTTCTTCCGGGGACAATTCAGGGAACATATCTTGGATCTCGACGTCAGAAATAAATAGATCCGGCCTCTCTATCTCGTACAAATCATAGACGTTGAATATGAATTCTCTGTAACCCGCGGTGATGACGCCTGTTTGGATATTGCGTGCAATTTTTTGTTCGCTCACTGCCCGGGAAAAGGGTATAAACCCGACGGTAGGCCGTGGCCAAAAACCCTGACCTTCGGGCATGGCTCGTCCAATCTGTTTTCGTAAAGGTTCCAATTTTGCCTCAATGACAACATCGGTTAATGCACGGACTTGCTCTTTTGTCGGTGAAAAAAGCCCATCGTAATGGTGCCCATGAATGCGAACAAGATCATGATGTATGCCATCCATACTCTCGCCTTCGGATACTTTGCGGGCAGCGACCTCAAAAAGTTCGGGGCTGGTTACGCCGGCCTACGAAGCGACAATCTCAGATGCGGTTCTGCTGCGGTGCTCACCATTACGCATATAGGTTGCTAATGCTCGTTCGCCCATAACGGTACCGATTGCAAGCCTATATGCTTCGTTCACACCAATACCGTCCGGTGTGCGTTCAAATGTCCGCGCTTGCGTACCGTCGAAGTCGCTCACACCAAGCATAGCCACCCCTACTCCTTCCGCATCAACCGACGTCGTATGTGGTGGATGCGTAGTCATTAGTGTTTGTCTCCTAAGTAGTTTCGCCAGCCTTTAGCAACGAGTTTGTCGTCTTTTTCTGTAACCTCAGTGTGCTGTTTCTGGCGGTAGTCTATGTATTTTTGCTGTAGATCTTTATCGAGCAACCCCAGGATCTCAACCGCCATTAGCGCTGCGTTCTTTGCGCCGTTCTCTGGCATTGTAGCCAGCGGGATACCGGGGGGCATTTTTACGTTACTCCACAATGCTTCGTGGTCGTGATGTTCTCCTTTAACGGGGACGGCTAGTACTGGCAGTGTTGTCTCGGACGCTGTCATGCCCGGTAAGTGAGCAGAGCCACCGGCGCCAGCAATGATAACTTTCAGACCACGTTCTTGTGCAGTTTTGGCATACGCAACCATAACATCTGGGGTGCGATGAGCCGAGATGATACGAACCTCATAACCGATATTGAACTCGTCGAATACCTTAGCGGCTTCTGTCATAACGGGCAGATCTGAATCAGAACCCATAATAATGCCTACGAGTGTTTGATTTTTCATACGCTTATTAACCTCCTAGCTCGACGAGCTGTTTTTGTTGCCTGTGAAACTGAAGAGCCCAGTACGGTAATATGGCCCATCTTTCGATCTATCTTGGTTGGTGTTTTGCCATACCAATGTATGTGCGTGTCTTTGATTGCCAGAGCCGCCTTAAAGAGCGGTATCTTTGATGAGTTACGAGTTCCTAGGAGGTTCACCATAACTGTTGGTTGGCGTAAAGTAGTGTCACCCAGCGGCAAGCCAGTGATAGCACGAATATGTTGTTCGAATTGCGAAGTTACGCATCCCTCAATAGTAAAGTGTCCTGAATTGTGAACACGTGGGGCGATCTCGTTCACCAAGACATGACCGTCTTTGAGCAAGAATAATTCAACTGCAAAGACGCCGGCTCCATCTAGGTGAGCGATAACTTTCCTTGCCAAGGCTTGTGCTCGTCTCTCAACCGTCGCGCTAATATCTGCCGGTGCATGAACCTCGACGCAGATGTTTCGTTTGTGGCGCATCTCAACAACGGGGTATGTAACGATAACTCCGTTCGTATCTTTTGCCACTATGACGGACAACTCTTTGGTGAATGGCATGTATGCCTCGGCGTATACTTGGCTGTCTTTGGTTGCGTGTAAAGCGTGGTCGAGATCAGTCTCGCTGTGGACGTTGTAGTTGCCGCGGCCATCAAAAGCGCCGTGTTTTGTCTTCAGCAGCATTCGTTTGCCGAATGTAAAGTATGCTTCACGGGCCGAGGCCGTATTTACAACCTCCATAAAAGGTGCAACTGGTATTTTGTTCTTTTGTAAGAAGCTTTTTTGCTGGTATTTGTCCTGAATGATTCTAATGGTTTCTGGGGCGGGGTAGACGGGCTTACTCTTCGCTATGTGGCTCAATGTGTTTGTGTCGAGATGTTCTATTTCTACCGTTATAACATCAGACACAGAAGCAAGCTTGCGCAGTGCATTTGGGTCGTACAGTCCGCCCACAATAACGTCCGCGCCAACCTGCCCAGCAGGGCAGTCTTTGCTGCTATCGAGGACAGTTACACTAAAGCCGAGTGGTTTTGCAGCCAATGTAAGCATGCGCCCCAATTGGCCACCACCCACGATGCCAATAGTCATTGCTGCTTCCCCCATTGCTCTTAATAATAACTTTTTTGCCCTGGCATTGCGAGTTGTTTCTAAGTGCGCTTTAATGAAGGCAGTGATTCGCAATACAATTTTAGAGACAAAGTATACGCTGCCCGGCCAAACAAGCTTTCAAAAGGGGAGCGTCCGTGACATATATACTATCGACGACAAATACCTTGTTATGGTTGTGACTGACCGCATTTCTGCCTTCGATTTTGTGTTGCCCGTTACCATTCCGCAAAAAGGCCAAGTTCTTGCCCAGATCGCTAATTATTTTCTCAAGGCAACTGAGGACATTATCCCTAACTGGCTTATTGTGTCTCCAGATCCGAACGTAGTCCTTGGGCATAAGTGTAAGCCGTATAAAATCGAGGTTGTGGTGCGAGGCTACTTAACAGGGC
>DAISWP010000002.1:29530-33572 GCA_036826335.1 Candidatus Saccharimonadota bacterium | reverse complement strand
ATGCATGGCGAGAGTATGCGCTGGGAAAGCGTGATCTCTGCGGGGTAAAAATGCCAGACGGATTAAAGGAGAATGACCAATTTCCTGAGCCCATCATTACGCCTGCCACACACGCAGAGAGTGGCCATGACGAAGATATAAGTCCTGCAGAAATTATCAAGCAAGGCTTTGTGCCTGCCGATGATTGGGCCAAGATTGAGACGTTAGCTAAAAGATTGTATGCACGAGGCAGTGAAATGGCCGCAAAACAAGGGCTCATATTGGTCGATACAAAATATGAGTTTGGCACCCTAGATGGTGCGTTGGTATTGATGGATGAGATACACACGCCAGACTCATCGCGATATTTTTATGCAGACGGGTACGGAGACAGGCAAAAGCGTGGCGAACGACAACGTCAACTCTCCAAGGAGTTTGTGCGGGAGTGGCTGATTGCGCATGATTTTCAGGGGCTAGAGGGCCAAAAGATTCCAAGCATTCCCGAAAGTTTTGTTCGGGAAATCTCAGCACGGTACGTTGAATTATACGAACGCATCACAGGCAAAAAACTCGAAAAAACCCCAGACAACGTCGATCCCTTGGTGAGGATTGAAGCCAATACTCAAACTGCCCTGAAAGACCTTTCGTGATGCAAACACTAAAACCGATTGTTTTACCGAAAGTTCCCGCACACTTCAATGCCACAGCTATTGACCCGCTCGATGGGCGATATTATGACCCAGAAATTGCAACATATTTGTCGGAGCAGAGTCGTGTTGCGTATCAGGCATACGTAGAGATGGCGCTGGCGTACACACTCGCAGACTTTGGGATCTGCAGTAAAGAGAGTGCCAAAGCAATAGAAAAAGCTGCTCGAGCGGTTGATATTGTGTCGGTTTACAAAGAAGAGCAAACCACCAAGCACGATATAAAAGCGCTGGTTAACTGTATTAAGGTGCCACTGAATGAAGAGGCAAAACCGTTCGTGCATTTTGGTGCTACCTCATACGACATTATCGCTACGGCCAACGCATTGCAGATGCGTGACGCTATACAGAAAATGATTGTGCCAAAGCTACAGAAATTGCTCGCTACGCTTATCCAGATAGCCTCGGATAACAAAGAAACGGTACAAATTGGCCGTACCCATGGCCAACATGCCGTCCCCATTACGTTCGGTTTTGCAATTGCCGAATATGTTAGTAGACTCGGCACATCAATCCAGAATATCAATGCTTTAGCAGGCGAACTGCGTGGTAAATTTTCCGGGGCTGTCGGTGCCTATAACGCACTAAGTGTCTTTGTTGCCGATCCAATTGCATTTGAAAAAGCTGTATTAGACAAAGTTGATTTACAACCAGCACCGTATGCAACGCAAATTGTGCCACCAGAAAGTATGGTTCGTCTGGTTGATGAGCTAGCCATTGCTGCTGGCATTATGGCTAATCTGGCTCACGACATGCGGCATTTACAACGCACCGAGATTGCCGAAGTGCAAGAGGCATTCGAGAAGGGGCAAACCGGGTCTTCTACCATGGCCCATAAGCGAAACCCCTGGAATTTCGAGAATGTGGTTAGCATGTCTAAACAAGTTCTGGCTCAGGTGGTGAACGCAAATCAGAATCTATCGAGCGAACACCAGCGTGATCTAACCGACTCAGCGTCTAGCCGTTTTTATGCCATTCCGGTTGCTTGCGTGGCATCCATGGCTAATCGACTCGACAGGATCATGAGGAAGTTAGAAGTCAATGCAGAACAAATGCAGAAGAACCTTCTATTAACAGGCGGTGCCATAGCCGCCGAGCCGTTATATCTGCTACTAGAAAAATATGGGCATACCGAGGCGCACGAGGCGGCCAAACAAATAGCCCACCAAGCGCTTGCAAACAAACAAACACTCGCAGTAGCTGCAGCAAATGATGAATCAATCCAACAATATTGGGCGCGGTTTAACGAAGCTGAAAAAGAGCTCATTGCCAGCCCAGAGGTGGCATATATTGGTAAGGCTATCGAAAAAACACAAACAATTGTCGACGAATGGCAGTCGTATTTACAGGCTCTATCGAGCCGGGCCTAATCTAATACGGGCAGTCTTTGGTTATGGTCTTTGACTGGATTGCGTCTGTGTTGTAAACCAGTGCATGGTTCTCCCAGTATGGCTTACTCTTTGCTGTTGCATGTTCATCACCAGGGAACGGGGGGCTGTGTGGGCCAATCCAGGTGTCAGTCACTTCGTAGTCTCCGTTCTCGTCCTTCTGCAAAACAATTGTTAACTTCTTGCTTGGTGCAGGATACCTGTTCTTGGCATAACGGGAGTATATCTGTTTTTTATTGGGCTGCGCGTAAAAGATGGTGTCTTTATCTGTTGTCTCGACAATGTCAGTATTGCCAATAATCCTACCCATGTCTCGTTCAATAAAGATTTGGCTTGCCGATAAGTCCATAGGAATCAGCACCTCTTTTATGAGGTTAATAACATGCGGTTGCCGACTTAAGTAATGTCCAGCAGAAGACGTTATTAGATTTATGTAGATTTCGAAGCCGTCGGGCGATTTGCTAATAACGTATTTGTACACCTAAATTCCCTCTTCTCTGTTAGTATACTCCCAAACAGAGATAAAAGCGATTCTACGGTCTGAATAAGTCTGCCTCGAAAGCTCCTACTTATCTACTGCCTGACGCGCGTCGGACTATTGTCTACACAGAGGGATAGCGGAAACTTTGATGGGTGTCGTTGTTTGATCTAGATATGCCTTAACGCGTTCGTTATAGTAACGAACGGTCCCGTAGCCAAACACCATGTAACTATCTTCATTCCCTGGAGTTGTTTTCCCGGAAAGACTGCCGTTAGGGACCGTTTCGTAGAGCTTAAATTGCACAGGACCACCACCCGTCATAAATGCTTTACCACCGGAGCCGCTTACGAAGTTGTCGTTGCCTGCCGTCCAATCTCTAACGGGCGTGAATATACTTATTCTGCTCCTCCAACTTTGAGAGCCAGATGTTGGGCTACCCCAGTCGGCAATTGGTCCATACTGCTTAATGTTGGATATTTGCGATTGTGGGCCGTAAGCAATAAATGGTGAATACCCGAGCGTTCTTTGCTCTACCACTTTGGTAGTGCTGGCCTTAAACTGGAAGTCGAAGTCATGTGTTCGCTGTCTGTCTCTTTCCGAAACAATTAAGCCGGAGAAGTCACGTTTTTGTAGACAGCCTGATAATTGAATATTTGCTCCGTCCAGAATCTGTATATTGTTTAAAGAACCAAGGTTGCTCATTTTGTCGACGCTAGGGAAGGGCGTATAGGCATTGCTAGCGGCAATGTATATAGAGCCGCCTAGCCCAAATACAACCACAAAAATAGCTGCACGAGACAAAGTTTTATTACGCTTCCAAAGTGCTTTCAGCAAGTTGACTTTAGTTGTTGTTTTCTTTTTTGTTGCCATAATTACAGAATCCTTTTTTATCTTTCATAAGTCTACCACTGTTGGCTGTAATTTCGCTAGTGTTTATTGGATTAGGATAGCCAGAATTAAATGATCTGGACTTTCGTGCTGCGCTATTCAAATATACTTCAGGAATAAAAAACACAAGACTCAAACCAGATCAGGGTGGTATTCTATATATCGCTATGCGACGAGTACTGAAACGACTCCGACAGAAAATGTTATCCCACGCGTCTGAAGGCCACCAACCAAACAAGTCAAAAGTTGTTACCATGTCAGAGAACAAAGCCCGATACAAGAAATGGAACAAAAAACACCTTATTGTTATTGGCTCAGGACTGCTGGTGCTATTGATGGCTATTGGTGCTGCGGTGGTAAGACCAAGAAACTTCAACCAGATTGGGTCTAGCGCCACTACGAGCTCTGGATCTCGAGACGTGCAGTCTGTTACCGGTGAAAATGCCAAAACGCCTGCTACTGAATCCAAGCCAAAAACACCAACGAGTACGCCAAAAAGTTCGACCACGGGTAGTCCAGTTACCCAGCCCACAGCAGGGTCCACTAGCAACGCAAGTGGTCCAAAGTTAATCTTTAGCGATGAGTTTAATGGTGCTGCG
>DAISWP010000002.1:22304-29520 GCA_036826335.1 Candidatus Saccharimonadota bacterium | reverse complement strand
GCGAACACTGCGCCCGACGCGACTAAGTGGCAAGTATATGGCGGCAAAAATCCTTCACGCTGGGGTCTAGAATGTTTTGTGAACGACCGAGAACACATTACCCACGATGGACAGGGGCACATGGTGATGACCGCTTCTTATAACCCCGAGGGGGTGCCCTGCACAAATGGAAGCGGGCTATATAAATCGGGGGGCATGAACACCGGTGCTGCCACTGGCGGGGTGTTTAACTATCAATTTGGGACCACTGAAGCGCGCATTAAAGTGCCGTGTCAGAGCGGGACAGGTCTGTGGCCTGCTTGGTGGTCAACAGGCCCCAATTGGCCCACTGGCGGCGAGGTTGATTTCTTAGAAATAATGAGTAGTAACGGTGCAGGCAATAATGCCAAGCAATCTTTGCATGGCCCTACTTCTAGTGGAGCGGCCTGGCATCTGGCTAAAAGCTATGTTGCGAGTGCGCTGTGGTGTGGCGATTACCATACCTATGGCTCTATATGGAAGCCGGGTGAAATAAAGTTTACAGTGGATGGAAGCGTTACGCACACCATCACGCCAGCAAGCATACCTGCTGGTGGGCTTTGGCCTTTCGACTCGAACAAGCAGCGGCTGATATTGGATCTGCAGGTTGGCAGCTATGGCGGGACCGTCAATAACAGCACTCTCCCACAATCAATGCTCATAGACTACGTTAGGGTCTACCAGTAAACAAACAACAGCTCAGTAGACCACGGTGTGCTATGTAGTGACAAGGAGCATGTGTAGTAGGCGGTCTTCGATGATGTATCAAGGTTTACGTGCTACCGGGGAAGAGTTAACCATATTTGTATTTGTTAATCGTGCGTGATAACTTTAAAATAAGCATGAACATATTCATACTCCTCCACAAGCCCCAGGCTATATGGGCAAAAACAAGCAGAATGTAAGAATGGATATCTGAGGCATATGGCCAGAACGAAAACCAAACTCAGCAGAAAGAAAACCGCCAGTAGGGGGCTCGCGCTTGGTGCTAAACCGTTGTCGTCCGTCCGAGGTTTTTTAGGTAATAAGCGAATAGTTGTGATTGTGGTAATTTTCTCGTTTGTTGGAGGATTCTTTGTTTATCAATCACAGGCAGCAGGGGTTGAATGGAGGCCTGGAAACACATCAGTGACCACTAACCTAAAACGAATAACTAAAAAAGACGGCTTAGCCTATTGGTACTCGATGCAGCCCACCATTCCGCCAGCGAATACGGATCAAGGCGGGGTGCTGCCACCGTACAGCACAATAGGCGAACTTGTGCTTAACGATGAGAAACAGGGCAGTGGCACGTATTGCGCTGAAGTACAGACGGCTGGGCTGGCAGGGGGGGTGCGTTTTTCGGGAGCAAATGCTCAGCTACCCTTGTCACAACTAGCAAGTGGCCGTTACACCTTCGCAGAAAAGACAAAGGGAGAAGCCTGTGTCACGGCAAACTTAGCGGTAGGCCCTCTCACAGTTATTATTGAACGCAAAAATACCCCTAGCACCAATACTAGTGAGCAGCCACTTATCGTACACAGGCTATTCAAGAAAGACTTTAGTAGTGATTTTAATAAAAAATGTAGCGAACTGTCGCATTTGAAATTTTGTGATGACTTTGACGGGCCTGCCGGAAGCTTGCCGGATAATGCAAAATGGCGTGTGTTTAAAAGTGGTTCCAGTTGGGGCGCCCAGTGCTGGACCGCAAAACCCGAAAACATTGCCACCGATGGAAAAGGCGCACTAAAACTTACGTTAGTAGACACCAAAGCGAATCAATGTACGAACTCTTATGGAGATCAATCCACCATAACAAGCGGCGGTATGGACACCCAGGGCAAATTTACTACAAAATACGGTAGGTTTGAGATTCGAACTAAGCTTGCCTGTGCAAAAAGTGTATGGGGTTCAGTATGGCTTTCTACGGGCACGGGTCCTTCATGGCCGCAATCCGGCGAGATTGATATATATGAAATTGGTTACGACAAACAGAACACAATCCAGCAAACAATTCATGCCGGAAGAAGTAATAGCGATAAGTACTCGATTGAAACGTACGCGCAACAAGCTAGCCGTTATTGTGATGACTACCATGTATATGGAGTTGAGTGGCGAGAAGGGTACATACAGTTCATGCTTGATGGCAAACCAACCAATCGTATAACCGAGGCTGATGGTGCAGCAGATGCAGCGAAGTCCGGGAAGTCTCAATACTGGCCCTTCAATTCATACGACCTACGACTTTTAATCGACTTACAATACGGCAAAGCTGGCACTTGGACAGGAGGTCCGAATGTTTCTGAGCTTCCAAGTTCAATGCTTGTAGACTATGTGCGGGTCTATCAATAGGCAGGGACTTAATTCAAGTTTTTTTAGTTGAGTAGCTTAGGCAATATTAGAGGAGGGTACCCTAAGCTATTGGCTGTATAATCATAATATGAAGATGAAAAGTGTAGCGGGAATCATATTCTTGGTAAGTGACCTAGATAGATCTATTGAATTTTATAAAACGCTTGGTTTTGAATTCAAAAAGCAAAATCCAGGCATCTCAGCACATGCGTATCTAAATTGGTTTTGGATAGAACTCTTGCCAAAGGATAAGGTTGTCACAGAAGAATTCAAGGCCGACGCTGTGAACGACCAAAAAGGCAGGGGGCAATACCTTCATATTAATGTTGGCGATGTAGATACCTTTTATAAAGATGTTATTGTACGTGGCTTAAAGCCTTCAAATCAGCCAGCAGATTTTCCATGGGGTCATCGTGAATTTGTCTTAGATGACCCAGATGGCTATAAATTAGTTTTTTTCTCAAAAAGTAAATAGATTGTGTGTCGCTTAGTCTACAATTCACTATAGAAGCGAAAGTATTGGCTGAGCGTGTGGGTCTAGTACGCTTGAATTGGATTTAGCGAAATAGTTTCATTGGGTAGAAAAATACGGGTTATCTAGCTCAAACTCTAATTCCATACCGCGAACGATGGTGATCCGTGAGTGTTTGTCAGCACCGTGTATAGATGTCAGCACTAAAATTTCACCAGGCTTTAATTTGTTCATGATTCTATAGCTGGCATAGAACTGAGCTATCTGGGTCGGAGGCGCATCAACGACGAAATAGTAAACTTTGATATATCCTGACTTATCGTTTGTATTGTAATCCTGGTATCTTTTTGAATGCTGTTTTCGCTTTGTTTCGTAGAGTTTAGGGATTTTTACTGAGAGGTTGGCATTTTCACCAACTATAAGAGTTCCATTTTCAGTTTTTCTTATCCAGATCTTCTCATCTGGAAAGGATTTATTAAGATTAGTGCCTTTCTTTACGTTCAAGGTTCTGTTAATTAATGCTTTGGTATCATCAATGGTATCGAAACGATAATTAACAAATGCAACTTCTACGATTCCTTGGTAGTCATGTCCGTTTGCATGAATGCTTATCTCTGCTTCAGGAGCAGACTCTTCATTTGAGCAGATCCTTGTTAGGAAACCGCTACAGTGAAGCTCAAAAATCGCTTTTATCTCGGCCTTTATATCATCTGGACGAGCCGTGAATCTACTATGTACAAAATTTTTAAAATCGGCGTACCCCTTAGTTGAAGCCAACGCCTCTAGCATCTCATGATATGGGCTAGGTAGTAATTTATTTGGATCAGTCATTTAGGTCGAATTCCATACGCAACATTAGAATTATGGACATGGGGTCTGAAATTCTAGTGTCGCGTTTGGCTGGGGATGAGGATTAGTATACTTATTCTGGCTAGGGTGGAGGGATTCGAACCCCCGATCCTGGGACCAGAACCCAGTGCCTTACCGCTTGGCCACACCCTACTAGAGCCAAAATAAGTATACTAGTTATTGGTGAGGATTCGACCCACCTTCGGCGAGCCCGAAACTTCACGATTGACAACAAAGTTGCCATCGGAAGGTTCCCTTGCGAACTGCCACCGGCAATTCTCACCCCGATCCTGGGACCAGAACCCAGTGCCTTACCGCTTGGCCAATCCCCAACAACAGGGATGAATTATACAAGATAATCCTACAAAAGTCAGGTTATACAGGTTACGGGTTTGCACTATAGGCACGAGGGCTGTATAAATAACAAACTATATGGCAGGCGTAGACTCGGTGACGAACTCAGGTGGGGCGGGCTTAGAGGCAATTAATTTTGATCTAGTGAGTGCTGCCGATTACCCGGGATGGCTTGAAGAACGTGTTGGCGAGGCCCAAAACCGAGTAATTTTACAGGCCATGGAGATAGCCTATGACAGCGCTACGCAACCTCTCTTTGACGATTTAGTGCAGATTGCGGAAGACGATAAAGTGACAGTTCGTCTTGTCGCAGATGCCTATTCGACTTTGTTTAGCGACGCACTACCGTTTGTGCAGCCCAATTTACGTAAGGCATATCAGGGGTGGCGAGAAACTAGAAAGTTTGGGGCTTTTATGATGCGTTTGCAAGAAGCGGGTGGTGAGGCAACAACAATCAACCGGTACCTATTTGCGGGCCGGGGGCTGCTACGGTTTCACCCGTGGGCAAACAGAAACCACATGAAGGGTGCCGTTGTTGATGATTGGGTCGCACTCGGCGGCGGTGTCAACCTAAGTGGTGACGCCTTTAGTAACAAGGACTTTATGCTTGTTGCCAAGGACCCAACACTTGCTAACTGGTTTGATGAGTTAACAAAACATGAAACTGCGGTAAGAGCGTTAGATTTAGCAACAGATTTTCGAGTGCCTATTGATGAAACAACGCAGCTTTTAGTCGATGTGGGTTCTCCGGGCCAATCCATAATCTATGATACAGTTTGTGCGACCGCAGAACGCGATGATGTGGTCGGCATAAAGTTTGTATCGCAAATGCGCCCATCGGGCAGGTTAGAACAGATCCTGGCAGAGCGGCAAGATGCGCTTGGCGCTGACTCGGTTCGTATTTCGATAAACGATCATTCTCAGTTCAGGCATCCGGCAAGACTCCAAGAATTCTTGAATGCGTATAATCCTCAGATGATTGTGCACAAGCCAACAGATGGTAGCTTTATCCATGCAAAAGCAATTATATTTACGCGGGCTGATGGCAAAAAGATGTCTATAAGCGGATCTCATAATTTTAACGAGCGGGGTGTCCAGTATGGCACCGGTGAACTTGCGATTTGTACTACTAACCCAGACACAGTTGATCAGATAGAGACATTTTTTGATACGCTGCCGGTTTGCTAATGAATAGACAGCATGATAATGTGGTTATGTTAACAATTTAAACATATAAAGAGTACGGAGAGAGATCTAGCTCGTTGACCCGTCGGCAACCTACCAAAATGGCAAGGTGCTCCATCTAGCCGCAAAGCGGAAAGATATTGCATATGCAGATCCTTTCTGGCTAGCGGGCAAGAAAGGATTTTTTTATGCCCAAAGTCAAAACACTATTTACTAGCGAGTCGGTGGCAGCTGGTCACCCAGACAAGATTGCCGACCGCATAAGTGACGCAATTTTAGATGAGATATTACGGCAAGACCCGCACGCACGTACAGGTATAGAAACGGTAAGTGGCGCCAATCGAGTTGCATTATTTGGCGAAATAAACACGAGCGCCAAGGTAGATTTTGAAAAGATTGTGCGCCAGACTGTCCGAGAACTTGGCTACACCAATCCAGACTGGGGCTTTTCTGATCAGTCGCCCGTAGAAAATTACATTCACCAGCAGTCGCCAGAAATTGCCCAAGGGACAAATGATGACACGGGGGCAGGGGATCAAGGCATGATGTTTGGCTTTGCTATCGACGAGACTCCCGAGTTAATGCCGTTACCAGTTAGCTTGGCGCATGCGCTAACGAGGCGCCTTGATGAAGTGCGCGAAAAAAAGATTTTGCCGTACATTCGTCCAGATGGGAAAAGCCAAGTAACCGTTCAGTATGAAGACGGTAAACCAGTTGGCGTAGAGACGGTTGTCATCGCGACAGCGCACGACGAAGCAACAGAAGAAGAGACTGTGAAGCAAGCAATATACGACGACGTGGTTGTCCCTACGCTTAAAGCGTATGAGTTCACCATCACGCCAAAACAGCTGATCGTGAATGGCACGGGTTTATGGCATGTTCCTGGTCCCGAGAGCGATGCAGGGCTTACCGGTCGTAAGATTGTTGTCGATACCTATGGTGGCTACGCGCGCGTCGGCGGCGGTGCCTTTTCTGGGAAGGACCCCAGCAAGGTAGACCGATCTGGAGCCTACGCGGCTCGCTACATTGCTAAAAACATCGTCGCAAAGGGTTTGGCTACAAAGTGCGAAGTTGGTCTGGCGTACGTGATTGGCCAGTCGAAACCATTAATGAAAACTATAGACGCCTTTGGTACGGCAACCGTAAGCCAGCAAGAACTCGAGAAGTTCGCAGATAACCTCATAGATACATCTGTTAAGGGCATCGTTACCAAGTTGGATTTGCGACGGCCTATCTACCAGCAGACCAGTGCCTATGGCCACTTTGGTAAGCCTGATCTGCCATGGGAACAAATAGTTTCCTAATATAGCTAGAAGCGGTACACTAATTTACATGAAGACAAAAAAACTTGTTCTATTTGCGTTAGCTATTGTTGGTGGCGTGTTGCTTTTGAGCCAGGTGGTACGGGCACAGGCTATTCGGACCGGTAAATCAAATATTGTTGCTAAGGACCAAACCATTGACGCTTCGCTAGTAACAACAGGGAATGTTGTAGATATTGCAGGAACGGTAAATGGCGACGTCTATTGTGCAGGTAAGCAAGTGCATATTTACGGAACAGTACACGGTGATGTTATTTGTGCGGGAGCTAACATTCGGGTGGACGGGCAGGTTGATGGCAATGTCCGAATTGCGGGCCAGAACGTGGTCGTTGGCGCCACCGTTAAGGGGAATGTAACAATCGGCGGGCAGGACATCACTCTTGATAAGATGACTAAGGTTAGTGGTGACGTTATTGTCTTGGGGAGTCTTGCAAACATCGAAGGCTCTGTAGGTCGCGATCTTACGGTAACTGGGCAGCAAGCAACGATCAACGCATCGGTTGGTCGCAATGTAGGAGGGAAGCTGGACCAACTGCACATGGGTTCACAGGCGAAAATACAGGGCAACGTAGATTACACAAGCAAGACTGACTTTACGAAAGACGGCGCAACGACAATAGCCGGTAGTGTTCGGCGGAGAGAGCCCGTCAAGCAGAATAGAGATGTGAATCTCTTTCTGGTGGGC
>DAISWP010000002.1:11558-22294 GCA_036826335.1 Candidatus Saccharimonadota bacterium | reverse complement strand
CATATCTTTCTTGCTCCTGGCCTTAGTGCTGGTTGTCTTATTCCCCGGTTTATTCGAAGCAAGCACCGAGCGTTTTGCAGCGGACTACGGACAGATAGCATTGAAGGGTTTTGCGGTGTTGTTTGGCGGGCCTTTTGTGCTCTTATTGCTGGCGTTTACCCTCGTAGGAATTCCGTTGATGGTACTAACATTGCTGGTATGGTTGGTATTTGTAATCCTTGCGGGGCCACTCGTGGCGTATCAGTTGGGGAGAGTTCTGCTGAAAAATATTTCAACCAAACAACCATTGTTGTATGTACTGACCGGCGGCCTCGTGCTCCTGTTGTTGTATGCACTTCCCGCAATTGGTCCAATGGTCATGCTCACGGTAGAAATACTTGGTACCGGCGTGCTTGCATCGATGGTTTTTGGGCATAAGAAATCTCCAGCGAAGCTCAAGAAAAAATAGTCTCGAAAGCACAAAATTATTCTTGCATATGCACAGCAGTAAGCATAAGCTAAGTATGGAAGTGTGAGGCTTCCAAAGAGCCCTAGTTTTTTACTGGGGCTCCATTTTTTTGGCAGGCCTGACAAATACCACGGATTTCAACTTCGTGATGAAGGTTAGAAAAGCCAATGGTGCGCGTCATTGCCCCCAGGGCATGTTCTAATCGTGCATCATCTTCTAGATCAGTGACTAAACCACAGCTATCGCAGGTGATATGGTGATGATGGTGCGTGAATATGTCGCTAAGCTCTATCTTGTATTTCCAGCCGATTGTAATGCGCCTGATAAAACCGAGCTCCTCGAATAAACGGACCGTTCGGTATACGCTTGCTCGGTCTAGACTGTCTTCTGTGATCTGAACAAGCGCCCGTATACTTAACGCTCCCTCCCTCAGCAACGTAGAGAAAACTATCTGTCGAGACTTGGTTACGCTGTAGCCTTTCGCTCGCAAGGCGCTGTTAAAGTTTACTTGCATGTCGCAAACTATATACAAATTGCGACAGAATTGCAAAAAATGTATTGGCACGATATGATTATGGTCAAAGAAAGGAACGCTATGGCAAATTATGGTCACATTATCTTTTACTCACTAATCGGAGGTGTATTTTCGTTGCTCGCAGGGGTGCTGATGCTGAGCCACAAAAAAATTGCGAGTTCACTTGCCGCATATGCAACACCCTTCTCGGCCGGAGCCCTTTTAGCTGCGGTATTCCTTGATCTGTTGAAAGACGGACTTGAAGAGGCATCTGTGGACCAAGTACTAATGGCTACATTGGTAGGCGTTCTTATATTCTTTTTGGCAGAACGCTTTTTACGATGGTTCCACCACCATCATCAGCATGGTTCGCACGATCCCTCCATCGGCCTCATTGTTGCTGGTGACACGGTTCACAATGCCATGGACGGAGTGGCCATTGCCGCTGCCTTCCTGATCAGCGTACCAACGGGGATTGTTACGACTCTCGCGGTTGCTGCGCACGAGATACCCCAAGAGATCGGTGACTTCGGGCTGCTTCTCGCAAAGGGAATGCGTAGAAAACGAGTATTGCTTATTAACCTCTTTAGCGCCTTCGCTACAACAGCCATGGCACTTTTGACATTTGCATTGGGTAGTGCCGATCGATTACCGATTGGCGTCTTATTGGGTATTAGCGCGGGTTTCTTGTTGTATATCGCTATGAGTGACCTCATCCCGACCATTCACGAGTCTTCGTCGCCGAAAAAGATAATTGATCGCCAACCATTCTTACTGGTATTGGGCGTACTGACTGTATGGCTGGCAATACATTTTGCCCATCTAATAGCAGGCTAACGAGCAACAACTTGCTACAATAGGTCTATGATTGTGGTGGTAATTCTTTTAGCGGTCGTAAATGTGGCACTTATCGCCCTGTTGCTAATGCGTCGCGAACGCCCGGTTGACCAGACGGCAACACAACTTATCAAGACCGATATAACCGAGCTCAGTAAGTCAGTCACACTGTTGAAAGACAGCCTGCATTCGCAGATTAGTGATCGTCTGGACAAGAACCAAGAGATGATGCGTACAAGTATTATGCAGCAATTCAAGGAGAGTAGTAAGCTGATTGGCGAAGTTGCAACACGACTAACCAAACTAGACGAGACAAATAAACGAGTTGTAAATGTAGCAGATGAACTAAAAACCCTGCAGAACGTTTTACAGAACCCGAAGCAACGCGGTGTGCTAGGAGAATACTATCTGAGCCAAGTTCTCGAGAACGTGCTGCCACCCGATCGTTTCAAGCTGCAGTACAAACTTGGTAAGGATGACCACGGCAAGGACCTTATCTGCGATGCGGTTGTTATTCTCGATAAGGGTAAATTGCTCCCCGTTGACTCGAAATTTAGCTTAGAAAACTACAATAGATTGGTTGAGGAAACCGATAAAACGCAGCGCGAGATTCATGCTAAGGCATTCAAGGCCGACTTAAAAAACCGAATTGACGAGACCGCTAAGTATATACGCCCCGCAGAAGGGACCATGGACTACGCCTTTATGTTTATCCCAAGCGAAGCAATTTATTATGATCTACTTATAAACAAAGTTGGAGCAACCAATACGTCCGCTCGCGACCTTATAGAATATTCATTTCGGGAGAAGAATGTCATTATTGTGAGCCCAACGACCTTTATGGCGTACCTGCAAACAGTCTTGCAGGGTTTGCGTGGTTTACAGATAGAAGAACAGGCCAAGGAAATACAACTGCGCGTGGGGCAGCTTGGCAAACACCTAAGTGTTTATGAGCAATTTATGCAAAAGTTGGGTGGTAGCTTGGGCACAACGGTAAACCACTTTAACGCGGCACATAAAGAATTGAAGAAGATCGACAAGGACGTGGTTAAGATCGCCCAGAAAAGCCCTGGCATAGAGCCATTGGTGCTCGATAGACCGAATACTGAAAACTAAAGTAGTATAGCTTTAGCATTGTTTTGCTACACTAAGTACAATAAGCATAAATAGCACAAGGACAGGCATGCGAGTCGTAGTGGTGGGCGGGGGTTTCGGCGGAGTAAAAACCGCTCTGTTATTGGCGAACAAGCCTGGTATAGAAGTCATTCTGGTTACCCCCAAAACTAATTTTGAGTATCATGGTGCGCTGTACAGATCTGCCACGGGTCATTCACCCCTTGAGTTAGTACTGCCACTGCGTGATATTTTTAAACGCGCAAAGAACGTTAAAATTTTTTACGACAAGATTATTTCGCTGAACATTCATAAGCAGGTGTTATTTGGCGAAAGCGGGCAAGCATACCCATACGATAACGTTGTTTTTGCCATGGGAAATGTGGTCAACTATTTTGGCATTGAAGGCATGGAAAAGCACTCGCACCCTATGGACACTATTGGCAATACAATGCAGTTGCGCCAGGAAATTATGCGACTAGTCCGCACTGCCGGTTCAAATCATACTATTCGTTTTGCTGTTATCGGTGGTGGGGCAACCGGCGTCGAGTTGGCCGCCGAGCTACCCTCGTTTATTCGACGAGTTGTAAAGCGGTATGCATTGGGTAAACGGAAGGTCGAGATAGTCCTTGTGGAAGGTGCGCCGAGGGTGTTGCCCATGTTACAAGAGCGTGCATCGGCGAAAGTAGCTCAACGTCTTCGAAAACTTGGTGTTCATTTGCAGCTCAGCACCAAGGTCAATGCCTGTAAATCGGGTGCGGTTTGCTTGAGTGTCGGTGATCTTAAGGCAGATCTGATTATTTGGACCGCGGGTAGTAAGATAGCACCGTTTTTCTCGCAGTACCCCGATATTTTTCAGCTCGAGAAGGGCAGGGTGCATGTTGATGAGCATCTCAGGGTATTTGGACATAAACACTTGTACGTTATTGGCGATAATGCAGCCACGCCATACAGCGGTATGGCTCAGACCGCGCTGCATGACGCGAAGTATGTGGCAGCAACCTTGATTCGCGAGAACCAAGGGAAACCCGCTCGAACATATCAAGCACGCCATCCACTGTATGTCGTCCCAGTTGGACCCCGTTGGGCGATTGTTCAAAATAAAAAGAAAATTCTAGGTGGGTATAGAGGTTGGCGTATTCGTAGGCAGGCAGACCTGTGGATATTTAGAAACTTTGAACCCTATGGGAAAGCCATAGTGACATGGCGTAAGGGCAGCCGACTAGCGCGTTTCTTTCGCTAAATCCAGAGCCAACGCAGCAGTCCAACTAAAGTTCTTTGCACCTGCTGGTGTCCCATCGATTGGGGAGAAGTATTCGTAGCTACCATGTTTTTCGACCACTTCTAGCGATTTTGCGGTCATGATGCCCGCCTCGGCAGTAAATCCATATCGCCGGAGCCCGTCAATAATAAGCCAATTCGTGTTGAGCCACATCGGTCCTTGCCAATATCGGAACGGCTGGAAGTGCGCCGAATTGAAGGGCACGCTTGGCGCGGGGTAATCTGCGCCAAATATATGTCGATTGTGCAGCAGATCTACAAGCTGCTCAGCTCTTTCTTGTGTAATGTTGCCCGCATAGAGCGGAAGTAGTGTCGCGATGGTTGGTTCACGAATAAGTTTTTTTGTGTGGTACGCACGCGAAAAGTATTGGCCCTTATAGGCATCCCAGAGTTCATCGAGAGCTTCTTCGGTTCCTCTCATGCTGTTGGTCAATTCGACGGGAAGGCTTTTGCCGATATCCTTGGCGATAGTTTGTAAATGGGCATTTGCGCGTATGAATATGCAGTTAAACCCTAGGTCATCTAAAGCAAAGGTGGTTTTCTTGAGTATCTGCGGCCCGTTATAGCGTTTACGCCGGAGACGAGTCACGAAGTAGTAGTAAAGGAGCGCATCTAAGTTGTTCATTCGCTGGCCATCGGGCAGGTGCCGGGTATCGCGGCGAAACAGTCGTGCAAGTTGGTCGAGCTTGGTTTTTTCGATGACAGTCGCCCACCATGGCCATGCCTGGCCATGAAGTTGTCTTATCCATGGCGGTGTATCGTCTAGGCCGCACTCATATGGGTGGATGAGTGTTACGAGCGCATTTTCTGGAGTTGTTCGGTCTGCGTAGAGCCACAAATGATAGCGTAAAAGAGCAGGGTACATCGTCTGATACCAGCTACGACGCTCGGGTTTCTTGAGCTTCTGGCCGACTTGCACCACGGCCTCTGCAAGCAAAGGCGGTTGCGTGATGCCACTTGTGCCGTAATCATCTGGAGAAAATGGCGACAGGTGGCTCCGCCAAATATTCCGATCTCTGTTGTACCACGGGTCACCGGCAAAGATCATGTTTGGGAGCATGCCATTACTCCATTGCCCACGGAGCAAACTCTTCAATTCTGTCTGGGCCCTAGAAACGTCGATGTGCCGCAAGCCAATTGCAATAAAACAACTGTCCCAAAGCCACTGGTGTGGATACAGGCCTTCGGCGGGTACCGTGTAGCTACTACGGTCGTTCTGTAATAAGACTGCAGTCGTCTCTTCGATGATAGTCGCCCGGTTCATACCCACTAGTATACCTGCTTATGGTTGCAGGAGTTGTAGTTCCAGACTATGCTAGCTGTAATATGGCGTTAGAAGTTATAAAGCAGGGGTTGTATCGGTTTGAGCCTGGCTTCGCGGACCCGCATATGCATCCACGAATTTTTGATGCAATAACACCGGATCAATTTATGGATGGCAATCAAGGCGAGGGCAAGGCGGGCTTAGGCGTCTATACCAAAGCAGCAGTCAGGTCCGGCTTTACTACTGGTGTAGCTATGTTGAATGAACAGGTGAGGCGCCTAACACCAGATGGAGCTGAACCAACCGAACTGCTTCCGTATGCGGTGTTCCGCGAAGACCAGGTCTTGGCGGTAGAGGCTGCAATTGGCGCACAGGCGTTGCTCCCAATGGCGATTAACCTTTGTCTTGATCCAGAAGATGCGTTTACTGATGTCGCGAAAACACAGCTAGATCTCGAGAAATTAGGACAGCGTTTTGCCGCTGTAGCCGACGATGTTGTTGGCCTAAAGATATTTGGCGATGAGTCAACCGGTGGTTTCAATGTGGACCCGGAGTTTATTCCCGAAATTGCGTGGCGTTGGAGCGTTCACAATCCGGAAAAGCCAGCGGTTCTACATCTGGAAGACGAAAATGTAGGGCGTGTACTGCGCGCAATAGCACAAATGCCCCGTGGTAACGACGTGCGTATTCATATTGCTCATGTGTCATCCAAAATGGAGCTAGAGGCTGTTATTGAGGCAAAAGAACAAGGCATGAACGTAACTGATGAGGCCACACCGCACCACTTATCTCTTACTGGTACGGTTCGTCAAGAGTTGGGCGGCTATGGCTGTATGAAGCCAGTACTGAAGGAGCAATCGGATATAGATTTTCTGTGGGCAAACTTGCGATATATCGATGCCTTTGCCAGTGACTGTGCACCACATCGCACCAGTGACAAACGAGCCGAAAAACCTGCTTTTGGCGTAACGAACCATTCAAGTATGATCCCCTTCTTTCTGGGTGCCATCCAACAAGGAAAAATGACCATAGAAGACCTCTACCAAAAGTTATGCATCGCTCCTCGAGCAATATACAATATCCCAGAGGCTGACGACACATTCACAACGGTAAAGGTGGATACCACTCAGCAAGGCGCAGCAAAGTACGAAGCCCAAGTAGATCCAGGCTATGCGCCAAATAACATCTTCGCAAGAACGGGGCAGTTCGTGTTAATGGTTGGCGAGATTGTCGAAGTCAGAGCAGGGATGTCATATTTGCATGCCCGGGCGGGTAAAGAGGAACTCGTGCCTAGCTACACGCATATGCTCCGACCCGCAACTATGTGAGCAGTGTAGCAACAGGCTGAGCGTCCTGCCATAAGATATCAAAGATAGATCGTTGCATATCGGAAAACATGGTGCTGGCTATTTCGAAGCCATTAATTTCAACATTCTTAAGATATATCTCGGCGTACACATTGTTATACATAAGGGTGTCACCCTTGATAGCCAGTTTTTGCTCATCTATTACACGTATATCCTCCAGTCGTGTCCGAGAAATATGCGAACCAGGGAAGGTGAATTTACGGATTGAGTCTAGGGTCTCCGCGGTAGGGTTTATGAGCACTCTCTCCTGAATATTTCTTAATCTAGATTCGGCAACGAAGTTTTCATAGAAACGCATACCTACATATCTGCCCCGACCCCACTCGCTGAATACGTAGACTGTATTATTTGCTTTCAGCGTATTCCAATATAACTGGCGTGCCCCGGACCGGTTTTTGTAATATTTAACAGTGGTAGACTGGTCGGCGCCTAGATTCTCCTTTACCTTAATCGTTTGCTCGAGTGTATGCAGATCTTGCTTAAGCCGTTGCATGTGAAGCATTTTCTCGTCTAGCCCGTGGCGCATGACACCAACAGAATATGGGCGAATTTTTTTAAAGCTATCTTCAACAATCTCTTCTGCAATGCCAAGCTCAAAGAGTCGTCTCAAGTGTTCATACACAGAGCTTCTTGGCATACTGGCCAGGCTTACAATCTCTTGAATGCGTAGCTCGTTGTGCTCAACCAGCAATAAATAAATCTTGGCCTGCTGCACAGACAGGCCAAATTTACACAGTTCATTGAGCAGATGCGGTTGGTCTTTCACGTACTCCCTAACGACGGCAACCGTCGTCAAATTTACGATTTTCTTAGGATGACACATACTCCGCGAGATAGCAAACAAGGAGGAAACATGTTACTTTCTGAACAACTGGGGCGTATAGCGGAGATGCATGGTGGCGAACTGCCGTTGCCCGCGGGGCCGGGACCTGGTGCATTGAATGAAAGAAATGCCGACGCATATCTTTGGCTCGCCCGCGATATTGCGCAGGCGCCTGGCTCGGTACTACCTATGGGCTCGGTCTGTAGCGTCGGGAACGATGGGAACGCAGTTAAGTTTGCTGACCCCGAAACAGGCCAACTAGCACGTGACTTCTATCACAATCCAGTTACGGGGCAGACGGTAAATTCAATCGGTCTGAAACAGTTCGGTATTAGAGAAGCGGTACGCATTCTGCCCGAGGCTGAGAAAATCGCTCAGGATGTCGGCAAGCTATTAAAGGTGAGTGTGTCAACACTTGGAGATGAAGATGCCTCGGTAGTTTTGCCAGAGCTTATGGAACGAGTCTATGAAGCGGTCAGAAACCCACAACAAGTGGTGGTAGAGGCGAATCTTGGCTGCCCAAACAAGGTCGAAGAAAGTGGTTTGCGGCATCCAATTCTGGGACTCGATCCAGAGGCAACCGCGGTCGTGGCCGATGCTGTAGACGAGCGTCTCGGCAAAGGTCTGCCCAGGGGCTATAAGTTGAGCTATTATGAAGAAGAAACAGGGCAGCTTACGACGGGATATCCGGTTCTCAGAAGTGTTCTCCAGGTGATTGCCGCGTCTGAGGGGGCGGACTTTGTTTCCCTCACCAATACAGAAGTTGGGGTAAGGCTTAAGATGCCTGATGGAGCATATGCGCTTGACCGTATCCCCGGAAATGCAGGCGGGGGGGGCGGACCGCATTACAAAGAGGCAAGCTATCAGCAATTGCTGTTGGCGCGACGCGTCTTGCCCGGGCACATTGATGTTGTGAGCCTTACCGGCGTGTGGGACGGCGCAGAAGTTCGTCGTCGAGAGTTGGGTGGTGCGGTATTGAGCGAAATGGTTTCTCGGTTATGGGTCGAAGGTGAACGCGATGATGTGACGTATGGAGAGGTTATGAAACGAGTTTATCGTGAGTATATCGAAGCTCGCACCCTTGAGGAAGCGGCTAGCGGAAGTTTGTAAAACTTAACGGAAAGTCGAAGTCTTTACTGCGTAACAGTTGCATGATAGCCTGCAATTCATCTTTGCTTGCGCTGGTTACCCGAACTTCTTGTCCCTGAATCTGTGTTTTGGCTTTTGGATATGTGTCCCGAACAAGGCTAGTAACCTTCTTCGCCTTGTCTTGGTCGAGCCCTTGTTTAAAAGGGAGCTCCCAAGTCATCTTTAGGTTTGTCGTGGTTGGCTCGCTAGACGTGTCTAGGACTTTTTGGCTTTGGCCACGAGTTGCGAGCTTCTTGCGGAAGATATCTGCAATTGCATCTAGATGGTACTGGCTGTCGCCAACTATTTTGATGCCTGTTTTTTCGCTGTTTAACCACTCTGCTGCCGCGGACGTATTTTTGAAGTCATACCGCGTTGTCAGCTCACGCTGGGTTTGATCGAGAACATTATTCATCTCGGCCTTGTCGTAGTCACTCACGATATCGAAGGAGAATTGTGCCATGGTCCCAGTATAGTGCAATCAACCTGTCGTCTACCAGCTAAAACTTGGTATACTTTATATAAGATGAAGTATACCAACACCCAAGTGGCGGCTGTGGCGGCTAGTTTGAAAAAAAAGCTTGATGGTCTAGATGACAAAACTGCAATTTTGCGTGCCCCCGAATTACGAGCTTTGTATGCGCAAATTCCAACATTGAATGAAGACCAGCGAGCGAGCTTTGGGCAGGAGATAAACCGGCTAAAAGAAGAATTAACGGACCTTATCGCTAAAAGCAGCAGTGTTATTACAGATAATGTTGAGGCCATCGATGTCAGTGCGCCATTCGATGTGAATGTACGCCTAGAGAAAAGACCCCGGCTACTTACCTCTGATTTTGGCAGCCAACACCCGATAACAACGGAACTCGCTACTATTACCGACATAGCCTACAGAATGGGTTTGGCTGTTGAGCAGAGCAGACAGCTAGACGATGACTACCATATGTTCACAAGCCTAAATTTCCCAGATGGTCACCCTGCTCGAGATGATTATGATACGTTTCTGACCACCGACGGCCTCGTTGCGCCTGCCCATACAAGTACCATGCAAAATCGTGTACTCCAGAAGTATAAGCCCAATCTCGATAAAGGTGAGCCAATTGCGGTTTTGATCCCGGATCGAATTTTTCGCAATGAAGACCTGGACGCCACGCATGAGCATACGTTTTACCAGCACGAAGGCGTCTACGTAGATAAAGGAGCGACGGTCGGCAACTTAATTGCCACGCTTCAAGCGTTCTTGAGTGAATATTTTGGGCAAGAGTTGAAAGCAAAAATCCAGCCGTTCTACTTCCCATTTACCGAACCTAGTTTTGAGTTTGTTGTTGAGAGACCAAAAGTACTTCGTAAGAACGATTCAGAAGATCAGAAATGGTTAGAGCTTGGTGGCTGCGGCATGATCCACCCGAATGTGCTCAAAGAAGCCGGTATTGACCCCAAGAAATATACTGGCTTTGCGTGGGGCTTTGGTGTCGAGCGGATGATAATGATGAAATATGGCATTGAAGACATACGTTACTTTGAGAGTGGTAGATTAGAGTTCCTGAGGCAATTTAAATGAAAGTAAGTCTAAACTGGGCCCAATATTATAGCAACATCGATCTAAAAAGTATTAGTACTGACGAGCTGCTAAAAAAAATTGGAGCACAACTAGGTGCGGTTGAGGAAGTAACAAATTGGGGCGCGCGTTACGAAGATGTTCTCGTGGCAAAGGTAGTCTCGTGCGAGAAGCACCCAAACGCTGATCGTTTACACGTCTGCCTTATTGATGACGGCAATGCAAATAAGAAAGTTGCACGCAACCCTGATGGTTACGTGCAAGTAGTCTGCGGGGCGCCAAATGTACGCGAAGGTATGATTGTAGCCTGGATCCCCCCCGGTGCAACCGTGCCCGCCACAATAGATAGTGACCCATTTACATTAGAAGCACGCGAACTTCGAGGCAAAGTCAGCAATGGTAT
>DAISWP010000002.1:0-11548 GCA_036826335.1 Candidatus Saccharimonadota bacterium | reverse complement strand
TGCTGGCCAGCGCTGCCGAGCTCGGCATAAATGACGATCATTCCGGTATCGTTGATTTGAACTTGGCTGACTTGGCAGAAGGAACCAAGCTCGGTGACTCGTTTGCAAAGGCTCTGTGGCTTGAGGGCGAGCTTGTAATTGACTGCGAAAATAAGATGTTCACCCACCGCCCAGATTGTTTCGGTATTTTGGGTGTTGCAAGAGAGCTAGCGGGTATAACGGGCCAGCCCTTTCGGAGCCCCGATTGGTATATAGAAAAGCCGAAGTTTAAGCGACTGGACAGCCTGCCCCTTGCTGTAGATGTGGCTGAGACAGATCTTGTTCCTCGTTTTATGGCGGTTGCCATAAAAGATGTCGAGGTCAAGCCAAGTCCGCTCCATATTCAGTTAGATCTAAAACGTGTTGGCATTAAACCAATCAACAACGTAGTAGATATTACGAACTACATCATGCAACTTACGGGCCAGCCCCTGCACGCATATGACTACGATAAAGTAAAAGCGCATTCAAGCAGGGTGCCTACACTGGTTGCGCGGAAATCAAAAAAAGGCGAAACGCTTGCCTTGTTGAACGGGAAGACAGTAACCATGCAGGATGACACGACATTGCTCATCGCTACTGACAAAGCTGCTATTGGGGTTGGTGGTGTTATGGGGGGGTCCGACACTGAAGTCGATACTGGAACCAAAAACATAATTCTTGAAGTTGCTACATTCGATATGTATAACATCCGCCGCACAAGTATGAAGTACGGCCTTTTTACAGATGCGGTAACACGTTTTAACAAAGGGCAAAGCCCCCTGCAAAATGATCGTATCTTGGCCTACGCAATTGAAAATATCGCCTTAAAGACAGGTGGTAAGCAGGCTAGCAAGGTAATAGACATGCACGGCACTCTGTCTCAACCAAAGAAAGTTATAGTTACGCCCGAGTTTGTGAATGAGCGATTGGGAAGTAAGTTGACAAGCAAACAGATGACCACGCTACTCAAGAATGTTGAATTTCAGGTTAGCGGCGATGCGTTACTGACGGTACAGCCTCCATTTTGGCGCACCGACATCGAAATTGGTGAAGATATTGTAGAGGAAATTGGCCGCCTGCATGGCTATGATCAGCTCCCCATTGCCTTGCCTGTGCGTAGCGCAAAGCCCGCTCCAAAGAATGAGATGCTGGAGCAAAAAACTAAAATGCGCTCAACTCTTTCTGGTGCGGGTGCAAACGAAGTGCTCACCTACAGTTTTGTTCACGAAACATTGCTAAAACTGGTGGGTCAGGATGCAAAGTATGCCTATAAACTGAGCAATGCGCTTAGCCCCGACTTGCAGTACTATCGGATGAGTCTATTGCCGAGTTTGCTTGATAAGGTAAACACGAACATACGAGCGGGAAGCCCAGAGTTTGCTCTCTACGAAATTAACAAGGTGCACAGTAAGTTAATTGTCGATAAGGACAAACTACCGAAAGAATTGGAGCACGTAGCTTTTGTATTTGCCGCAGAAGATAAAATAGCCAAACAGCATTACGAGGGTGCCCCATTTTACCAGGCAGCATATTATCTGCGAAGATTGCTACGATCGTTTGATGTTGTAGGACACGTGAAGTTAGTACCACTCAGTGATGTTGCGCTTGAGCATGCGTATGATGCGCAGCTGGTTGCGCCCTTTGAGCCAAAACGCAGTGCAGCCATAGTGGACGAAAAGGGGTGGTTCTGGGGTGTTGTTGGTGAGGTTAAGGCCGATGTACGTGCCAGGCTCAAGCTGCCTAGCTTCTGTGCGGGTTTTGAAATTAATCTTGGGCTACTTACAAAAAAACCTAGCACTAAGCCGTATAAGCCAATTTCTCGTTTCCCGCATAGTGCGCAGGATGTTACGTTTAAAACAGCTGTTGATGTGCCACATGCAAAACTCACTGCCGTGATTCATGAAGTGCTGGGGGTGCACAGTAAACAGCATGGATACGTTGTGCAAGCAGAGACGCTAGATATCTACCAGGCAAAGAATGCATCGACAAAAAACAGTACATTCCGAATTACGCTGACACACCTAGAGAGAACACTGACAACAGAAGAGGTAAGTAGAGCGGTCGAGGTGGTGACGTCCGCGACGAAAGAACAGTGTGGTGCAGAGCGCATCTAGCGGTACACTATGAAGCACATTTTTGGCATTTTGCGATATACGAAAAACTTGTGGCGCTACTATGTCGCCATTGGAGTTTTTACGGTTGGCCTGTCCATTCTAAACTTGTTATTGCCAATGCTCAGTGGGTGGGCTATCGACGAGATGCGAAAGGGAACCAGCGCGAGTGTCCGTTACGTAGTATTGCTCGCGGTGGCTATATTCTTGCTTGATTTTTTCAGCAACATCTTCGGGAACATTAGTGGCTTTTTGGGTGATCGCATGTCTACGAAACTTTCTAAGCAACTAAGCGAGCGTTACTTTGAGCATATCTTAACCTTGCCACAGTCGTTTTTTGACAAAGAACTCAGCGGCAAAATAATCAGTCGTCTCAGTCGCTCGGTCGTCGAGCTCAGCAACTTTGTGAACATGATGAGCAACAACTTCTTACAGTTTATTTTTAGCACCATTTTTGCGTTGGCTGTCGTTGCGTTTTATAGCTGGCAAGTCGCAGTTATGCTCTTCTTGTTGTATCCGATCTACATCCTGATGACTATTCGTACCAGTACAAAATGGCAGGACTATCAGCACAAAATAAACTCGCATGTAGATATTGCTGCGGGCAGATTTGCAGAAGCTATTAACCAGATCAAGGTGGTGAAAAGTTTCAATCAGGATCGCCGTGAACTTGGCTTCTTCAAAGGGCATTATAAGTCTATGGTGGACATTGAGCGGCCTCAGTCGATCTTATGGCACAAAACCGATACACAGCGACGCATTGTCTTGAACATAATATTCTTCGGAGTGTATTTGTATGTATTCGTTCAGGGCGCCCGGGGCGTCTTTAGTCCAGGCCAGGCCGTTGCACTCATTTTATATGCGATGCAAATACGCATCCCAATATTTACCATTAGTTTCTTGGTAGATCGGACGCAGCATGCCATATCGAACAGTAAAGACTATTTCGAGATAATGAACACGAAGCCGCTCGTAGTAGACCGGGTGGATGCGCGGGCTATGGTTGTTACAAAGGGTCAGATCAGCTTTGAAAACGTAGGGTTCGGCTATGACAAGGGCCAGTCTATTTTGAAGAAGATCAATTTTACGGTAGAGCCAGATACAAAAGTGGCACTCGTTGGCGAGAGTGGCGAAGGCAAGACCACGCTCACCAACCTGTTATTGCGTCTCTATGAGCCACAAACAGGCACAATTAAGATTGACGACGTGGACATCCAGACTGTTACACAACATAGCCTGCGCGCAAACATTGGTGTGGTTTTTCAAGACCCCGCGCTATTTAGCGGCACTATCCGCGAAAACATTGGCTACGCAAACCCCAAGGCTACCAGCAAAGAAATAACAGCTGCGGCAAAAGCAGCCAATGCGCATGATTTTATTGAGAAACTAGAGAAAGGTTATGAGACAGAGATCGGAGAACGGGGTCTCAAGCTCAGTGGTGGGCAGAAACAGCGTATTGCAATTGCGCGGGCGCTTCTCAAGGACGCCCCAATCCTTGTTTTGGACGAGGCGACGAGTAGTCTGGACAGCAAGAGTGAACACTTGGTTCAAGATGCGTTAGAGCGGCTTATGAAGGGGCGCACAACCATTATTATTGCCCACAGGCTAAGTACCATTCAGAACGTAGACCAGATAATCACGCTGCAGAATGGTTCAGTCTCGGAAGTGGGCACCCCCGGTCAGCTTGCGGACAGTGGTGGTATATATGCCCAGCTTCTGGCTTTGCAACGTGGTCATACTGACGCAAGTAAAAAGAAGCTTAAAGCATACGAAATCGCAGCCTAACCTGACGTAATTTCTACGCCTTTAAACCTAAAATAAATGCGCTATACTAGGTAGACCAAAAGAGGGAGATATATGGCGAAAACTTCAAAGTTTCATCGAGTTATGGCATTTACTGGGGCGTTATTATTCCTGGTGACATCACTCGGGTTTAGTGGGCTTGTCGTTTGGCAGATGCACCAAGACAGTAAGAAGAACAAGGCAAATACATCTGCCGAGAGCTCGGTAACGGTTAATAATGATAAGAATAAATCGAAGGAGGGTAAGTTGGAAGGAACAAAATTAGCTGATTTTGCACCGGTTGCAAAAGTCGATAGCTTGCAAAAGATAGATCAAGTAGTGGGGACTGGCGACGAAGTCAAACCAGGCGATACGGTAACGGCACATTATACGGGGGCGGTGGCGGCTACGGGGGTTATATTCCAGAGCTCTCATGATTCTGGCCAACCCGTTCCGTTCAGCCTAAATGGTGTTATAAAGGGCTGGACCGATGGCGTTCCTGGTATGAAAGTAGGCGGCAAACGACGCTTACTAATCCCTGCCGATCAGGCCTACGGCGCGAATGCGCCCCAGGGTTCCGGCATCCCCGCTAATGCAGATTTAGTGTTCGATATCGAACTTGTCAAAATAGGCGAATAACGTAAAAAACACAATATATAGTGTCTTGATTTAAGCATAAGCACTATATACAATAAGGTAACAACGCAAATAAAAAGAAATAACGAGGAGACGTATGCCAAAAAAAATAACTATTTTCACTACCAACACCTGCGGGTATTGTGTAATGGTCAAGAAATGGCTGGGAGCAAAGGGCTACCAGTACGAAGAAGTTAATCTGGACGAAAATCCAGAGCGCCAACAAGAGGCTTTGGAGATAAGCGGACAGCTTGCTGTCCCCGTAACGGTTATCGAGAAGCAAGATGATAGCAAAGAGGTGGTTGTTGGCTATAATCTTGCAAAACTAGCCCCAGCAGTTGGCTAAAAACCAGTTTGAGTCTGACGGGTATACACCCAAGTGAGTTATAATGGGAGGTGATGACTGACGTGACTGAGTTGAGTGAGAAAAAAATACACGACCTAATTATTGTTGGCGCCGGGCCAGCTGCTTTGAGTGCGGCAATTTACACCACAAGAGAAGATATCGAGACCATACTCTTCGAGCGTGGTGTTATCGGGGGCTTGGCAGCCATTACTGACTGGGTAGACAACTACCCAGGCTTCGCTAAAGGTATCGCTGGTTTAGACTTGGCACAAGCCCTACAAGAGCAAGCAGAACGCTTTGGTTCACAGATTGAACTGGGTGAAGTAACGGAGATAATTGATAAAAAAACCCATAAGTTGCTCAAAACAACCAGTGGCGACTTTCATGCTCGGGCAGTTTTGATTGCAACGGGCTGTGACTATAAGAAGATCAATGTTCCGGGCGAGAAAGAATACTATGCCCGTGGTGTACATTACTGCGCAACCTGTGATGGTGCGTTCTATAGGGATAAAAAAATTGTTGTTGTTGGCGGGGGTAACTCGGCTGTGCAGGAAGCTATATTTCTAACTCGGTTTGCCAGTCATATCGACATCTTAGTTCGCGGAGACAAGTTTCGCGCGAGTGATGTTCTGCAGCACGAACTAAAGAAACACCAAGACAAGATAACAGTACACCTGAACACTACGACTGACGAAATAGTGGGTGCTGATAATAAGGTTACAAAAGTGGTTGGTACTCACACCAAAACGGGGAAGACAAAGGAGTTTGCTACTGATGGTGTGTTCATTTTTGTTGGCTTACTCCCAAATACGCAATTTTTGCAAAACTCAAAGATAAAACTTGATGCACTAAACTTTATAGAAACAGATGCAACGCTGCAGACCAACATACCTGGTGTGTTTGCCGCCGGAGATGTCCGAAGTGGGGCAACTATGCAAATTGCTAGTGCAAGTGGCGAGGGTGCCACCGCCGCTCTCAAAATCCGAGAATATCTCGAAAAAGACGACTAGTCTAGTAGCCCGGGAACGAATCTATAACAATGTGAGACCCTGGTATGTTGTTGGTTTTACACTGGGCTGCTAGCGAGTCGACCATCTTTTCTGGGCCAGAAATATAGATAGTTTGTTGACCAATATTGGCCACTAGTTTTTGTAAAGTCTGAAAATCGGGCCGTACATCAACGCATAGGTGCAACGTGAGACCCTGCTGCTCGAACTCATCAATAAAGATGGCGTCCGACTCGGTGCGTACAAAGTACAGAAGTTCTATGCGCCGTGTTTGTTTGGAGTCGTTGAGCCATCGCACCATGCTTCGCACCGGTGTGATGCCGATACCACCAGCAACGAATACAAGGGGGAGTACTGCATCTTTGGGGAGCACAAAATCGCCCATAGGTTCGCTTATGGTCACCTTTGCCCCCGCTGTAAGCTGGCGCAGGCTTTGCTTGAATGTGGTCGAGTGGTCTGAGCTTAGTCGTGTTGTTATCGCAAGCAGTTCTTCGGTTGGGCTCGACGATAGAGTAAACCAGCGTTTTGTTCCCCGCTCGTCAGGCTGTTGCGTTGGCAGTTCGATCTCTACAAACTGGCCGGCAACGTACCGAAATTGTGCCTGCGGCTTAAAGAAAAAGGTGTAGATATCGTCTGATTGTTTCTGGCTTCGAACAAAGTGCGCAATCATAAGCCAAGTCGGTTCATATTGCCTTGGCGAAGCTTCCTTGGTCGGAGGTACTGAAGCCGATTTGGGTAGTCTGTTGTAAGGCTTGCGCTTGGATAGAAAATACGTAGCAGCCCCGCTAACCATCCGTAATTAACGGTGTATAGCACCACTTTCAGGTGATGTCTGCGCGCCAGCCAATATACGAGGGGGTTCAATGTCCAAAAACTGACATCTATACCGTCAAACCCATAAATTCGAGCAGCGTTTATGGCGTCGAAGGGATTACGCTGTTCTAGTACATAGCAATCGATGGCGGGGCATAACTGCTTAAAGCGAAATAACTCGTGGTGATTAAATGATATAACGGTGTAAAGACCCTTTTTATGAGTTAGTTCCTGGGCTAGGGCCTTCGCCCACCGCCCGCCTTTACACTCAATAACGAGGGGCGTTGATCCAGCGGCCTCCATTACTTGGTCCAGAACGGGTAGCGGATCGCCACGTTTTGACTTTATGCTTCGTATTTCTTTGCTTGTTATGTCACGGATCTTTTTGTCCATATCGTATGTACGCTCTAACGATGCATCATGGCAAACAACGAGCGTTTCGTCGGCCGCAGCACGAACGTCAAACTCTATAGCATCAACGCCAGCCGCCACCGCGGCCTGAATACTCAATATCGTGTTCTCGGGCGCTAAGCCGGCAGCGCCCCGGTGGCCGATTATTTTCATGCTAGTAGTGTACAATACTATTGATTGTAAGAAAGGAGTGTCATGACCGATTTTAATAGCATTTTAGACGCCGGAGATGTTGATAGTGGCCTTGTAACTACCGTGGTAGAAATTCCAAAAGGCAGCAGCTTAAAGGCCGAGTATGATCGTAAGAAAGGTATCTTTGTGCTCGACAGAGTCGAACCTCGTATTTTTGCCAAGCCGACGAGCTATGGCTTTATTCCACAGACACTAGATGAGGATGGTGACGAACTCGATACGCTTATAGTGACGGAAGAACCATTGCCAATGGGGCTGGTAGTCCCCGAAGCGCGCGTTATAGGTGTCCTTATCTTCGAAGATGGCGGCGAAATGGATCATAAAGTAGTTGTTGTTCCCGCAGATGACCGAGACAGTGCAGATGCCGTACAGTCACTCGATGACCTGCCGGAAGGTCTAAAAAATCAGATCGTGCATCACTTTAGTCACTACAAGGATCTCAAAAAGCCAGGCACCACTAAGGTTTTGGGCTGGGGCAATATTGACGATGCCAAGGCAATTATTAAAGAATGCCAAGAGCGCTGGAGCCAGCAAGCTTGAAGAAAATTGTTCCCGAACGAGCTGTCCTGATACCAAAGGAAGCAACCCGGGTTTTTAAGGGGCAGATATTTGATGTGTACCAGTGGCCGCAGGAAATGTTTGATGGTTCGTTTCAGACGTTCGAGATGCTACGCAGGCCGGACACGCTCCAGGTGATTGCTATAAAAGACGGGAAAATAGTTATTCTCGAAGAAGAGCAACCAAATTTGCCGCCATATTTTTCGATCCCTGGTGGCCGCCACGATGTAGCTGGCGAGACAACGTTACAGGCTGCCCAGCGAGAGCTGCTCGAAGAAACAGGGCTAACCTTTGCAAGCTGGAAGCTGGTTGATGTGTTCCAGACTGCCGCTAAGATTGAGCATTTTGTGTATACCTACATTGCCAGTGATTTTTTGAACGAAGTCGAAACGCATCTGGACGTTGGTGAAAAGATTCAGGTCAATTATAAGGACTTGGACCACACAAGGCGCCTTTGTGATGATCCGCGTGCGAAAGATCTGCCAAAAGAATTGCTCGTAAACCTTGCCCATATTGATGATCTGCTTGCATTGCCTGAATTTACCGGGCAGGCTATTGATTGCTAGTCAGACCCCTAACTTTTCTGGTGGCGAATAGAAACATTGGTACCAGTGCAGCAAAGCTTGCTAAACCAATTAACGAGAAGCTTCGATAGTAGCCGAGACTGGCTGCTACGCTAGCAAAAAGAGGGGGTAGCCACACCTCGTTGCCGCGTGAGAAAAAACTGAGCGTCGAGACTAAAGTAGCTTTGTATTCATTGTTGGCAAAAAGTTTTAGTAAATGATGTTGGTACAGAATATTGCGTAAACGCCAGAAGCCCATATAGAATGCAAAGCCAATTATGGTGAACCACAGGCTACGTGTGATTCCGATCAGCGTTATATATGTTGTAAAGATTAGGGTGTCGAACAGGGTGTATGCGCGAAGAGAGACGGCGCGAAAATGATGTATGAAGAACCCCCCAATAATCCCCACAACGCTTGCACCGGCGAAGACAAACCCAAAGTAACCTGGGTTTAACCCAAGGTCCTTCAATACAAGAGTGCCTAGGTCGGAGACACTGTTATAAAGCCCGGATAAGAGGCCGATGCTCAGGAATATAAGAAGTGTATGACGAGTCACAAAGAGCCGCAGATTTCTTAACAGATCTTTTAGCGGGTTGTAATTAACTTGTCTTGCAGTTTGTCGCGGAGGTTCAAATAATTTGTACGCAATGAGCCCGAGCACACAATAGGCAACGGTCCCAAGGAAAAAAGGCATTTGTTTATTAAAGTGGTACGTCAAAGGAACCAGTGCCACAAGAACAGTGTTCCCTATGAGCCCAAATGACTGAGCACGTCCTACAATTTTTGGATAATCATCTATCCGTTTCAAATGAACGAGCGTATCGTGCATGAGCGCTTCCGAAGCACCACTTAAAAATGCATAGCCCAAAGCCTCGAGAATACTGCCCACGATTGCGCCAGGTAAGGAGGGAAAAAACGCGAAAAAAAGTGTTGCCGCACCGGCAAGCAACGCGGCAGCCAACAAGGACGCTCGACGGGTAATGCGGTCAGCAAAGTAGCCCGTTGGGATCTCTGCAACAAGAGATACGAGAGCACTTATACTCGCGAGCAAACCGATATCTTGAAGCCGTAGTCCCCCAACCTCCACAAAATACACTGTTGTGAGCGGCAGAAAGACCCGCTTTGTAAAAATTTTTAGAAGCCCATAGAGGCGTATGTTTCTCTCCAGTTGTTTGTGCATTATTTCTAGCATAGCAGAGACTAATACACTGTTTGCCTAGAGCGGATAGATCGGTTATGCTTTAAATGTAAAGAAAAAGGGTTATTTTTAATGAAAACAAGGGTGGCGATTAACGGCTTTGGTAGGATAGGGCGCAATGCATTCAAAATTGCGTTTGAACGGGCTGATATAGATATAGTAGCGATTAATGATCTGACCGATACAAAAACACTGGCTCACTTATTGAAGCATGACAGCAATTATGGCGCCTATGAACGAGAGGTTATGCACGATGATGAGCATGTGATTGTAGCCGGCCAGTCCATCCGTGTGCTTGCAGAAAAAGACCCAACACAACTACCCTGGAAAGATCTAGCAGTTGATGTTGTTATTGAATCGACCGGGTTATTTACGCATCACGAGCAATTAGAAATGCACCTTAAGGCTGGTGCAAAGCGTGTTGTATTGTCTGCACCCGAAAAGGACGATACACACCACGATACCTACGTCCTAGGTGTGAATGAACAAGACCTCAAGCCCGAACACACCGTCATTAGTAATGCTAGCTGTACAACGAACTGTATTACCCCCGTTGCAGCCGTTATAGAGAACAACTTTGGAATTGCCAAAGCCATGATGACAACCGTTCATAGCTATACGGCCAGCCAGCGCCTGCAAGACGCGCCGGCAAAAGACTTACGAGAGGCAAGAAACGCTGCTGAAAACATCGTGCCGACATCTACGGGCGCGAGTATCGCGGCGGCAAAAGCGCTACCAGCCCTCAAGGGCATATTTGGGGGCATGAGTATTCGTGTTCCAACCCCCGTTGTGAGTCTGAGCGACTTTGTCTTTTTGACGAAAAAGAAAGTCACAATCGATGAAGTGAATGACGCATTTAAGAAGGCTGCTGCAGAACCATACTACCAGGGCATTCTGTCGGTGACTGATGAGCCACTAGTCAGTAGTGACTTTATTGGCAATAGCCACTCGGCTGTTGTTGATCTGGCCCTTACCGCAGTCGTTGATGGAGACATGTTGAAGGTTGTCGCATGGTATGACAACGAGTGGGGCTATTCGAACCGCTTGGTTGAAATGGTTGCCGAAGCAGGCAAACAATTGCAACAGTCATGAAAATCTACGTTGGAGCAGACCACAACGGATTCTACCTAAAAGCCAGCCTCTTGGCCTATCTTAAGCGTGCTGGGTATGATGTTGTAGACGACGGGGATCAGCGGCTCGAGCCAACAGACGACTACCCCATATTTGCCGGTCGAGTTGTCGCGGATATGCAGTCGAGTAATGATCCCGACGCGCGGGGCGTGTTGATCTGTGGGAGCGGGCAAGGTATGTGCATCGCCGCCAATAGGTTCAAAGGTATTCGTGCGTGTCTTGGTTACGACCAAGAATCAGTCAAAGCCGCTCGCAACGATGATGATAGCAACGTACTTTGTTTGCCAGCTAAGTATTTAAAGGAAGGAACATCTGAGATTATCGTAGAAACGTGGTTGAATACACCATTCGCAGCCGCTCCGCGGTACATACGCCGCAAACAAGAGCTTGATAACCTATAGGCCTATAAATACTATCGACCTCAGAAACTGTTTATGGTTATAATAGGTGTAAGTAAGCATACATATAATAGAGGACACTCATGGATCCAAACGTTCAAGATCAACCAATGGCACCAGCGCCGCAAGAACCCCAGGCCCCCCTGTATCAGCCACCAGCTGCACCGGTCTCTGCGCCTGAGGATATGCAACAACCAGTTTATCAGCAGCCCACCCCGCCAGTTCAACCAATGGCACCACAGCCAACGTATCAACAACCCGCTCAGTCGGGATATAATCTCGATGGGATCCAGCAGCCGACGACACCCTATCAGCAGCCCACTCCGCCAGTTCAACCAATGGCACCACAGCCAACGTATCAACAACCCGCTCAGTCGG
>DAISWP010000001.1:140124-146530 GCA_036826335.1 Candidatus Saccharimonadota bacterium | reverse complement strand
TGTAGTTGATGTTACCGTAAATGTAGTAGCGGCTTGTGCGGGGTTGGGCAATACAATATAAGCTGCAGATGCCAGCAGTAAAATAATAGACAGGAGTGTGTAAATGTGTTTTTGTACCCTCATAAGATGCTCGTGTTTATACCGTAATAGTCTAACAGTTAACTGTAAATGATTAAAGAAACTTGACCATTGTTTGCTTACGCTTATAATCAGTGAGGCATACGTGAAGAAATATATTTGGAGGGCTTATAGATGAAAACAAAGCAGAATGGTTTTACCATTATTGAATTAATCATTGTGATTTTAGTTGTAGGCGGGCTGACTGGCTTAGTGATTGCCTCATTTTCTAGCCTAAAGCAGAAAGATCGCGATAACGAACGACAGAACGACATCAAGACACTCCATGCACAAGTAGAGTCGTACTTTGCACAAGCCGGAAAGTACCCTACACTCGCGAATCTAAATGATGAGAAGTGGCGAGCTACTAGTATGAAGGGTCTGGACGCGGATGTTCTGCGTGATCCACAGGCCTTATTGCAGGCATTGGCAGATAAACCGGCGAAGAACGTTTACAGCTACACCGTAAAAGCAAGCGACGACACCGACTGCGACAACAACGCAAAAGACTGCACAAAATACACCCTATCAGCGACTTACGAGAGTGGCGGTGTATTTACAAAAAGCAATCTAAACTAGTTCCTAGACATAACCCAATCTTGCAATAACCCTGCCCTACTGTTGTGGGGGATATTGACCCTGGTTATCTTCTAGAGGTGTTGTGTATAGCGATGCTGTATTGTCGTCCTGACCGCTAACCGACTGTCCGTAATCTAGTGGTGCGTTGTTGCCGCTATAATCGGGCTGCGTTTGCTGGCTCACGACAGGTTGAGCATACGGGTCAACACTGGGCTGGTCGTTTTGCAAAGAGCCTACGGTAGTCGCAGGATCAGCTTGTTGTTGCTGATAGGGCTGCTGCGATTGCTCGTATGGCGGTTGTGGTTGATAGTTTTGTTGCGTTGGTGGAGGTGAACCAGCCGCTTGTGTTGAATTCGTCATTGCTTGCTGCAAACCAGCACTCGCATAGCGCATGCCAGCTTCTACATTGTCTCGTTCCCTATTGGATAAGAAATTTTCCCTAAGCTGTAAAACAACCTTGGCGTATTTATCGGGTTCTGGACAATAGTGAAAATAGAAGTTATCGGTTTCTCCAGCAGTTTCTATATTAAGAATGCCGAAGTTTAATAGCGTCTGGAATACGCCGCGCCGATCTGCAGTAGCATCTTCTATGTTCGACACATTAAGCTGTGCAATGCGGCGATTAAAAAGACCCTCCTGTGTAACTTCGGTTATGTCTTTGTCTGTCATGATTAGCTTACTTTGTCGATATATGACGGTAGCTACCAACATGACCACCACCATAAAAGCCGCAAGAATCAACATGACAACGCCCACCAAAACGTATGCACCGGGATTGTCCTCGCGATTAACTAAACTCGGCATCAGTAAGTAAATAAGTAGCCCCGCAGCAGCAAGCCCAACAAACATTTGAAGGTAGATGACTAATATGCCAAACGGATGTCGGTGCACTATTGCAACAACTTTTGTGTTTGCATCTTGTCGCTCCAGGCTTGGCTCAGTCGTCTTCTTTTCTTTTGTAAATGGCATACTTACCCTTAGTATAGCATTCTCTAGAGTAGCGCCGCTTGGTCCGAGTCCGGCTTCTTGCCTAGATGCTGATATGCCTTTGGCGTAACTTTTCGACCGCGTGGCGTTCTCTCCATAAGGCCTATTTGCATAAGGTACGGCTCATAAAAATCTTCGATGGTTGAACGCTCTTCTGCGGTGAGTGCAGCTAGCGTTTCCACCCCAACAGGGCCGCCTCGATGATTATCGATAATCGCGTTGAGAAGCATCCTATCGCCAGGATCGAGTCCTAAACTGTCTACCTCTAGAAGGTTAAGTGCTTGTGCCGTAATAGTTGTGTCGATAATGCCGTCTCCGTTGACATCCGCGTAGTCACGCACGCGACGCAATAAACGGTTTGCGATTCTTGGCGTTAAACGAGCACGCTCAGCAAGCTCCTGCGCTGCGACCTTATCAATGTGTATGTCTAAAATTTTGGCTGATCGCTGGATGATCTTGGTTATCTCGTCTGGCTTATAGAATTCTAGGCGGTGGATCATACCAAAGCGATCACGCAATGGTGCAGCCAAAGATCCGGTTCTGGTGGTCGCACCAATAATAGTGAATTTGGGCAAATCTAGGCGCAAACTTCTGGCACTTGGACCCTTCCCGAGCATAATATCCAACCGGAAATCTTCCATGGCACTATACAGCACCTCTTCGACAGTTCGGTGCAGCCGATGAATCTCATCAATAAATAAGATATCGCCATCTTGCAGGTTGGTGAGTAAGCTTGCCAAATCGCCAGCACGCTCTATAGCCGGTCCGCTGGTTATGCGAATTTGGGCGCCCATTTCATTGGCAATAACGCTTGCCATGGTGGTCTTACCAAGACCCGGAGGACCATACAGCAAGACATGATCCAGCGGCTCACCACGCTTCTGGGCGGCAGCGATCGATAGCTTTAGATTGTCCTTCAGTCGTTCCTGACCAATATAATTTGCAAAATCCTTGGGACGAATAGTATTTTCGAGCTCTAGCTCAACTACTTCTTCTTCGGGGCTGGTATCTACGATTCGTTCTATTGCCATATATTCATCCTACCAGTTAGCGCCGTAGAGCCTGCTTAATCCGCTCTTCGGTTGGGAGCGTCTTGTCAATATTGGTGAGCGCCGCCTGCGCATCAATGTCACTATAGCCAAGTGCAATAAGTGCTTGCACAGCTTCATCGCTGCTATTCACACCTGCCCTTCCTATGACGTTCTCGGCGGCTTCGCCGATCGGTGAACCAACCTTGTCCCGCAATTCTACGACAATCTGTTCAGCGGCACGCTTACCAACGCCTTTTGCTGTTTGCAAAAATTTTACATTACCACCCGCGATTGCCGTACGCACATCTTCGATCGAGCCAGTGTCGAGCACCGCCAGAGCGACTTTTGGGCCTACGTTCTTTACACTTATAAGTTGTTCAAAGAGCTGTTTAGTTTCGATCGAGCAAAAACCGTATAGGTCGTGTGCATCTTCTTTAATATTTTCATAAATATATACTTTTGCATCGTGGCCCGTTCGCAAGCTTCCGCCATCTGCGGTTGTCGTAAGCACGCCATAGCCAACGCCACCAACCTCTAAAACAACACCGTTGTGCTGCTTCTCAGAAACGATACCCCTAAGCGTAGCAATCATATTGCTATTATCGCACAGTCATGGAGCAACATATAGCTGCTGCTAGCGCATCGGCTGCATCATCTGGTTTTGGCACTTCTTTCAACCCCAAAAGAACTTTGACCATTTCCTGCATTTGCTTCTTATCTGCTTTCCCGTAGCCGGTAATTGCCTGCTTGATTTGTAGCGGCGTATACTCATGCAGGTCCAGTTTATTCTGTTGGCCCAGCAGCAGCACAACCCCCCTAGCCTGCGCCACCGTCATAGCCGTGGTGACATTTTGTGCAAAAAATAACTTTTCCACTGACATTACCGTTGGTTTATTTTGCATAATAATATCTGAGAGTTCGTCAAAAATTGTCTCCAGCCGAACGGCATCGTCTTCTTTGACCGGCGTTCGAATAACACCGGCGTCGACCAATGAGATGTTTCCATGTATGTCAACGTCTATCACTCCAAAACCTAAGATCCCCGTGCCGGGATCAATCCCGAGGATGCGCATAGCGTTAGCCAACTAACTCTTCGGGGATATCGAAGTTGACGTGCGTATTGGTTACATCGTCTATATCATCAAGTGCATCCATCAGGCGCATGATCTTACCAGCAGTAGCTGCATCGGTTACTGCAACGGTGTTATTGGGCACATATGTTAATTCTGCCTCTGTAATTTCTAGGTCAGCAGCTTTTAAAGTGTCGCGAACTTTTGCTAATTCTTTAGCCCCCGTATATACAACAGTCTCGTCGCCCTCTTCTTCCACATCTTCTGCGCCTGCATCGAGTGCCTGCAACATAAGTTCATCGCCTGAGCCCTTGATGCGGATCATGCCTTTGTGGTCAAACTGGAATGCAACCGCCCCCTTCTCGGCAATGTTCCCGCCATGCTTGCTAAATGCCAATTTTACTTCCGGATACGTACGGTTGATGTTATCCGTCGCGCACTCTACCAATATTGCCACGCCCCCCGGTCCATAGCCCTCGTACAAAAGCTCCTGGATTTGCTCACCACCAAGCTTGCCACTCCCCCTATCAACGGATCGTTGAATGTTTGCCAGGGGCATATTTGCCGATTTTGCCTTGTCGATAGCCAAGCGTAAAGAGAAGTTCATGTCTGCGTCAGCACCACTTCTTGCTGCAATCGCTATGGCGTTACCCAACTTAATAAAGACGGCACCACTCGCTGCGTCTTTTGCACCTTTCTGCCGTTTGATGGTTGACCATTTTGAGTGACCACTCATGAGTTCTCCGATAGTAAAGATTGTTTTCTATCTGTTATTTTACCATTCTGTGCTGTCTTTTTCCAGAGCAGCGCAGCCAACAGAATAATCAAGCCGTACAAGAAAAGCATCTGCCCAAGGCTCACCGAACGAGCAACCGCAGCATGCGGCAAACCGGCAAGTAATCGAACGACCTCGATCATATAGGCGAGGACCATGTGTGCAGGCCACGCGAGCCAACCCGCAATTGCCGGGGCAAGCATACCCCCCAAGCCAGCGACAAGACTTAGCAGCATAGCCAAAGGTACCAGTGGCACAACTAATGCATTCGCCACGAGCGACACAACCGACAACCTGCCAAAGATATACAGGATGAGTGGTAATGTCATTATTTGGGCTGCCGATGCCTCTATAAGTATTTGCAGAACAAGCCTTGGCTGCTTTTTAAAGTAGCGTTTACTAAATAGTGGACCGACAACCAATATGCCAAAGAATGCCAGAAACGATAAGTACCAGCCTAGATCTGACCACAGATATATCGGGTACCACCCAGCAGTCAGTGTTGCAGCGATTAGTATAAGAACGATCGGACGAAATGTTCTACCATAATACCAAGCAGCAAGGCCCAGAGCACTGACAATTGCCGCCCGCACAATGCTTGCACTCGTTCCTGTCAATAATAAGAACGTGATGATAAGCGACAGGCTTAAAATCGCCGACTGATACTTCGACCGCTTTGCTGTTAAACGATGCACCACTAACATGATGATCGTAAGATTATAGCCAGACACAGCAACAATGTGCGTCAACCCAACAGTAGATAGTTGGTCGGTAAGACTTTTAGGCAACGTCGTTCGCTGGCCAATCAATAAGCCTAGGCCAAATGACGCTTGCGGCTCAGGAAGTGCAGAGGTCATGCCGCTCGCAAAATTCCGTCGTACTTTGTCTATCGCGGCCGAACCGCGCTCAAGAACTCTGACTTCTGCAAATCCAACACTCGCCTGCTTAGAGCCCCGCGTTGGGAATAATTTGCCTTCAACCTGCACAACATCACCTTTGTAGACCATAGTCTCGCCATAACCCTTAACGCTAATTTTACCCACCAGTGGCCGCTCAACCGGATCTAGAATCCTTAATTGCGCAACATCAAAGGAAAGCTGGGACTTATCAGCATAGACCGCATCACTGTCGACAATGCCCTGTACAATAACTGGTGTTTTTGCGAATTGTTGATATACAACAACCCTTTGCATAAAAGCCGTACCGCGCCAACAGCCTAATGCAAAGGAAAGCATCGCAATGCTTAATATGCTGAACGTATTTTTCTTTCTAGCCGTTACTAGAACGAGTGCGACCAGAACTGCGCACACCACAGCATCACACTGCAAACGCCGGGCTGCACCAATGCCCAGGAGAAAGCATGTCAACACAATGGCGATACCTGTTGTTCGTCTGAGCTGACAGCCAAGCAATTTCATTGTCTTGAATCATACTCGCCCGCGAGTCGATAAACAAAAGCACACTAATTCTAATGGCATGAAAATTTCACTACATCAGTTAGCGTTAGCGGTGTTATACTCAACATCATAGAGCTTATGAAAAGTAATATTAGAAAGCCCGTTGTATTTGTAGTGATGGTGGTTGCGGCTTGCACTGGGGTATACCTCACAACTCAAGCGAAACCCCCGTCAAGACTCGCACCAAGCGAAAAACCGAACACTTCACGCTCAGAAAACTACAATGGCGAAAAGAATGATTCTGGGGATGAGCAAAACAGCCAACAACCAGCCCCTTCAAATGTGTCATCACCGGCAAAATCGCGTAGTAATTCGGAAGCAGCTACGTCGTCTGTCGCTAGTCCATTAGACGAGAGCAAGCTGCCTAGTGGCAGGTATCGGAGTTTGGTG
>DAISWP010000001.1:48547-140114 GCA_036826335.1 Candidatus Saccharimonadota bacterium | reverse complement strand
GCTCGATCAAGTCTAATAAGGATATTCGCTATGCGACGAAAAATGGTACGCTGCTGACAGAAGAAAGCCCGACAAACTTCATACTGTCAGACGACCCAAATACACAGGTAGAGTTGAAGCTTAATTTATACCAGCCCGAGAATGACCCCATTGCAAAGCGTCCACTCATTATTTTTGTCTACGGGGGTGGATGGGTTTTTGGAGATAGGTACCAGCAAGAAGCAAGCGCAGAATATTATGCACGCATGGGGTACGTTACGATGACAATCGATTATTCAATGCTGCCTGCTGATGCTCCCGCTCCCGTGCCAACCGAGGACTTCTCGGTATATACAAGGATGATCAAAAAGAGTGGTACCGACCTGTACGATGCTTACCAGTACGCGCTCGCACACAGCCAAGAGTATGGGGTTGATACAACCAGAATAGGGGTTGCAGGCTGGTCGGCGGGGGGTCTCATTAGTACCTCACTAGCAAATATGGCCGCACTGCCTACGCCGTACGGACTCAAAGCAGTTCTGGGAGCATCAAGTAACTTTGATTCATTCTTAGCAGATTTAGACGTATTGGTAGGGGGGCTTAAAACATTTAGCGCTAGCTATAGCCCTACACACCTGTTTGCAAGCTACGATGATGACACAGGCTTCGGCGGCGCGCCTAATGACCACGCTGCGGATTGTGCATATCTGAATTCAATAGGCCATACGTGCACATCAATCACCTACCCAGGGTCGGGCCACCAACAAGAATTCTACCAAACGCCACTTGTAGAGTATGCGGTACCATTTCTAGCCCAGTACGTAGCGGGTTACTAAGATCTTTGCCTACGGGCCGCCTTAGGTATTAAATAAAACATCAGTCGACTAGTAGCGTTAGCAGCAGCAGTTCATCTTCCATCTCAAGCACACCTGCGTCTAGCATGTACTTCGCTAGGTCTGTATACTGTCGTTCTACCGCGAGCCGGCAAACATCTGATATCGACATTGGTTCATCGTCATAATAACCACTTTGCCCTAAATCCCTGCCCGCTATGCAGTGAGCGATATGGTCGTCTACCACTTGTCGAAATTTTTGGTCAACATTGGCGAGAACATTGTATCTTCGAAGTCGTTCGGGGTTATCGCAATAACCCTCGCCCCCAGGCATCGTCTCGCCAATCATATCTCTAGCGATAATATCTCTGAAGCTGTCCTTTTCGTTCAGGCCAGTAGAGCCCTCCCAGATCCTATAGAGCAGATCAAACCGCACGTCTGGGTGCATCATTTCGGGCATCCAATCTCTTATATTAACTACCTCTAGGTATGCACCAAGAGGTTGCTCCTCTATCTTCTCGAGTACGCGTTGCTGTGAGACTCGTTCGGTTGAATCAAGGCGTTGACAGGGCATTACACGCCGACTTTCATGTACCCACGTTGACATCAACTGGTACCTTTGTGCATCGGCTACGGTTGGCTCGCCGTCAGGCCCCCCTCCGTTCATCCGGGCAAGATTGTCGTATTGGCCTATTACTGTCCAAAGCACTACGAGTCTTGCCATAGGGTCACTGATCCGTTCTACGGACTTACCCTCCCAATCTAAACGTGGATCAATTTCCGCCAGAAACAGAGGCGGCAGACCGCCATCTTGTCGGAGTGGGTTATCTTGGTTTGCATGTGCCATAAAATTACCTATAAAAAAACAGGGGGTAACCCTGCTGATATTTCTTGGAGGGCCCACTGGGATTCGAACCCAGGACACGTGGCTTAAAAGGCCACTGCTCTAACCTACTGAGCTATGGGCCCGTATGTCCAATACGGGGAAATAACAGATTACATTATCTCTTTTTTTGGCAAAAAGTCAATGTAGGGTCCTACCCTACTTATGTCGGAGACGACCACCACGCGGTCCGGTTGGGTGCGTTGTCCAAAGCTGCAACAAACAAATCAGGACAGCCGCCCCCACAATGGTACTTTGGAATTGCTGAGTGCTGGTCCAAACCGAGCTTGTGGTGATTGCATACTTAGTACCGTCCGGCAGTAGTGGCACCGCTAATATGGCCGTAACCGCTCCCGTTAATACCGCTGGGAGAACATTAAATACGTATTTGTGCCCATGTACGCTGCGTCGCAAGAAAATAATGGTCAAAAATGCGGGCAATAAGAACAACCCAATGCGGACTGCTGCTTGAATGGCAACACTGCTATTTGGCAGAAACGAGTTAAAGATACGGTCGGTATCATCACCTAGGTATTGTGCCGTTATGCTGCCCACGCACAGACTTAAAAAAACCATGGCAGCATTGACGCGCATAAGAATAATAAGCGCCACTGGTATTAAACTTAATAGACCGATAACAATAAGCGGATTCATGCATTCATAATAGCACGCTAGAAGTTGATGCGTTGGCCAGGCCTAACACTCGCCGCCGACACTTGCCCAGCAGAAATTTCAAATACATACTGCACGGGATTTGGGGAACAAAATGTTTTTGGGTAGCTGCTCGGCAAGACTTGTTCAGTTGTACCAACTATAGTCTTGCTAGAATCTAACCAGATGATGTCAATAGGGAAGCGCATATCCTTCATCCAGAAACAGTAGACATCTGATTTCTGAAAAACAAACAACATTGCCTGGTTGTTCTTTATAAAGGGTCGTCCACTTAAACCCTTTTGACGGGCGTTCTCATTTTCCGCTATTTCGTAGTTAAATTGCCTGACACCAAGCAAAGTGGACTGTCCTTTGTTGAGCTTGCTGTAGCCAAATAATACACAAGTCAACGCGACACTTGCCACCCCAAATAGGATGAACTTACGCGCCGACGCGGTCTTTTCGACGTCTTCCTTTGGCATTTTGTTCGATATATTCAATGATTTTTTCTGCGACACCACGACTTGTTACTTTTTCTATTCCAAACCCAGGGCTCGGATTTACTTCGAGCACCAATGGACCCCGATCGCTACGCATCATATCAACACCACAGATTGGCAGACCCATAGTTCGTGCAGCTTTAACGGCCGTCTTTCGTTCTTCGTCAGTTAACTTTACGGGAGTGCCTTCGCCACCCTGGTGCAAATTAGAACGAAAATCGTCATCGAGACTTTGTCGCTTCATGCTTGCCACAACTTTTCCGCCAACGACAAACGCACGAATATCCTCACCAGCCGATTCTGCTACGAATTCTTGTACGACAAAGTTCACGCCCTCGACATAGAAGGCCTGCATTACCGCTTGTGCAGCTTTTCTGGTCTCTGCCAACACGACACCGTTACCATGCGTGCCACGAGCAACCTTGATAATGAGCGGTGTCCCACCGGCCTGCTCGATAACGTCTTCTAGGTCACCAGTTTCACGGGCAAACACCGTCTTTGGTATGCCCACGTCTGCACGCGCCAATATTTGCATAGTGCGCAATTTATCGCGAGAACGGTTAATGGCAATGGAGCTTGCAGTTGTATAGACGCCCTGCATTTCAAACTGACGAACTACGGCTGTACCGTACTTAGTAAGACTCTGCCCCACACGCGGAATAATGACGTCTACATCTACCAGGTCTTCTCCACGATAACGAACGACCGGCTTGCTTTTTTCGACGGTAACGTAGCACTCTGCGTGGTTAACAACACGAACATTATGGCCACGTTCTAGTGCTACTTCGCGGAGTCGACGAGTCGAATAGTTGCCTGGTCCCTTTGATAAAATTACAATATTCATAGCCGCACTTTACTTCTTATATTGGGCTGGGTCAACCATTAATTTGTGCATCCGCAGGAACCGTCTACCAATCAATGCTGGGTACTTCATCTCGCTTCGATCGGTCAAAGTTAACCTTATACTGTAAGCCCTACCACGAACTACTATTTGGGTAGTGATTACGAATCGTTCCTGTCGATGCCCATTTGAACTCTTTACGTGTTTCCTAGAATAGTCATTTGTGTACTGTGCATATTTTTGTTTACCAAACGGAACAAAATAAAGCAGTGTTCCTTCGGGTGTTTTCTCCTCGCGTGCTTCAGTACAATGCAAGGCCCCCGTGTAGGCACCTGTATCTATTTTTGCAATGAGGTGGCTGCTCACCTTGAGCAACGGGAAGCTCACCTGCTCAAATGTACCTATCGTCTGCTGTTCTTCTGCCATCTGGACTGCCTTTTATAAATTGAGGAGATTATACAAGATTATTTGTTATTTTTCAATACCCTAACGATGCGCGACACGGAGAAAGGCAAATACAATCACTGCTCCTAGGACTAAAACAAGGGCGATCATCATTGGGACAAAACCTATCTGGTCTTTTTGTAGTTTCGACATTGTATTTTTTATTGTAGGCAGTTGGAGGGTTAAACACAAGCATTGTTCGCATTATGCACTAATTTGTGATATAATTTAGATCAATGAGCTCACTCAACGCAAGGGACAACGACAGAAACAATACCGAAGCCTTCGGGGCCTTTGGCTTGATCCCATTAGACAAGCTTACACCCGAGCAACAAAAATTAGCTACGTTTATGGGACATACCATTCGTCTTGCGATCGAGCGCGAGGAAATAGCCGAGAATGCTCGCAGAGACCCGTTGACTGGGCTGCTCACCAAGGAGGCTTGGAGACAAGAGCTCACGGCAAGAGTGGAAGAAGCAGAAAGATCGGGTGGCGGGCTGGCGGTGCTATTTATTGACCTGAAAGACTTCAAAAGGGTAAACGATGAACAGGGGCATGTGGCAGGCGATAACTTCATAAAGGCATTTGCACAGAAATTAACTTCTTCGTTGCGCACAGAAGCCAACAAAGATCGCGAACCCCGCGAGACGGATATAATCTCAAACGAGCCCTTCTATACCATGGACGAGGAAGGCACAGGAAGATTCGGCGGAGACGAGTTCTCTGTAATCCTGCGGGACATAAAGGACCAAGAAACACTTGATAGCGTAATTAAGCGATTGAAGAATGAGATCCATCAAGATCCTGAACTAATTAAAAATGGCGTCAGTATGTCCATTGGCGGTTCGGTCTGGCAGCCAGGCATAGCACCAGTTGATATTTTGGAAGCGGCTGACCAGGCCATGTTCAAAGACAAAGCTATTCAGACTACTGAACAGGGTAGTTATCGTTAGCCGAAGAAGCGACGTTCTGTCTTATCGTTAAATCGTTGCAGCAGCTCTTGTTGATGTTTGGTTAGTTTTGTAGGCGTGTCCACAACAACCGTAACGATGTGTGCACCACGGCTCGAGCCTCGCAAGTGGTGCACGCCATGATTTGATAACTTAAAGTCTGTGCCGCTTTGTGTCCCGGCTGGAACCTTCATGCGAACTGGACCATCAACGGTAGCGACCTCAATTTCGGTGCCCAGCGCGGCGTCAACCATAGTGATGTGTTCTTCGCTCAAAATAAGATCACCTTCCCTCGTAAAGTGTTTGTGCGGTTTGACTCGAATATTGACATACAGATCACCTTTTGGCCCATTTGCTATCGCCTCACCACGCTCACGCAGTCGGATGGTGGCCCCGTCGTCTATACCGGCAGGGACTTTTAGGCTAATATCTTGTGCTTTCTGTTGCGTGCCTTTGCCGCGGCAAACACTGCAAACCTTTTCGGGTATTTTTCCCTTCCCTTTACACGTATTGCAAACTGTTGCTTGTTGGATATTGCCAAAAATAGTCTGTGCAACCCGTACTGTCTGACCCGAACCTTTGCAGGTATCGCATGTTTTTAGTTCGTGGCCTGGTTCTACCGTTGTCCCTTTGCAGTGCTCACAGTTATCTTCCAGATTCATCCGAATATCGACATCGGTGCCAAATACGGCTTGTTCGAATGTAATATCTACGCTGGTTTCAACATCGCGACCACGTGAGCGCTGGCTACTCTGTCGTTGCTGGCCACCACCAAAGAAACTCCCCAATATATCGCCGAGACCCAGATCACCAAAATCAAAATTGATGTTTTGTCCTTGCCCACCAAAGCCTGCATATGGGTTGCCACCATCGCTGGCAGCGCTGCTGCCAACGCCAGCATGACCAAATTGGTCGTAACGCTGTCGCTTCTTGTCATCCTTCAGTACTTCATAGGCTTCGTTCAATTCCTTGAACTTGGCCTCGTCACCTCCTCGGTCTGGGTGATGCTCGACTGCCTTACGCCGAAAGGCTTTTTTAATTTCATCGTCACTGGCAGTCTTGCCAACACCAAGAACTTCGTAGTAGTCTCGCTTGCTCATTTATGACTCCCTAGCGCAACTTTAAGCCCAAACGCAATCAGGACAACGCCAAACACTTTCTCTATACGATGTTTTACACGGGCAAATAAACTGTTAATTTTACTGTGCGACAGAATGACTGCAACAAAAGCAAACCATGCAAATGTGGCGATAACCATCTCCAAGCCATACACCAACTTATAAGCAACGGGCGTACTGGGGCTCACTACTGTTGTAAATAAAGCAAGAAAGAATAAGGTTGCTTTTGGGTTGAGCGCGTTAGTCAGGAACCCCATACGAAGTGCTTGATTGGTAGTTAGATCTTGTTTTTCGACACTCAACAGCTGTTTATCGTCTTTTGGTTGACGAGCAATCAGAGAGCGTACACCTATAAAGATCAAATATAATGCGCCAATCCACTTGATAGCGTTAAAGAGTAAAATTGAACGAGAAATAAGCAACCCTATACCAAGCAGTGAATAGGTTACGTGCAGGGCAATTCCTAAGGATAGGCCGAGAGCTGCCAAGACACCAGTGCGTCGAGAGTATACGAGTGAGTTTCGCATTACCATTGCAAAATCTGGCCCCGGGCTCATAACAGCCAAGAGGTGTATACCCGCTACAAGAAATAGTTGACTTAACATGCCCTATATTTTAGCACTTCAGGCCCTTGAGTGCTAGAACCAAACGCTATGAAAATAGTCACGAAACTGCACAAATATCAGGCCAAAAACCAACAGGTACGCAAGCAGCACGACACCCCAGTGATTCTTCAGCCCCCAATCTCTAATGTTGGCGACTTTACTGGAAGTGCCGAGCCTCCCCGTACTGGAGAGCCACAAAAAGCCATACCAATTTAGAACAATTGTTACTGCCCAGGCGACCATACAGTAAATGCAGAGCGCTTTGAGCTCATATAACGCCTCTCTAATAAGCCATGCTACAAATCCTAGGCCAAATACGTGCACTGCCACAAAAGTCTTCCAGTACCATTTTTGCTCTTTCTTCACCGTGGCACCGGCCAACATATTTACTGCAACGGCAATAAGAACACCAAATGCAAAAATACCTATAAGCGTATTCGGGAAACCGAACGCACTGGCCTCATCGGAGGTGATAATTGGCCCACAACTTAAGAGAGGATTAATGCTACACGTTAGCTGATGATTCGGATTCTTGAGGATCGCAAACTTTTCGAGGGTTAGCGTAAATGATGCAGCAAACCCGATGATAGCTGCAAAAAGTAAGATTCTTGGGTACCATTTTTGTATATTGAAACTGTTGGATTTTTTGAGCATGGCTCTATTGTACCGGTTTTAGATTATCCTGCATCCACTTTTGCGCTTTGGCACTAACCCTTTTTACCGGAATCATTTCAAGCACAAATGTCTCGTAACTGTGTGCCTGCTGCAATTCAGACTCCACCGCGTCAAAAAGATCTTCGCGGCTCTCCATAGTTAGCATAATCTCGTTGGTATGTTCTATACTGCCATCCCACCAGTAGTCAGACGAAATGGGGATTTGTTTTGCGCAAACCACCAATTTTTTATCAAGCAAAAGCCGTGCTATTTTGGTCGCTTCTTCTGCATTTTTACACGTTACGTTGAAATAGCAGTAGTCCATATATTTACTGTATCACCTTTTGTGGGTAAATTCTTTTTAAGATTGCATCGACCTGCAAGATTCTTGGGCGCCCTATATTTTGTATGATTTTTTACTCAGCCTGGATGTTCGGGGTGCTCATATTTCTTCGTCAACGCCGAATAGTATGGACGAGAGCGCACCAATTGGGTCTTCAGCATCAACATCGAATTCGGTAAATGGAATTTCTGTGGTTTCAACCTCATCACTTCGCCAAGAACAAACAACGCTTTTACCCCGCAGCCTATCTTCGAGTTCTTGATTTTTACTTGCTTTTCCTAAGGCTAGAGATCTAAGTTTTGCTAAAAATTCTACCCGCTGCAATTCTGTTCTACAGATTGGCGAAGCGTCGAAGTAGGCACGTAGCTGATCTTCGCTAACCAGCACAGGAAAAGCGTCACCAACCCCCTCAATAAGACTGAAGGTGACGCGATGACGAGGCCCTGCATCTCCATATGTAACCGATCCATCCATAAAACTGAATCTATATGATTCTTCCGGGACTAGAGGAGGGTAGATACCTTTTACCAACCCCTCCTTTTCGTCTTCATATGCAAGTCCATCGTCAAAATGTACCTCGGAGTTTGCGAAGGCATCAAAGTTATAGCCAATCCACGAACTATCTCCTCGATCTAGCCTGAGATTTGTGAACGTTCCACTTGTTATCGCTTGCTGCACCCAATAACGACCGCTTTGCGGACCATTCGACTTAACCACTAGTAATGGCATGCCTTGTTCGCGCGATTCTCTTGCACGCTCATCAATGAGTGCAAAATAGCCTATTCGAGCCGCCGTACCGCCCGAGCCATATATAGCCAGCGAAAACCGTTCCAGGTCAGAGAGATCAGCAGACGCATCGTGAATTTTTCCAGCAATGCGCAGACGCTCTCGCCACGCCTCTTCTGGTTGATCAATTTCAAGACCAGCTAAGTTTCTTTGTAGCGCAGCTGCTGCTGGGCTAACTTCTACTGCGAGCGGTTCAGACATCCGCCTATTAAACCACTATTTCTTTTCTTCGTCGACCACTTCGCCTTCTACGGGCTCATCTTTGTCGGACTTTTTGCTGTCGGTCTCTTCCCCTTCGGTAGGTTTTTCTTCTTTTTGTGCATCTTCATACATCTTTGCGCCAATAGGCATGATCGCTTCTGTTAGTGTTTTCGCGGCCGTTTCGTAGACGTCTTTGTCTGCCTTATCGTCTGCGACAACTTTTTTTGCTGCTTCGACTGCATCGTCAAGAGTTTTGGCATCTTCTTCAGAGATCTTGTCTTTGTTGTCGGCTTTCATCTTCTCGGCCTGATAGATTGCACTATCTAGCTGATTCTTAGCATCAATTCCTTCACGCTTTTTCTTGTCTTCTTCTGCGTGTGCTTCGGCTTCTTTGGCCATTTTTTCAACTTCGGTTTTGTCTAGATTGCCACTGTTCTGAATAGTAATGCTCTGTTCTTTGCCAGAACCTTTATCTTTGGCGGTAACATTCAAGATGCCGTTGGCATCGAGGTTAAAGGTAACTTCTACCTGCGGGACACCACGAGGTGCTGGTGGGATACCATCGAGAACAAAACGACCTAACGATTTGTTGTCGGTTACAAATTCGCGCTCACCCTGTACGACATGGATCTCCACCTGGTTTTGGTTGTCTGCTGCAGTACTAAAGACTTCACTTTTGCTGGTAGGAATAGTAGTGTTTCGCTCTATTAGTTTCGTGGCTACACCACCCAAGGTTTCGATACCTAGGCTCAATGGCGTAACATCTAGTAGCAGAACGTCTTTGACATCACCTTGTAATACACCACCCTGGATAGCTGCACCAACAGCAACAACTTCGTCAGGGTTCACACCCTGCATTGGGTCTTTGCCAAAGATCTTTTTTACCTTTGCTTGTACAGCTGGCATACGGGTCATACCACCAACCAAAACAACAGCGTCGATATCGGCAGGTTTTAGGCCTGCGTCTTTGAGTGCTTTTTCGCATGGCACTGCTGTTTTATCAACAAGCTCTGCGACCAAGCTCTCTAGTTTCGCACGACTCATTTTGTGTTCGAAGTGTTTTGGCCCATCGGCATCGGCCGTCAAGAATGGTAGGTTGATGTCTACTTCGTTCGTACTAGACAACTCAATTTTTGCCTTCTCTGCTTCGTCGCGTAGTCGTTGCATAGCAGCCTTGTCGTTTGTAACGTCTATGCCGGAGTCTTTTTTGAACTCGTCTACAAAGTAGTTAACAAGTACTCGGTCGAAGTCGGCACCACCCAGGTGCGTGTCACCATTGGTACTTTTTACTTCAAAGACACCATCGCCTAATTCAAGAATCGATACGTCAAACGTACCGCCACCAAGATCGAATACGGCAATTTTTTCATCTTTTTTACTGCCTTTATCGAGACCATACGCAAGCGCTGCTGCAGTTGGCTCGTTGATAATGCGCTTTACTTCTAGACCGGCAATCTTACCTGCGTCTTTGGTTGCTTGGCGCTGAGAATCGTCAAAGTATGCAGGCACAGTAATGACAGCTTCGGTAACCTTATCTCCCAAGAAAGCTTCTGCATCTGCCTTGAGTTTTCCAAGAACCATAGCGCTAATTTCTTCGGCGCTATATTCTTTGTCGCCCATTTTTACTTTGACGGCATTGCCGCTCTTAACCATTTCGTAGCCCATGAGCTTGATGTCACGCTGGACTTCTTTGTCTTCCCAGCGACGACCAATAAGCCGCTTCACTTCGTAGACAGTGTTTTTGGGGTTGGTGACCATCTGGCGTCGTGCAACCTGCCCAACGAGTCGTTCATCGTTTTTATTTAGTGCGACAACGCTTGGCGTTGTTCGTACACCTTCGCTATTTGCAATAATTTCTGGCTTACCAGATTGCATCACCGCCATAGCACTGTTGGTTGTTCCTAAGTCTATACCTATAATTTTACCCATCTTTTACTCCTTTTTTAGCAGTTTACAATTTAGAGTGCTAACACAATTGTAACATACCAAAACTGGCACTCACATGTCAAGAGTGCTAATTATCTTTATACACCGCTGCCGTTAGGTCTCGAAGGGTCGATAATAGCCACCGAAGTAGTACCCCGATAAATCTGACGAGACTTTTGCCTTATATCTTATTTCTGGTGGCAGACGCCTGTGCGCTTCAATGCTCTTAGTAATGCCCTCTAAAATATCAGCTCGTTCAGTAAATTCCTGTTCAATTGCGTCCGGACCAAGCACTTGGCTTTCAGTCGTTTCCACCCGCTGTACGTAGTCGGCAACCTCATCAAAAAGCCCGACAATACTACCCACAAGGCCTTTCTGACGAAGAGCAAATGCACGGGCGCTAATGTTGGTAACACGAGACTTTTGCCTTATTTGTTCCAGGTCTTCGTCGCCGTATGGTTTTAGCTTCATAACTTCTTTTCTGAAATTATCGGCGGCTATTTCAGGGCGAACCTCCACGGGCATCATTTGATCCGTTGGCACCGCATTTGCGACTTCAGTATAGGTCTGAAATGCTTCTGCTAGATCTCCTAATTCAACAATCGATTGACTCATTATTTTATACAATACCAGATAAAACGATTACAGCCATAAGCTAGTTAGGGAACACGAGGGTATGCAGCACACTTCCCACTGGCAATCCTGCCAAGACAGCCCCCTACTAATTGTTTGTACGCAGGCGTAAGGTCGAGCTGTTCAAGCGTATCGTTAACCGAATGACCAGACTGAACATTACTTCGAGCTTGATTAATATCCATGACGAGTAGTGGATTTACTAACTCAAGAAGATCTCTTATGTCTGGCTCATCTGCACAGACTGACGCACCAATATAGGTATGGCCTGGTGCTGATGCACGAATATCAACTACACTCTCAGGTTTCAATTTCACAGATATTAGCTCTTAACTTTGACTACCGCGTGGCGTATAACATCGTCACCCAGCTTGTAGCCTGCCTGCAATTCTTCGCTAACAATTTCTTGCTCTCCACTGCCCTCTTCAATACTAACGGCTTCGTGCATGTGTGGGTCAAAAGGTTGGCCAACTGTTTGTATGCGCTCCACACCCATGTCTTGCAGGGTCTTTTCGAATTGCTTCACGACTCCCTGGACGCCTTTTATATAGTCGTTATTTTCTAGTTCTTTTGGGACGTGCTTAAGCGCACGGTCAAAATTATCGATAACGGGCAATAATTCTTCAATAACATGCATCTTAACGGTGTCCCGAAGTCGAGCAATCTGGTCGTCGTGTCGACGACGAATATTTTCTGCATCGGCACGTTCACGCTGCAAAGCCTCAGTTAGCTCTACTACTTGCTGCTGTAACGACTCAAGGTTATTCGCTTTTTTTGGTTGTGATGGCTTACTCATAGAGGGCTCCCTCTAGGGCTTCGCCAGCCCTTCGAACCAAGTTCATAACATCGCGATAGCTTTGCCGGGTAGGACCAAGAACGCCTATGTAGCTACGATCTGAGTAAGCACTCCGGAATCGACTGACAATGAGGGAACAGCCAGCACTACGACCAACGGGGTTTTCTTGCCCGATGTAGACACTAAGCGGCTCGTTTGGTGCTGCCTCGTAGAGCCATGGCTCTAGATTATCTAATAAACGCGCGACTTCTCGGACCTGGTCGCCATTCATAAATTCTGGCTGACCAAATAGGTTGGAGAGTCCACTCATGTAGAGCTGGTCGCCAATAGTTGCAAGACCAAGGTTATGCGTTAACTCAACAAGTGTATCGACCGTGTTTCGTATAATTCTGTCCGGCACGCCACCCTGGGTTACGCGTGTTGCTAACGCTTTTTCAGCGCGTCGCTCGGCTGGTGTTTCGCTTGGCGTGTCTACAATGTTATTCACATAGAACCGATAGCCTTTGTCTGTTGGAACACGGCCTGCACTTGTGTGCGGCTGGCTGATAAATCCGCGATGTTCTAGCTCGGCCATTTCGGCACGTATGGTCGCAGATGATACACCAAACAATTTGGCAAGAAGACTCGAACCAACGGGGCTAGCCACTTCTGCATATTGCTCGACGATTGCTTGTAAGATTTTCTTTTGACGTTCTGTCATAACACCAACTTTCATGGCTATTGTACCCTTGTTAGCACTGTGGAGTCAAGAGTGCCAAACCTAGCGTTGTTGTAGTCGTTCTAGAATTTCTTGGGCTATTTCTCGCCCTCGTTTATCGTAGCGAGCGGTGATCTTTCCTTCGGCAATTTTTTGAACACCTTTTACCGCCTCGCTGAGTTCATCGTTTATCAAGAAATGATAGTACGGCTCTCGTAGGGCGGCTCGCAGTTCTTTGCGAGCGCTTTCGTGACGATTTTCTATTTCTCTAGCACTAACATCTCCTCGCTTTAGGAGTCGTCGTTGCCACTCTTCGTAAGATGGGGGTAGTACGAAAATGGCAGCTGCATCTGGCTTTGACGCCATAATATTGTGAACGCCCTGTACTTCTATATCGGTGGTGGCGTACTTGCCCTCTGCTCGAGCCTTTTCTAACTCTCGAAGACTAATACCAGAAACCTGCTGATTATGGATTATGGCAGCCTCTAGGAATTTGCCATTCTCTAGATCTTCCAATACCTCTTCTTCAGAGCGAAACCAATATTCCACCCCATTCTGCTCGAGCACCCCATCATTTGTGCGCGGCTGCCTCGTTGTATCCGAGACAATAAAATAAAACGAGCCGGTCTTAACCAGCTCGCGGATAATCGTGTTGCGCCCACTCGCGCTAATTGCGGTCATAAGCACTACTTTTGTTTGCGCCAACATTTTTTTTCCTTCGGGTGAGATTGTATAGGCGCTGAGGATACGCTTGAACTTGGCGAGTTCTTTTAGCTCATTCATGAAACACTTATATCAGAAATTATGCACTTTGTACACTAGTCACGCTTCAACATCACCGTAAATGCTTCGGCAGGGATATCTACTTTGCCGAAGCGTTTCATGCGTTTTTTGCCCTTTGCTTGTTTGGCGAGAACCTTCTTTTTTCGTGAAACGTCTCCGCCATAGAGCCCCGTTGTGACGTCTTTTCGGTAGGCACTGATGTCTTCGCGAGCGATGAACTTGCCGCCAATCCCAGCCTGTAATGCTACCTGGAAGTTTTGGCGCGGTATTACTTCTTTAAGTTTTTCGACAGTTTCTCTGCCCAACCTCTGGGATTCACTACGGTGAACCATAACACTGAGCGCATCCACTCGTTCGCCGGCAACATAAAAGTCTACTTTTACGAGATCTTCTGCACGATAGTCTGCAAGTTCGTAATTAAATGATCCATAACCACTCGTGGCACTCTTGAGTTGATCATAAAAATCGGTTAGCAAGTTCGCCAGTGGTGCTTCAAAATCCAGAACTGCAAGTTGTGCATCAACATAGTTAAGATTTTTCTGCAGGCCTCGCTTGCTCGCGATCAGCTGAATAACGGCGCCTACGTAGTCCTTTGGCACCACAACTTCGCCCTTAATCCACGGTTCTCTTATTTCTAAAATACTGGCAGGATCCGGCAACTCACTGGCACTTTTTATATCTTTTTCGTCACCACTCAAAAGCGTTAACTGATAGTCGGTCGACGGGTTCGTAACAACAAGCTCCAGGTCATATTCGCGCTCAAGACGTTCTCGAACAATATCCATGTGAAGTAACCCTAAGAAGCCAACCCGCACTCCAAAGCCTAAAACCGGCGAATTCTCTGGCGTAAACTGCAAGGCAGAATCGCTAAGGCTCAGCTTTTCAATGGCATCTTTTAATTCTTGGTAATATTCGTTGCTCTCTGGGAAAAAGCCAGCATATACGAATGGTCGTACTTCTTTATAGCCTGGCAATGGTGTTATTTGATCATGAGCAGAAGCAGCTGTTTTAATTGTTACGGTGTCACCAACTTTTGCCTCGCGTGTTGACTTAAGATTTGTTACGACATACCCAATCTCACCGGTTACCAGCTCATTATTAGGCGACATGCCTGGCCGGAGGGCGCCTACTTCAAGCGCAATGGCTTGGGCATTGGTTGCCATCATGGTTATTTCACTGTTCTTTGCAATTGCACCATCAACAATACGTACGTACAAGATTACCCCCCTGTAGTCGTCGTAGTAACTATCGAAAATAAGCGCTTTGGTGGCTGTATCACTCTTCCCATTTGGTGGCTGCACAGCACTAACAACACGCTCCAGCACGGCTTCTACTCCTTGCCCAGTTTTTGCACTAATGTGCAGAATCTCTTCTGGTTTACAGCCCAGTAACGCGACAATTTCGGCACTCACTTTTTCTACATTGGCGGCAGGCAAGTCAATCTTGTTAAGCACCGGGATAATCGTTAAGTCTGCAGCCAAAGCCAGGTAGACATTGGCGAGTGTCTGGGCCTGTATACCCTGGCTCGCATCTACTACCAAGATTGCCCCTTCGCAAGCCTCAAGGCTTCGACTGACTTCGTAGCTGAAGTCGACATGACCTGGTGTATCGATCAAATTGAGCTGGTAGTCTTTGTACTGCATACGAACCGGGGCCAACTTGATGGTAATGCCCTTTTCTCGCTCTAAGTCCATTTTATCGAGCAGCTGCGCTTTCATGTCGCGCTTTTGAACGGTACCCGTTAACTCCAAAAGCCTGTCGGCAAGTGTCGATTTTCCATGGTCAATATGTGCAATAATACAGAAATTGCGAATGTGGTCTTGTTTCATGTAGTCCACAGTATAACAGAGGTACGATATTTGCTAAAACGGGACTTTTATTGGTCGCAGGATAAATTTGCGGATTTTATCGATCACCACTGCGGCCTCTTCTAGACCAAATAGTGATGAAAGCGTGACATGCACAGTAAGTGTTACGACTGAAATAATGCCAAGCTTGCTGCCCAAGACAATGACACCACGGTCGTTAAGCCCGAGCGGGAAGAACGAAACCATCAGAAATGCAGCAATAACGCTAAAACCGGTAACAGATATGATCTTGGCACAGCCAGACAAGAACGCCTGGTCGAGCAGCTTATGATCCCGCAATACCATAATCGTAAAGAGTACGACCACTTCTGCCATGGCAACAAGCGACTGCGCCATGGCAAGGCCAGCAACGCCATATGCGGTTGGTCGAGATAGCGTGTACGCAAGAAAGATGTTAAGGGCAATGGAAAATAGCGAAACAAGCAGTGGCGTCTTCGTATCTTTTTGTGCATAGAACCAACGGGAAATAATAGCGTAAAGTGTTCGGAAGAAAATGGCCATAATCAGGTACCCAAAGATGGTGGCTATCTGTGGTGAGCCGCGCGAGAATATCATGCGCGCTAGGTACCCACGAGCAAAGTAAGAAACAACTGTTATGGGTGCAATGAGCCATATCATTACACGCAGGATTCGCAGGAAATCCCGTCGGAATAAGTCTACTCTTCCCTGTGCTAAGCGCTTGGTTAAACGCGGGAAGGCTGCCGTCGAAACGGCCGTGCCAATAAGCAGCGTAGGTGCAGTGTGCAAGGTGTAGGCATTTTCGTAGTAACTAATATTACCCTCACCTAGTCGGCGCGCAAAGTTTGTCTCTACAATACTGTTCAGTGAGTCAATGCCTTGGTCGATAGAACGAGGCGGAAGTTGTCGTAGAATCAGACGAAAATCTGGGCTTTTCCAGGTAATCTTGGGGATATACTTGAAGCCTGTACCAAACAAACCGAGCGAGGCTATTAATACTTGGAATACCGCCCCTGCCAGCGCCCCAATCCCTAACCCAATAATGCCGATATTATCCTTGAACACATAGATGCTGATGATGATTGACACGTTATAGAACAACGGTGCGAGCGCATAGAAGAAGAACCGGCCGAAGGTTTGTTGAACGCTTGTTATGATGCCCGAAATAGTGAACAACAAGGGGTTAATGGCAATCAAACGCATTATCGTCGCAGCATTATGAAGCTGTTCGGGGCTCAATTTTGGAGCCACAACATAGTGTAGGAGCGGCTCGGCAAATACTATGATGATAACCGCCACCACAGCCATCAAAACGGCCAACAAGTTAAGCAGGCTGGAGGTTAGTTCCCACACACCCTTTCGATCGCTACGCTCTAAATGATCGGCCAAGATGGGCATAAACGCCACCCCTAAAGCTCCAGCGGCTAATGTAAAGAAGAAGAAATCCGGGATCTTAAACGCCGCAAAGTATGCATCGGTACTCTGTGGGCCAACGGGACTAAAGTTAGCGTTGACCAGTTTTAGACGTAAAAAACCGAGAGCCTGACCGAACATAGACGTGCCAATCAACAGGGTCGCCGCGCCGCCTAAGCTGACTTTTTTGTTAACGCGGCGAAGTATGCGATTCATTGCGCTCTATTATAGATACAAAAGTAGTGGTCGAACAGTGCGAATTTTACGAAATATAGTGCGCTTTATTTAGTACAAAATTGCTGTCTTGGGGACGGATGTATCCTTTAGAACTTCGAGTACTTCGTCGGCTTCCACGGTTTCTTTCTCGAGTAATCTATCCTTGAGTGCTTCAAGCTGTGTGCGGTTTGCCTTAATGACTTCACGTGCGCGACGAGCAGCCTCGGTAATAAGAGCCTCGACCTCATCGTCAATCAACTTCGCAGTATCATCTGAGTACTGGCGTTCCTGGACCAGTCGATCAAGCATAACACCTTCTTCAACATGAAAAACTTGATCTCGTAATTTGTCGCCCATGCCTTGATTTATGATCATGTCGCGGGCAATCTCGGCAGCCTTTTGCAAGTCATTACCTGCACCGGTCGTCACATGGTTACGCCCATACACTACTTCTTCTGCAATCCGGCCGCCCATAGCTCTCGCCAGCATATCTTTAAACTCAACAATACTATGGTAGCTTTTATCTTCTGGCGGGATAAACCAAGTAACACCACCGGTGCCGCCACGCGGGATAATAGTGACCTTGTGCACCATGTCGCTGTCTGGCAGAACGTGACCCACAATAGCATGGCCCGCTTCGTGATAGGCAGTGGTCTCCTTTTCTTTTTCGCTCATTATCTTACTCTTGCGTTCTGGGCCAATGGCAACTTTTTCGAAGGCAGATGTCACATCTTCCTGGGTGATATCTTTACGGTTATGACGAGCAGCAATAATAGCTGCCTCGTTAGCCATGTTTGCCAAATCTGCACCCGATGAACCGGCCGTTTTGCCCGCTAATGAGTCGAGGTCGACTCCCTTTGCTACCGGCTTCTTTTCAAAGTGTATTTTAAGAATAGCTTCTCGATCTTTACGATCGGGTAACCCAATGTTAACTCGTCGATCAAAACGACCAGGGCGAAGCAAAGCCGGGTCTAGCACATCCGCTCGGTTTGTTGCGGCTAAAACAATGACATTCGTTCCCTGTTCAAAGCCATCCATTTCTACCAAAATCTGGTTAAGCGTTTGTTCACGCTCGTCATGGCCACCCCCCATACCGCTGCCACGACGGCGACCGACGGCATCTATCTCATCAATGAAGATTATGCATGGTGCGTTCTTCTTAGCCTTTGCAAACAGGTCTCTTACACGACTCGCCCCAACGCCCACGAACATTTCGACGAATTCCGAACCACTAATGCTAAAGAACGGTGCGTTTGCTTCGCCAGCTACGGCGCGGGCCAGCATTGTCTTACCTGTGCCAGGAGGGCCAACCAGAAGAACTCCTTTTGGAATTTTTGCGCCAACAGACTCGAATTTTTTCGGATACTTAAGAAACTCAACCACTTCTTCTAGGTCTTGCTTGGCCTCTTCGCTACCAGCAATACTCTTAAAATTAACCTTGTCTTTCTCGTTGCCATAAAGACGCGCCCGGCTTTTACCAAAACTCATTGCCTGGTTTCCTTGGCCCTGCGCACTACGCAACATAAAGAACAAAACCGCGCTAATCAGTATTACGGGGATGATACCACTTGCGAGACTCAGCCAGAAGCCACCACTTGAGTCGTTCTTTACCGCAACATCGACATTGCGATTGGTGAGCCCCTGCTCATAAATACTCGAGCCAGCTTCTTTATAGGATTTCTCGGATGGCTTGTCTTCGCCTTTTTTGGTGACCTCTATACTATTGCCCTTAATGACTATCTGTTGAATCTCACCGTTGTTTGCTCGACGAATGACATCAGAAAATGAGGCGTCCTTTAACTTGCTTGGCTGCCCCACAGCCGTGAATACTATCATTGCGATAAGAATTAGTAATGCAACAAAGCCAACATTCTTAAAGCCTTTTTTATTGTTTGCACCAGGTGCTTGATTATTCCGAAACGGTTTTTTATCCATGTACTAAAATTATACCGCGGGTCTGCCTAGAATGCTAGCGGTCACGTGTTACGAGTGCCAGTACGTCAGACCCAACAAGGAGTCTATGCCTAACATCGATGTCTACCTGTTTTCCTGGTGTATACGTTTTTATAGCAACAACCAGTCGCTCTAGCATTTTGCTGTCGAATGACCGAATATCGTGGCTGCGCAACCAGGCCGCAAGCACTTCACGAGCCACCACGTGTGGAAGCATACAGAACATTGTTCGGTCGAGAGTTTGCCGGGATGGCTGCAAGTGAAGATAGGTCGTGAGGTCTGTATCTATAGCCCGATTTAAAACCGACAGGTGACGAGCATGCGCCAACAGCTGCTCTTTGCTCGTTGCATCCAGTTTTGGAATAAGCACGCGACGAATGTAGTTCCTGAGTAATTTTGTATCACTATTCGTAGTGTCTTCTCGCCATACGAGCCCCTGCTCACTGGCATAGGCTGCAATATCTTTCTTTGTAAACCCAAGCAACGGTCGACGTAAATCGGATTTGTCGGACAGTGAACTTAAACCCAGGCGGCCAGTGCCACGAAGTAGATTAATAATAACGGTCTCTAGTAGATCATCTTTATGATGCGCTGTTACAAGCGCCTGTGCTCCAGCAGTCTTTTGCACGGACCGCAAGAATGTATAGCGTGCCTCGCGGGCAGTCGCTTCGCTAGTTCCTTTCCCCAGTTCCACTCGATCATATACAAATGGCAACCCGAGCACTGCAGCATGCTCTTGAACTAACTTGCGGTCTTGCTCTGAGTCATCACGAATGCCATGGTCAAAGTGTGCAACTGTTATCGCCACCCCTGGCGTTTGTGCAAGTAAATGAAGCAGTGCTACCGAGTCCACCCCGCCAGAAACTGCGACAACATATTTTCCTGGCTGCAAATCAACCTTCATGCCTGTTAAGATTATAAGGTATGAAACGACTTTATTACATCCGCCACGGCCAAAGTGTCATGAATGTCCAAGGGTTATTTGCTGGGAGGACCAACACCCCTTTAACCGAAGAGGGCAAACAGCAAGCACTAACGGCGGGTAAGCAGGCGCAGCTAGAAGGGATAAAAATAGATGCTATCTTTGCCTCTCCCTTAGACAGAGCTCACCAAACAGCGAAACTGTTTGTAAAAGGGGCTAAGCTACCCCCAAGTTTGATCGAGCTTAACGATAACTTACAAGAGCGAAATTATGGCAGCCTCGAAGCAACTCCCTACTCACGTGCGGCAAGCGTTTCACTTTTAGAAGAACCCTTACCTGCCGGAGTTGAGTCTTGGTCTGATCTTATCAAGAGAGCGGCTGCCATCTTAGAGATCGTCCAGATGAGCACCAAGGAAAACATCTTATTGGTTGGCCACGGCGGCATTGGACGGGCCATCAGGAAGCTCGTAGAACCAGAGGCAGATGTGCATGCAGGCATACCAAATGCGACCCTAATCCGCTGGATCTAACAGGTCATCGGTTTTTAAGCGGCCATGCGCTCATTATTGTGGGTAACTACATCCTGCACTAGCTGTATTTGATCCTGGACGCCTGCAATACGCTGCGTTACATGATCTACCTTTGCCCAACAGTTATATAAAACTACTTTCGTACCATCATGGTAACTGAGAGATATTCGTCCAAGCGGGCCGGTTGCCAACCGATAGGCGCTGTCGCCCAGAGTTAGTGTCTCTTCTGGCAAAATAATTTCTTGAAGCCTAAGGGCAACTCTTTCACCCGTTCTTCCGATAGCGCTACAGGCGTCAGCGTAATGTGATGCTCGCTCTAGATGTGTTTCCATAAAAATAATTCGCCTGAGAATACCTGGATGCGTCTTATTGGGCGAGCGCACGTAGTTATAAAGCTGATCACCATACCTATCAAAGTTTGCGTCTTTTGCAGCGGCTGCCAACGCCCTGGCTGACTCTTCGCTTGTTGCCTTTATTAGGCTCAGGCTGTCCAAGAGATTAATAACATGTGGCGAGATAAGGCCATGGCATAAAAAAACACCGCCTTCTTGGCGGTGCTGATTTGATTCTTCGGAGGTGGGTCTTAGCGTCTCCATCTACCGCTCACTCCCACCCGGTAACATTATTGGCTGAATCTCAACGTCTGCGAGAGGGAATCGATACCAAAGCCCGGTGCCTGGTAAGTCCTGAAGGCCCTCAAGGGTATAAATTTGTATAACCGGATCGGTTCTCGTTTGAATCCGCATATCGACTACGGGGTAGTAGTTATAGTCACCTTCGCCGGGAAACCTGAGCAGCTTGTGCGTATTTATAGCTGCGGTTGGTACAACTACCGATCTTGTTGGCCCTTGTTCTTGTTGTTTAACTTTATAGTGCTCCGTAAGTCTGTCGTAGGCATTAGTGCGTGAAACCAGGCGCTCCGGATATAATATGCGAAATGCATGCACCCCAGCAGTTTCACCACGCACATCGGTTAACCCTTGATCAAGAGCAAGAAACCGCTCTTCAAATTCGCCGACACGACTCTCAAAGCTTGGGCCAGATTGTATACGCTGTTGGCGAAGTACGTCCGCCTGTGCAACGACGTCAGACCTTAGATTATCCAATGCGATAGGCATAAAAAAACGACCCTCTCCGGGTCGTTCTGTCGTTTCTATGCCTTGATCTAGTACTGCCATACTAGGATTTAACTATAACAGCCTTAGCCTAAGGGTCGCAATAGTACAATACACAACAAACAAAAACACTTTACAAAATTGATGTTTTATGTTAATATTGCCCCATGACCGACCACATTCCTGTTATTGAACGAGAAATGAAAGAACCGGTACCATTCGAGCCGCTTGTAGTCGGCTTGGTTAGTGAGTGGCCGGGTATTGGCGCCAGTACTTTTGCGCGCTATGCAGACACGGTTAATCTTCCGGGTATGCATAAATACGTTAATGTTCCACCATCACAACACGAAGATGCACTTCAGACATTTGGTGAGACATATGCAATTCGCATGCGTGGTTTACTAAATGAGTTCGCTCGAACAGCTGGCCTATCAGACGGAATCGACACAGATGACATGGTTGCTATGAGCAAAATTCATAAGCAAATTCGCACAGATGGAAACGGCAGCGCAGTCATAAATGGCTTGGAGGGGTTAGGTAGAAAAGTAGTTTTGATCGATGCAATTCGACATCCCCTAGACGCAGTGCATATCAAGCGGAGGGGTGGCTACATACTTGGCCTTACTGGCCCAGAAGAAGTTGCAAATGCAAGATTCTTGGCCGACAACAATGACCAAAAGCACGCAAGCGGGCCAAGCACACCCGAAAGACGAGCCTCTCTAGAGGTTGCTAAACGTGAACTACAACCAGAAGACCCTGCAGATCCATTTAGCTCAGACATATTAAGCTGTCTTTTCATGGCTGATATAAGGGTAGACTTTAGTGGGAACGATAAGGCAGTAACATTTGCATTAGGCATGGCTGCTCTGCGTGATATTGCCCTAGATAAACTAGGCCTCGTCGAGCTAACTAGACAGTCGCCCCAAATTCACGCAGAAATTCCTGCTTAAAACGCAGGAAACTCTCGTCAAGAATTGACTTTCTGATTTTGTCGACCAGATTCACAGCAAAGAACTCGTTGTGCAAAGAAGCAAGGGTTAGCCCTAGTATTTCTTCTGCCCTAAACAAGTGGTGCAAGTACGCTCTTGTGTAGTTCTTGCACGTATAGCAGGCACAATCTTGATCAAGTGTAGAAAAGTCTGACTTAAACTGGGCGTTCTTAATGTTAAGCCGGCCCTTTCGTGTGTAGATACTGCCATTTCTTGCCTGCCGCGTGAAGGCAATGCAGTCAAAACTATCAACACCGTATTCAACCCCCAAGAATAAATCACTGACCGCACTACCGATACCAAGCAAGTGTCGAGGCTTATCTTCTGGCAGCTCTTCGCAGACCCACCGCACAACATCCGGAATTTCTCCTGGCTCAAACACTCCACCAATACCAAAGCCATCCACATCGAGTTTACGTAAGTACTGCGCCGACTCGCGCCTGAGTGTTTCGTCGCGCGCACCTTGTACCACCGCCCAGAGCGATTGGTATGGCCTGCCAGCTTTCTGATGCGCATTCCACTGTTTTTTATGTTCTGCAACGCAACGTTCAGCCCAAGCGTGAGTTCTGTCCAATGCAATCTTAATATATTCAGGGCTTGCCAGTGGCGAAGTAAGCTCGTCAAACGCCATATGTATATCTGCACCAATTTGCCACTGCAACTGCATGCTACTTTCTGGTGTCATGCGTAGCTTGGTCCCATCTAGGTGAGATCGAAAGCTAACGCCGTCATCATCCACCTTCGCCAATTGTCCCGCTGCTTCTTTGGCTTTGCTCGCATCGCCCTTCGTAGAGTGTGCGACTGCATCTATACCCTTTTTATAAGCCATGCCAAGCGAAAATACCTGAAAACCACCACTGTCTGTAATTGTCGGCCCGTTCCAGTTCATAAATCTTGCAAGACCGCCTGCCTGCTCTACCGTATCGGCTCCCGGTCGAAGCATAAGATGGTACGTGTTCGCCAGGACCGCTTGCCCCCCTATTTCGCGCACTTGTTCTGGGGTAAGCGCTTTTACGGTCGCTTGGGTGCCACCCACTGCAAAATATGGCGTCTGAATATCACCATGTGGCGTATGCAATACTCCCGAACGGGCCATGGTGCCCGCTAGCTTATGCGTTATCGTAAAACCTGTTTCTTTCATATCAAGACAGTATACCACCTCTGTTCTTGGGTTGATTATCCAGTACTATGTTTTTGTGCCCAGGCAATAGTCACGGTGGTCCCGCGATTAACGACACTTTTTATGTCAATAGATGCACGATATTTCTCTACAATCTGAAGTACAATGGCCAAACCTAAGCCGGTGCCCGCCGTACGTCCAACGTTAGAACCACGATAAAATCGCCGTCCAATATTATCGATTTGTGATTTTGGAATCCCTATACCATTATCACTTACTGAAAAAATCACCTGTTGCTTGTTTCTTTCCAAAGTTACCGTTACAGACTTGTTGGGTTTGGAGTATTTTACGGCGTTTTCGATCAAATTTCTTGCCAAGCAAACCCAATCAGCGTCTAACACTTTTGTCGTTATATTTGGTTCAACTTTCTGGATAATTCGAACCTTCTGTTGCGTGGCATAAGCAAACTCGCTGTCGATGACATCGAGTGTTAGCTCGGATATGTTCTGCTGCCCTATACCCTGCTTTTTAATCTTACTTCGCTCAAGCATCAATAGGTCTTCATTAAGCTTTATGAGCTGGCGCGCCTGCCTATCAAGTACCTCCAAAGACTTGGAAGTATCTTTTGCGCTAATGCCTGATCGTGCTTGCTGTATCACGGCGTATAAAGCAGCAAGCGGGTTACGCATTTCGTGGGAAGCATCTTGCAAAAAGCGTTCTTGTGCTGCAAACGTCTCCTCGACTGGCTTTACTAGTCTTCTCGCAAGCACAAAAGCCAGTACGCTGCTCGTTGCAAGAACGGGGATACTAGTCAGGACCAACGCCCGCGTAATGAGTCGTTGCTGGTCGCCCTTAACTAAGTTAGAAATGGTAACAAAATGGGCCTCGGCATTTTTTTGCGTCTCAAGGTATGCGGCGACATCCGGGTAATCACGAGTGAGATCCTGCAACTTTGACGATGAGACAGAATTATGCAGCTCAATGGCATTTGTAACATACAGCATGCTTGACAAGGTAATCACCGATAGGGCTGTTAACGCTATGATCGATGCAATAAATGATATTTTAATATCGCGTAAAGATCTATGCATGGCGATTACTCTGCTGGAGAGTCATTCAGCTTATACCCAATACCAGGGACTGTTTTAATAATATTCAGTTGCTTGTCACCGATTTTTTTCCGAATATTTGCAAGATGGATCCGAACAGGCGGGTTGTCTGATTCGGGGCCGTCGCCCCAGACAAACTCAATAAGGTCGTTCAACTTAACAACTGTTGGGCTGTGCGTCATCAATATCTGCATAATACGAAATTCGGTATTCGTAAGCTCAACTTTTTTGTTGTGCACATAAAAGTCCCATGTCTTACTATTTATTCGGAAGTTAGCTGTCGTGATCTCGTCACTGTCTGCGCCATTTTTCTGTGCGCGGAGGTGTACTTGCATACGAGCTAATAATTCGCGCAGTTCAAAAGGCTTCACTATATAGTCGGTTAACCCCAGATCAAAACCATTCAATTTATCTTGCAGTCCATCTCGTGCCGTCATTGCAACAAGCGGCATGGTGCTGCCATTGTTTCGTATGTACTCGATCATCGAAAAGCCGCTCTTACCCGGTAGGTTGATGTCGATAAGCCCGATATCAAAGTCGATTTCGTCAACAGCATCTATGCCATCCTCTGTGGAATCATATGCGGAGACTGCGAAACCGTTCGAGCTAAGAAAGCGTTCCAAGGCTTCTCGCATGTCATTATTATCTTCAATAACTAGTACTTTGTTACTCATATGTAACTAATGTACCAGATTAGCGTTAATAAACTGTTAACGAGCCTAAACAGTCTCTTTACACATTGTTTACGTGGCGTAAACAACTCTTTACTTATGCTGGACTTACAAACTAATTTTGGGCATAAGCCCTAGAAAGGAAAAAAGATGGAAGGAAGTAAAGTAGCCATAATTAGCGTTGTGGTATTAGCAGTTTTAGGGGGAGGACTTTTTCTCGTCAACAACAACAAAGATGATAGTAAAAAAGATGCGTCATCTTCACAAACAGAGACGACTAAGCAAGATACGATGAACAGCAAAAACATCGTTGAGGTAGCAAGCGGCAACCCTGACTTTTCAACGCTGGTAGCAGCTATTAAGGCAGCAGGCCTTGTTGATACGTTAAGTGGTAGTGGCCCATTCACGGTCTTTGCACCAACGAATGCAGCGTTTGATAAGCTGCCAGCTGGCACGCTTGATAGCCTATTAAAGGATCCTGCGAAGCTAAAAGCGATCCTTACCTACCACGTTGTATCTGGTAACGTAAAAGCCGCTGATGTCGTGAAGTTAACCAAGGCTACAACAGTTGCTGGCCAAGACGTTGCCGTCAAGGTAGACGGTTCGAATGTCATGGTTAACGATGCGAACGTTACAAAAACAGACATCGAAACAAGTAACGGCACCATCCACGTTATTGATACGGTATTGTTGCCACCTTCAAACTAAAACTACATACCAAAATAACTGAAAGGGCGACCCCATGGTCGTCCTTTTCTTTGTTATGATTTAAAATCAAACAATGGCCAAACAACGAACGAATGCATACTACCTAAAGCTATCCTCATTTTTTAGTGGCTTGTCGTTCTACACACCGATTGTTCCGTTATATTTTTTGACACACGGCGTTAACCTGACAGTGGTAGTTTTAGCGCAGGCTTTCTACTCTACGGCGGTACTGCTTTTTGAAGTGCCAACAGGAGTTCTGGCAGATAGATTTGGACACCGCAAGTCAGTTGTTGTCAGTACACTGATGTCAGCTTTGGGCATGCTGCTTGTTCTTGTCTCCCCAACAGTACTAACGCTGTTTGTATCAAATGCGTTATTTGGCCTCGGCGAGGCGCTGCAAAGTGGCAGCAAAGAAGCACTCCTGTTCGAAGGCACCAAAGCAGAAGGCAACCGAAAAGATTATAAAAAACATCTTTCGCACTTGTGGTCATACGACAACTTGGCGTTCGCAATCGGCACAGCAACCGTGGGCTTACTCTACGGTCACTTCAAGAATGACGCCTTCACAACGCTTATCGTTGCTGCTGCAATCGCCCAAATGGCTGCATTCATCGTAAATCTTCGCCTAAGAGATGTCGTAGGGGCTGAGCTTAATCCCTTTGCCGGAAGCAGCATGTGGCATCTCTTTAAAAGCAGCCTAGGCCAAATTCGTCAGGATAGTTTCTTGCGCAATATTACGTATACAAGATTGCTCACCCTGCCTGCAGTGTACGTTGTTTACGGCTCGTACCAAGCATACTTCAAAACAAATGGCGTCTCGCCATATTTCATTGGGTTTGCCCTGACGCTCGGAGGTCTTGCTAATGCTTTGTGCTTGCGGCTGGTTCATCGTCTAGAACAAGTTCTCTCACTCGATAAAGCCATGTTATACCTAAATATCCTTTTAGGCCTGACGTATCTCTGTTTTTCAGTCGTTCACGCACCGTGGCTTTTGGTGGCTGTGTACGTTTTTATGCAGGCACAGTACAACCTACAAGAGCCAATCGTATCGGATTATATTAATGATCGAACTGCAAGCGGCATCCGTGCCAGTGTTTTGTCCGGTGTATCGCTCATAAGACAAGTAGGGAATACCGGCTCTAAAGTTTTGCTCGGATTATCACTTACACCCTTTGGCATCACTGGAATGCTGAAAATACAAGCAGCATATTTGGTTGCGGGGGCCTTCTTCTCATATTGGTTGCTCGTGCGCTGTGGTTGCACGTATCGTTTGAGTTACGAGTCTGAAAAAAACTAGCAGATCAGCATACTGTCGCCGTAGCTGAGAAATTTGTAATCATTTTCTAATGCGTGCTCGTACGCATGTTTTAGGTTCTCCCAGCCGGCAAACGCGGCAGCCATCATAAGCACTGTCGAATGCGGTGCATGGAAATTAGTCAGTAAAGCATCGACGATCTTAAACGTATAGCCGGGGTAAATGAATATGTCTGCTTCGCCACACAGGTCCCCTGGCGTCTGCATAATCTTATCGGCACAAAACTCAAGTGTTCTTGTTACCGTAGTCCCTCCGGCAACCACCCGTCGTCCTTCTTTCTTTGCTTTTTGGATTGCTGCAACAGCGTCTTTTGCTATCTCAAAATACTCTTGGTGCATTTTGTGATTCGTTACATCGTCGACACGTATTGGCATAAATGTCCCCAGGCCCACATGCAAAGTTAGCTCAACAATCTCTACGCCTTTGTCACGCAACGACTGCAGGATACCTGTCGTAAGGTTAAGGCTTGCAGTTGGCGCAGCAATAGAACCTTTTTCTTTCGCAAATACAGTTTGGTAGCGCTCACGATCACCAGGCTCTTCGTTGCGATGCATATAGGGTGGCAAGGGAACGCTTCCTTTTTGTTCTGCCAAATCCCACAAATCAACCTCACTATGCACTTTTGCCGTTCCATTTTCGAATACCTCATCGACAACCAACTCAGTATCACCAACCAGGAGTATTTGCCCTCGCTTAATTTTCCGCCTATACATAACGAGCGACGAATGGTGCTCAGAACTTTGCCCATGCTTTTCTAGCAATAGAAGTTCGCGTTCTGCCCCACCCTCTGTATTTGTTTTGAGCCGCGCAGGCAAGACGCTGGTGTTATTGAGCACCAGCACATCACCTGGCCGCAAGAAATCTCCTAGGCATTCGTAGCGAGAGTCGTTAATTTTCCCTGTGTTTTTATTTAGTGCCAGTAATTTTGTAGCGCCTCGTTTTTTTGGGGGATAAAGCGCTATAGATTTTTCTGGAAGGTCATAGTTAAATTGCGATAATTCCATTTTGGCAAGTATATATCATCGCTGGTACACAGAGGAGACCGGCCCAAGGGTAACCGTGTCCGCCACTCTTTCTGATAAGAATGCCAATGCTTCGGCAGAAGCATGTTCTAGTGAGCTCCGCGCGATGACTAGTCCGGGGTCAGGGCTTGCATTGTGTTCAATTTGCACATCACCCAGCCTACACAAAGCATCAAACATGACACCCGCCTCTTCTGCGAGTCTCCCCTGGGGATCATCGAGGGCAACAACCATTTTTGCCCTGTCTTTGTGCAGCCCAGCGGGCGCCCAATCGATATCTTTTACCTTTAGCTGAAGTGGCTGTTTTGTGCGGACCGGTCCTTCGTGTACAAGTTGCCTTGCCAATGCCGCCGTGCCGCGTGCCTGGAGTATTGGGCTTCTGCGTCTTGCTCGTTCAACATCATCTCGAGTTAAAACTTCATGTCTGTGACTATTTGGATGTTTTGGCTCGATGCCGGGATGTGCCTCAATAAACTGTCGTCTCTCATCGTGGCTCAATACAAAAAAACGCTTTGGTATACGAAACAATGTAAACCAATCCGGTTCTAACGTTGGTGGCTGTAGGCTTTCGCCAATACGTGGCATACTTTTGTCCCTTTATTACCAAGGACTATACGCCCATGCCACGTACATGCAAGCATAAGTTATTCGCCTAAGATAACGTTTCGTATAGCCCAATCATAAACTGGGCTCGTTTTATCTCTTCTTCGTACGATTCTGTAGGCTTAAACACTCGCTTTACTTTACCCAGTTCATACCATTCCAGTAGGTCAGTCCAGAATAACTTGTTCTGCTCAATTAGCAGTCTCGTTACAGCCGTTGGATCCTTTTCGTCAAGGAGTGATGTTCTTCCTATGCACGCAATCGGGTTAAGGACTGTTTTTCGCGTCTCTCCCACGCTCAACCTTTCGTATCTTCCCAAAACAGCACGGACGCTATGTCGCCCTGTGTTTGCGCTGTACGCCAGTTCTATACCGTAAAAATCAAGCTGCCCAAGATGCATGGCAACTGGCTCCATACCCATTGAGTCTACCCAGTACAAGCCGCCCGGTTGCTGCTCAATAATTATTTCGGGGCTAATAGCTTCCGGTGGGTGGATCTTATCAAGAAATGCCAGTTCGAGTCTCTGATCACTCATGGGGACAATATTCTATTCCTTTTGTGTGTGGCTGTGAAGTACTTACTTACGAGCGCGGACAACAACCCACAGCAAACTGGCGACTGCTAAAAATATGGCGCTGTGAAAAACAAGCATGCCGTAGATCTCTACATGCAGCATTTCATTTGGGTGCAAAAAGTAATAGCGCATACTCACTGCCACATAGGCGGCCAAGCTTAGGAAGGCAGTTCCATATATTGCACTGCGATTCACCAACACAGCGGCCGAAATAATCGGCAACGCAAACAGTGCCACATCTCGGCTCGCCACGCCCCTATCCGTATAGACACTCACTGTAGCCAAGACCAAGTCAATCAGAACAACTCCATAGATCAGCCATTTATAATAACTACTCCTCTGGACTTCTTTGTGCGCCGCATACCAGAGAGCTGTATTGGCTACCAGCAAAATTCCAAACGTTACTGAGCGTTTCATAATGATATCCGGCGCCATAAGGTGAGCCGAGTCATATACGCCAACAAGCACGCCATACAGGATCAGCAAACCAAAGTGTAATCGGCACAAGCGCAAGCATGCTGCACGCAGCCAGGTTCGATGTGATGCAGGTTCTTTGCGCATATGTACCAGCATTGAACCATGTTACTTATGCTTTGGTCAACGAGAGTCAGACCATTGTCATATCCACCATCTGGTTTCGACAAATACCCTATAGGTGTAGTAGCGTATAGGCATGTCCCATATTCACACAAAACCCGGTCAACACGACCAAACTGCCAGCGCCTTTATTGTAAGAACGGATTTTGACGAGCCAAAAGTCATGATTCACATGCACAAAAAACTGGGGATGCTTATACAGTTTGGGGGCCATGTTGAACTGCACGAGACTCCGTGGCAAGCCGTTACGCACGAATTGCGAGAAGAGTCCGGTTACGAAATGCACCAGCTCAAACTCTTGCAGCCAAAAGATCGCATCAAGACCTCATCTTCGGTAATTTTCCACCCTTACCCTTTATCGCACCAGACTCATAAGTTTGGTGACCTCGACCACTACCATACCGACATTTGCTATGGCTTTGTTGCCTCCGAGCCACCCCACAACCCGCCAGCCGACGGAGAATCTAATGACATTAGACTGCTTACAAAAAAAGAGCTGCTTGAGCTAACAGCTGCACAGATTCCAGAAAATGTTAAAGCTAACTTCCTGTTTGTTCTTGATCATTGTCTGTATAACTGGGAACGTGTCCCTGCTCAGCAATTCGATAACTAGCTTAACAGATACAGATATGGTATATTCATCTCTGTTAATTACGGCAGGGTAGCTCAGTTGGTTAGAGCACAGGACTCATAAGCCTGGGGTCGCGAGTTCAAATCTCGCCCCTGCTACCATGTAAGGACCCCACATCTGTGGGGTTTTTGCATGGTTGGGGCCACATTTGTAACGAGCGGCCGTGGACCCGCCAGCAGGCGGAGATACTCGTCGCGAGGTCGTGTAGCGAAATATGCACAGCAGTTTACTGCGCGCACTATTGAGCGGAGGAGGCACTAGCCGATAATCTCGCCCCTGCTACCAGAAGACATTAAAAAAGCTCTCTTTTGCTAGAGAGCTTTTTCATTTGGATATCAATTTTACGCGAGTAGATCGTCGTATTCAGCTAGTCGGCTATCGGTTGTTGGTAATAGTTCGTAGCTAAGTTGTAATGGAGTTTTCATCTAATAATTTCCTTTGTTTTTTGGTTGATTTTTGTTTTGTTGATCACTCAAAACTAATTACTATTATACATAACTTTGCTTATTTGTCAATACTATTACTAATAATAGTTTGCTTTACGGTGATGTTTGTGTTTAAATTTGGGCTGCAGGTTCTTATAGTTCTTTAGCTCAGATCGATCGCAGTTCCAGTTGGAAATCGCAAATTCGGTGGCAGAGACAGACGATAAGGTAACAGGTCGTACTTGCGATTAACAACAAAGGAATAAATACATGTACAAACTATTTGTAGGTGGCTTGCCATTTAGCACCACCGACGAAGAGCTAGCCGACTTGTTCGGCGCTCACGGTACCGTTGCTTCAGCTGTCGTGGTCAAAGACCGCGAAACTGGCCGTAGCAAGGGATTTGGTTTTGTCGAATTCGAAAATGACGAAGAAGGCAAAGCAGCCGAGAAGGCTCTACACAACAGCGAAGTTGGCGGACGAACTGTAACCGTTAACGAAGCTCGCCCACGTGAAGAACGACCTCGTCGTGACTTCGGTGGTGGCGGTGGCGGCGGTGGCCGACAACGCAGCTGGTAACAGCACTAAAAGACCTCTCCGGAGGTCTTTTTTTATTGCTCAGTTTATCGCCAACAATTGACTGTCTGTATCTGTTCTGCTACAATAATCCAGCTTTACTATCGCGGGGTGGAGCAGCGGCAGCTCGTATGGCTCATAACCATAAGGTCGCAGGTTCGAGTCCTGCCCCCGCTACCAAGTGAAAGTTTACAGATAGAGATTGGTTCCAAAACCAGTCTCTTTTTCTTTTCCCATTGCAACCACCCCTGTTACTTAGGTTCGAGTCTTTCTTGGTCGTATGGTACTATTGAGCCATGTTTATATCTGTAGATGTTGGTGGAACGAATACACGACTTGCGTCGTCTAATGGTCTTGAGACTCTAGCATTTGACGAGACGATAGTGCGGCGAGTTAACACCCATGACTACGTCAACGACATCGGCTTTATTGTCGATGAAGCCTTAAGGCTTTCGCAGGGTGAGCCAATTCAAGCAGTTGGTATTGGTATCCCAGGGACACTAAATGACGAGGGAACAGAGCTGCTTCACGCCGAGAATTTGCAAAGTTGGATGAGTCGACCAATTGCCGCTGACATATCAGGAAAGCTTCACTGTCCTGTATTTATGGATAATGACGCAGTTGCTATGGGACTGGGTGAAGTGTTTTTTGGCGAAACGTCAGGAGATTTTGACTATATTATCTGGGGCACAGGTATTGGTGGTTCCACGATACGTCATGAGCATGATGGTATAAAAGTAGAAAAGCGTATTTGGGAAACATCTTACAAAGATTGGGAACTAGAAAATGGTGGCAATGCGCTGAATTCTAAGTTTGGTAAACCAACGACAGAATTCACGACGGAAGAGTGGGATACAGTTGCCGCAATGTTTGAAACAAACCTGAAGAAATATTGCGACACCTACACGCCCAAAGCAGTGGTTTTTGGTGGTGGGCTAGCTATCAAGCACACGGACCTATTGAATAAAATAGGAAGCGAACTAGGTTTACACCTTACGGTTACTAAGTTCGGGGAGGATAGTGGCCTCTTTGGTGGCTTTGGTTTAATTAGGCGTGGGCTTGCAGCATAGGTTCTAGTCCGCTGCGGTAGAGTAAGCAACTCATTCTCCAACCCTATATAACTGTAACCACCGACTTAGCTCCTCAAGAAGTGCGTTCCAATTCGAATGTACTTGGGCTACCATAAGCATTATCTCCTCTGTTATTCGTAGCAGAGGTTTTTGTTTACCCAAAATTCTAAGGAGTAAATAGGTTCGAGTCATTCTTGGTGTTTGGTATGATTAATGCATGTTTCAGTTCTTTGGCATACTTAGCGGAGTAATTGCTCTCGTTGCTTCAATCCCCTACATCATTGATATTGTTAAAGGCAATACCAAGCCTCAACGCATGGCTTGGGTCATATTTATAACACTTAGTGGAATATCATTCTTTGCACAACTTGCAGAAGGTGCGACTAACTCTCTCTGGTTTCCGCTGGTCCTATTCGTTCAAGCCATCATTATTTTCTCTCTGACTCTAAAATACGGCATGGGCGGATTTGGGAAGTTCGATATTTTAAGCCTTATACTCGCAATCCTAATCATGGTTATTTGGGTCGTTACTAAGTCAGCCGCAATAGCCATTATTTGCAGCGTTACCGTAAATACACTTGGAAAAATTCTAGTAGCGGCGAAGGTTTACAAAAAACCAAACACTGAATACGTGCCAACTTGGACTTGGAGCGCAATTGCCAGTGTTTTTGCCGTACTTGCTGTCGGCAAGCTGGACTGGATACTTATGCTCCCTGCTTTTCAGAATGCACTAACGGTTGGCGCTATTGCTGCACTGATAGTCATGAGGCGGAAAGAATTAAAGAAATAGGTTCTAGTCTGCTCCGGTAGAGTACGTAACCCCTACTCCGCCCCTATAAAGCTGTTTCCACCGACTCAACTCCGCAAGAAGTACGTTCCAATTATAGCTTCTCGCCAGGAACACTTTGTCTACAAGTTAGGAAGGGTGCTCTTGGGTTCGGCATATAATCTCGCTAACCGCTCGATTATCGAATGTACATGGGCCGACATAAGCCTTTGTAAATCTGTTATTGAGAAGTTTTTGTATGCTTGTGCTTGCATAATAATCTTCCTGAGAATAGTGTTATCTTAATGCCACAACGACAAGCATCACCATCACCGGAATTCTGGAGCGATTTCGATGGAACGGCCGTTGAGCTAGTTTCTAAGTTCGATCCACGAAATTGGCTTAAATATCCCCTACCTTCTATGGTGGGCTATACTGCTTTTCTAAGAGGGGTTCAGAGACACGATGTCGAAATAGCGGGAGTAATATCGCGTAGACCAGATATCCCAATCAGGAGATTTGTTACTGAACGCTCCATCCTTAAGTTGGGTTTAGATGCCTATCTTAAGCCTGACCACATAGTATTGACTGGTAGTGAAGAACGTAAAGGTGGATACATAGCAGAGCGCGCTCTTCACAGGCCTGTTGGTCTTATCGATGATAAGCCACATAGAGTAGGCCCAACCATACTGGCAGGACTTTCATCAGGCCCTGGCAGTCCTAATTTTGCCGGTCAACAAGTCCGGGTTGCATTGGGTGTAGTCAATCACCCAAAAAGCAAAGCTTACACAGAGCAATTTGTCGAGCAGGTTCGGGATGAGTCAGGGGTAACTGGCATATCGGTTGCAACTCGACATAGAGATGGTGTTATAAACCTACATGGCCCAGACCATTCATTCAAGCTTAGCATTGTTCAACTCGCAACCTATGGCGAGGCACCTGGTTCAAATTTCGCACAGTACCTGATTGATCAAAGCACTCAAATTATTCAACAATAACAATAGGTAGTTGCCAGGCTAGTATGCCTCACTACGAGCCACAGCTTTTGCTCAGCCTACAGAGCAAGACAATACCTTTGCTTACTTATTGAGCTGAGACACCCTAAGCATTTTTGCCTCTGGAAACGGAGGTTTTTTTATTCTTTATAAACTAGAGCTATGCCAAACACGCCGACTAGGGCTAAAAGAATTCCTAGGTATTTCCTGACGGATAGCTTTTCAGCAAAAGCAAAACGGGCAAACATAACAGATAAAGCCCCACTCGCGCCAGTTATTGGTGAGACTATCGACGCAGGTGCATAGGAAAAACTAAGCCAAAGAAAGCCCGTTCCAACAATGTTCAAGAATCCCCCAATGAGTGCTTTTCTGTATAAATTGAAGTCATGGACAGCTCCTTTTACTGCGCTAATAACCGACTGTCGTTCCAATCTTAGATATGCGAGAGCTACAGGAATCTGAATGAAACCCAAGGCAAATAGAAAACTGAAGTCACCCGATCGGGCAATATAGCCTTTTGACAGGGTGTCAGACAACCCCACCCCTATTGCTGCCAAGAACGGCCAGACTATTGCTTTACTAAGTTTTAGTTCCGATTTTTTGAGCTTATCCGGGATGGTTGCCACGACGCTACCAAGGATTGCTAGCATAACAAAAAATAGTAGCTCGGGGGTCAGCACTTCGTCGTTGAGTATGATTGAGAACAAGACCGTATAGACTGGGTAGGTTGCTAGAACTGTCGCAGTCACTGCCAGCTCTCCATGACTCAGGGCATAGAAGAACAGCGCCTCAGATAATATTGCTGAGATAACTGCATAGAAGATCGCCTGTTCAAAACTTACCCCGAAGGTTACACCCATCACCAGCGCTAGTGGCACCCACAACACCAAACCAAACAGGGCATCAAAGAAAAACCCTACCGATGGTTTAAATTCTTTGTAGCTTTTCCTTAGTGCAATTTGAGCAAGAGCAATGAACAAAGCTGCGCATAGAGCAAAAATGATTCCTAACACTGCGGTTGATTATAGCTTGCTCCCGTAAGTTCCACTACTACCAGGTAGATTAGCCCTCCTATATTACTAGTCCATGCAGCCCTTCCTACCAACTCAACTCCGTAAGGAGTACGTTCTAATCGAATACACATCGCTCACCTCTGTTATTTTGGTTTGAGTCCTGTTTGGTCTGTTATTATTGTTCAATGGACTGGCTTTTACTAACCTTTTTATCTGTTATATTCCGTTCTATCTACGGGGTTATGACAAAAGTACTCTCGAACAAGCTAAAAGTTTCCGCCTACACACAAGCTACCCTGCTGTCATTTTCTGGAGCAGTCATAGCGCTCCTCCTCTCCCCCCTCTTGGGAGGACTTCACTTTAACTTCTCGGAAGTGAGCTTGCTGACAGTAGCTCTTGTAGTCTTGGGCCAAGGGCTTGGAAATATTACATACTTTGCGTCGATGAAAAACCTGACGAACGGTACCGCACAAATTGCCTTCTCATCAATACTGTTCTTTAATACGTTTCTTTCACTGGTATTCCTAAATCTTCACCTAACTGCCTTGAACGTATTTGGACTAATTCTGCTCACGCTAGCGATTTTTAGTGTAGTAACGGGCAAAGTTGAACTGCACCGAAAAGGTGTAGGATTGATGATACTATCAGCCTTTCTATTTTCCGTTTTTCAACTTTCTAGTGCAGAGATTTCAAAACAAGTCGGTGCAGCAACCTACCTAGTAATTGCTTACCTTGGTGCGGCAGCAGTTGTGTTCGCTATTAAATGGCGCGTTGTAATCAAAGATCTGAAGACTGCTGAACGAAAAACAACATTTGGCATTCCTATCCTCACCGCACTTCCAAGCATGGGTAACTTCTTGTTTGCATATTACGCATATCGTAGTGCACCACAACCAGCTAAGGTAGCCATGCTCCTCACCTCACAGGTTGTTCTAACAGTATTCTTGAGTTATTTCTTGCTTAAAGAAAAAGGCCATGTACTTCGTAAAATTAGCGCCGCTGCACTAGTAGTTCTTTCGGCGATACTAATAAAGACCTAGGGGCAGATTCAGGCTCATTTTGCCGTCTGTTATGATTGAACCTATGGCAGAAGAAACGTCTGGTCAGCCCAACCCCAGCCCAATTGATGTACAGGTAGAACCCAACGCAACACCTGAAACACGCCCACAGGATTCGGTAAGCTCATTCACTACTTCCCATGGATCGATATATACGTATGACGACAAAGGGCACACTACTCGTTTCAAGACAAAGACGGGGATCGAGCAGCCCAAGCAAGACATTACCGTATTTGTAGATGTTGGCATCAATGATGCAAGAACAGTTGCAGCTGCATATTTGCTGAGGAGCTCCACAGAAAAGACCAGGATAGAACTAGTGGAGCAACAACCTGATGGTTCAACAAAAGTAATTACTGATATTCAAGAAGTCACCAATCCAGACCAATTACGTGTGGTCACGTTTCGTGGCGAAAGAGTAGTCAAAAGCAAACCTGCCAGTTTATTCCCAAAGTTAGGCACGTACGTTTTTGACTCTCGTCGTTTTGAAGAAAATGGCGTCACAAAGACGGAACGACACTTGGGCCACAAAGTTAGCTCGATTGAGTATAAAGACTAGCAACAATATGCGTTAATCTACTTTTTATTCTAACTCCATTGTTTAGGTTCAAGTCATGCCTGGTTATTTGCTCATGCTTGCAAATCATTTGTAGTGAGTGATAATAAAGCTATAAACAAGGACAGTGTTATGCCAGATGCAGCGGAACGAGGGGAAACCACAAGAACGGACGGGCAACACACAGCCTATCGAGTGATGGATATCAGATACTCGAGTGATTGGCGCTCCGAAGAAGAGACCTACTATATGGGGACCTTGTGGGACAAAGCTGAAGCAGAGGTGCTCCGTGATGCAATTGACCCTCATCATGCCGAACCGGGCTGGCCAGGCAGCAGGATTGAAGAGATAGGGGTTATAGTAGTTGGAGAAAACGCGTATTATGCAACAGATACGCCCCCTGTGCCTGTTGGGCTGGTTGCTGAAAGTGCCGCCGAGGCTGCAAGAGACTTTGTGGCTTGGAATGAAGACGGGAACGTCCCTCAGGCACTAGCCCAGCTAGCATTAAACGCGTAGTAAGCAGGGTCATTTATTTTGGTCTGTCGTAAAAAGTACTTTTGAAGTACTCAAGAAGCGCTTCGAATATTTCCTTACAGTAAGGCGAAGCACTCTTTAATTGTTCGGTGTGCTTATTAACGAACGCATCATACTTAATATCAATCTTTTTATAGGGACGCCATCCATCCATGTCGGCCAGAACAAGGGCCTGTATTTTGTCGACCGTCCACACGAAGAGAGATTCTTCATCCTCCCTTCCCTCATATTCGTTCATGACTTTAACGAGATCGCCAAAGTTACTAAACTCGATGCTTAGCCTGGCTAATGCCGCCTTTTCGAGTTTAACCTTCCTATTGCGGTCCGCTTGACTCGCATACGTGTTTACGTCGCCTGCATACCTCTCTGCAAAGTCGTGCACAATAGCGTACTTAAAAACCTTGGTCATGTCCAAGTTGATCTTGTGCGCATCTACTATGTACCAGCAGAGTAACGCAACCGCAAAGCTATGCTCTACGTCGTTCTCGCTTCTTTCACTTCCTGAAAGATGGTGGTTGCGATGTACCATAGCCAGGTCTACAACCAGTTGCTGGAGCGAGAATAATGTGGCCGTAGGTTTCTTCACCCATACATTGTTACACAAAACCAACTTAGCCTATCGATAAAGTTGATATATTTGTGCTTTATTGTATTATATAATTTATGTCTGACAAGCTAATTCTCCAGGTAGTGGGCAATCCAGGTGCAGGAAAAAGTGAAGTCTGCAAGCACCTTGCAGATACCTACGGCTTTGAGACCATTCTTGTTAGTGACCTCATTCGAAGCTACGCAGCCCGACGGCGGCTTCCGCTTCATGATAGGAACGATTACAAAATAGCCCATACGCACATGAGGCATGAGCTTGGCGATGACTTTGTTCCAGAGACTATTCTTGCAACGGATAGCAAACGCATAGCTGTTGATGGCATCCGTGTTCCTCGCCATGTACAAACACTACGACAACATGGGTCTTTAACCATAGCCCTTTGGTGCCCAGTCCAAATTAGATATTTGAGAACTTTAGACAGGGATCAGGGCTTAGATAAAACTGATTTCGAGGCATTCCAAGCAGATGAACGTGCAGAATATCAGAACGACGACCCATTCGTTCAATCGACCCTAGAAGTCATGCAAGGAGCCGACTATCACATAGATGCAGCTGGTGAGCTTGCTGTGGTTCTCGGCAAAGTTGACGCGCGCGTAGCACCCCTGCTCTAGACAACCGCGGGATGTGTTTGAATAGTTCTAGCAGAAACTGTACTATTAGCGTAACGCTTAAGCTTTGGGGTGCTCGAAGAGATATGAAGATACGAGTTATATCTGCAAAAATGACGATTTTGGCTCTGTCTTTGACTATGGTTTTACTTTTAGCCCCCGGCACGACAAGTGCGGGCACGTTTCCAGGCGTCAATGGACGATTACTGATTACGGACATCACCGGTCCCGCCTACCACTTTTCGAGTGTTAAATCTGATGGTACAGATTATAAGACCGTTCTAAGTGACAGTGTCAGTAAGTCGGACGTCGAATACTCTCCTAATGGGACCAGGATTGTCTACACTCAAATGATTTCATCGGTTGTTCAGGTTTTCGTTGCAAATGCTGATGGATCTAGCGCACAACAGATAACTACTAGCAGCGAGCACACATACACCCCTAGCTGGTCTCCTGATGGAACAAAAATACTTTATGGTCAAGCCGTCTCTGGTGCTGTGCGAATCTTTCGAATGAATAGTGATGGGAGTAGCCAGACACAACTAACCAGTTCGGCCTCGTATTACGATCCAGAATATTCGCCTGATGGAACAAAGATCGTTGCTTTACTCGACGCCTCCGACGACGAAGTAGTTATTATGAATGCGGACGGAAGCAGTATCGTAAATCTCACAAATAATAGCGTCAACGAGCGTAAAGCAAGCTGGTCGCCAAGCGGCGGCAAGCTCGTATATTCGAGTCAGGTTAGTGGCAGCCAAGAGATCTTCACCATGAGTCCAGATGGGAGTAGCCAGACACAACTTACTTCCGAGGGTCTCGGGTTCCATTCTCCAGAGTTTTCGCCTGATGGAACAAAGATTGCCTTTATAGATACACTTGCACCATCCCTTCTGTACACCATGAATCCAGATGGAACAGGCCTGAATCAGATTGAGGCTGGTTGGGCACGCGAAGTCAGTTGGCAGCCGCTTACTATACTACCCAGTTCGACTACGCCAAACCCTAGTATCACAGTTTCTGCCGGTAAAGCATCGCTAGATGTTCCGTCAATGTATACCGATGCATACGAGGGCGTTGATAACGCCACAGTAACGGTGACGTCTGCGCCCACTCTGGGCACTACAAGCGTAAACAGCACTTCTGGCGTTATTACTTACACACAAAAAGATGTTGCTAGTCGCACTGTCTTGAGTAACATTAGTTCAATCTTCTTCCCGAGAGTGTCTGCAGCCGCCACTGACAATTTCTCTTATCGCATTTGTTCAAAATCCTCCAGTTCACTCTGCTCAACGGGTACCGTAAGCGTCCTGGGTCTAAGCAGTGGCTCCCTATCTGCAACTGGTGATAATACGCATATAATTGCCCGTCTGGCTTCATGGACGTTATTCGTATCTATATCCATCTTGCTCGCATATTATTTACGCCACAGACGCACCAGCTAGATTGCGTGTAAATATTCTTACAGTTGTTCCGCCTCGGTTAACGTATTCTCTATTTAGTAAGTAATGAACTAGGAGATGCGCATGCTGTGGACTGTAGTAGTAATTTTATTCGTTCTTTGGCTCTTAGGCCTGCTGGGGCATATTGGAGGTGGCTTAATCCATATTCTTCTTGTAATCGCTCTCGTCGTGTTCATATATAACATGATAACCGGGCGGCGAAGCGTTTAGAAATTTGCGATAAACATCTTCAAAAATAACGAGGAGCTATTCCATGCAAGAAGTACAAAAAGTCATCAATAAGGACGAACGCGTGGTTACAGACGGCGGTACTGTTGTTACAGAACATACTCACTCCGCAAAAACTGATGTAGACACAAAAGTAACAGTTGCAAACATAATTTGGTACATTTATGGCCTGATAGCCATTATTCTATTAATGCGCTTTATTCTAAAGATTACAGCTGCAAATGCTAACAATTCATTTGTGAACTTCATATACTCAATCAGCGGTATCTTTAGCGCACCATTCGACACGATATTTGGCGTAACGAAAGCAAGCTCTGGAACTACAACTTCTGTATTTGAACCCTATATATTGGTAGCACTGGGTGTTTACGCATTAGTAGCCTGGGGCTTAGCAAGGTTACTTACACTCAACGAGCCTCAACAGTAGTCTTTTCTTGCTAAAGATTATCTCCACTATTGTTTTTCTTCTGTGTCTACGAAAAAGACGAATTGACCACTATTGGCGTGGGGCGCTGTGCATAAAAATATATGCTTAAAATGTGCTTGACGTTATATTCTTGTTTTGATAGATTATTGCTCGGAAGACCAAGTGAAACAGCACTAGTTCGTTAATATGTGACCAGTCAAGTTAGTAAGTTCGGTTCGAAAGTTCGAAGTTTGTTAGTTCGTAGGTCACATCTGTGGGTGCAAGTCTTCCGTCGTTTAAAAGAGGCACGTCCAGTGCCTCTTTTTTATTTTCGCAACCAACTTACGCAGCAGATACACGCTCTATACTATCTACACGGCTACTTTTTTTCGCTGTCGATTCGTATTTTTTGTACCGCAAGGATTGTCCATGTTGCTGCAATAGTTAATGCAGTAAATGCCGAGAACCAAAGTCGCAACGTCAGCATGCACGTAGCAATGACCGCCACCAGTACGACATTCATTACACTTGTAGCTACAGCCGGCTTGTCGTTGCTTCTGATGCTTGGAAGCATGGCAATAATAAAACAAAGTTGTGCTACCGAAATTACTATGTCTTGCCAACGCATACGTTATATTCTAGCCGATTTGTTATGATGTGAGTATGAAGAACGCAATAATTGTTATATTAGTAGCGGCTGTCTTATGTCTAGGTGGATGGCTTGTCTACGACAAGGTACTGTCTGACAACACCAGTACAACATCAGATGGAACAACGACCACCACTACATCAACCAAGCAGCCAAAAAGTTCAAATACGCTAGATTCAAGCGACAAAGGCTTAACTGTCGTAGGCTCAGATATTTATAACAAGACGAACACTACTGTCTTGCTTCTCTCCAACAACAACATCCAGACCTTGCCCTCAGAGATGGGCAGAATGACTAGATTGGAGGTGCTTAAGATAGATCACAACCGGCTCGATGGTTCCCTTATTGGCGAGGTTCGCAAGATGCCCCTTAAGACGCTGGATGTGAGCTATAACAACATGACCGGCATGCCGGCCGAAATTGGACAGTTGAACAAGCTCGAAACACTGAACTACAGCTATAACAAAATCACTGGGCTACCTAATGAACTGGCAAACCTAAAGAATAGTTTGAAAGAGTTTAATTTAACAGGTAATCCGCTAAGTCAGAGCACGCTTGATAAGATCAAAGCGGCGTTACCCAACACTAACATACTATTCTAAGGAGCCTATGAAAACGGAATCAAACACCAAAGACGCACCGAGCGCGCCACACATTCTTTCTCAAGCAATTACAGCCAACGGCTTCGTGTTTGTGGCCGGCCAGGTTCACGTTAAGCCCGATAACACCCTCGTTGAGGGCACGACCAAAGACAAAGTAACCCAGATTATGCAGAATATCGAGGCGATACTTGCCGCCGCAGAATCAACGCTTAACGACATCGTCAAAGTAGTCATTTACGTTACAGATATGGCCCTGATGCCAGAATTAAACGATGTTTATCCTGCCTTCTTCTCTGAACCATACCCAGTAAGAGAGGCCGTCTGCGTAAAGGCCTTGCCACTTGGTGCGAGCATTGAGATCAGCGTGGTAGCAGCAAAATGAAAGCATTTATATTTGATCCACTCTGGGATGAGCTAGTTACGGCTGAGATGCTCGCTCAACTGAAAGAAGCAGGTCTTGATCTTGTAATCACAAAAACGATTGCTCCATTATCCGACTGTAAAGATCTATATAGTGGAGATGAGGAGCGCATCTTGTGTCTCAACCCAGATTATGTTGGATGGAAGTTAGACTCATCTGATTATGAAGACATCCCGAACCTTAGGGCGATACTTGGAGCAGCAACTTCCTTTTCATGGGTAGACACTACCGTCGCTGACACGAAAAAAATACCAGTTTGTAACATTAGGAACTTTTCTACTGAAGCCGTGTCTGAGTGGGCGCTAACCATGCTATTCAACCTAGCCCGACAAACTCCAAGATTAATCAAAGATGGCTTCCCGTTGGATTTTGATAAAGACTTCATGAAATACCGCGGCATAGAACTTAAGGGTAAAAAAGTCGGGATTATTGGTTTGGGCCATATTGGCTCTGCGATTGCAGAGAGATGTGAGGGGCTAGGAATGAATGTCACGTATTGGTCTAAAAGCCCCAAAAAAACCATTCACAAACACGTTGAATTAACTGAACTTTTCAGAGACTCAGATGTTATATTCCCAACTATGGCCCTAAACGACGAAACTAAGAAGATAATTACCGATGACTTATTAGAGTCAATGAAAAAGTCTGCAATACTCGTAAGTATAGTTCACGAAATGTTTAGTCAAGAACTAGTGCTTGACATGGTTAAAAGGAACAAATTGTTTGGCTTTGGGTTCGAAGCAGAGCCAAAAACCTTTGGAAATTATGAAGGCAATGTTTGGGCTGCACCGGCATATGGTTGGGTAACCGACGGCTCGATGAAAAACTCAATGGTTGCTTGGATCGAAAACATCATTAATGCTTCAAAAGGCAACTTCCCCAACAAAGTTAATTAGTTTCTTCCGGCGACACAGCCCGCGAGCAGCAGGTACTGATGCAAATGCAGTGGGGTGACTTAAACAGTTTTACCCCTGGAACGGGGGTCTTTTATTTTGCATTCTGTTAGCGCATACTGTTAGTTAATTAATGGGGGTGGTAACATGAAGAAAAATTTCAGTGAGGCTGGGATGGCACACGTTCTATTGGTGGTGTTAGTTGTTGTTATTGCAGCGATTGGGGCAGTTGGTTACCGTGTCATAACAAAAAAGGAAGCCGATAAACCAAAGCCGCCTACTTCGAATACGAACAACACACCTGGTACAAAAGAGAGCGCCGACCTGGCACTCCAGAACATAGGCCTGCAGAGTTTTGATGATATTTTGTATACCAAGAATGCCGTGAGGGAGTACGCAAGTAATGGGCTGAAGGGCTTCTACGTCTTTGGAGACAAACTAAGCGGTGGCCGCGTAAACCCGAACTTTGAGTTCTCGTCCATTAAGCCAGGCTCGAAAGTGGTCTCTGCAATAGACGGCGTGGTGGCATTTATAAAAGAGCAACCTGACAGCAAAGACTACGAAGTATTTGTACAGCTACCCAATAACACCGTTTGGACAATTGGGTACGACCACCTTGTTAATCTCTCTGTTAAAAAAGATGATGTCGTAAAGGCAGGAACAGTACTTGGCGAGCCTGCAATACAGAACAATGGGTTACACCGCTTTGAGATACAGGTGAACAAAGACGAGAACGGCACTACTACCCATATATGCCCTTCCACACTTCTTGCATCTGCCGTCAAAGACAAAGTCCTGGGTGATCTTACTGCCATGCAAAACACCTGGGAGTCTAGCACTGGCCTAGACTTATACAGTGTTGATGCACAAAAGCCTGTTGGCTGCTTAAAGCAAGGTCTTACTGTTGCCGAAGCAGAGGGCCGTTAGGGCTTGATCTTATTCGGCGAACCTATAGCTTGACCGGTTGGCTTGGGAAGCCCTTCTTCAGCGCACTGATCATTGCTGTCTGCAGTTGTGGCGTCCGAAACGCAAGCGTATGCAGCGCGTCAACATCAACCCAACGGGGCGTATGAATATTCATGCCCATTCTGTTCATCGTTCCTTCTTCTGAACTATTTTGCACTGCAATCGGTTCGTGTGGGGCAACCTCACACAAAAATATGTACTGTTCGTTATAGGGTTCTGCGTGTTCCTCTATGAACACGAGTTGGTAATTTGTAATCTGCAGGCCTGTCTCTTCCCTGATCTCACGTACAAGTGCTTGTTCTGGCGTTTCGTCGTCGTTAAGCCGCCCACCAACAAGTGTAAAATACTCACTGCCGTGTTTGTTACGATACATTACGAGCATTTTTCCGCTCTCGATAATAATTGCTCTGGCTGCTTTTCTCATGGCCTTAAGTATACACGCCTTACTCAATGCTGGGCATCAGATTAGGTTAACCTGTTGCATGAGCGTATAATTGTAGGTAGCTAGACAACCTCAATACTAAAAATCCTGCCAACGTGCGAGAGAAGATTGTTGTTGGACTAACCATCAACACATAATCGAAAGAGTTCATCATGTCCAAAGACAAAGGCCGAAAAGAAGTTAAGAAACCCAAAGCAACGAAGCCAAAGGTTTAAAAATGCCCGTGCTGAAAAAACGTGTTAACTTTACAGAATCTGCTGAGGGAATTTGGGCAAGACAAACCCTAGAACGTTTAGTTGCAGATAGCGCATACAATACGGATTCTACGTATAGCACCGATGCCGAGCTATACCCTGGCAACCTTATACCGTTTGTAGAGAAACACATGAACAACCTCAATTCACACCCTGACCTCGATGCAACGCAGTACATTGCCAACATACGCCTCATGACAAGAATCCGCTGACCCACACCACAAGACACATACTTGACTTTTTATTAAAAATATGATAGTATTTAGCTACTATGCAAAGAGATACCAAAGGTAATATTACATTCGAGAACGCAGAGCTATTCTCTGTTGCTATTGGCTTGAAGCAGTACGCACAAATGGAGGCAGCACACGCCCAGGATGCAGCTCCAACTGCAGTTGAGGCAGAAGTGCTTTCACAGCAAGCTGCTCAAACATACCGCGAAGCAGACCGGGATGAGCAGGTATTCGGCGGACAGTGCAACCTAAGTACAGAAGCAGTTCGAACAATTGCCCCTTATTTACGAAGAGAGTTAACGCTTAAACCTGATGCTGTTGAGGCTGTTGCGGTTGGCATTCGGGAAGTGCACAAGGGAACCCTTAGTGTTGGCGGTGTTGCAAAAGCGCTACTAGAGAATCCGAGAGCTGGACTTGTTAGATTAAGCGATCGAAGAGCTAGCAAACGTATCTTGAAGCAGATTGCTTAAGCACACTCGTCTTCCCCTATCTGTTACCATAGTAGTATGGATAGTGCACATATAGAGCGAGTTAAATCAGAGTTACGAAAGGCTGGCGTCACACGCTACGGCTTACTAAAAGGCGAGTCCCGTAAACTTCCACAGATTATTCACCCAGAAGAACATATCCATGCTGCGGTGTACGGACGCTGTCAGCAAGGTTCGGCCATGTTGGTTGCGACCGAACGCCGCGTTATTTTTATAGACTGGAAACCACTGTATACAACTTCTGACGAGATATCGTATGCCGTCTTCTGCTTGAAAAAAAAAAGCCAGCAAGGCTTGGTTGCTACCGTAACGCTACATAGCAGAATTGGTGATTATCAATTACGCTATGTAAACATCGGCGTTGCTCGCAAGTTTGTTGCCTACATGGAAAAGCGACAGCTAGAGCACACCAAGAATGGCAACTCCCCAAAAAGGCCTGCTGCAGAGCCACTGTCGAAGGCAGTCTTGCTTGATGCAGAGATCAATCGTTTTCTAGAACAACATGAACTTGCAACATTATCTACACTAGATCGCTCGGGCAATGTGCATGGTGCGAGCGTCTATTACACATACACGGGTGGTTTCATTTACGTGCTAACCAAAGAGCTGACGAACAAGGCTCGAAACATACTCGTGCACAGTCAGGTAGCCCTAACCGTTACTGACGAACAAGCCCTAAAGACTTTAGAGCTAGAGGGCCTCGCCGAAGTAGAAACAGATCTTTTGGCGCGTCAACAGGCCTTCAATAAAATAACTAAGGAACGAGCGTACCAAGACGGCAGAAAGCTTCCTCCCGTTACCAATCTTGAAGCTGGCTCGTTCGTGGTTATTCGTATCGCCCCAAAGTTAGCCGAACTAAATGACTACCACCACAAAATTTTTCGTATTTAAACTTTACTTGTTAAGTACTTTATCTACTTCTAAAAGAATCCGACTAGCTTCGTTTGCCGGCACCACATAGAGATTGGCTGGATGGTGTTTGGGGCTAATTGAGACGACGTCTATCGCGGCTGCCAAGTTGTGATTACTCTTTGGGTCTAACGCAATACCAAGATACAGTAACTTTGCTGTAATACGCCGCCGCATTTCGGCGGAGCGCTCCCCAACGGTTCCGGTGAATACAATGGCGTCTACGCCACCAAGGGCTGCAACCATCTGGCCGATGGCTTGTTGGATACGATACACATACATCTTCAGTGCAAGTTTTGCAGGTTCACTGCCCTTTTTTTCCGCTTCGAGCAATTCGCGAATATCATCCGAGACACCACTGATGCCCTTAAGCCCGCTTCGGTGATTTAGGTACAGCTGCAAGCCTTCCTCGTCGAGAGACAATTGCTTTTTTATAACCTGCGTAGCGGTTGGGTCGATCGAGCCACTTCGGGTTGCCATAACTGGGCCTTCTAATGGGGAGTAGCCCATTGTGTTATCTATGCTTTTACCATTCTTGACTGCCGTAACACTAACACCGCTACCTAAATGGCAGACGATCAAACGCGCGGGGAGCTTCTTTGCCAGGTGCAAGGTGCTTACGGCCGAAGCAACGGAAAGACCATGATATCCATAGCGCTGGATGTCTAGTTTTTTTGCATCACTGGCAGAGATGCCATAGCCCGCAGCATATGCAGGTTTGTTGGCATGAAAAGCGCTGTCGGAAGCACCAACAATTTTTGCAGTAGGGAACTCCGCGCCTAGTAACTTTATTTCTTGTAGCGTTGCATTGATGTGCAAAGAAGCCCTTGGCTCTAGCCCTTCAAGAAGCTCAATACTTCGGCCGGTAAGCAAACATGACTTTTGGAAGTAACTTGATGGCGCAACAACACGCATACCAATTGCGCTAATATCGTTAACGTCTACGGACAGGTTTGTACTCAGGAGATTTCTTAATTTTGTAGCAGCAAAGGCAAGATGACTAACCTTTGCGTCTTTTAACTCAATGTTTTTATCGAGACTCCAATATGAATACACAACTCTTTTGCCAAGATTCTCGAAATGCAGCGATGCCAAAAGCGTCCTATCGTCGTACAGGGCATACTTACGGCTGGCACTGCCCGGATTAGCAATAAGGGTTAGTTTTTTGCCTGCCATTCCCACCCCTCGATCTCTGTCTTATCGACACCATACTTCTTAATATACGCCATGTTGTCATCTATGCACTGCTGGTATTTTGCAATCGTGTGTTTAGCCTCTTCGTAAGGAATTCGACCGCTGGCAGAAAGCTTGTGCAAAACATCCATTGCTAAATGGTACCGACTGGTTTTGTTACGTACGTGCATATCGAATGGCGTGGTCGTAGAACCACTCTCTATGTAGCCATTGACCGTAAACCGTTGGGGAGACGTACTGATGTAGTCGAACACAATTGCCTTGAGCGTTTCTGGATAGCCGTGGAAATTGCATATAACGGGCTTATCCGGGGTGAACAGCTGGTTGAAGCCTTCCCGCGTAAGACACAGCCCACTACGCCCAAGTCCGCAGCTTGTAAGTGACAGAATGTTTACAAACCGCAAACGAGCGTCTGCCCAGTCGGCTTTTACGATTTGTATAGCAGCTAAGGCTTCTTTTGTGAGGTAATCTCCTGCCGCTGCCAACACAACATCCGGATTCTCGTCACTCGCAAAATCCCAGGTCATAATGCCGGTTTGTAGTGCCTGTTTGGCTTGCTGTGTAGTGAGCCACCTTGGCTCTTGGGTTTTGCCGGCGACTATGACATTTATTTGCCGTGTCGTCCCCAGGCAATGTTCCAGTACTGCAAGGGTAGTATTGCCATCCGGCGGGAAGAATACATCCACAAAGTCGCCCTGGCGCGACAACACATCGTCGATAAAACCAGGGTTCTGGTGTGAAAAGCCGTTATGCTCTTGGCGCCAACCAGAAGAAGTTAGAATGTAGTTCAGCGATGGTATTGCACCGCGCCACGGAATTTCCAACGATTGTCTCAGGAATTTTGCGTACTGATCCATCATACTGCCAACCACTTGTACAAATGCCTCATAGGATGCAAATACTGCGTGTCGACCCGTCAAGATATAGCCTTGGCTGAGGCCTTGCAAGTTATGTTCACTTAGCATTTCCATGACTCGACCGTCCTGCGCTAAATCTTTATCCCAAGATTCTATCGGAAGCATCCAGGCACGTTTTGTTACCTTAAAGACATCATCTAGTTTGTTCGAGTACGTTTCGTCTGGGGACATAAGTCGAAAGTTTTTTGTCTCCTCATTCAAACGAAATACCTCACTCAAATAAAGTCCTGCTCGACGCATGCTGCTTGAACCAATCGTGCCAGGTGCGGGTGTTGGTTCCGAGAAGGTTTCGGCAGCGGGTAGTTTGAGCGGGGTGTAGGTTTTATCCCCACCAAGTGCGTGTTTGTTAGCACCCATGCGCAATTCTTTACTCGGCAAGACCTCGTCTACAAACGCACCAAAACCTGCTTGTTTGCTGAATAGTTCCTGGATGTTATAAGAAGATAGCCAGTCGTTTAATAATTTCAGCTGCTCTGGATCGGTCTTTGCCTCGGTCAGGACAACCTGGTGCGACAAACAGTTACCTTCTATTTTCTGCCCTTTCAATTCTTTGACGCCCGTCCAGCCTTTTAGGGTGCGCATGATGATCATGGGCATACGCGGAAAGTCGGTACCTGTTGAGTTCTTGATCGCTTGAATTTCGCCGTATGACTCTTCTAAAGTTTGCTGCATTTGCTGGTGAACCAATTGCATGTCTGTGCCGCTGACAATTTTGGGGTTGTAGCCGTAGCCAGTGAAAAGCGCAATTAACTCATCGTCTGTCATGCGACCAAAAATAGTTGGCGCAGAGATCTTGTAGCCATTGAGGTGAAGAATAGGCAAGACAGCACCACTCGTTCGTGGATTTACCAGCTTGTTTAAGTGCCAAGCCGTGGCAGTTGGTCCGGTTTCTGCCTCGCCATCACCTACTAGGCACGCCACTAAAAGGTCCGGATTATCCATGGCTGCACCATATGATGTCGATAACGAATAGCCTAGCTCGCCTCCTTCTAGAATTACCCCTGGTGTTCCGGGATTACTGTGACTGGGGAATCCGTATGGCCAACTGAAGTTCCTACAGAGATAGGCAATGCCCTCGTACGTTTGCGTTGCCTCTGGGTAATACTCTTCCAACGTTTTCTCTAAGAATAAGTTCGCTTGCAGGGATGGGAACGCATGCCCAGGCCCTAGGACAAAAAGCATGCCCTGGTTGTGTTTTTTGGCAAGATTGCTCAGGTGGGCGTACGCAAAGTTAACCCCCGGACCAGAGCCCCAATGGCCGAGTAGCCGTGGTTTAATATCGTCGGCTTTTAGCGGTCTTTCGAGCAAGAAATTATCTTGCAGAAATATCTGTGCTGCAGTGAGGTAATTTACCGTGCGTAAATACCGGTCGAAAGCTTGGTCTTCACTATTCATGCTTACGCTTATTGTACCTGTTTGGTGCCACTTTGGGGAAGGCTAGTTTTGGTTTTGGGAACGATGCAAGAAGAAGTTCATCCAAGCCTCAAAATTCTTTTGATAGGCTGGCTTTGTCGTTTTTGGCGTTTCATTGTTCGTTTGCTCACCTGTTGGTACGTCGGCATAAGCACGTGCAACTTTCTTAGATACCAGGTAGACCCGCTCTCCTGGTGCAGCCTTGCCAAACTGGCGGCGCGCGGCCAGTTCTAAAAATTCATCCGTCTTATAATACTCATTCCGGAGGCGCTGGTTATCGTTCTCTAACTTTTTAACACTATTCTGTTGCTTAATATTTGCTATCTGTTTCTGCAGGCCGTAGTTCGTCTGTACCGCTTTAATCCCGCTCCACGTAACTAAAACCGCCACTAAGCCAAAAGCGAGGAGACCAAGCACCCTAGTATCGTTGAGCATTTTAATATACTGGTTTTTTTGAGCTTTTTTTATTTTCTCTAGCATCCTCACCATTATATAACTTCTTGGGGACAACCCCTACATCTGCTATACTTTCCCCTGTTATCTAACCATACACGTGGGGGTGTAGCTCATCGGTTAGAGCAGGCGGCTCATAACCACTTGGTAGTAGGTTCGATTCCTACCACCCCCACCAAAACATAATCAATTTGTACTTCCAAGAGAAGAGCTGGTTTATATAACTCGGTAATATGTAATGTTTAAACTCGAACGATGAGACGAATAGCCAGAACGCTAGAACTTAGTTTGGCCGTTCACGGGCCAGCTGCAAACGAGGCTATGCGCGCAAAGCGCAGAGAAGAAATTGCACGTATGGACGGACAAGTCAGCGCACGAATAGCACTTGCCCTTGATGCCTTTACCGCCCAACATAGGTCAGCCGCCACAAAGAGCCTCAGTGGTTTAACGAAAGTCATCTGCGGTATGCGCTACGTAGGGAATGGAGCCTGGTCTTCCGTGTATAGAGATGGCGACCAAGTACTCAAAGTTTATCGAGATACTGTAGGAATGACCGATGGAATGAGGCAAGTCTTCGCAACTGAACGCCAAGCTATGTGCGACAACCTTTCCGAGCATCTAGGGACGACAGTGGTTGCCCAAACCTTCTCAATCGACCCCCACCCACTTGGTGGCTATATGGCAGTTATTGGCCATCAGCCGTTTGTTCCTGGTAGGGATCTTGATCTTTTTAGAACGAATACACTAGACCTTAATGAACGAGGCATAGCAGACTACTGCGGGCGACAACCTGATGGCAAACCACAACTAATGGGCTTGGCTGAAGGCACTTTCTTATGTGACGACGATGCAGGGCTGGTACCAGACCTCAACGGGGTCGATAATTTTCGTCTTGTTGGTACAGCAGAAACACTCCGACTCATTGATGCTGAGCCTATTGACGGCACAGATAATCAAGGGGGTCACGATTTGATACTACAACAAGCTGAGCTGCTGGCAGAATTCTTGGACAGAATATGAGTAAAACAGGAGAAGCCTACATACAAAGCCCCGAGAAGAGAGCGTTTGACGTTATAGGTGCTGGGTTACTGGCGATAGGCGCCGCCCCACTCGCTGGTGCGGCAGCACTAGGTCTGTGTATTCAGCAACGGCGGCCAAACCCGTTATTTAGGCAAGAGCGCATAGGTCGTAACTCTAACCCGTTTATCGTAAACAAGTTGCGAACTCTATCGGAGCAGGGAGCCAGTGACTTATTCGAAACATTTGGTCCAACAGACCCTCGCGCGACAATATTTGCAAAATTTGTGAGAAAAGTTGGTCTGGACGAATGGCCGCAATTTACCAACATCCTAACGGGGGATATGAGTCTCGTTGGGGTAAGGCCACAAGTACCAATCGTGCTGGAACAGCGACAGAGTGTTGACCCCTGGCTTTTCCAGGATTGGTATTATTGCTATGAAAAAAACCCCGGATTATTCGGAGCCGGTCAAGCATATACGCACGACGTTGGGTACTATCTAGAAAATGGCGAGGTGATTCGCACTGTCATGAAGCTCGATATTCAGGCATTCGAAACGGCATCTTTGGGTAACGATATTAACGCGGTTTTTACGCAGCCATTTACGCTCATACGATCCGCGCTGCGTAGTAGCCCTTTGGCTACATAGGCTATCGTTCGCTCTTCTCTTTCTCTACACTGATTGGTCGAGAATTGAAAGCAACTCATCGGCTGTCTGGGCCGTCATGAGTTTTTCGCGCAGTTCTTTAGCGCCAGGGAACCCCTCTATATAAACTTTGCAGAATTTGTTGAGTGTATGCAGTTTGCGCTCATTATTTTGGTGGGTTTTTACAAAAAGCTTAACATGTGAAGTATACAATGCAACCCGCTGCACTTTGTTCATCTCTGCCCATGTGCTAGCCGATGAAAAAACGTACGGATCATGAAAAACGCCGCGGCCAATCATAATACCGTCAAGCCCGTGCTTCTCTGCAAGTTCTACACCTTGTTGACGCGTCAAAACATCACCATTGCCAACAACGAATGTGTCAGGCGAAAGGGAAGTGCGAAGTTCTGCAATATGCCCAATTGCATCCCAATCGGCCGGTACTTTGGACATTTGAGAGACAGTTCTCCCATGTATAGTTAACATGTTAAGTTTATACTGTAACAAATACTCGTGCCACGAATAATCGATAGCGCCATAGCCCAGTCGTGTTTTAACACTGACAGGGAAGTCCGGGCCAACCCCTTCCCTAACCGCCTGTAGAATCTCCCCTGTTAGACCCCTGTTATTGATGAGTGCTGCGCAGCAACCGTTTTTTAGGACAGCTTTTACTGGACACCCCATGTTTATGTCTATGCCAGCAAACCCCATTTGCTTGATGTCTTGGGCTGTTTTGTAATAATTTTCGGGATTCTTGCCCCACACTTGCGCAATAATTGGCTGTTCTTTCTCTGTAAATGCTAACTTAGGCAGTAGCTTACTTCGCCCAGGACTTTGCAGACCATCTACATTCACGAACTCAGTAAAGAAGAGATCTGGTTTTGCGGTGCCGACAATAATCTGACGGAAGACTGTGTCGGTCACATCATCCATTGGGGCAAGGACAAAGAACGGTCGCGGCAGTTTTTCTAAAACGTTTGTCATGCCTTAGCCAGCCACACCAAGATGTTCAAGTGCGCGATTAGCAATTGGGCGCGACAATGCATGTGCTCTTGTCTCACGTAATCGATCTACCCAGAATGCTAATCTTTTTTCTTGATCAGCAATCGCTCGATCAACCAAAAGACGTGCATCTTTAACGCTTGTCCTGGCCATCACGCGCTCGATCCGGGCAACAACGTTTGGGTCTAGCTCTGGCACACTGTACGGATCAAGAATGGTTCTGCCGCCATTGGGACCACGAACGCGAGCAGCTTTTTTGAATGGATCCCAAAAAGGTCGATCTTTGCCACCGCTTTCCAGAAATTTACTCTGATCAATAAAACGAACAAGCTGTCTAACCCCACCGTCTGTTCGATCACCAATATCTTCTAGCAACGGTACGGCGGGGTTCATGAGTTCGGCAATATCTGCCTTGAGTAAAAGCAGTCGGCCCGTATCTTCTTGTGCTGAGCCAGCAAAGCCCGCGAACTCTGCAGTCTTGCTGTGGACTGCCATTTTGGGGTCAACCGTAGTAGCTTTTTTTTGGTGGAGCAATACTTCGTTGAGGTACTGAGCAGATCGACCAGGCTCACCCTGAAATGCAATAAGACCAACAGCGTCGTTCAGTTCGTCGTGTGTCGTTGGTAAAAAACCCCGTGTTCTTGACACGACCTCTAGTCGCTCAAGCATGCCTAGTTGCCCTGGTATCGCTTCAGGGGTTGGGTCAAACCCCAAGACTCCCTGCTGACTATCGGGCATTACCTGTCCTGCGTCCTTCGAAGCATTTCCCGGGCTGCTTCGGCGCCACGTGCAGTTACTTCCTGCTGTTCGCGTATTTGCGCATCTGTTAAGCCTTCCTGTGCCTGTGCTCGTGTTGGAAGTGGCCCCCAATTGTTATGTCCCTGACGAGGCATTTCGATCAATCGTCTTGTGGTGCGTAGTGGGCGCACAGAAGTCGGAGTTGGCTCTGTTGGCTGCACTTCGTCAGTCCGAGCTGTTTCCCTGAATCCTGTCTGCTCGGCTGCTAGATCTTCGCCATCTCGCTGTTCAACAATATCAGCCGCTCTTGCCTCTTGCGCAGCATACGGATCGGCCGGTGCATGTGCAGCCATGTGTGCAGCAATTTCGTCCATGCTGCGTTCGGGTGGTCGCTGGTCTGGTGGAGTTTCAAAAAGAGAGCCTTGTTCGCCTGTCATACACTTACCTTATCATATTTTCTTACTATTTGCAATTATTCCCAACGGAACACGCGAAAGGCAACGATGTAAATAACTATAGTCCACACGGCCATGACTCCCAGCTGTGGGGCTAAGTCAACGAGACTAGCATTCTCGGTAATAATTCGTCGAATCGACTCGATAACAGGCGTCAATGGGATATACTGTGTAATTTTCTGTAGGAACTCTGGCATAAGAAATACCGGGAAGAATACGCCCGAAAGGAACATCATAGGTAGCGTTACAAGTTGTGCTAAGGGGGCAGCTTGATTTTCATTCTTGGCCCATCCACCCAATGACAATCCGACACCAAATAACATGGTTGTACCGAGCAGAACGACAGCCACAAGGTTAAAATAGTTACCCCTCATGTTTAGATCAAAAATCAGCACCGCTGCCATAAACATAAAGACCAGCGCTAAGAGGCCGACAACTGCATTAGAAATGACATTACCAATAAAATACTGCCACACTTTGAGCGTGGTGGTATGGTAGCGCCGAAGTACGCCTTTTTGCTTAAGTCGTGGGAAGACGGTGGTTGGGCCGAATATGCCCAAGGACAGAAGCGTAAAGCCCAGTATCCCGGAAAATGTGTAGTCGAACTGGGACAATCCTTTCGTTGCAGTCGACTTTGTTTGTACTGAGAAAGGAGTGACAGATGGCGCAAGCTTCTCATTGATCCCTTTAAAAACGCTCTCCATTATCGAGCCCATTGTTTGCCCGGCCTGTTGGTTGCTTTGGTCGTACAACACTGTCGCCTGGCCACTTGGTAAACCCTTCTTTTGTTCGCCAAAGTCTTTCGGCAAGATGATGGTTGCATCGAGCTGGGACCGATTCATCTTTTCTTTGGCAGCATCCAAACTCGTTATCTTTGCATCAACCTTGAAAACCTTGTTATCGCGAATCTGCTTTTCGAATTCTTTTGCAAACTGGGTTTGTGACTCGTTTAATAGGCCGACACGAAAGGAGACGTCATCATTGCCTTTAAAAATGGATCCGAAGATTACCAAGAAGATAAGTGGGAAAACAAAAACAAAGAATATTGCTACTTTGTCGCGGAACAATCGCTTAACGTCAATTCTGACAAACGTGGTGATTGGCAAAAACTGTTTTTTAAGATCTTTCATATTAATTCCTTAGCGCTTTGCCTGTTAGATCAATAAATACATCGTCCAGATTCGCCTGATTCACCTCCTGTTTTTTCTTGAATCCTCTCGCCAATAGCTGTTTTATCAGGTTCTTGGGTGAATCTAAGGCAATTATTTTCCCATTGTCCATAATGGCAACTCGGTCACAGAGCAACTCTGCCTCGTCCATATAATGAGTAGTGAGAACAACAGTGACACCACGCTTGCGAATATCGGTGATCATGTCCCACAGATTACGACGTGCCTGTGGATCGAGGCCGGTTGTTGGTTCATCTAGAAAGAAAATCTTTGGTCCATGCACTAATGCTGCAGCAATGCTGAAGCGTTGCCGCTGGCCACCAGAAAGTTCTTCGACGTAGCTATTGGCTTTTTCTTCGAGCTGTACGCTGCGCAAGAAGTGACGCGGGTGCACTTTTTCTCCATAGGTTGACGCAAAGAACTCGATCAACTCGACAAGTTTTGTTTTTTCTTCAAACGAAGGTGTTTGCGGTTGCACGCCAATGAGAGCTTTAACTTTCTCGGGCTGCTCACTTACATCGATGCCATCAAGCTTTACGCTGCCCCCATCTATAGGACGCAGGGACTCGATCATTTCAAGTGTAGTTGTCTTGCCCGCTCCGTTTGGCCCAAGGATCCCAAAGATTTCCCCCTCTTGTACCGTAAAACTGATGCCTTTAACGACGGACTTTTTATCGTAGATCTTTTTTAGGTTATTAACTTCTAAAATTGGTTTTGCCATGTACGCAGTATATCAAAGGCGCTTGGGAGTGTTTATTGTAATTTACACTAAAAACGACCCGGGTGGTGCCCGGGTCGCGTTCCCATCTGAAAGTCGGGATTATTTAGTTCGCTTGACGGTTAGGAAGCCGTTGCGTGGGTTTTCGTTTACTTCAAAACCTGCAGGAAGGTCAGTGCCTTCTGGGCGCTCGTCCTTGCTGAAGTAATAAATTGTCTGCTCTTTGCCACCACGAAGAACTACGTTCTTTGAGTTTAGGTGGTATGTTACACCTTTTGAGTTTGTGTGCTTGTAAGCCATAGGTCTACAATCTCCCTCTCTTGAAATTATGTTTGCCCACCTACCATACCCCTGTCGGTTTTAGGTTGTCAACTATTATTTGAGAGCCCGTCTCTTATGACCCCTGTTATAACCTGTTGTAAGTACCGCTTCTACAGATTGCGTAGGTCTGCCCGAATCCACCTATCCGACACAAATCTGAAGAGGAATAAACATAGCGATACCGCCGCTATGAGCATGCTCCAACCCGCCAGATCTGGCGACCAAAGCGGCGAAACGAAGTCAAACTTGTATAGCGAATCGGGTATTGTCTGCTGTTTTGCACCACCATGACTCTCTATGTAGTCTTTGATGCACGGTATGCGGCCGCTACCTGAGAGACCCTTTGGAAACTGTTTTTCACATTCGGTCTGGGCATCGGTATACACCTTGTCGTTTTGCTGTCCTGCACGCTCATTCTCGGCCTGGACTAGGCGTTCATAGCGATACTTTAGTTGTATAGGCGGCTTAACTGCGTTGGGGCCGGTAGAAAGATTAGTGTTCATATGGCTATACATATACTCACGTAGATTTCTTAGTGCAGCTTCTACATCTCCGTTGTCTTTGTCTACCTGGTTAACCGTGTCTCGCAGTTTTAATGCTGTTAGATTATTGTTTCGTAGCGACACGATACAGATTGCGCCAAAGAAAAGCGAGATAGCAAAAAATATCCATGGGTTAACCCTGTGCAGGTGATGAATGGCTCGTTTGGGTGCTCGTTTTCGCATATTTGTTATGGCTATGTTACATCACAAGTTTAGCACAATTATCAGGGGTGCGTGCTAGACTTATGGTATGCACATATTCTTTAGTGGTATCGGTGGCGCTGGCATAGGCCCGTTGGCATTGATTGCTAAGCAGGCAGGCTACCAAGTTTCGGGCTCGGACAAGCAAGACTCTCAATACATACAGTACTTGCGTGATCACGGGATAACCAATATCCATATCGGGCAAGACAAAGAGAAAATCGCCGCCGTACACACTACCCAACCTATCGACTGGTTCGTTTACTCGTCTGCCGTAGAAAAAGAGCACCCAGATGCAGCTGAACTGCAGTTTGTGCATCAAAACAAGATAAAGAAAAGTAAGCGCGACGAACTTACCAACCAAATTCTTGCGGACAAGAACCTAAAGCTCCTTGCTGTCGCCGGTACACACGGCAAAACCACAACTACAGCTATGGTAATTTGGCTATTTAAGCAGCTCGGTGTTCCGGTCAGCTATAGTGTCGGGGCAAAAATTAGTTTTGGTGACATGGGGCATTTTGATCCAGCTAGCGAATACTTCGTGTATGAATGTGACGAATTTGACCGCAACTTTTTGGCTTTCGAGCCCTCTCTTAGCCTCATTACCGGTGTCAGTTGGGACCATCACGAGATTTACCCAACCCGCGAAGACTACCAGCAAGCATTTGCCGACTTTATTGGGCAATCCGAGCACACAGTACTGTGGCGCGAGGATTTCGACTATCTGCGCGTAACGAACAACGCCATTTCTATTCTAGATACCGACAATCCCCACATTGCCAATATGAAGATAAACGGCCTTTACAACCGCCTGGACGCATGGCTCGCCATAGAGGCAGCGCATCGGGTGACAAAAGTACCACTTGAGAAGTTAGTGCAGCACATTGAAGCGTTTCCTGGACTGCAGCGACGAATGGAACAGCTTATTCCTGGATTGTACTCAGACTACGCGCACACACCTGAGAAGATTCGAGGTGCTATGAGCGTCGCACTTGAGATGGCGGAGGAGCGCAACCAAAAAGTTGTGGTTGTTTACGAACCCCTGACAAACCGGCGGCAGCATTTTATGGCGGACGATTATGGCGACTGCTTCGCTGGAGCGGAGCACGTGTATTGGATACCAAGCTATCTTGCCCGCGAAGATCCCAATCAACGTATCATCGAACCCTCTGAACTCATCACCCGCCTGGCAGATCCTACCGTAGCAACGGCCATGAAGCGTGACGCGATGCTTCAGACAGCCATCCAAAAGCACCTAGACAATGGTGACATGGTCGTTGGCATGGCCGGCGGTGGCGGCGACTCATTGGACGAATGGCTCCGCGAAAAATTTGTTAAATAAACTAGTTTAGTCTGATCACCTGGCGTGGGTTTTCTGGAAAGTCCTTATTGTTAAATAGAACAATCTGCTCAGCTTTTAGCCTATAGAAAGGCTTTTTACCTGAAAGAATACTCTGTAAAGTAGCCTCGTCTTTACCGAGTTTTTCTACATAACCTTTGACGGCAGCAGCTACTTCACCGCCATGGACCAATTCGGCCTTTCCTTCTACGGAAATCCCAATAACGTAATCTTCTTCTGGTGTATTTTCGTGCACCAACACATAGCAGGCAGCCTTAGAATTGTGCGCAAGTTCTTTCGAATGCCTCCTATCGGTTGTACTGCACCAATAGAAGTTTAAGTCAGGATCCGAGTAGAAATGTAGGGTGCAGATCCACGGTTGATCATTCTCAGAAGTCCCAAGTTGCATAATATTTGCCTGGCCAACATACGCCTTGATAGATTCTTCAATATTATTCAACGATTATCTCCTTTGCCTTTGATGACTCCTCGCTTTTTGCGATCCGCCAATTTTGCAACATTTGTTCGCATAACTTCCTCAAAAGATAACCCCAGACTATGCGCCAAAACCGCGATGTACCAAACTACATCACCGAGCTCTTTACGCAAATCTTCTTTGTCCTCCTCCGAGACGACACCTTCCTTGTAGGCAACAATCTTCTTCCATTTTTCGACAACTTCACCAGCCTCACCAGCGACACCCATAGCCCAAATGGTTTTATCCATAAGCGCATCTGGATGGTTGTGCGCAGTGGTTAGGGCAAGCTTTTGATATTCATCAAATGTCATTATTCCTCCCATTGAAATTCACAGTAATTTTTCCCATTAGCATATTCTTCCAAAGCCTGTCGAACAGCAGGAACAGTGTTATCGGGAAGAGCCTCAGGCTCAAACCAACTGATATTACCATGTTTATCTTTCTCCTTGTTGACTAGTTCACCAGTCCACTTCTCGACCAAAAACAGCACGTTAACCCAGCTGTTCTCTGGATATTTTGTTTCGAGATAATGTTGCGTGATCGCATGCTTAAGATCACGTTGATCGATTACGGCGCCGACTTCTTCAAATGCTTCACGCACAGCAGCTGCCTTGTACATTTCGCAATTTTCAACTTTGCCAGAAGGCAATCCGAAGTGACCATCCATCCAGCCCGTGCCCGTTCGCAGAACCATGGCGATTTTACCCGCAGGATTTTTTAAAATCACGAAACTAGCTAGATGAGGTGTCTGGGTGCTGTAGTCGGTCACCCTCTTATTGTAACAGCCCCTTCGCGCAGGATTTCAACGGCATCGTCAACAATCCGAATGAGGGTAGACGGTTTGCGATCTTTTAGGCTACCACCATCCACGTAGAAATCTACTTTGTCACCAAAATATTCTCTGGCTTCCTCTATTGTGTCCGCCGGCTTTTCTCCCGGGAGGTTCGCACTCGTCGTTAGTAAAGGCCCCGTGTGCAGAAGTAATTCAATCAGTTTCTTGTCTGCAACAACGCGCACTGCTAATCCAAGCAATTCTTGTCGTAAATAGGCTGTACTTGGATCAATGGTGGGAATGACTATGCTCACCGCGTCAGGCCAGTAGCCCTCAACTGCCTTCAAGTAACGACGCTTTAGGCCCAGCTCTACGAGCTGATCTATGCCGGCAGCAATAATTGTCCCTGGCTTTTTTTCTCTAGATTTTAGTTCATACAGTCGTTCGACTGCCGCCTTGTTTTTTGCAGCACACACAAGTCCATATAATGTATCAGTCGGCAAAACCCCTAGACTGCCATTTTGAAGCAAACTAACCAGTTTGTCTGATTCAAAATTCTGAAATGAATCTGTCATAGCCGACAGTGTACTGGTAAATGTTTTACCCTGCAAACAGCAGCGTCATCTATAGCCCGAGTGCAGCGTCAGCTAGATCGGTCGTGCTAAAGTCTTTTGTATCGTCAATTTTCTTTAAACTTGTGTCTAAATCTGTGCTGACTTTGTTGATGTCGTCAGCATTTACCTTTTTCTCAGTCTGGGTGGTGTTATTAGTGCTAGCCGTAGGCGTTGTTTTGTTGCTACTTTGCCAATATGCAAACGCACCGCCGCCAACAAGGGCTAGTACGAGCAATGCAGCCACAAAGACTATTGGGCTTTTCTTTGACTTAGGCTTGTTTGGTTCTGGGCTCTCTACAGGAACTTCTGGAGCAGCTGGGTTATTACGCGCGTCTTCTTCTGCCGCTAATTCCTGAAGGCTTCTGCCCATTGGTTTTGCTACAGGCATGTCGTCTTTTATGGTTGGAGCCGGCACTTCGGCGGAGGTTAGGCTGGGCTCAGACATCTGACTTGCTATAGCTTCAACAACCGGGCTCTCCTCGACTGCCTTCTGATTAACTTCTTCAACCTCTTCAGGTGGCAGTACTGGCGCACTCGCAACACTAGGAGTCACTGGTAAAGGAGCGGGTGTGGCGGGTTTGTTCGCAGCACTAACTGTTACAGGTATTGATACCGCGTCGCTGTTATCACTTGCTTCTGCTGGGCTTCTGTTCGTGTCCATGACTAGTTAGCTCCTTCTGTATCGGTGGATTTTGTAGCGTCAAGTTCATCGTGAAGCGCCTTGAGAGTCGGCTTGATTGTGCTTGTTACGTAACTACGGATAGCAGCTGCGTCATCTGCAACTTTTTTGCGAGCAGCACGAGTTGCCTCCAGCGAAGCCTTGAACGCACTTGGGTCTGCAGCACATCCCATGGCTCGTGTATCGGCCAATGCTACTTTATACTTTGCCAGGTCAGTCTTGAACGCATCAATTTTGGTCTTCAAAACAGCACGCTCTTCTTCGAGTTGCGTCGTACTGACATTGGCTGCTTTGAGTTTTTTGATAATGCCGTCTAGGTGGGAAAGCAGTTCATCGTATGCGTTACTTCTTGCTGTTACACCGTTATCGACACGAGTCTCGACTGTTTTTAGGACTGCTTGGGCACCAACACACTTGGTTTTTAGCTTGGCTATCTCCGCAACCGTTAACTTAATTTTGAACTCAGCGACGCGGCTTTTTATTCGCTGCTCTTTGGTGTCTTTTTTGTCTTCCGCCTCAGTAAGTCGCTTAATTTCTTGCTCTGGAGTCTCTGTTTCTTTTTCCGCCTCGTTTTCGTTCTCGGTCGTTGCGGAGGGTGAACTTGACGTACCAGAAGTCGTACTCTCGGCCATGGCCAATGGGCTAACTACGAGTGGGCCAGCAAGCAGTAATGTGGCTGCAATAATTTGTAATCTTTTTTTCATGAACTAAATAACCTTTATGCTTATATTCTTGTGCCATTTTACCACAATCTAGAGAGAACCAAGCGCATAACACTTACGATCAAGATAGATCAGGCCCTCATCGACAAGATCATTTATTACGAGCCCCGCTCTGTCATCGGCTAAACGATGCATAAGTTGTTTTTTGGTGAGCTTGCTCTTGTGTAGCTCTCTTAATACTTGCCCCCGAAGCTGACGAAGCGAGCCCTGAAATTGCGACTGTTTTTTATAGACAGTGCTTTGTGTAGCTTTATTGCCTACTTTTCGTTTAAGGTACGTGCCGTAGTCCATCAGTGCCCAGTAGAAATCTCGTGGATTCTGACCCTCTAACGACGCTTCAAGCAGTGGAATAATCTGCTCATCTTTGACGCCCACTGTGTCTTTGAAAAAATGGTGTATGTACACAGTCCTGATATTGGTTTCTATGAACACATAGGATTTGTTATGCGCATACACGGCAATAGCTGCGGCCGTGTTGTAGCCAATACCTGGTAGCTTTTGAAGTTCATCAAGATCTGCAGGGATTTCCGAATTATTTGTCTGGTGCAACATTTGTGCTGTTTGATGAAGGTATCTTGCCCGTCTGTTATAACCAAGCCCACTCCACAACCTAAGCACTTCTGCAAGACTGGCTTTTGCCAGCCGCTCAAGGGTCGGGTATGTTTTTAAGAATTCCTCGTACTTCGGGATTACCCTGGGAACCTGTGTCTGTTGAAGCATTATTTCTGACACAAGGATCTTATAGGCATCGAAGGAACCATCCTGCTCGGGTATTCGCCAGGGTAATGTTCTGGCGTGATCTGCATAATACGAATTGAGTGTGCGTATTAGTTTCTGGACTTTTGTGGACATAACTCTATGCTAGAGAACTGCCTACAAAGCGTCAATCGCCCTGGCGAGCGTTCGGTCCTTGTCGGTAACGTGGCCTTTGTCATGCGTTGTCAGCCGAACAATCACTTTGCCCCAACTCAGCTCAATGTCTGGGTGGTGTTGCTGCTGTTCCGCAACGTTGCCAACCTTATTCACAAACGCCAACGCTTCTGCAAAGTTTGCAAAGAGAAATTCTTTAACGAGCGTGTCGCTGGTCTCTTTCCATGAAGTCATACTAGTAATAGTACCAGCGATCAACGCCATCGGTATGAATTACATCACGAATCTTCTTGGCCTCGCCACCCTCGATGTTCAAAACATAATCGGCTGTTTCCTGGGGCGTATGAATACGATATACCAACGTCGTATTATCGAGCCAGCGTACAGGGCTAGACAAGCCAGCCTGAGTTTTTACTACTTTGTCGGTAGCATTTTTTGTATCGAATAATAGCAGGGTTCCTTTACCGTCACGTTCATCCAGCCATAGGCTGTGATTACCATCTACGCTATCTACATAAACCCGATTTTTTAATCCGCCTGGCGCAGCACTCAGCTTAGTAGCTTGGCCTGCGCTACTAATTTTGTATTGATACCACTCCTGCTGCACCGAAAGATTGAGCGTGGAATAGTCTGCCCGAAAAATATTCCAAACTTCTTTATTGAGTAAGGTTTGTTTATTCGTAGCGTCTGCGGTGATTTTATAGAACCCACCTGGAGCATTGGGCGTATAGGCATTGGACGGTGCATAGTACACCGTGTTGCCAATAAGGGCGAGGTCGTTAAACGAGTTGCTGGCGGCTAACTCTACCGTCTTCGAAGTCTTGTAGTCATACGCCATCAGCCGCTGCCGATTAGGGCTCGAGGCACTCGCGCCAGATGTAATTTGCGCAAACACCAGCTTAGACCCAGTCCAGCCCAAAACCTGTATTCGTTCTGCATGGGATATAACCTCGCTACTATTATCGCTTAGGTCTATAAACAAAAGCGTACTAAGCAAAAAATTGTCTTTGTTACGTACATTATCTCTCGTTGCTACAAACGCTACTATCTCTTCTGTGGGGTGTGTTACTAGCCCCATCTCTGCCTGTTCGTAGCCTGTTGCCTTCAGGACCATCTCTTCGTTTTTTCCATCTACATCTATTTTGTAGAGGTCGTACTTACCTGAACGATTACTAATAAATGGCTGCTTACGAACCGATGTCAATGCCACCTTTTGCGTATTGCTGTCATTGCCCAAGGCAACTTTTTCTTGTCTATAGCCTGTTGCTTTCACGATGACTTCTAATTGTTGCTCTTTTGCAGTATCAACGGTCAATATGGCATTACCGTCTTTGTCGGCAACTGCTTCAAGATCATTACTGCTTACCTCAGCAGCTGCAATCGGCTTGTTAGACAGCCAGTCGGTAATCGTAAGGCTAAACTGCGCGCCAACCGCTTTTAGCTGTACAGAGCCTAGCGGATTACTCCCCCAGCCAAGGGTGACGGTTTTTTCTAACGTTGCAAATGCCCGTCGGTTTATTCCCAACTTGGTTCTACCAAGCTTGACATGAGAAAACTGCACTTTCCCATCACTGCCGGTTGTTGCCGTTTGACCACGCAGCGAAACAGACACATTTTTAAGTGGCTGTTGGTTTGTCTCATCCAAAATCGTTATGCTGGCACTACTGCGCACGCCGACGTTGTTCAGCAAGAAGTAGCGAGATGGCGGTATAGCCACAAGGAGCCCCAACAGCACCGCCAGCCCAATAGCCGTATACAGCTTCGCCCTTGGACGCGCCCAATACGCGCGCCAAACGTGCTTTAGTCTCGCCCTAATTCCTGTTGGTTCTTCTGGAACAAATGCTGCTTCTATCTCTTTATCATCCACGGACTGTTCAATACCTTCATCATCCTTGGCTCCGTCAGGCTTAGACTCGGGGTATTGAGCTCCCTCCTTGCCGGAGTCAGCCACAACCATTGCATCTTTTAGGGGCGGGGCACCAGTAACCTTGGGAGGTTCTTCATTTTTTGCAGTATTGGCAGTCTGGTCTTCTTGCATAAGGCTCTAAACCTACACTTGATTGGGTGGTGTCGTGGGCGGGCTATCGGGGGTGGCCGCTTCCTGTGTTGGCGCAGGCTGTACCGGCTGATCGACAGGCGGCGTATCTGCCGGCAGATTGGTTGGCAGTGCTGTCGTATCGACAGGAGGAACAGTAGGATCTGCCTTTACGACATCCTTCGTTTGTTTTCGTACTATCAGAACCCACGCGCCAATCCCTGCGATTGCCAGTAAAACCAAGATTGCAATATAAATCATCAAGACATTCCTATCTTTTAACTTCTTATGCTATTGTAGCAGACTACAGCTACACCACTCACTAAAGTGAAGGCAACGTCTGAACGTTGGTCGGAATCGTCACGCTGATATCGTCTCGGTAGTCATACGTTATCTTCATCAATCCCGCAGCCGAAGTGCCCTCCATCTGAACAACCCGTTTTGTCTTCGTATCAACATACACAACTGACTCATTTTCGCCGCTCTTGATCTTCCATACATCACACGTTCCTGTGCTGCAGGATTTCTTGCCATCATAACTAGAGCCTGCTCGGTACTCAGCAATCTTGGCATCGCTATACTCGTATGTCTTTGGATCAAAGCTAGCACCGTTCCCTTGCCCCAATGGATATTTGTAGCAAGTGTCGCTACTTTGGCACATATAATATGCATCACTCGTGTAGATAAAATTCACACTCTGGCCTCCGGCGGAACTCACATAGCGAATAGCTCCTGTTTTTGCGTCTGACTCCATCTTTGACGAAATTGTTGTGTTGCCAGAGCTCACCTCTATTGTGGCTACAAACGACACACCCTTGGTAGAAACTACGTCAAAGGCGCTGGTCGGCTTAGAAGTCGAGGACGCATTCGGCTTTGAATCTTTGTCACCCCTTGTTAGCGCAAAGCCTACGCCCCCACTAACAACCAATACTGCAATAGCAATCGGCACTAATCGTTTATTCATAGCACGCCTCCTCTTATACCTATAGTATACAACTTCCGTCTACGTGTCGGTGGTGTAACGAGCCTCAACTTGTTGTTGGTTAATGCCATTCACAAGATTAGTAAAACCAAGTTGTTGCAGGATTTGCATCGCAACGTTGGACCGACTGCCGGTTCGACAATACACAACAAGCTTGGTGTCTTTTGCTACGTCTTTTAGTTGTGGTGCCCCCTGCATTAAATCTGATGGGGGAATATTAATCGCTTGCGCCACGTGACTTGCGGCGTATTCTTCTGGTTCTCGAACATCGATTATTATTTGGCTCATATTCTATTTACTATAATAACAGCCAATACGACTAAGCCCAGTACGCGCCGAAAGTAGCTGTCCCCCCAGCCAATCTCTAAAGATGCCCATAGGAGTAGCGAGCAAAAGGCCAGTGTGCTAAATACAGAGCCCCCAATGACTTTTGCGAGCAGCGCGCCAACAAACCAAATGATCAGGGGTAAGTTTGGCGTCTGTAAGATAACTACACGACCGCTCTTGTCTTTGACGAATGCATCCCAGAGAGTCTTTCGTGTCACCACTATTTACAGTAATCACTGGTTTTGCCGGCTGTCATATCCACAGCAGGTAAGTTCTTAATCTTTGCTGAGTCAGTGGCACTAAACATATCCAGCCAACAAAGCGCATAAGCGGCCTGGCTTAACCAGTTTTGATGCTTTGCTACATAGCCTGCATCGCTGGCTGCTGCATTCTGTTTGCGATAATCGTACACACCAAAATCATAGCCATAGTTGGCTGTTTTCTTAAAGCCTATTGCAGTGGCTACCACATCTCCAGCTTTTACCTGCAGTGGTTTATCAAAATTTGTTGTTCGTGAGTCGTCTACTTTTGGCCCTGGCAGTGAGTTTGCAAGCTTCTCGAATGCGGGCGATAGGGTAAGGAGATGGTCGAATCGATACGCAATACCACAACCATTCACGATCGTGAATAAGTACTGAACCTCACCCCCTTCTATGTAACGGCTGCCACTCGTAACAGAGCCATCCATTACCGCCCTTACCTCCAGGTTGTTGCTACTCAGGCTATAGTGAAAGCCGCCGTGCGGCTTATAGTTGCCACCTCTTGTTTGGCCCGGGTACAAGACCCCTGCTGCGCTAGAAAGATCTGATGGAGTATTGGCAAACTTTACGGGGTCTTTGCAGGCTGCTGGCGTACCTGATGCCGACCATTTTGAACCGCTCCAAGACCAGGTTACCGGCGTATTATCGTCTTCTTTCGTATTGTCTGCTTTTTGCGAGCTACCGTCGTTGACTGACTTTACATCATCTTTCTTGTTGCTCCCCACCACACGCCACCCGACGAAGCCAACTGCGCAGAAAACAACTATGGCAACAGCCATTGCTAATAGGTGCGAACCCGATTGATTAAGTTTTTTCATAGCCCCACCCCAACACGTTACATATTAACTAGCATTATAAACCATGCTGCTAATGTTTGCTGCTCTATGATTTTCGGTTTGTAACTTGGGTCAGGATTCGGATGAGCTTTTTGGGAAGAGGTGTTGTTCGAGCATGTTCAAAGATTGCATGCAGCTCTGGATCTTCACTAACGACCTGATGATTCTTTACATTCTCAATTACATGCACCCAGTGCTCTGGGGTATCGAGCGGAAATGTTACTTTCTCTTTTGTTGCCGGATCGGTATATACATGCTCTATGAAGTCATCGCGTAAATCTGGGTCAACCGAGTAACCTGTTGCATACTGCCCCTCAGCACTACCTAGTGTTTGACCAAATTCTGTCCCTGGAACAAGTATCCCAGATGTTAGCTGTGCAGCAGCCTCAGCCCAACTCTCGGCAGCACTTGTTGCACCATACCTCGTTGGGTGCCCAAGCTTCTGTACGCTCAGAGCCTCTTGTAGTCTAGCGTCACCGTCTTCTACAGTATCAACTGTTTCATGCGATACGCCTTCCCGGTCCTCGACTTTGCGACGTACAATCCATCGTTTGGGGTTAAGGCCTTTTGCTTTGCTTCGGACATAACCTTTTACACCGGCGTTTTCCCATGGATTCACCGTTACATAGTCGTTGCTCTTGCCCCTAACTTTTTTAAGCTGCGCTGGTCTGTGCTTAACATCTGTGAAGTGACCGGCTACTTCGTGAGCAATTGTCCAGCGTACACCCATTACATTACTAAGGTGCTCCTCAAGGTCCTCGCCCGATGGATCGGTTGGCATATGCACCTCTACAAGGCCCATGGCCGGCATAGCGACGCCTAGGATTCCAGAATCATATTGCTCGTCTATGCCAAGACCAATCACGTTTGGTTTTTTCTTGCCAGTGTTTTCGGATGGAAAGATGGCGATCATGCCTAAGCGCTCTGCTACTTTGCCGCCTTCCATTTGGCTAATGTCCTGCAGTAACAGACCAATCGCTCGAGCTGTTTGTATATCTGGAGTATGGTCTACAAACATTGCACGCAATATTTGTTCTTTGCCCTGTGCGTCTTCGTAGGTAAATCCTTGGACACCATGGATTCGATCTTCGCGCATAAGGACTTGGTATTTTCTTGTCATTGCCCATGCGTTTCGATCGAGCTGATCATCTTCATTAAGTGCTTCAGGGTAGAGCTCTAGCCAAACATTGTTTTCTACGCGAATGTCATCGTTCTTGCGCCATCGCTTCTTTATTTTTACCGTATCAACGGTCGTGAAGTTTGGCTTTGGAATTTGCAGGTCACGCACAACAGGCACTGGGATGATCGGGATAAGTGGGTACTGGTGTGTGCCGTCGTTTGGCTCACCATCATCTGATGTGTGCTCGACGTGTTTAACACGAGTCTTGGTTGGCGTTGTCACTATAACCGTCATCGTCTCCCCACTCGGGTCTTCAAACGTTAGGCTCGTAGTTACGCCTCTGGTGGCACCAATCTCTTTGTCCATTAATGTCTGCAGTGCTGGCGGCAATGATTCGCCACGGTTATAACGTGCCACCACGTCGTTAAAATCGCGATAGCCAAAGTGCTGTATGGTGTCACTAAGCTCTTGCACACTTGCTCCCGAAAGAACCGTTTCGCCAGATTTTACGTCAATTTTTGGCATGTCCACATCTAGTTCGGCTGTATCGTGCGATAAGGCGGCCACATATTTAGCAGCACGCTCTGCAGCGTAATCTTCGTTTCTCTTATCTGGGCGACCCAAAGAGGCAGGATCACGCAGCTCGTCTGAAGAGCTGCCATAGACCTTTACGCCCGTTAATTCGTAGCCATTATCAATGGTTACTTTTATCTCTTCGGCGAGGCGTCTTACTTCGGCAGCGTCTGGATCGGTCTCGCCAGATCGTTCTCGCAGTTGTTCTTCCTTAGTAATGGGGTCTTTGTGGTTGGTGTTGGGCCATGTTTCGGTATGTCTTTTTGTGCCGTGTTTCGTTGTGTAGGTAACCTTATCGCCATCCCAGTGTAGCCAGTCTTGTACCGCGTCCTTTGGCCCCTGTATTTCTTCAATAAGGTCTTCACCAAGCGCAACAATGTTTGTTTCGTGGTCACCATTTGGTTTTCCGACATGCACCTCAGCAGGGGTTGGAATAAATCTATTGTCTGTACTTGTTTCCAGCAAGCTGTTCACAAGAAGTGTTGCGGCAAGTGTTAAAGTCGCCGTTGCTTTGCCATTGAGCTCAATGCTTCCTTCAGACCAGCCTAAAAACATATGTCGTTTTGCGGGCACTGCTTCTGGTACGCGCTGCCAGCCACCAGGCAATAGAAGTGAGGGTTTGCCTGCTGCCCTATCTTTAAGATATTGTTCGTGACCAACTTTTGTTGGGTAATCGGGGCCTACGTATCCATCCTGATAGACTCTCTCTACAAGCTCCCCTGAATCAACACGGATTGGCTCTGGTAACTTTTGTGGTGGCACGGGTGCCTGTATAGCTGCGTCTGACATGAAACTCCTTTTTCGGTTGGTAATATTAGCATTTATTTGTAAATTAGTCAATATACATTCACAGTCTTGCATTTTTTCTTTGCTACACTGTTTATATGGCTATAGATCAACTTGACCAGAAAATAGGTGCGCTACAAGACAAAATGCGCCAACAGCTTCGACGGCAAGTCGGTGCGGCTATAAGCTCGGTAAGTATTCTGTTGATCGCTGGGACGCTAGTATTTCATGCAATAGAGAACTGGACTTGGGCCCAAAGCTTCTACTTTTCGGTGGCAACCATGGCAACCGTTGGCTATGGCGACTTAACACCTTCGACCGACTTCAGCCGTGTGGTGACGGCGATCTATATATTAGTCGGCGCCTCGGTTGCCGTAGCATCACTTGGAATTATTGGTTCAAGCTATATTCGTAGCCGCACGCTTGCGTTGCAAGAGCGTGAAGAACAAGCAAAGAAATTAAGCTAGATTCAACACTTACTACGGTGCAAGCCGGTTGATGTCGCGAGGGAACAACGTGGCTTCTTTAACGTTGTTAAAGCCAAGAATCTTCTCGACGGTTCGCTCTAGACCCCAACCCCAACCACCATGTGGTGGCATACCGTATTTATAGGCACTGAGAAGTGGTGCATACCCGGGGTTATCTGCGCTTCCGCCCGATGCCTCAAGCTGCTTGATCAGCTGGTCGTATCGGTTCTCACGCATGCTCAATGTCGTTATCTCTACTCCACGAAATAGTAAGTCTGCTCGATCGGCGATCTCGGGGTTTTCCTTGTTGGCACGGTGGTAAAACTTGAATGTTTTACTCTTTGCGGGCCAACCAATCACCAGTACTGCCTCACTGTTCTTGTTTTTTTTAGCCCATTCACAAACCCATTTTTCTTCGGCAGGAGCTAGATCGTCTTCGCCCGTGTGGTCTTCTTTTGTCGCCTTCAGAAACATCTTGTGTATCTCGTGGATGGTTAGTCTGGGTATATCTTCTGCGTTTTCAGGCAGTGCAATGTTCTGTTGGTTCCACATCTTTAGTTCTGCGGCACAGTTTTTCTTAACTTCCTGAACGACCGAGATCAAACAGCTCCCCGCTACGTTCAAGAGTTCCTCGAATGACATAAAGCCAATCTCGGCATCTACACTAATGTATTCCGTCATGTGCCGAGTAGTTGCGCTTGGCTCTGCTCTGTACACCGATGCAATCTCGTACACCCGCTCAAAAACACCAACCATCATCTGCTTGTAGAACTGCGGGCTCTGAGCCAATGTAGCAGTCTTGCCAAAATAATCGAGCTGGAATACCTCGGCTCCGCCTTCGGTAGCTTCGGCTAGTAGCTTTGGGGAGTGTATCTCGGTAAATTCGTTTTGCTTAAAGAAGTTGCGAAATGCCTCACAGACAGCAGCCTGAACTCTGAATATGGCCGTTTCTTGCAAGTTGCGCAAGCCAATCGGGCGGTTATCGAGCAGTGTGTCGAGGTTTTCGCTCTTATGACTTAGCGGCTTATCTATTTCGATTGGCGGCTCATCGGTTACGGGTACATCCACCGTTATTTCAGGATCATGCAACTCTGCCCCACCAGGTGCGCGCTCATCTGCAAAAACGGTACCTGTTATGGTCAGCACAGTCCCGATTTGCAAACCACGCAATTTCTCAACTTCATCACCCTTTTCAACAAGGACCTGTGTAAGCCCGGTGCGATCACGAACATTAATAAAGTTCAGCCCGCCCAGCAAACGCTTTTTATGTAACCACCCTTGTATTGTCACAGACGAATCTGCATGACTTGCCACGTCTTTGGCTAATGTTCTCATATCAACTCCTAGTGTATCTGATTAATCTGGCTTTTGGGAGGGTCGGCTATGCAATAGCAGTCACCAGGTCAAGGCTACTGCCGACCCGAGAATTTCTATTTGCATTATTATTACGCCGGAACATCGGTCAAATTATACACTACTTTGGCGGTTCTGCGAGGTCTGCTTCTTCTTCGGCAGGCTTGGGGTGGTTCTTTTGTTCTTTTTTAGCCTGCAGTGCTGCTACTTCTCGTAGGTCGTCGTATTTGTCAAACTCATCCACTATTTTACGACCGATAAGCTGTTCCAGGATATCTTCTATGGTGACCACGCCACTTATCTCTTCGAATTTGTTTACCACAATAAACAAGTGGTGTTTGGTTTTCAAAAATGCTTTTAACACGTGGCCAAGTGGTTGATCTTCGTTTACATAATAGACGCGCTTGCTCATGACATCGCCGACGCTACCGGTCGACTTCTTCTCTACCAATGTTCGTAGGTATAACGTCCCCACCACATTGTCTTGTTTGGTTTCAAACACAGGAAAGCGCGAAAAACCGCTCTTATGTAGTTCGTCCAGTAGAAGTGGGCCAACCGATTCTTTCTTGTCCACCATCTTCACTACACGACGTGGCGTCATAATGTCGCGAACAACTTTATCTTCGAACACCAAAGCATGGCGGGCAAGCGCTAACTCATCTAATGAAATGCGGCTGTCCAGCTGTCCATTTTGTCGTTCAAGTAGCTCTAGCAAGTCTTCTTTCTGATACAGGCCGGTATGAATGTGTAGGTGACCGGAAGTTCGTATAAAGTGAGCAGCTCTATCTAGTACTGGGTGTAGCTTGCCAAGCAACCAATCCAAAACTGGTGTAGCCTTCGCTGCAAGCCACTCACCCGTTGCTGTTACGCGGCTCTGTGGCAACCAAGCGAAAGCCACCCACAACAAGATGAATGAGCCAATGAATGCCAGCCAACCAGGCAATGAGCGAGCGGTCACCAACAAAAAGCCTGTGGTACTGAGCGCGACAATAAGCCAGAGCAACAACTGAAGGCTGATGCCATAGCCAACCACACGAAATAGCAACGCCGCCACTTCATCACCTCCGCGAGCACGTCGTTTTAGCTCCTTTACTGGTACGCTACTGTACGTCTTCTGCAAAGAGACTGCCAGCACAGTAATGCCAGCCAATATAAGAATGCTTATAAAATGAAACATGTCTGTACATAGAGTACACATTCGTATGTCGATAGTACAGAGACGCTTGAGGCAAATATGGTACGCTATTGATACACAAAAGGAGTAGAAATTTTATGGATAAACGATTTGCAGCAATTTTAGTGGCGTGCGTCGTGGCGCTTGGTGGTGTTTTCTGGTTCACACGAGATAAAAGCACCCAAAGTAATAGCGGTGGCAATGGATCAACGCTCAGTAACCATACCACTGGGAAGAATGCAAAGGGCGTAACACTCGTCGAGTATGGCGATTTTCAATGTCCTGCCTGTGGCGCTTATCACACAATCATAAAACAAGTTATTGCCAAATATCAGGACGATATCTCGTTTCAATTCCGTAATTTCCCTCTCAGTCAAATACACCAGAACGCCCGTGCTGCTGCCCGTGCTGCTGAGGCAGCCGACAAGCAAGGCAAGTATTGGGAGATGCACGATGCACTTTACGAACAGCAGCAAAGCTGGGAGTCTGTCGGTGATCCAAAAGCAGTGTTTGAAAGCTATGCAGAGCAACTTGGTTTGGACAAAGCAAAATTTCAGCAGGATTACGCTAGTAGTGCCGTCAACGAAACCATTAACGCCGACTTTGCCGAAGGCCAGAAGCTTGGTGTAGATTCAACCCCCAGCTTCTTCTTGCAAGGCAAAAAGCTTGATGCCTCGGTTCGCGATTTAGACGGTTTTAGTAAAGTTATCGACGAAGCCATAAAGAACGCTACAAAGAAATAACAAAAAAGCGACTCCATAGGGAGTCGCCAAACGCATTGTAACAACGGACTTTAGTAGTGTAGGTACTGCTGCCACGTAGGCCGCTTGATTCTTACTTCCACTTTATACCCCCTTGATATTGTTTTTATTTTGATTGACATCTCTCTCCTCCCAAACAACAAACAGGCAAACCATCTCACAAATTTACGCTGTTTTGATTTATTTTTGTTTTTCCTGCAAGCAGCAAAGCCACTTCGCGAAGAATAGATACATTCTCGCATAAGCATAAGCAGCCTGTCAATGATGAAATTAACGCTTATGCTATACTTGGCGTAAAGATAAAAACAAAGTTTAGAAGGGTACGCTCATTTCATGCACGAAAGCATTTTTGCCGAATTCAGCCTAATACTTGCACTCGGTGCCGGTATGGCACTCCTCATGCGCTTACTCCGACAGCCCCTTATCATTGGCCATATCCTCACCGGTGTACTCGTCGGCCCTCTCGCCCTCCATGTCATTCGTACCCCCGAGACTATCGAAGTATTTTCCAGCATCGGTATTGCATTGCTACTTTTCATTATTGGCTTGGGCCTAAACCCGCAAGTCATACGAGAAGTCGGAAAAGTATCGGCTGCAGCAGGTATTCTGCAGGTCGGTTTCTCTACCCTGCTTGGTTTTGGTGCGGGTATCGTTTTAGGGCTTGGCACACTTGCTTCGCTGTTCTTAGGACTCGGTCTTGCGTTTAGCAGCACTATTATCATCTTGAAGTTGCTGAGTGACAAGAAAGAGCAAACGCGACTGTATGGAAAAGTCCTGACCGGTATTCTGCTTGTACAGGATTTGTTTGCAGCCACTGCCCTATTGTTTATTACCGCTCAGGCTGGCAGCGGCATTACGGTCAGCTCCCTTGCGGCCTTGGTACTAAAAGGGAGTCTTATAGCAATCCCCCTCTTTTTCTTGGGTCTTGTCGTCCTACCGCGGCTACATAAATTCATTGCCGAAAGCCAAGAGTTCCTCTTCTTGTTCTCGATTGGTTGGGGCTTTGGGTTTGCAGCATTATTCGAGCGAGCCGGCTTTAGCTTGGAGGTTGGGGCCTTGCTTGCCGGAGTTTCCTTGGCCAGCCTTCCATACACGCAAGAGATCAGCGCACGCCTTCGACCCTTGCGCGACTTCTTCATTGTGGTGTTTTTCATAACCCTTGGTACACGCCTGAGTTTTGGGCACATTGGTACCATATTGCCCGTAGTGCTTATTGGCAGCTTTATCGTTGTTGTCCTCAAACCACTCTTGGTTCTCAGTATCATGGGTTTGCTTGGCTACACCAAACGAACCAGCTTTAAGGCGGCTCTGGCAACTGCACAAATTAGCGAGTTCTCCATTGTCTTTATCGTGCTGGGCAATAAACAAGGTCTGGTGAGTGACGATCTCGTCAGCATTATTACCCTTATTGCACTGATATCCATAACTATTTCTGCCTACCTGATCATCTACTCCGACAATATCTTTAATGCCCTAGAAGAAAACTTGCATATGTTCGAGAGGCAGAAGAACCGGGGCGAAAACGAACGTCACCACAAAAATGAACTCGCCTTGTTTGGATATCGCAAAGGGGGGCATGAGTTCCTTAAGGTCTTTAGGGCAATGGGTAAACGATTCGTAGTGGTTGACTACGACCCCGAGGCAATCGATGTTCTAGAGCACCTAAAAGCCAATTATGTATACGGCGATGTTAGTGACATCGAACTGCTCGACGAAATCGGCCTAGAAAAAGTTCGCCTCAGCGTCTCAACCATAACCGACTTTACGACCAGCAAGTTTTTAGTTGAGCTGTTGTTGCAACACAATCCAAATATGGTCGTTATCTGTCATGCAGAGAATGTGGCAGAAGCAGATCATCTGTACGCACTGGGCGCAAGCTACGTCATGATGCCGCACTATATTGGCAGTCGTCAAATTGGCGCCATTATCAAAAAGAGCGGATTAAAACGCAGCGAATTTAAACGCTTCCGCGAAAAACACCAAGAATATATTCATACACACTATTCTTTGGAAGCAGAGATAGATTCATAGAGCCAATGCTCCTTAGCGTACGTGTGAACACTCTTTACTACGTCACTCGTCGACTTGCCCTGACGAATCGCTTGTCGAATATTCTTTGATGCAATGTGTGGTTCAAAACTCTCTATAATGTGTAGTTCCTTCAGCGGTATATCGAGTCGAACGATGCACTCCATAATTGTCGACCCTTCTGCTTCTGAGCGCACCGCCACAACCAGACCAACGTGCTTCAAGAGCTCCTGAACATGAGGCCATGCGTGCAAGTGCAGCACTGCATCCGAACCCAGTAAAAGTACTAGGTCAGCATCGGGAAATTTTTGTCGCAGGCGGGGTAGTGTGGTCGTAACACTAAATTGCTTGTCTGCCAGCTCTAGTACGCGTAGACCTTTGTAAGGACGGGAGGCAAGCGTGAGCATGCCAACACGATGCGATATGTGGCTGACACTTGGCTTGTGTCTAGGTCGCGTTTCCGGCAACAGATAGACTTCATCCAGCGAAGCGGCTTCCATGGCTATCAATGCAAACGAAATATGCCCCTTATGCACCGGGTCAAAACTACCGCTAAAAATGCCTATCCGTTTTTTTTCCTTCTCCTGGCCATCCATATGTCTTGTATTATGCAGCTTTTTTAGTAACAGAACAGCCGCAAGACCCCGTTATTGTTTTCAGGTTTGTATTTTTAACCTTTTTAACAACAGTTTTAACGTCCTTTGCCTTACATTCGGGACACATTTTAGAGGTAAATTCGCAGTCTTTGTCGCTATCTTTCTCATTTACTTTTTCTTCGCGCAATTGCGGGTCCAGACCATCCTCTGCCCTTGTAGTTATTCCACACATTGTCGACTCTGACTTCTGCTTTGCTTGGCCAAGCTCATACTGTAAACGTTGCAGGTCACCGGTTGCTGCATAGAGACGCGCCTGCTCGATGTGCACTGACGCTGCGGCACCAAAAACGCGTGGGTCAATAGTGGTGTCGGCCACTGCGTGTTCAGGACCCTGAACCCGCACAATGTCTGCTAGTAAAAGTACGGCGTCTTCGGGGGTGTGCACCTCATCGGAACGATCTAGGAGCTCCGTCACAATACGATCAGTCATTGCCTGCATACCAACTTCGCGTTGCTTACACGCATCTAAGAAGCTGTCGTAGTCTTGCTTGGGCATTTGTTGCCCAAAGAATGCTTCTTCTCCTATCAGCTGGTCGTACAGCTGGGCCAAGTCTACTACACCATTCGGCAGTTGGTCTTTACGAATTAAAAGGGGCGTCTGCAAGAAGTCGATCGGCTCCATGTTCTCAGACTCAACACCCGCCAAGGCATATAGTTTTCGCATGGCCTCAATGTCGTGGCGCATACCCGTCTTATCGCCTTTGCCCGCAACGAATGCCGTCTGCACTACACCCTCCTCGTCACCCTCGGCAGTCGTCAGCTGCAGTGCAGCCGTCATTGTTTCCCCAAAAAAACCAGCTTTCTCGGTTGCTATGTCAAATGGCACTTCACTTTCGTTTGGAAACAGCGAAGGAACAAATACCCAATAGTCCTCTAAAGCCCCTTCCCGATCTACGTCTTCTATACGGTGCCCGTTAACAACCTCTGCTTTGGCGCGTGTCGCTAGGCCAGGGTGCAATTGTGTAACGCGGCTGACCAATGCGTTGGCGTGCACGTGTGACATGGCCTGGCCATGCTGCAACCAATTACCCCCTTCGTTGCGCTCGAGGCGTACTTCTGTCACGTGGCCCGCCTTCAGCATGGCTTCCACACCAGCAATATGTGCATTGGTGCGAACACAGGCTAAAGCTTCTGCATCTCCGCCTTTGGCTCTTTGTATAGCTTCGTGTAGCGACGTATTCGGTGCAATTTCCGATACCGGATCGATGTACAGTTCACCCGCAAGTACGCGGCCAATAAACCGCGCGGCTCGAGCCTCGGTCCACTCGTGGCTTGCCAGTTCATCAATACGCAGCACATGCGCAGGTTGTTCGACCTGTTGTGCGATTACTTCTGGATTTTGTGCGACTGCTGGTTGCATGATCTATCCTCGCCGAAGCGGGGATAGGTGCTTTAAAGACACAACCACTCCTGCTCGGGAAACTTGGTTAAGGGTGTGTCTGGCTTATTCGAGGTGAACGAATTTACAGTTGCGGCACAGCTCGCGAATTGCACGCGATTCCACCATATGTATTGTTAAGTGGACTTAGTATGACACTAAACTGCTTTTGCCAAAACTATTATGTGCTGTAGAATTTGCAGCAAAAAAATACTGCTGTTAGCGTACGAGGAGAGCGGCAAGAATCAACCCACCCAACACAATTCGGTAATATGCAAAAATAGTAAAACTGTGCTTCGACACATAACCAAGTAGCCAATTAACCACCAACAGCGCCGAGAAGAATGAGACAACGGTGCCCACAAGCAGCGCTGTTGCCCCGCCAGCTACCGTTGAAAGTTCATCCCTGCCAGATACCAACTTATACCCTCCAGCCAACACCAATATGGGGATGCTTAGGTAAAACGAAAACGCGGTTGCAGTACCACGATCAAGCCCACTTACCAGACCGCCCATAATGGTGGCTCCAGAACGAGATACTCCGGGGATCAAAGACAACACCTGGTAGCAGCCCACCTGGATGGACTGTTTCAACGTTAGGTCATGAAAATCCGGCCTCTTAGCAGCAGCCTTCGGGGCAGCGTAGCGTTCAACCAACAAGATAACCACACCGCCAGCAACCAGCGCGATTGCCACAACAGGCACTGACATGAGTGTGCTCAGCCTTTTTTCAACAAGCAGTCCTGCAACACCCGCGGGTATAGTCGCCAAAATCCACAGTTTCCAAAACCGAAGTGTCTGCCTATCCCGTTTCAGCAACCCCCGAAATTTACTTAGCAGATCTCCCCGGTAGTGCCAAATCACTGCTGCTATTGCCCCCACCTGGATAACCACCGTGAATATTTCAGCAGTGTCTTTATAGCCCAAAAGGTGTTTCGAAACGAGTAAATGACCAGTACTAGAGATTGGCAGAAATTCTGTCAGCCCTTCGATAATCCCTAAAAGTATTGCTTGTAGAATAATCATTATCTATGTAGATGGTACGCTATTTTTTAGCTGAATGCTTCTTTTTTAAAGCACTCAGGCGGGGCATAAACGACTGTGCTGCCCCATCAAGACCCAGCACTTTTAGACTCCCCACCAATACATAGAGTGCGTCCAGTTCGTCGTTTGTCATATTGCCCTGCTCGGCTTGAGCAAAGCGATGCTCTATTTTCTTAACCAACCACTTCTCTTCTTTTTCGCTGACCTGATTGGTAGAAATAGATTTTTGCTCCAGTGGGCGCACCAGCTCAAGCGACCGGGCAGAATGATCTCGCTTGCGCAAGTGGCCACGCGTTATCAAGCTATTCACGTGCAGTGCAACCGTTGCAACTGATGTATATGCCAGACCACTCATGATCTCTCGATAGCTTGGGCTATAGCCGTGCTCTGCAATAAATTTCTCTATATAGGTAAGCAACTCTCGTTGTTTCTTGGTTGGTCGAACAGCAGCAGTCTCTGCTTGGTCTTTATCCATAGTTATACCGTGGCATGCCGTTTATGGTGGTGTGGGTGGTTTGGGAATACCCAGAATCGATACCAAACATAATTCCAAATAGTAAAGAATCCTGCGGAAACAAATTGACCGAGGTACGGTGTGAGGCCGGCTGTTTTTAGGGTGCGGATTATCGCATAGTCCAAGACAAAGTTCACCAGCGTTATAGCAATGTACCGCTTCGTTACGTCCGTTTGGTGTTTCTTCAATCGTGGGTTATTAAACACCCAGTAGCGCTGCAGCAAATAGTTTACTATCCAGCCAACCAGGTTAGCTGTTAGCTTTGCCCACCACAAATGCCAATGCAGCAGATGATCACAAACAAAGAACGCGGCATAGCCCGACCAAAAAAATGCACCACCGCTTACCAAATATGCAGCAAAGCGAATTACTTCTGCGTGTTTACGTTTTTGTCGTGTATTCTTCATGGTTCTTAAGTGTTAGTACTAGTATATCAGTTATGCTTTTTAACGCCTTTAACCCGGCTATTATGCTATAATCGCTGTCATATGTCCGAACTTAATGGTCCCAAAAAAAAGGCGCGTCGTAGTTCTATCGACGGCATGATCAGCCCTCCTAGGCGCCAGATTGGCACCCCAACCTACTATCGTGGTAAATCACAAACTCCGGGTTTTAGCCCTGCTCAGGCCAGCCGTCGGCGACCCCACCAGGCAAACGAACGAAGCCTTATTAACAAAGAAGCCCCGCAACTTGGTGACTTTGACCAGCCAGAAGCGCAGAGCACGTTTCACGAGCCGAGTAGTCGATCAATCGATTCTGCGCCAGCGCCGAAAGTTGCAAAGAAAAAACATAAGCCAGGGCACTTACGAACGTGGTGGAAAAATCGTGGCTGGAAATTCAAAACTGCCCTTGTCATGTTGGTCATCATGCTGGGATTGGGCGGTGCTTTTGGTTTCCGCCTGTATTCGTTCCTTCACTCTGTCTTTTCTAAGGGGGTTGGTAATAGTAATTCAGCAGCCCTGCAGAAGAAAGTTAGCCCGGGGAGTTTGAACACAGAGGGAGATGGTAGACTCAATGTCTTAATGCTTGGCCGGGGCGGCCAGGAGAACGAAGCCCCAGACTTAACCGATACTATGCTCATCGCTAGTATTGACCCAGAGACTCAGAGTGCCGCACTGCTAAGTATCCCCCGTGATACATGGGTAACCGTCAATGGACAAGGCATGAAGATAAACGCAACATACAGCACCACAAAAATGCAGGCAAAATATAAAGGAAAAAGTGATTCAGAAGCTGAGACAGCTGCGATTCAAGCAACCATAACCCAAGCGAGGAATGTAGCAGGCGTACCAATACACAAATACGTTCTCGCTGACTACAAAGCATTCCGCGACATTGTCAATGCGCTTGGTGGTGTGAACATAAATGTGGACAAACCCATTTACGATACGTTCACGGGCTGGTCATTTAAGGCCGGTTCGCAAACATTCAATGGTGACAGGGCCTTGCAATATGCTCGAAGTCGCCACGGCAGTGCGCGAGATGACTTTGATCGAACCGAGCATCAGCGACAGCTCCTTATAGCCATGCGAGACAAAGCATCATCTACCGGCATACTGGCAAACCCCGTCCGTCTTAATAGCCTTGCGAACGCCGTTCAAAAGAACATGCGTACAGACCTAAGTATCGACGAAGCGCGTACTGTTTATGATCGCACCAAGTTAATGACCGATGATAAAATTCTTTCTCTAGATCTTGCAAAACCCGATAACCCACTAGTAACAACAGGCATGATAAGTGGCCAATCCATTGTTCGTCCTATCGCAGGGCTGTCCGATTTTAGTAAGATACGCGCCTACGCTCGCAGCAATATGCTAGATCCCTTTCTTAAAAAAGAAACCCCAACCGTTGCTGTCTACAATGCCTCCGGTAAAGCTGGACTTGCAACACAAGTGGGTGACGTACTCAGCAGTTATGGATACAAGGTACTCCTGAAAGAGAGCGCAAAGATGACGACAAAGCAAACTGTCGTAGCTAAGCAATCTTCAGAAGACAAACCATACACGAACCGTTTTCTTAATATACGTTTTAATACAACGCTTGTAAGCAGTGTGCCCGATGGACTTATCCCAGACCAAACGTCAACTAGTTCGACAACCAACCAGGCCGAAAAACCTCAGTTCATCATTGTTCTCGGAACAGATTTTTCGTATCCTTCAGGGCCAACCTGGTAAACAAGAGGCTTGCACTCGTTCACCGGTAATGCGAAACTTGTATAGATGAAGAACAACGGCACCCTTGCCTATTCTGTAGTATTGATCATTGGCGATTTTCTAGCCCTACTAGCTGCCTTTTCTCTTGCCTATATAATTCGTGTCAAATTTGACCCTCGACCTCTTATTGAGCAAATACCCTCCCGTACCTACTTCTTTGCCGTTTTTGCTGTGCTGCCTCTCTGGATTATGGTGCATGGTCTCATAGGGCTTTATAACAGCGCCTTCTATGAAAAGCGCTTTACAGAACTTGGTCGGTTGTTTGTAGGATCCCTCCTCGGAATATTGGTGCTCATTGGTTATGACTTTGTAACGCAAGCAGAGCTGTTCCCAGCCCGCTTAGTCCCCATTTACGGCCTGTGTATTGGTTTTGGGTTCTTGGTTATCTTTAGAACCCTAGCCCGATCCATCAGAAAGTCTCTATACGGATATGGCATTGGCATCAGCAACGTCCTCATTATTGGCGACACACCTGCTACCGACACCATCGGCGATGCGATTCGTAATACACCAAAAACTGGCCAAAAAGTCTTGGCAGCGATAACTGCAAGATCAAAGTATTTTAAAACCTATTCTAACTTTTCAGAGGCGCTAGAGCGCATAAAAGATCCTATTCACAGCATCATACAAACAGAAATGTACACCGACCAACACAAGAACGATCAGATATTACGGTTTGCTCAAGAACATCATATAGCCTACCGGTTTGCCCCGGGCAATAGTAACCTTTTTGTTGGCAACATAAGCGTAGATCTCTTCGCCGGATCACCTATGATTGCCGTCCACCAGACTGCCCTTGTTGGCTGGGGTCGTATAGCAAAACGCTTATTTGACCTTGTTTTCGGTTTTTTTGCGCTTGTTGTTTCGTTGCCTTTCATGCTCATCGTTGCCATACTCATAAAGCTATTCGACCGCGGCCCACTTCTCCTGCGACAAACCCGACTCACCCGCTTCAACCAAAAATTTACTGCGTATAAATTTCGCACACATCGCGCAGCCTACAATGGTTTATCGCCCGAAGAGGCCTTTACAAAAATGGGTAAACCCGCGCTTATCAAGCGGTACCGGGAGAATGGTGATTACTTGACAAATGATCCACGAATTTCAAAGTTTGGTCGCTTACTTCGTGCTACCAGCCTAGACGAGCTGCCACAGCTTATAAACATCGTTAAGGGCGACATTAGCCTGGTTGGTCCTCGTGCTCTGGTCCCAGAAGAGCTCGACCAGTATGCAAAGAAACACACTATCCTCAGTGTAAAGTCGGGTCTCACGGGACTCGCACAGGTATCCGGTCGACGTGACATTAGCTTTGAAGAGCGACGACGGCTCGACACCTACTATGTACAGAACTGGAGCTTCTGGATGGATATCTCGATTCTCTTCAAGACATTGCGAGCAGTTCTTTCAGGCAGCGGAGCAAAATGAAGGTTGCCATCGTTCACGACTGGCTTGTAGGCGGTGGTGCTGAAAAAGTAGTCCAAGAATTACACAACATATATCCTGAGGCTCCAATATACACTTCATACTGCAGCAAAGCGTGGCGAGATAAGCTCGACGGCCAAGTTGTTACCGGCTTCTTGCAAAAATGGCCGTTTGGGCCGCTTCGTAAGTACGTTGGGGTGTTACGAATATTATGGTTTCGGAGTCTCAATTTCTCTGGCTATGACTTAGTAATATCGAGCAGCGGTAATGGTGAAGCGAAGCAGATCAAGGTACCCAAAGGCACCACGCACATCTGCTATTGTCATACACCTACCCACTACTACTGGCGACATTACGATCAGTACCTAGCTAACCCTGGGTTTGGGGTGTTCAATCCCATCGCACGACTAGGCCTTAGGCTACTGACAAAACCCCTTCGCAAGCTCGACTATCAGGCAGCACAAAACGTAGACTTCTTTATAGCGAACTCATCGCACATCCAACGTGACATCAAAACATACTACAACAAAGAATCTACAGTTATTCATCCACCCGTCGAGACCAAACTATTCTCAAGTCCAGCAGCTCAGAAACGAACGGGTTATATCACCGTCGGCCGGCAAACACCCTACAAGCACACCGAGCTTGTTGTGCAAGCATGCACAGATCTAGAGCTGCCACTCCTTGTCATTGGCAATGGCCCCGACCACAATAAACTGGTTAAGATTGCCGGCCCAACCGTGTCGTTTATTAAATGGGTAGAAGACCCCAAAGATCTAGCAGAACAAATAAGCAAATCTCAGGTATTTATCTTTGCCGCCGAGGAAGATTTTGGCATAGCCCCTGTTGAGGCTTTGGCAACCGGTACACCCGTTATTGCCTACGCCGCGGGTGGGGCTTTAGATTATGTCACCCCCAACAAAACGGGTGTTCTTTTTCCAGAACAAACTGTCGAGAGTCTTAAGACGGCACTGCTGTCTTTTGACGCTTCAGTATTTAGTCACGTACATATTAAAGAACAAGCATCGAAGTTTGGTGTCGAACATTTTCGCCAGAGATTCTTGGCATTTGTATCTAAAGAACTAAAAAAGGAGGTGAAATGAGTGACTTAGCAGGTATCTTTAAATCCTATGACATTCGCGGCAAGGTTGGCAGTCAGCTTAGCCCAGATACGGTAAAAGATATTGGTCGGGCCTTCGCAGATTGGTTACCAACAGACGGGACTATTGCGGTTGGGCATGACATGCGACCAGATTCCAAGGATTTGGCTGAAGCATTTATGAATGGGCTCCAAGCGCAGGGATACGATGTCTGGGATATTGGTCTTGTAACGAGCGACATGATCTACTTTGCTGTTGGTAAATGGAAACTAGCAGGTGGTGCTGTAATCACGGCAAGCCATAATCCAGGCAGTGATAATGGAATCAAGTTATACCGCGATCAGGTTATAGCGGTTGGGCTCGATAGTGGTTTGGCTAATATTCGTGATGCTGTCCTAGCCCAAAAATTTAAGCCTGCTAGCAAATCCCCTGGTTCGCGCTCCACAAAGAACATTACCGAAGAGTGGGTCTCACACTGCCTAACATTTATCAATCAACTGAAACCATTCCATATTGCAATCGATGCAGGTAACGGCATGGCAGGGGCTATCCTACCGCATATTCTGCCAAAACTACCTCTCAAAGTTGAGAATATGTACTTTGAACTTGACGGTACATTCCCAAATCATGAAGCCAACCCACAAAAACCCGAAAACCTCCAAGACCTAATGGATAAAGTTGCCAGTGAGCAACTAGACTTTGGGGTTGCATTCGATGGTGATGGTGACCGAGCTGGATTTGTTGATGATAAGGGTCGAATGGTATTAGGAACGGACCTTATGAGTATCGCTGCAAAACTATACCTTAAGAAATACCCTGGTAGTAAAATCGTCCATGAGGTGCGAACCAGCCGTGCTACACAAGAATTAATCAGCGAGTGGGGTGGAACGCCTGTACGAACGAAGGCCGGTCGCGTCAACATCGGCAGTCATATGCGAGAGATTGGGTCGCCTTTTGGGGGCGAAACGACTGGTCATTTTTTCTTCAAAGAGAATTATGACGCCGATTCTGGTTTGATTGCCGCACTGGTATCCATGCAGGCAATTAGTGACAGTGGTAAAAAGCTTTCTGAACTTGTTGATGAATATCGGCGATACAAGATGATCCCCGAGACTAACTTTGAAGTAAGCGACACAACCAAAGCTTTGAGTCGCTTGCGTAACGCCTTCTCCGATGGGGAGCAAGATGAGTTGGATGGACTGAGCGTTAACTACCCAGACTATTGGTTCAACATTCGTATAAGCAATACCGAGCCAGTCATGCGTCTTAACGCAGAAGCAGAAACACAGGAACAACTCGTCTCGGTTGTTGCAAAAGTCACAGAGTTGATCCATGGTCAGTAATCATGTTCTTGGTATACTGGAGTAGTCTATGAAATTACTTGTTACCGGTGGTGCCGGATTTATTGGCTCAAACTTCGTCCACTACATCTATAGCGAGCGCCCCGACTGGCACATAACTGTCCTTGATAATCTTACCTATGCAGGTAACCTCAAGAACTTGGAAGGTCTTGACGAATCTCGAGTTAGTTTCGTAAAGGGTGATATTTGCGACCCAGAAATTGTCGATAAGCTTGTCTCAGAGTGCGATGCAGTTGTGCACTATGCAGCTGAATCTCATGTAGATAACAGCGTTCATACACCCTGGCCGTTTGTGCAAACAAACATTGTTGGCACATATCAAATCCTGGAGGCAGTTCGCAAACATAAGAAGCGCTTACACCACATCTCTACTGACGAGGTTTACGGTGACCTAGAACTAGATGATCCTAAGTTTACAGAGAACACTGCATACAACCCGTCTAGCCCTTACTCTGCTACAAAAGCGGGGTCTGATCACTTGGTGCGAGCCTGGGTTCGAAGCTTCGGGGTGCAGGCAACAATCAGTAACTGCTCCAATAACTATGGGCCTTACCAGCATGTTGAGAAGTTCATACCAAGACAGGTCACCGAGATTTTAGAAGGACGAAAGCCCAAACTGTATGGTGCCGGGCAGAATATTCGCGACTGGATTCATGCCGAAGACCACTCTTCTGCAGTTCTGGCGATTCTAGAAAAGGGCAAGGTTGGCGAGACGTACATGATTGGTGCTAACGGCGAGAAGACCAATAAGGACGTCCTCGAACTCTTACTCAAACTTATGGGTAAAGATCCGACTGATTACGAGCACGTCAACGACCGGCCAGGACATGACCTGCGTTATGGCATCGATGCAGCAAAACTGCAGAATGAACTGGGTTGGCAGCCAAAATACACCGATTTTCGTTCAGGCCTTGAACAGACCATTGGATGGTACAAAGCCAATGAGATTTGGTGGCAGCCGCAAAAGGCCGAAACCGAAGCAAAGTACAAGGAGCTTGGACGATAATGGCAAACTTAGCAACTACGGAATACACAGCGCACCAGACCGATATACCCGGCTTGCTCTTCTTCGATGTCACATCAGTTGGTGACGAACGCGGCTATTTCCAAGAGAAGTTCCAGAAAGCAAAATTAGTTGCTGCGGGCATGCCAGAGACGTTTAACGTTGTGCAGAACAGTCTTTCGTACAATAAGGCAGCTGGCGTAACCCGTGGGTTCCACGCCGAACCTTGGGACAAATACATATCTGTTGTTACTGGAAGGGTATTCGCCGCCTATGTAGACCTGCGCAAAGGTGACAGCTTTGGTAAAGTTGCAACTATCGAGATAACACCCAATGCAGCCGTCTTTTTACCACAAGGTGTTGCTAACTCATTCCAAACCCTCGAAGATGACACTTATTATCTCTACAGTGTTAATTCTCACTGGAGTGCAGACAACTACGAAAAATACTGTTTTGTAAATTTAGCAGACACCGACATAAACGCTCAATGGCCAATCGCTCTTGATGAAGCCATCGTTAATGATCGAGACCGTAACCACCCCTTCCTTAAAGATATAAAGCCCTTGGAGATCTAACATGATTATTGATGACTCAAAGGTATTCATTGTCGGTGCAAATGGACAACTCGGTCGCGCCTTAAAAGCTCAATATCCAAATGCGCAGTCTGCCGATATAGATGAGCTTGATATTACAGATGCCGATAGCGTAAAAAAATACGACTGGTCAAAGATAGACATCATCCTCAATGCAGCTGCCTACACAAATGTAGACGGCGCAGAAACAGCAGAGGGTCGAATAGCCGCCTGGGATGTAAACGCAGCTGCCGTTAAGAACCTTGCGTACGCAGTGTGGGAGCATCAGCTAAAGGCGATTGTTCACATTTCTACTGACTACGTCTTCGACGGAAGTAAAGATAACCATAAAGAGACTGAGTTGTTTAGCCCATTGTCTGTATACGGTAGTAGCAAAGCGGCTGGCGACCTGCTCATTTCTCAAGTAGACAAGCACTATATCTTGCGCACTTCGTGGGTCATTGGTGAGGGTAACAATTTTGTTCGTACGATGCTTGGCCTTGGGGAAAAGGGTGTTAACCCAACGGTTGTCGCAGATCAAATTGGTCGACTAACCTTTACCTCCGAGCTCGTTCGAGCGATCGATCACTTACTTACAGCAGGTGCTCCGTTTGGAACATATAACGTCAGTAACGGCGGTGAACCAGCCAGTTGGGCGAACATAACGAGAGAAATATTTAAAGTAGCGGGCTACAGCTTGCAAGTTACAGACACAACTACTGCCGAATACTACGCAGGAAAAGAAGGCATCGCGCCCAGACCACTGAAGAGTACCCTGGACCTTGAAAAAATCCAGGCAACCGGTTTTGTGTCGCTTGATTGGCAGAAGGAACTTACAAAATATATTGCAAAGGAGCAGCAGCAATGAAAGGCATAGTACTAGCCGGCGGGTCGGGCACACGACTCTACCCAATCACCCAGGGAGTCAGCAAGCAGCTCATACCCATCTTCGACAAACCAATGATCTACTACCCGCTCACTACCCTCATCAATGCAGGAATCCGAGAGATACTCATTATTTCAACGCCCCAGGACCTGCCAAGATTTGAACAACTGCTTGGAGACGGCTCACGTATCGGGTGTAGCTTTACATATAAAGTACAGGAGACGCCACGTGGGCTTGCGGATGCATACATCGTCGGTGCTGATTTTATAGGGACTGATGACGTAGCCATGGTGCTTGGAGACAACATATTCTTCGGTAGCGATTTCGACAAAAAGGTTAAGTCGGCGACCAAAGACCTAGATGGTGGAGTTATTTTTGGCCAACAAGTTGCCGATCCCGAACGTTATGGAATCGTAGAATTCGACAAAGAAAACAAGGTTGTTTCGATAGAAGAGAAGCCAACGGAACCCAAGTCAAACTATGCCATCCCAGGATTATACTTTTTCGATAATGACGTTGTTGAGATTGCCAAGCACGTACAACCCAGCGATCGGGGTGAAATAGAGATTACAGAAATTCATAACGCTTACCTAAAACAAGGTAAATTAAAAGTAAACTTGTTGGACCGTGGTACTGCCTGGCTCGATACAGGAACATTCAAAAGCCTGAACCAGGCATCACAGTTTGTGCAGGTCATAGAAGAACGCCAAGGCATTAAGATCGGTTGCATAGAAGAGGCAGCCTACCAGCAAGGCTTCATAGACCGTACCCAGCTTGAAGAACTCGGCAATGAGCTCCTCAAGAGTGGATATGGCAAATACTTATTAGCGTGTCTTGTATAGCATGGTTAAACTTAAAAACCTGATAACTTTTCTATACAATCATCATCTTATACGTTATTTATTTGTTGGAGGCACAACCTTCTTCATAGACTTCGGGCTTTTAGTTTTGCTACACGGCAAACTCAATATTGGTTTAGCAATTGCCGCTTCTACTTCTTACTGGGTATCAATTCTGTACAATTTTAATCTCAACCGAAACTGGACTTTTAGTGCGGCCGAAAGCAAAAAACTCCACCAACATATTCTTCCCTACTCTATTCTCTTGTGTTTCAATTATCTCTTCACTGTACTTTTTCTGAGTTTGATTACGAGAGTCATTCATTATCAAGTGGCCAAAGTTATTGCAGTCGTCGTCCAAGTTGCCTGGACATATCCTATCTATAAATATGTCATATTCGGAACTTCGTCCGACAAAACTAACCCAGCTTAAGAGAATTCCGAAAGTACTCTATGGTTTTATCTAAGCCTTCATCTAGCTCAATGGTCGGCTCCCAATGAAGCCTTCTTTTAGCTAATTCTATAACGGGTTTTCTCTGAAGTGGGTCGTCACCTGGAAGGGGCATATACACCATTTTTGAGTCACTACCCACCTTTTTTAGAACTTTTTCCGCTAGCTCTAACATAGTGAACTCGGCTGGATTGCCAAGATTTATTGGTGTCACTTCTTCAGACTCAATCAACTTTACGATCCCAGCAACAAGATCATCAACGTAGCAGAAGCTTCGAGTTTGAGTGCCATCACCATAGACAGTAATAGGCTCTCCTTTTAGGGACTGCACGATAAAGTTTGATATTACCCTCCCGTCGTTTGCATCCATGCGTGGGCCATACGTATTAAAGAATCTGGCAATGCACGCTGATACCTCTGGGTGCTTTTTGGTATAAGAGTATATGAGTGCTTCGGCATACCGCTTAGACTCGTCGTACATGGCACGTGGGCCATAACAGTTAACGCTGCCTTTATAGGTCTCCGCTTGTGGGTGTACCTCAGGATCACCATAAACTTCGCTTGTACTTGCATGGAAGAAACGTGCCTTATTTTTTTTCGCCAGATCTAGCAGCCTGAGCGTACCTTCAGACCCAGCCCTTAGTGTTTCGATGGCAAGTCTTTGGTAATGTGGTGGGCTTGCGGGTGAAGCCATATTAAGAATAATGTCGTAAGATCTGTCGGTGACACTGTCTGGCAATTCTGACACAATGTCTGCCTCGATAAACGTAAATTGCTTGTTATCTATAAGGTGCGCTACATTTTTCGTAGTACCCGTTGAAAGGTTATCCAAGCAGATTACGGAGTCTCCCTTGCCAATAAAGTAGTCGCAAAGATGTGACCCAAGAAACCCAGCACCACCCGCGATTAAAACCGACCTAGACATATGGGTCCACCAACCGCCTACCAATACTTTGGTAGTAAATTCCATGTTCTTCCATCGTTACTAAATCATATAGATTTCTGCCGTCAAAAACGACGGGGGCTTTAAGAAGCTCTTTAATCCTATTAAAGTCGGGGCTAAAGAACTCTTTCCAGTTAGTCGCAATAATCAGTGCATCGGCCCCTTCAAGCACTTCGTACTCATCCTCGCCATACCTAAGCCTTGGGTTGTCTGCCATCGCCTTCTTTACGTTTCCCATTGCTTGTGGGTCAAAAGCAACGACATTAGCACCCTGACTCGTCAGTGATTCAATTATGGCAAGTGCTGGTGACTCACGTATATCGTCCGTATTGTCTTTAAAAGCAAGACCCCACAATGCGAATGTCTTACCCTCAACATTGCCCTCAAAATACTCCACGACTTTTTCTGGAACAACTAGTTTCTGGCGATCATTTGCCCCCATAACAGCATCTAGGATACTAAAATCAAAACCACAATCTTCTGCTGTCTTGCTTAATGCCAAGACATCCTTTGGGAAACAGCTCCCACCGTAGCCTGGGCCTGCGTAAAGAAATTGATCACCTATCCGACTATCGGTACCCATCCCTGCCCGCACCATATCGACATCTGCGCCCAATAATGAGCACATGCCAGCAATCTGATTTATAAAACTAATCTTTGTTGCCAAGAAAGCATTCGATGCATACTTAATCATTTCTGCAGATGCTTCATCGGTTACGATAAGACTTTCTGGCTTTCTTCTGAGAAATGGAGCATAAAGTTCTTTCATGACCCTGATCGCTCTGTCAGATTTACTACCTATAACTACTCTTTCAGGTGCAAGAAAGTCTGCAACTGCCTGCCCTTCCCTCAAGAACTCTGGGTTAGAGACTACATCAAAGTCGACTTTTGCATTAATGGCAATTGCTTGCCTGACCTTTTCTGCAGTCCCCACGGGTACCGTACTCTTGTCTACAATTACTGAGTAGCCCTTAAGCTTCTGCCCGATGCTATCTGCGACGCCTAGAATATACGACAAGTCAGCGGAACCGTCTTCACCAGAGGGCGTTGGAAGTGCTAAGAATATTGCCGCAGCGCCAAGAGCCTCTTCGAGATCTGTCGTAAAAGTTAAGCGGCCTTCTTTAAT
>DAISWP010000001.1:30627-48537 GCA_036826335.1 Candidatus Saccharimonadota bacterium | reverse complement strand
CTCAACCCTGGCTCAAAGATGGGCACTTCTCCAGCCTGCATTCTACGCACTTTATCGATGTCGATATCTACACATGTGACCTCGTTGCCCATCTCAGCAAAACAAGTCCCTGTCACTAAACCAACATACCCTGTCCCTACAACTGATACCCTCATTAAAGATATTCTATGCTAGCTCATAAAATAGTCCAAACTATTCGGGATTAGTGGGTTTGACTCGATGAGTTGGTCCACCTATACTAAAGTTTGTATTGATTTTCTAATAGGGGAAGAGGTAGTTAATTATGAAGGCCTTAATTACGGGTTCTGCTGGTCTGATTGGCTCAGAAGCCGCCAAGTTCTTTGCTGAAAAGGGTTTTGAGATTGTTGGCATTGACAATAATATGCGTAGCTACTTTTTTGGTGATGAAGCTAGCACTGAATGGAATCGAAAAAAGGTCGAAACGCAGCTCAAAAAGGCCTACACCCATTACAATGTCGATATCCGCGACAATGATGCAGTGAGCAAAATTTTTAAGAAACATAAATTTGATCTGATTATTCATACCGCTGCCCAACCCTCTCACGACTGGGCGGCGCGCGAGCCGTTTACCGATTTTACAGTTAATGCAAACGGCACGCTGGTAATGCTAGAGAATATGCGACAGCATTGCCCAGAAGCAGTGTTTATTTTTACCTCTACTAATAAAGTATACGGTGATACACCTAACAACCTTCCTCTGATCGAACTTGATAAGCGTTGGGAGCTGCCAAAAGACCACAAGTTTTACAAGGGCATAGATGAAACAATGAGTATCGACGACTGTAAGCACTCAATTTTTGGCGCATCTAAAGTTGCGGCCGACATCATGGTTCAGGAGTATGGCAAATACTTTGGCTTCAAGACCGCCGTCTTCCGTGGCGGTTGTCTAACTGGACCATCACATTCTGGCGCAGAACTGCATGGATTTTTAGCTTATCTCATTAAGTGTATTGCGAGCGGAAAAAAGTACACTATTTTCGGCTACAAAGGCAAACAAGTACGCGATAATATCCATTCTCACGATCTCGTGAATGCCTTTTACCATGTGTATCAAAAACCTCGTTCTGGTGAAGTCTATAATATGGGTGGTAGCCGTAACTCAAACATCTCCATGCTAGAAGCCATCGAAAAAATAGAGAAGCTGCTGGGCAAAAAAGCAAACTATGAGCTCTCGAACGAAAACCGTATTGGCGACCACATCTGGTATATATCAGATGTTTCAAAGTTCCAGAAACACTACCCAGACTGGAAATTTGAATACGATACAGATGCCATCCTAAAAGAGATGTGTTCAGCGGTGCGAGTCTAATGGAGTTTAAGCATATACTCATTACAGGCGGTGCTGGATTTGTGGGCTCTAATTTAGCGCTCAAATTAAAAAGCGACTACCCCGAAGTACGCATTACAGTACTAGACAACTTAAAGCGTCGCGGCTCAGAACTATCATTAGCCCGTCTTAAGAATGCTGGCATCGACTTCGTTCATGGCGATATACGCAATCGAGAAGATTTAGTAATCGATGGTATTGATTTATTAATAGAATGCTCTGCCGAGCCGTCCGTTATGGCCGGTATCGATTCTTCACCCGATTATTTGATGAACACCAACCTGGTTGGAACGCTCAATTGTTTAGAGTTAGCAAGACATCATAACGCAGCCAGTCTATTCCTATCTACCAGTCGCGTGTATCCCATCAGTTATATTAATAACCTCCGATTTAAAGAGTCTGAAACCCGTTTTGAGATTCTTGATTCTCAAGAAATTCCTGGCGCTTCGTCCAAGGGTATCGCCGAAAACTTTCCGCTTGATAAGCCGCGCTCGCTCTATGGAACGACAAAACTAGCTTCTGAGATGGTCGTAGCCGAATATGTCGACACGTACGGCATGAGGGCCGTTGTCAATCGTTGCGGTGTTATTACTGGCCCGTGGCAAATGGGCAAGATCGACCAAGGAGTCTTCGTCCTGTGGGTTGCTAAACACCACTTCAAACAATCGTTGTCCTATATAGGTTACGGCGGTGAAGGAAAGCAGGTCCGTGATTTTATCCATATCGATGATCTGTATACAGCCATTAACCATCAACTCACTCATTTTGATGACTATAATGCTGGAGTCTTCAATATTGGTGGCGGCACAGCTAATAGTGTGTCTCTCAAAGAGTTAACAAGTTTATGCCAAGAAATTACCGGAAATACTATTAATATTACCTCCGTCAAAGAAGATCGCCCTGCCGACCTGCGATTCTTTATCACGGACAGCACGAAATTTCTCGAGAAATCAGGCTTATCGTGGAACAAAGATGCGCGTCAAACGGTTACCGATATTTACGAATGGATCCGTGATAACGAAGTAGCTCTAAAACCGATCTTGGCGTAGTTCATGAAACTATCAATTGTCATACCGGCACATAACGAAGAAGGTTCTATTGCAACTACCGTTAACGCTTTTCATACTGAACTTGCGAAGGCAAAGATTCCTCACGAAATTCTTGTCGTCAACGATAACAGCAAAGATAAAACTGAAATAATTTTAAAAGACCTTAGTAAAAAAATATCAGCAGTTCGCTACGTCAATAATGTACCACCGAATGGTTTTGGATTTGCAGTACGAAAAGGATTGGAATCATATACAGGCGATTGTGTAGCACTAGTCATGGCAGATATGTCTGATCGCCCCATAGATCTCGTTGCTTATTATCGTAAAATGGTCGAGGGTAACTATGATGCAGTGTTTGGTTCGCGCTTCATAAAGGGAGGCAAGACCATTGACTACCCTCGCACCAAACTGCTCATGAATCGTTTCACGAACAACATCATAAAAGTCCTTTTTGGTATTCGCTTCAACGATGTCACCAACGCTTTTAAGCTGTACAAAAGAGAAACCATAGAGGGAGTAAAGCCATTCCTAAGCCACCACTTTAACTTAACGGTAGAACTTCCCCTCAAAGCAATTGTCCGGGGGTATTCGTACGGCGTAGTCCCCAATTATTGGACGAATCGTACGACCGGAGAGGCAAAGCTCAAACTAAAGGAAATGGGAAGTCGGTATTTTTATATAATTCTGTACTGTTTAATTGAAAAGTGGCTGTCGCGTGGTGATTATAAAAAGAAGGGGTTGGCATGAAAGATTACGTTCTATCAATATACGCCGACCGGTTCGATAAGAATGTCGAGAAGCGCAATGTTATGTGGAAGATTTTGTGCAAAGACTACTTCCAAAAATTCATAAAGAAAAATGATACCGTCCTTGACTTGGCAGCTGGATACTGTGAGTTCATAAATAACATCGAATGTGGCAAAAAAATTGCCGTGGACCTAAACGCAAAGACAAAAAAGATGGCTAATAAAAACGTAAAGGTTTACCAGGCACTCAGCACGAAACTACCTAAAGAACTTACTAGGAAAGTAGATGTGGTTTTTACGAGTAATTTCTTCGAACACTTGGATAGCAAAAACGAACTCATCGATACCCTCAAGGAAGTTCACCGCGCGCTTAAGCCCGGCGGTAAAATAATGGTCCTACAACCTAATATAAGGTTAGTAGGGGCTCAATATTGGGACTACGTGGACCACACACTCCCGCTCACAGAAAAAAGCCTTCAGGAAGCTTTTCATTTAACCGGCTTCGAGGTCACATATCAAAAAACCCGTTTTTTGCCCTATACTGCAAACTCTAGGATCCCTGCTATACCAGCACTCATAAAGCTTTACCTGAAATTACCGATTATGCAGTTTATGATGGGTAAACAGACTTTCATGGTTGCAAATGCACGTGACTAAAAATATGAAAAAAATCGCTAATTACTTTGGCAAGCATCATTTTCTGTTCATTGGCTGCCTTGCTTTGGTTAGTATTTTTATACTGTTCTTACGAAGACCCGATATACTATTAACTCCTCAATTTTGGGCAGAGGATGGTAAGTATTGGTTTGGTGAAGCATATAGGCACGGCCCCTTGAGATCCTTACTCTTTACTTACGCCGGTTCACCACAGTTGATGATGAGGATCATCGGGTCAACTTCGTTATGGCTTCCTTTCGCTTTTGTACCTGTGCTATTCACTTGTATTGCTATACTGGTGCAAATTATTCCATTGTTACTTATTCATACTAGAAGATACCGTCCTATCTTTAGTAGCACGCAGGTTCGATGGGCGATATCGATTGTTTACTTATTCATGCCTAATTCCATAGAAGTTCACGCAAATCTGACAAATGTGGGTTGGCATTTAACGCTCGTTTCCTTTCTTATCTTGATTGGCCCTGCCACAAAGCAACGAATCTGGAAGGTATTTGATATTAGCTTCCTCGTAGTGGGCATCCTGACCGGGCCTTTTTCACTACTGCTTTTGCTCCCTGCGACTCTAGTTTTACGCAAATTTAGAGGATCACAAAACATACGTAATACAGTTATCGTAAGCTGTGGTGCTTTCATTCAGATTATGGTGTTGGTTGCCAAAGGAGCCTCAGAAAGACAGACAACTATCAGCTCAATTGGGGCCAGCGCGTCAGTATTTGTGCAGATTTTGGGGAAACGCATCTTCGGGGTTAGTCTACTCGGTAATCAAATAGCTCTTAAGCACATAAATAAATACCTCGTTATCTTTTTCTTTATAACCGGCGCTCTGGCCATGCTTTATACCTTCAAGAAAGCAGGCTTTTATCTCAGACTGTTCGTTGGATTTTGCTGGTTAGTTTTGATAGCTACGCTAATAAGCCCTGCGATGGGGGGGTCATGGCTAGTCCAGCTTCAGGCAGTTAATGATAGGTACTGGTTTCTGCCAACATTAGCATTCCTAATATCTTTGGTGTGGCTGACAAATGCAAAAAACGTGCATATCGCCTTTAAGTATTTGGCAGTTCTGGCGCTTGCAAGCTCTGTCCTCATAGCGGTTCCTGCAAGTTTTCGCTACAGCCCACTGCCTGATAAAAATTTTCGCTCCGGCGCAAAGAAATTTAACCAATTGAAGTCAGGGGAAAATATATGCATAGAAGTGAACCCCGACAACGGCTGGTTAACATGCTTGACTAAAAAATAAGAGCCTTTGAGTTGTTAATTGTGCTGCTACAATATACGGGTATATGATTATTCGTTTTGTGTTTTTCTACTGTTTTGTTCAGCTTTCGCTTCTGATCCCCGGATATGTCGTCGTCAGAAATAGTAGGATTTTTGTAAAGAAAAGTGGGCTGGAGCTTAGCTTTGCGTATATTGCGAGCCTAGTTTTTCTGGGTTTATTGGCAACAATTGGTTATGTATTCAGAATAAGCCCCACGTTCTTGCAAACAGTTGGCTGGCTGTGTCTGATTGCTGGAGTGGTTGTATTTGTTAGACAAAAATTATACCGTGACTTATATGTATTTCGTTTTCCTCTCCTGTGTTTTATGCTCATGTCTTTGTTGTCTTGTGCTTTTGTGAGCTTGAGTTTTCCGGCCAAATACAGCTACCTCCCCGACCCATCAATATTATCTAGCAGAAACTACGATGTGTTAAACGTGAAAGTTCTCAACTTGTCACAAACGCAGGCGAATGATAACTATGTACCCTACCGACAGGCTCAGTTCTTCATTAATAGGTCTGACCCCGGAAATGATTGTTTCATATGTGAATGGGGTGTTGGTTTTTTTCAGCGCACACCCCTTATGGGCGCCATAACAGCAGGTTACTTCACTGTGCTAAATGATAAGCCCCCCGTTGACTATCTATGGAGTTCCAAATCCCACGACCCATCACACACCTACGCTAAATTTCAAGTACTTGCTCAAGTCTTGAACGCATTATTTATTATTCCTGCATTCTACCTGCTATCTGCTATGTTCAAAAAACGCACTGCAATGGTGTCTTGTTTGCTGCTTATCGGCAGTCCCTTCTTCTTATACAATGCCGTATTTAGTTGGCCGAAGTCTCTGGTTGCTTTCTTTGTCCTGGTCATGTGGCTCCTACTGCTTCAGAAGCGCCTACGCTATACCGTGCTTGCTGGCGTTGTAGGAGGACTGGCATACCTAACGCATGATCTTGCGGTATTCTATATTGTTGCCAGTATTGGCCTCCTGCTCTACCACAGGCGCTTTCGTGACATATTTGTTCTTGGTGGTATTAGTGCACTCATAGCATTTCCTTGGCTAGTTGTTTCCAGTTTAATTTATAAAAAACCAAGCACATTTGCACTATACCCTTTGTCACTTCATGGATTACCACAACCTGGTCAAAGCAAAGCGATCGTTAATGAATTTTTACACACTTCACCCTTAGAGATTATTTCGATAAGATTCGATACGCTTTTTTATCTGCTTAGTCCCTACGACCTAATATATAGTACTGGCGGACAAAGTATTCTGAAGCGTATTTGGGCAGTCGGCATATTCTCTATCCCTGGATCACTCGGCTTTGGGTTGATTATTCCTGTGCTGCTTGGAGCAATTAAGAGAATAAAGGGACTAGACTTTTGGATTTTAGTTCTTATACCAGTCCTTATGGCCGCCGGGATTGTAGGCTGGCGGGGTTCTCGAGCAATTGCATCACTGCATTTTGCACAGGCTGTAGTCGTACTACTTACTGGCCTGGGGGTTGCGTATTTAGTAAAGTTGAATTCCAGATTATGGCTATTGGCCGCATTTTTTGCAAATACCCTGCAGTTGTTATTTGTCATCTTCTACAGCCACCCCGGTGTAGGCTATACATGGTTCAAAAATTTATCCAACATAGCATGCCTCGGGATTATTGGGGGAGTCGTAGGTGTTTCTGGATTCATGATGTTCCGTATCGCATATCGCAAACCAGCACTCGTAGTTGAATCATAGCGCTATTGCTTTTGCAGAAATTTTGTGATAAAATAGCGTTGATTACCTACTCTCAACCATAAGCTTTGATAAAATAAAAGAATGACAAAAAATACTTCTCGTCGGACAAGCAGATTTACAAAAAAGTATCTGTTGATTATTCTTGCAGTACTCGTCGTAATTGCTGGCTGCTATTTGTTTGTAAACGCTCGATCTGCTGAGGTCCAAAACACTACAAATAAACCGGCTAGAGATTCAGGCACCAATCTTGACCCTCCTACTAAAGAAGAAAAATCTGAAACCGAAGCTCACAAAAAGGAATTGGAGCAAAGCACACAACCCACTAACACGAGTGAGAACGGCAAGAAACAGGTTACGCCATTTATTACCGGCGCCGACAAGCAAGAGATTAGTGCCTACGTATCTGGCATTTTTGAAGAAGGTGGTACCTGTACGGCCACACTAACCAAAGACGGCAAAACGCTCACAAAAACCTCAAAGGGTTTTGGCAACGTTTCCTACACTAGTTGCGAGCCAATAGAAGTGAGCGGTTCACTAGAAAATGGTACTTGGTCAGTAATTGTCAGCTATAGCTCAGGCACAGCTGGTGGCAAATCAGAAGCAAAGGTTTTCACGGTAGAATAATATGAAACTACATATGGCAAAAATACGACTTACTTTTGTATGCAGCATTGTTATTGCACTTGTTGGATTCATGGCGGTGCCACTACTCCAACCCATGATTGCCGGGGCAGCCTCGAGCAGTGGTTTTCAATCTGGGCGTATTATGGACGATGGTATTTTCTTTACTAGCGGGACAATGAGCATGTCTGATATACAGACTTTTTTAAACAGCAAAGTGCCCGCCTGCAATACCAATCACGCCTCAACGGGCAGCCCGAATGACTCTGGCCCTCCTTATACATGCCTGAAAGACTATCGACAAGACGTGCCTGCTAGATCTGCAGATGCTTACTGTGGAGGCTCTATTGGAGCTAGTGGCAATGTTTCGTCAGCACAGATTCTATACGAAGTTAGCCGCGCATGTAATGTAAATGTGAAGGTACTACTAGTCATGCTCCAGAAGGAGCAAAGCCTTATAACGGATGATTGGCCGTGGAGTATTCAGTACCGTAGTGCCATGGGCTATGGCTGCCCAGATACTGCGCCGTGCGATGCAGAGTACTATGGGTTCTTTAACCAAGTTTATAACGCAGCACGACAATTTCAGCGCTATATCAAACAATCTGGGTCGTTCAACTATCGAGTAGGCCGAACAAGCGCAATACCCTATCAGGCCAATCGGCCAGACTGTGGTAGTAGTAGCGTCACTATTCAAACGCAAGCAACTGCCGCCCTGTATAACTACACCCCTTATCAGCCAAATGTTGCGGCGCTCAATAATCTATATGGCACCGGCGATGAGTGTAGCGCCTATGGCAACAGGAATTTCTGGCGTTTGTTTAATGACTGGTTTGGCCCAACCACATCGGACAGCGATGCAAACACCCTAGGATTCGTTAGGCTAAATCATAGCTCTGGACAATCTGAGTATGTTGGTGCCTCTTCCATAAGTTCGTATGCTGCAATTTCTCGAACTAATTTGGTTGGTTATCCGGCGGTGGCTCCAGATGGCGCAGTCGTGCCTAGGTTCAACCCGAATGGGGACCTTAGCTACATTAGGCTAAATCATAGCTCTGGGCGAGTGGAAGTCGCCACTTTTAGTGCCGCCAGTGGCTTTCAGCAATTGATTGACTACCGCTTGGTTGGTTATCCGGCGGTGGCTCCAGATGGCGCAGTCGTGCCTATGTTCTGGCCAAATGGCGACTTAGTACTTATTCGTTTAAACCATGCGTCTGGGCGAACAGAGTTAGTATCTTTGAGTGCTAGTAGCGGTTTCCAGCAGGTCGTAAACTACCGCTTGGTTGGTTATCCGGCGGTGGCTCCAGATGGCGCAGTCGTGCCTATGTTCAACCCTATTGGTGACTTGAGTTTTGTTCGTCTAAATCATAGCTCTGGGCGAACTGAAATTGCCACAATAAGTGCCGCCAGTGGCTTTCAGCAATTGATTGACTACCGCTTAACAGCTTACCCATCTGTTACAGACTTTCCCGCTGTCAAGACGCTCATAAGCAGGTAGCTCGTCTGTCCTTATCAATAGCAATGCCCCCTGTTATTTGATATAGTTAAACGGAATGTCGGCCTCAAAAAAAAGCAAATCTTGTCTTGTAATCTCTTACGGCCCTGTCCCAACGCCTGAGTACCAAACAGTTGAGGGCGGAGGCATGCGCGCATGGGGATTAGCGAAGGGTCTACTCAAAAATGGTGTCAATGCGGATGTTGTAGTTCATAGCTCTTTTCCGCAAGAGCTTGAATGGCACGAAGGCGTAAAGCTACTGAACTGGGATCAGGACGAAAGCTTTGCAGAGCTTATAAACACATATGACACCGTTATCATGAGTTACTGTATGGGAGATCCTTCTGTTTTTGTCGTTGAAAACATAAATCAAAATGTACAACTAGTCTTAGATGTATACGTACCAATTTACGTTGAGGTGTCTGCTAGAGATTCACATGATAGACCAGCAGAGTATAGCGCATACCAGCAAGATATTTCGCGGCATAATAAAGTACTGCGCAGAGGCGACTACTTTATATGTGCTAATGACGTTCAGAAGATATTTTATACCGGCGTACTGGGAAGCCTGGGTGTTGTTAATCCTCTTTCGTACCGCCAAGATAGAATAAAAGTCGTTCCATTTGGCATACACAATACACCGGCAAAAGCGCAGAATAATCCCTACGAAGCACTTGGGATCACTCCGTCCGATAAGACTATTTTATGGTTTGGTGGCCTGTACCCATGGTTTCGGATTGAAGAATTGCTAGAGGCTATAAAGATATTGGCAAACAAAGATTCATCATACAAATTTGTTATTGTTGGTGGCAAAAATCCATTCAATAATAATCCCGACTTGTTGCGACAATATGAAATTGCGCAGACATTTGCTAAGAAGAATGGTTTACAGGGCACCTCTTTGTTTTTTGTTGATTGGGTAAATTATGATGACCGAGTTAACTGGTATCAATTCGCTGACTTTGTAATAAGCATAAACCAACCTGGTGACGAAAACGTCTTTGCGTGGCGCACGCGGGTAATGGACTATATATGGGGTGGTATTGTTTCGCTGACAAATGGCAGCGACCCACTTGGCGATGAATTGCTTGCCCATAAAGCTGCGTTGTACTTGCCTAGCCTTGGGGCTAAAAATATCGCAACGACTATTGAGGGCATCTATGAAAAGCGAACTGTTCTAGAAACAGCTCGTAGGTCTTTGGTTGCACTCAGGAAGAAGTATATATGGGGAACGATCACCCAACAGTTGTCGGTTATCATAGATAATCACCTACTACCTTTCAGTGATGAACAAGAATTTATTGTGTCGAATCACCTGGAGGTTGAAAATACAGATTTATCGATTGTTTCAGTGCCAAAAGGCAACCGATTACGTAGAGCTGTTACAAATCCACGCAAAGTGCTGGCACATGCAAAAAGTAAAGGCGTTCGTAAGTCTTTAGTCTTAGGAAAGGATATTCTTAAGAATCAACTTAAGAGACAGGTCCCTGGCAAAGGTAGATTCGTATTTATAGCTCACCCGATTGATAACACCGGCGCGCCTTTGGTATTGCTTCAAATCATTGACGAAGTAATTGGAAAATACGGGGCGCGACGCGTCAGACTTATCACACCATACGTTGATTCAAAAATACTAGCTACGCTCAAACATAAGGGCATTCGAATTGAGAAGGCCGCTCAAATGGGCTTCCACTTAACTGCTGCACAGCTTGCCCTACAACCGAATGATTTTGTTTTCATGAATACGATAGCCGTTTATGATAATTATAGGGATGTAGTGCTAAACATGCTTGCCCATGATCGAATAAAACATCTGCACTGGTTTATTCATGAAGACCAGGCCCAGCTACGTGTCGTGAAACCGATTTTAGAAAATCCATCGCAAATCAAAAAAATCAACGCACTCCTAGAAGGCGGCAAGTTAAAAATATATGTGCCATCTCTGAGGGTACAGGATTTCTATAACAAGCTGTTTACTACCAATAAAGTGACTAGCATCCCTCTGCGGGTGGATGTTCCACAAGAATATCAGACAAAAAGATCTATTGGCGACTACAAAGAGCTAGCCTTTTATATCTCTGGCACTCCATCTGATGGTAGGAAGGGGCAACTTATTGCACTAGCCGCATTCCAGCAGTTTGTGCTGAAATATGCCTCCGTTAACCCTGAAGCATACCGGGACTTTAGTCTTCACTTGATAGCAATTGGCGACGATTACATCTCTCAACAAATTAGGAGCATTGGTGCGTCTACGCTGGGGGACCGCCTGCGTATCTATCCTTCAATACCCCGCCATGAGGCGCTAGAGATCGCCAACAAATGTAACGTAGTGATCTGTTGCTCACTAAATGAAACATTCGCACTGTATGTCGCAGAGGGCATGCTCATGGGACATGTAGTCCTACGCAACAATACGGCTGGTGTGGATGAGCAACTAGTCGAGGGTCGTAATGGTTATTTGATAACTGATCAGATCCCTCAGTTTGCAAGTGTACTAGAAAAGCTTCTCAACAAAGCTACTAGCGAAGCATCTTTACAGGGAATGGGATTAAATTCCCAAAAAATGATGCAGAAGTATGCGGACACTACTTACTTGGATTATTTTAATACTTAGGAAGGCAAAGAAAACCATTATGGCAAAATCCATGAAAACACCCAAACAACTAGCAGAACAACGATTAAAAGACGTCACTATCAAAATTGCTACGCAAAATAAAGGCGACGATGCAGATTACGCAAAACTGCAATACACCTGGAATGAAGATATACTTAAACGTTCTTTTGACTATATACCAAAGGAAAGCAAAAAAATGATGGGCATTGGAACATTCATGGGAGCTTTGGAAATTGCCCTTTCTGATAATTTTGAAACTGTCGTCTGTGTAGATCACAAATCATACTTGCCAAAATGGGCACCAAAGAATCTGGTTTTCCATACAGCAAATATAGATACTGCGGGATGGGAGTTACCCTCTGCGAGGAAGAAGTCATCAGATCCGTCTAATCCATTAGCACCCGATGAACGCTACGACGTGTGTTATTTTATTGAGACTATCGAGCACTTACTTTGGTCTCCGCTGCCTCTACTGAAGTGGGTCCACGCGAATTCTCATCTGTTTGTTATTTCTACGCCGGACGATGCAGAATGGCCTGCTATGGAGATACACCCCTGGTCTCGCTATCAGCATTTTTCTAGTATCCCTGCAGTTGCTCCTGGGCTAAAAGGCAACCCTAAGCCCATGTTTCACACCAAGCAGTATACGCAAACGGAGTTTATAGAGATTCTTGATTTTGTGGGATTTCGGGTGCTGGAATTCTTCCGGACCGGTGATGGTAAACACCAAATGGTAGCTATTTGCCAACCACGTTAATCATTGGCTTATGTTGCTTTCAGATTTTTAATTTCGTTTTCAAGGTAGTCTTTATATCTTTCTACGTCACGATACTTCTGCCCCCATACAGAGAGCGCATAAGCTATGAAGTGAACTTTTGAGTCCTCTTGTATCATGTTTTTCTGCCGGTTTATAAATTCTTGTATTTTGCTTGCTTTGTCTTTGTCTTTACTGAAAAAATATATCTTTCTATAGGCTTGCTGGTCTGTACTATCCAGCCCTGTAAGATCTTTATTGTAGCACCTGTTTATATCATCAACTCGGCCTCGCAGATCATTGTCTAGGTCAATTGAAAAATATATAGTCTGCATAAGTGTCCATATAGAAAGATCATTGCTTGGCAAAGATGCATATGGCACGCTCAGAGTATCTAGTAGCTCATTCAGCTCGTGATCGGCAGGAATCCTGTATTCAATATGCTCTTTCAGCCATGGGTGATCTTTGCCGTATAGTTTTATATGGTAATCGTTAAGGTCAACCTCAGCTTGAAAAACAGCTCCATTTTCATTATCAAAGGGTGCTGCCAAGATTACGCCTTGTTTTGAAACACGCAGCAGCTCCTGTACGAATTGATCTCTCCCCTCTCTCGGTATGTGCTCATATGTGTCAAAGGTAACAACAAAACCAAACTCACTATCCTGGAACGGTAGCCTACGTCCGTCGCCTTTTACGTAGTTTTTTTCTTCAACATCAAAAAGATCACAGACAATGACGGTGTCTTTTTCTTGAAACTCAGCAGTTTTACCTTTATAGCCACCAACGTCTAAAATTTTAAAAGAGGCATCGTTTACCCTTATCTGATCTATAAATATTGAGGCCCATTTTTGCCTTGAATACTGGTCAATGGCTAAGCTCTCTACATCGGATGTTGGGATAGGCTTACTTGGTTTTTTCATTTTATGTAGTCCCACTTTCCAAAAAAGTTTACTTTGCCATACAGTCCGTGCTGAGCAGCAATTACTCGAAAGGTGAATGACTTATCAAGATGATCATATTCATTCACCACATTCTCGTCATAGATTGCTACCGTAAGCTTGTAGTCGCCAGGAAGCAATGATAAGTTGTCTATTCTGTAGGCTACGCTTTTAGGCGCTTTCATATGTAGCTCAATGCTATTTGGTCCCGATATGTTCACACCGAACGCATCTTCAAAACCAAGACCAACCACAATATCTTTGTTGTCTGGATTATCTAACTCTATAAGCAGTTCGAATGGTTCTCCCGTCTTAAAAGTGGTGGTTTTTTCATTTTCTGCTTTTTTAAAATGCAATTTTTTGAGTTTTACCTCTCCAGTTCCCCATCTATCTTTGTTCGTATTCGACTTCTGCTCATCATTAACATTCAGTCGATCATAGGCTGTGGTTGCATCTGAAGGCTTGAATTGACCTAGGAGTTCCCCGCTATCTATGACAAGTACCTGGTTACAAAATCTCTCAACGGCTCCCATGTCATGAGTTACTAGCACCACCGTCTGTTTTTCTTTTTTTAATTTCATAAAATGTTCATAACACTTACGCTGGAAAGCCGAGTCACCCACCGCCAAGACTTCATCGATGAGTAGTATGTCACTCTTGGCACGAATGGCTATCGAGAATGCTAGTCGTACTTGCATGCCTGAGGAATAGTTTTTTAGTTTTTGGTCCATAAACTTGTGCAGTTCCGCAAAGTCAACTATTTCTTCGTACATCGCATTCATTTCTGATCGATTAAAGCCCAGCAATGCCCCATTTAAAAATACGTTCTCTCTGCCTGTAAGCTCAGGGTTAAACCCAACTCCTAGCTCTATAAATGGCGTAAGCTTGCCCTTAACTTCGATTGTGCCTTTATTTGGTTCGTATATACCAGCTAGCAGCTTTAATAGTGTGCTTTTACCACTGCCATTTCTACCAACTATGCCAAAGAATTCACCTTTTTTAATTTCAAATGATATGTCATTCAACACCTCTTGCTTTTCAAACGTATGCTTGCCATGAAATACGCTTAAAAAAGCACTTTTTAGGGAAGAGTTCTTTTCATGAGGTAATCTAAAGCTTTTGCTGACATTATCTACCTTGATTGCTATGTGGTCTGCCATTATAGATTCTCCGCAAAATACTTGGACTCACGCTTAAAGTACAGTACCCCGAGGATTAGTATGGTTAGGCTTATAAACACCGGCACAAGTCTCATAAAATTTGAGTTAAACACGCCTGCATTAGTAATTGTCTCTTTGGTGATTGTTACGTATCGGGCGTCTTGAATGGCTTGAGCCATTGGATTCATTAGTAATAGTTGTCGTAGTTTGATGTTTGTGACTATAGATAGTGGATATAGTACGGGGGTTAGGTAGAAGCCCGCTTGCATTAAAACCTCCCAGATGAAACTAAGGTCTCTGTACTTTACGAACGCTGCAGATAAAAACAGAGATAGACCAAGAGCGAATATGTATATTTCTATAAGTGGCAAAAGCAACAAGACTAACGATGGGGTTATATCAACATTGGCAATTATTAAAAACACCCCGACCACGGCTAAATTAAGCCCAAGATTTATAAGTGCAGAAACACTACTCGTCAGTACTATCATCCAACGGGGTATGCGTATTTTACGAATCAGGTCACCCCGGCCAACTACAGAACCAAGGCTTTGATTAGTCATGTCGGCAAAAAACTGCCACAGTACAATGCCTAGAAGCAAATATACAGGATAGTGTGGGATGCTATCACCCAATTTTATAAACTTGGTGAATACCACGTACAGGATAACAAACAGGAAAAGTGGTCGTAGCAACGACCAAGCATAGCCCAGAACCGATCCCTGGTAACGTAGCTTGAAGTCGGTTCGTACCAATTCACTTAATAATGCTTTGTTCTTTTTCGAAAAAATATGTTTCATAGGTTATCAACCTTTTATTATAAGATAGGAGGTATACATATGAAAAAGATATTTGTTGTAATACCTAACTGGAACGGGGCCGACTTAATTGCTGACTGCTTAAAATCACTCGAGGCACAGACACAGACTGCGCATATAGTCGTTGTAGACAACGGTTCGGTTGATGAATCAACTGAGATTATTACAAAACAATTTCCTAACATTCATCTTATATCACTCCCCAAAAACACTGGCTTTTCTGGCGGCGTTAATACTGGCATCCGCTACGCCATGAAGCAAGGTGCCGACGCCATTGCGCTGTTTAATAATGATGCTGTTGCTAATAAGACCTGGTTGGCACAACTTGTGTCGACACTTGGGTGCAACCCTAAGGCGGGCATAGCAACCGGCAAACTCCTCCGTCTTGATAAAAAACACTTCGATAGTACTGGTGACTTTTATACTGTCTGGGCGATGCCGTTCCCTCGTGGTCGTAATCAAGTAGATGAAGGCCAGTACGACCGACCTGAGGAAGTTTTTGGAGCCAGTGGTGGCGCAAGTCTGTATCGAACTAGACTTTTTGAGGATATAGGCTTATTCGACGAGTTCTTTTTTGCATACTTGGAAGATGTCGATGTCAGTTTTCGAGCCCAGCTTGCAGGCTGGAATGTGCAATATACACCGACTGCCGAAGCGTACCACCATGTTTCTGCAACCAGCTCTAAGCTGGGAAAATTCAGTCGTTACCATTATGTAAAGAACTTTTACATGGTATACGCCAAAAACATGCCCCTAAAACTTTACGTCAAATACCTCCCGCGATTTGTTGTACAAGCAGCCAGACTCTTCGCCAGTGCAGTGCTCAAGGGTGCCGGTTTGACGTATCTGCGCGGTATGGGGAGGGCTTTTATTAACACACCTCATATTATCCGTGAACGAAGACACATACAAAAGAATCGAGTAGTCACCAGTGCATATATTGATCGATGGCTTTACAAAAAAAGACCACCAAAAATTCCTACGATCTCCTAGGGTTCATACTCGGAGCCAAAGCCACACCAACCTGCTACTACACGACTTGCCGCTGAATTTAGATAAACTTCGTTGGTCTACGTTTAAGATATTGGAAAATTATGGGCAAACGGTAAACTTTTGATACAGTTTTAGACCAGTTATATATTAAAAGTCTTCTTAGTCTTGTATGGTTCTAGCTCGAACGAGTTCTGAATTTCAGTATAGACAAACGGCATCTCTTCTCGGGCGAGTGCCTGCATTGTTTTATCGATCATTTCGTATAATTTTGACGTAGGTACATCTTTTAGATCCCGTTTTTCAACTTCTTCTAGCAATTTCTCAAGTCTCTTGCCAAGAACTTTAATTCGATGTTGTTTACCAATCTTGTATTGTTCTTGCAAATTGTCTAAATACAGACCCTGTTGGTTCTGGATCTCATTTTCGTATTGTTTAGCCCAAGTGAATAAAGTCGTCTTGCTGACGTCGAGTTTCTTTGCAATATTGGCATAGCTTTCATTGCTCGCGCGCAACTCAATAAACTTTTCATGCTTGTCTGTCTTGCTCATAATCAACACTCCCCTTGCAATTTTCCTGTTCCGGTATTATACCACCCCTTACCGCCAGGGGTCACTCACGCACTACTTCTTAGGCGAGAGTCTGGGTAGTATTTGTGCGCTCAATACCATACCCGTAAGCAGCCACCACTGTGTAGTCACCGCCTCGTTACTCCATACATGGTTGAGGAGTCCAACAATGATGTACCCCCAGAAACTCGCCTGGAGCGCTCTTTGCAAAACGAACATGTCTTGATTCTTTGTAAGCGTTTTTCTGAAAGACAGATTGTAGATAAGTAGGGCAAGTAGACCAAGAAAGAGCAGCAACCCCACCACTCCGACCTCGTACCCTATTTGTAGAAAGTAGTTTTCGGTCAATTGCCCGCCATTAGTATTACGGATCGATACAATGCCAGCGGTCCCTGGACCATGACCCTGAGGCTCATGAATGATCCCATCTATGGCTTGGCGCTGAAAAGAAACACGCAGCTCGTTAGGATCAGCCTGGTTGGTGCTCTGGTCACTGTGCAAGAGTAGGTTTTGAGTGACGTAACTATCACGCGTCATCACTGCAACACCACAGAACAACAGGACCATGGCGATAAGTACATACTTAAACCGGCCAGCCAGTGCTCGCAACACGCTGCCATAGGTGAGAACAACCGCCAGAACTACAGATAGAACAGCACCAATCCACGCGCTACGAGAAAAAGTGAGTAGCAACGCTAACCCTTGCAACCCCAGTAAACCCAACAAGATTAGTCGCTTTTTCGCCTTCAGCACCATGATCACCAACATAGTCATAGGAATCATGAGGTACGCACCTAGTGAATTTGGGTCACGAAGAGTGGACATAATACGAGGGAAGTCGGGCTTGTCGTCGATGAAAAACGCGGGTTTGACCCCCCGAGCGACACTATAGCCAAAGTGCGTCATTACATCTTTTGGCAGGAAGTACTGCAATACTCCAAGAACCGCCACTACCGAACTAACAATCAATACTAATCGAATCAAAAAACGCTGTTTCTCTTTGTCTAACCACGTACCGGCAACTATGCCAATCAGCAATAGGGCCAAGGGACGCGTGTTATAGGCAGTCGCTTCCAGAGCGACTTGAGAGTATCCTTGAGAGCCAAGGAGCATAAGCAACACATGGGTCGTTAC
>DAISWP010000001.1:28034-30617 GCA_036826335.1 Candidatus Saccharimonadota bacterium | reverse complement strand
CCCTGGGGCCCAAACGACCTTCCCCACCCGAGGGTTCTCCAAACAGCGGAGGGAACGGACGGGAACAATGCAAATCAAACTAACCCCGCCCCCCCCCCGCCGATATGCAAGACCCAGAAATATCGGGACTGACAGCATCAAAACAACATCTTTGCCTGCCTTCCACGCCGACAAGCCCCCGGTGTAGGTGCTTAACCAAATCGACAAGAAGATATGAAGGGGCATATACGTAAGATATGCGTACGCGAACCAGCGCGGGAACCAAGACAGCTGCTGTTTGTTCATTGTGTTTTATTGTATAGACTAATAGGATGAAGAACCAGAAAAAACACATTGTTATTGATGCCCGCATTCGGCCCAGCAGCACCGGCCGATATATTGACCGAGTACTCGAGCATCTCCAGACAATAGACACAGACAACAAATACACAGTGCTCTTAAGTAAAGGGGACGAATGGAAACCCAAAGCAAAGAACTTTTCTGCGCAGACGTGCCGATTCAGGTCTTTTTCTTTTAACCCAATTGACCAACTTCTTTTCTCGCGTCAACTATACAAACTCAAGGCAGATCTTGTACATTTTGCGATGACTGGATACCAACCGTTGTTCTACTTTGGCAACCAAGTAACTACAACGAATGATCTGACTATGTTTAAGTTTACTCGCCGTGGCAGACTACCGAAGTGGGCGCACCGTCTGAGAATGTGGGGCTACCATCTACTGATCTGGCAGGCACATAAAAAAGCAAAGTACATCTTAACCTTCAGTGAGTATACTCGAGATGCAGTGGCAAAATTCCATACTTTCACAAGCAGAAAAATAGTAATCACCCCCCTAGCAACTGAGCCACCCCTAACCGAAAAATCTATGCCCGTTAAGGAAGTAGACGGTCGTTATATTATGTATACTGGCAGCTCTTTCCCACATAAAAATTTAAAGCGTTTGATCAAGGCCTTTGCAAGAATTAGCGAAAGTGACCCAAGTCTTCAGTTAGTTCTTGTCGGCAAGAAAGAATATCATTCAAATCAACTACAGAAATGGGTGAAAGAAAAAGGCATAACTAACGTCATCTTTACAGGATTTGTAAGCGATGGTGAGTTAAAGTGGCTATACGAAAACACACTGGCTTATGTCTTCCCTTCTCTTAGTGAGGGCTTTGGCCTTCCTAGTCTTGAAGCAATGGCACATGGCGCACCTGTCGCTAGTAGCAATGCATCCTGTCTGCCCGAGGTGAATGGTGAAGCTGCACAGTACTTCGACCCACTAGACATTGAAGACATGGCTCGAGCAATAAAGAAGGTTGTTGGCGGCAACAGTTTACGCCAAAAACTAGTGACAGCTGGTTATCGACAAGTAAAAAAATACTCTTGGAAACGAACGGCGCAACAAACTTTAGAGGTCTACAAAAAAGTTCTAGAAAAATAGTTGTTGCTTTTATTACTGCTTTTTCTTTGATCTGTTCTGTGGCAATTTTTAAGCACGACTATTTTTCTTTTTAGGGCTCTGCTACTACGCTTTCTTTACTAAATATAGAGGGTACATTTTGAAAAAATCTTTTTTGAAGGTGCGCATATCGAAAAGCCTGTCCCTTGTTTTTTCTAGCTCAATAATTTTATCAATCCTGGTTCAACCGTTTTTAGTTCTAAAAGCCTCTGCGTTGGGCACCTACCCTAACGCTTCTATTGCAAACCGAGCCCTCGGCTATACGGGCCAATGGGGCGGTAACGCCTGCAAAGATGTTGGTAGGAGTGGATATACTGGTGGTTATCCTGGCGGTCAAACCTACGATGGTCAGTGCCGGGCGTTTGTTAACTGTGTGGTTTGGTCCGTTAGTAATCGTACGCAGTGGTTGGGTGGCGGAGACTACTTTAGCCCACTCGCAGCCAATGGTCGTGAAATCAAAGATATTAATGGTTTAGTTAAAGGTGATGTCGTCCAGGTTGGACAAGGCACGCACACCTTTATAATTGTTGGTCGTACGGGCGGCAATATATTCAGAGTGGTGGACTCGAACAGCAGGCTAGATGAGGTGGTCCGAACATACGACCGTAAAGTCACCCTCGACAACACAAATCGCGCATTTCGATTAGGCCTGGCTGATGGGCCTCAACCAACCGTGAACGGAGGGGTTGGGACAAGATTGCTCGGTGATGTAAATGGAGATGGGCTAGATGATGCGATCGTTATGTTCAAAGACACAGGGACAGCGATGGTTGCTCTTTCACGAGGCAGCAGCTTCTCTAACCCTTCCGCTTGGAGTTATGGCCACTCCATGAACGCAAGTAATTACTTTTTGGCTGATGTAAATGGCGATAAAAAGAAGGACCTGGTCGCATTCTTCGCCCAGGACGGGCGCTGGAAAGTTAGCCTATCTTCTGGGACCGGGTTTTGGTCACCCGTAGAGTGGGCGTATGGGCAGGGTGTTGGTACGAGTAATCAATGGTTAATGGATGCAAATGGTGACGCGAAGGCCGACATCATAACTCTAGATGAACAAAACGGCGACTGGTATGTAAGCAGCTCATCCGGGATTGGGTTCTGGTCACCAAAACGCTGGATTAGTGGCCATGGAGTCGGAAGTGAT
>DAISWP010000001.1:0-28024 GCA_036826335.1 Candidatus Saccharimonadota bacterium | reverse complement strand
TTTTGGAGTGGTTTCCTCAATTACAGCGCGCGACCTTATCAAAGTGTGTTTTTAGGGCTACCGGATGGTACATTGGCAGCTCAAAATCCCTTTTATTCAGGTGCCTCCTACGCGTTTGAGCCTGCGGTAGGAGATTTTAATGGTGATGGCAGAGCAGATGCCGCTATTTGGCTCCGTGATGGCTCGTGGTATGTGGCCCTATCTACTGGCGGTACGTTCGGCTATCCCGGTCATTGGTCTGCTGGGCAAGGAGTAAATAGTAGCCAAAGAATCGTTGGGGATGCAAACGGCGATGGCAGAGCTGACACGGCATACTTCTATGCCGACACAGGCAGGTGGTACGTATCTACCTCTTCTGGCTCAGGATTCTGGCCACCAACAGAGTGGGCGTATGGGCAGGGCGTAGGGACCACGGAGCGTTTCTTGGGCACGACCACAAAAGATTCGCTTGCTGACATGGTTACATTTGACAGAAACACGGGAGATTGGTGGGTTAGTGTATCGTCTGGATCGGGTTTCTGGCCACCTTCTCGATGGATTAGTGGCCACGGCAAGGCTTCTTAGTCTTTAGTTACGGCCTTGAGGACAATGTGGCGGTCTCGGCCTTCGCCTACTGATTCGGTTTCTAGACCACTCTCGCCTGCTAGTTTATGTATGGTGCGGCGATCAGCGGCATTCATGGGTTCGAGCGGCATGTCTTTGCCGCTTTCTTTTACGGCAGCAACCCATTCTTCTGCCTTTTGCGACAGACGGTCTGCTCGAGCCTTCTTGTAGTCGGCAACGTCGACACTGACGCGAGATATTTCGTAGTCGTTATTCTTGAGCGCACTACTCACCATGTACTGGATTGCACGGATGGTGTCGCCATGGCTACCGATAAGGAAGCCGTTGAGGTGCGAACTGGGAACATGAAGTTCGATAACCTCGTCTTCGCTATTGGTGGCATATATATCGGTGTTTAAACCAAAAAAAGACAGTAGGTCTTCTAGGTACTTCTTGGCATATAAAATTGATTCTTCCACTACCGTTTCCTCCGCTTACTTTTTGATTTGGCGGTTTGCTTCTTTTTGTTTTTAGGAGGGAGAACTTCTGCTTCGATTACCACTTTCGATTTCTTGTCGGTCGCTGTCGTCAGTTCGGTCTTATCCTGACCAAGCACCCTGTCCTGCTGCCAATACGCAACCAGACCGCTTGCAAGTCAGTACAACGACAGTGCCGAGGCTATATTGACCGTAACGATAAAGATAAAACCAGGCAATAAGAAGCGTGTGCTGCGCCCAACGGCTGCATTGACTTCGGTTTGGTCAGCTTGCTTACCACCACCAGCGTCTTTGAGGATGCTACGCAGGCTACGCTTGTCTTTGGTGTCTGGTGCAAGCTGTTTGGCTTGGAAGTACTGGATCACTGCACTACCGGCAACAATGGCCATGGCAGGCCAATAGATAGCACCGGCTTTATCGAGGGCGGCCTTAGAAAGGTCAACAACCCCAAAGAGCGTACTGTCGAAGCGCCCAATATCCGCTGCCAGCGCCTTAACCCAGCTTAGATCACGTATAAACGGGTAGGAAAAGTTAACGATGGCATTTGGGTCGTCCACAATGCGCCGCAACCCGCTATAGAGACCAATAAAGATTGGGATCTGCACAATGAGCAGACCAATACTGGCGAATGGGTTAATCTCGCGCTCTTTGTAGAGCTCCATCATCATGACAGATTCTTTTTGACGATCACCCTTTGCTGCGGCCTTGATCTTCTTAAGCTCTGGCTGCAATTCTCGCATAGCTTTCGCTTGGTGTAGCTGCTTCTTGACGAGTGGCCACATAAGCAAGCGAACGAGTATGGTGAAGAGAATGATGCTCAGACCAAAATTATGACCAGGCAACAGAGCATAGATAAGGACCAGTAAGTTAAATATCGGCTTAACAATGAGCGCTGTAAACATCGTTTCTCCTTTGGTTATATAGTATCACGGGTCTTGTCTTCAGCCTTGACCGCGATGTTGGTTTTCTTAAGTAGCGCGCGCAGCTGTTCTTGCAGTTGGTCTATCGGAATAGTGGCGGTGCTTTCGTGAAAGACCGTCAGCACGATATCCATAGGCTGATCGGGCAGAATTATAGTCCGGATAAGTTCGTACAGCCGGCGACGCATCCGATTGCGCCTTACGGCTGACTTGCTGACTTTCTTACTGACGACCACGGCACAGCGCATGTCCGTGCGCCGTTGGTTTTGGCCATACTTTAAACCAAATAGGTCACTCCGTACCGTTTGGCCAGTCTTATAGACATAGCGAAGGCTATTGTGACCATGGAAGCGATTTGCTCGCCGAAGCATACGGCTTTAAGACCTTTTATCTAGTGCGTTAGACGCACGCGACCTTTGATACGTCGGCTTTTTAGAACTCGACGACCGGCTTTACTGGCCATTCGTTTTAGGAATCCGTGCTCTCTCGCGCGGTGGCGTTTTTTTGGTTGGTAGGTTCGTTTTGGCATGTGTGCTCCTGTTGTCGTTTTTAGTAACGTGAAATTAACAATGTTTACCCCACAAATTCTAGCAAGTTTTCCACTGGTCGCCAACTACTTTCCACAGATTTCAAGATAGAGCATTGCCCTGTGTACAAATATTCATCTGTTAGGCGCAATTCATTTAGAAATCACCTTTCGCAATTGTTTTCTTGTGGAAAACTTTTCTTCAATCATCTAGAATACGACTACGAAACCAAAGGAGAGGGCGTGAACGACGGGTTGTGGCAAGCCGTACTTGGTGAGATCGAACTTTCTGTGTCGAGAGCTAGTTTTATTACTTGGTTCAAAAACACACACCTTGTTCGGTACAAAAAAGGGGTCTTGGTTGTTGGCGTGCCCAATGTTTTTATAAAGAATCAGCTGGAACGCAAGTTTAACCAACTGATCGTTGATGCCCTCAAAAACAATGGGGTAACCCCCGACACTATCCAATACAAGGTTTACTCGTCGGGCTTGCAAAGAAAGATTGTGGACGACCCGATGGTTATACAGGCATCGCCGCGGGACGACGAGCAAGCCAACCAAGCCAGTGGGACACCGCGATCTAGTTCGCTTCGGCATAGTTACCGCCAAGGCCTGAACGAGCGCTATACGTTCGAAAACTTTATTGTTGGTTCGGGGAACGAACTCGCCTATGCTGCCTGCCAAGCCATTGCCACGAGCCCCGGCACAAAGTACAACCCACTGTTCTTATATGGTGGTGTTGGTATTGGCAAAACCCACCTTATTCAGGCGGTCGGTAACGCCGTACTAGCCAACAATCCAAAAGCACATGTTGTCTATATATCTACCGAGCAGTTTGTCCAGGAGTTCTTGGACGCCATCCGCTACAAGAAAAATACCGACTTTGCAGGCTTTTATAGAAGCGCTGATGTGTTGATTGTTGATGACATGCAGTTTATTGCCAACAAAGAAAAGACCCAAGAAGAGTTTTTTCATACCTTTAACGCACTCCACCAGGCCAACAAACAGATCATCATTAGCAGCGACAAGCCGCCAAAAGAGATACCCACCCTGGAGGACCGCCTACGATCTCGTTTTGCTTGGGGTATGAGTATCGATATGCAAACACCAGACTTTGAGACGCGCTGCGCCATTATCCAAACCAAGGCGATTGTACACAACATTACGTTGCCACCAGATGTAGTGGAATACCTAGCGACACATATCCAAACAAACATCCGCGAATTAGAGGGTGCGCTGAACCAGTTGTTGGCTTTTTGTGAAATGCGTGGCTTGGCGCCAGACCTACATTTGGCAACAGGCCTTCTTGGAGCAAGCAAAAATCGGCCGAAACACTTGAACGCCAAACAAATCGTCGAACGGACTGCTAAGCACTTCCAGGTTTCTTTGGATGATATTTTAGGGCCAAAGCGCGACAAAGACATTGTGGTGCCCAGGCAGATCGCTATGTACATGCTACGAAGCGAACTCCATTTGAGCTTCCCAAAAATCGCGAAAGAACTTGGTCGGAAAGATCACACAACCGCCATCCATTCTGTTGAAAAAATTGAAAAAGAGTCATCGCTCGATGCGAATATTCGAGCGGCAATTTCCGAAATCAAGGAGCGCTTGTATGCGTAATTCATGTGCACAAGTTGTTCATAGTGTATGCACAACTTTGTATAACTTTTGGGGTTACACACAACAAAAAATTGGTCAGTTTTTTCACACCTCTTTGTACACTTTTTGTACTCGATTTGTACGTTGTTTATACACGCAATTTTTTAAAGTTCTAAACAGGCCTTTTTATCTGTTAATTACCCCCTTATACCCACAATGCACAGGGCTTACTATAACTACTACTACCTATTAATTAATAACAATATAAGGAACCATATGAAGCTCCAAGTAACACAAGAAAATTTATCAAAAGCAGTCAGCACTGTGGGGCGTGTTGCGAATACAAGAAACACCCTACCTATACTCTCTAATATTATGCTAAAGACAGTTGGTACACGACTTGCAATCTCTGCAACAAACCTAGAAATTGGCATAACCCATTACATTGGTTCGAAGGTTGGTGAAAAAGGCAGTATTACAGTACCCGCTCGCTTAATGCAGGATTTTGTAAGTAGTCTACCAAGCGGTGTAATTGATCTAACACTAGATGAATATAAACTCCATATCACAACCGATAAATATAACTCGGTAATAAACGGTGTTTCCGCAGAAGAATTTCCCGTAATGCCAACCATAGAAGGTGGAGAAAAATGGTCACTTCCCTCTCATGTTCTAAAGCGAGGGCTACAACAAATTTTAATAGCTGCTAGCAATGATGAAGCTCGCCCAGTTCTAACAGGTGTGTATATGCAGACAAATGATGGCAAGTTATTCGCTGCAGCAACAGATAGTTATCGTCTTGCTGAAAAAAACCTCGGAAAAACAACCGAAAAAGTAAACCTACTTATACCGGCATCTTCCCTGCAAGACCTGCTACGAATCCTACCTGAAGGTGAAGAATTGGTTGAAATAACAAACGATGACCAGCAAATTTTGTTTAAAGTCGGTGAGGTCGAGTTGGTAACCCGGCTTATAGAGGGTGTATATCCGGACTACCAGAAGCTTATCCCAAAGACATTTGCGAACACTGCAAAAATAAGTAAGACCGACCTCGTAAACATTACAAAAGTGTCTAGTCTGTTTGCTCGAGAAAGTGCCGGCAGTGTAACTGTACAACTAGACGATACCCAGAAGCAGATTAGTATACGAGCGGTCGCCTCGCAATTGGGCGAGAACACTGCTACCGCTGATGCTGAAGTGGTTGGTGATGGCGGTATAACACTGAACAGTAAGTATATATTGGACGCACTTGCAGTTATGAGTAGTGACACCGTCGAGCTATGTTTTAATGGCAAACTAGAACCTTGTGTACTGCGAGAATCCGACAAGAACGACTACACGCACGTCATTATGCCATTAAAGAGCTGAGGGAGGCCCTATGATGGCCTACAATACTAGGTGATGGCAATCGTTAGTCTGCAACTAGAAAACTTTCGGACATACCACCGGGATAGTTTCGAATTCTCGGAAGGGGTTAGTATTATTGTTGGTCCAAACGCGAGCGGTAAAACCAATCTTCTGGAAGCGATATTACTACTCTGCGAAGGCCAATCGTTTCGCGCTAAAGATCACGAACTTATTAGCCACGAAAAAGACTATGCCCGAATTGAAGGTTTGGTGGGTATAGATAAGCGCATTGTTTTGATAGAGCACGATGGGATAGAGCGAAGCACAAAAACACACCAGATAAACACCCAAAACCTAAAACGTTTACCACCAGCAAAACGAGTGCCGGTGGTGCTGTTCGAGCCGGAAATTTTACAGCTCTTCCAGGGTGGACCCGAAAAACGAAGAGAGTATATGGATAGTTTGATTAGCCGTACCACCCCAGGATTTACCACTACCATGCGTCAATACAAGCGGGTCCTAAGTCAACGAAACGCGCTGCTAAAAAGGCAGCAAACACCCAAGCAAGAAGAGTTTTTTGCTTGGAATGTCCGACTGAGTGAATTGGGTGGTCAGATTGCCACTGCGCGTAATCAGCTCATCGATAATCTCAACAGCTCAATAAACGAGGAGTACCAAAATATAGCTAGTAAGAATAATAATGTGAGTCTTGAATACCTGTCGAAAATATCGTCACCGTCGTACAACACCCATATGCTGCATGCGCTCGAGAAGGTATTCCAAACCGACCGGGAACGTGGTTATACAAGTGTCGGCCCTCACAGAGACGACCTGCAGGTGCTCTTTGATGGTAAAGATGCGAAACAGGTAGCCTCCCGTGGCGAGATGAGATCTTTGGTGCTGGCTCTAAAAATACTAGAGTTAAAAATAGTAGAAGCGGCAGCGCAAAAGCAACCAATACTACTATTAGACGATGTGTTTAGTGAGCTCGACGGTGCTCGTCGGAAGGCTCTGACAGAATCAATACAGCAATACCAAACCTTTATTACGACCACAGACGCCGACCTGATTGTGAAGTATTTTATTGGGGCGTGCGAAATAATCCCCACCAACAGAACAGCCTAGCGGTTGTTTATATTCCTTATTACCGACTCAGGAACTTTTGGGAACTCTTTGATGTACAGAACGATCGTTGGACCTGCGGCAATTGACCAGGTGTTACCACTCTTCTTTAGAACAACCAATAAGACATCATCTTGTTCTGGGTCTAGCGGGAGGAGCTTCCCGGCATACCAGTCACCGCGCAGATAAAGCTTCCCGTCGGATATAGTGTATTTTGAAATATCATCGAAGTCGCTACGTATAACAGACTCCACTGCAGACTTTTGAGGAACGAGCATTTCTTGCAAGCGACTGTCGCTATACGAAAGTTCGGGGGTTTGAATGGTAGTTTTAGAGGTAATATTCAGTTGCTTGGATTCTGTTTTATACACACCACCACTAAAGACTGCGTTGTAATATCCTTTGGAGACTCTGACCGTTGTTTTCTCCTGAGTGCGTACAATCTCTTTGGTGCTGGCTGGGTAGTTGGTGCCAGATTGGGTTAGTGCAATGGTTGTTCCTTGCTCTGGGATCAAGGTGACGCGCTTAAGGCCAAAGAAATATCGAAAACCAAACCAGGCAACAAGCCCAAAAACCAACACAATAACACCGAACGTTATCAGGCGCTTAATTTGAATTCGGGGTGGCTCTTCCATGTTAGTCTCCTGACTGAATATCTCTAAATATTATTTCCAAATCACTCGGGTCGTACCCCTGGGAGCGTATCCAGGTTAGTGCTTCCTGTCTGGCCTGTGGATCGGGGGCTTTAATGAGAAGCGCCACCGAATCGTTACTGTCAGGTGAGACCAATGATTTGCCATAGTCTATACGGAAGTAGAGGCCAAGTGCAGGGAGTTTATCGACGATGCTGCTTTTTGCACGGACTGCCGCATCTTTTTCTTGATAAGACGTACCGCCTGCTCTTTCTTTTTCTTGGGTGCTTTTTGTGTCGTTTGTCTGGGTCCTTGTCGTCACCCCAAGGATAAGTAGCCCAAACATGACGATGCCAATAAGTACGGCTATGACAATAATTTTGCTGCGTGGGTTTTCCTGCATTACTTCGTCTCCCTTATTTAATTCTCGCTACCGAGAAGTGGTTTCCGCGATCTTCCAGGTAGGCATTACCAGCTTGTGGGGCCTGGGAACCAAGCGAAGCCTGGCGCATGTTATAGGAACCACCTTGTGTCCCGACGTAGATGAATGTGTGGCCCTGGTCGCCCGATGCATAGATTAGTATGTCGCCCGGTAACAGCTTGCTTGTGTCGTTTATATCGTCAAAGACGGTGTACTTTTCGGGATGGCTTCGAAGATACTCTAGTTGTGTCCCCGTGCCGACTTTCGGATAACTTGTGTCCACTCCACTACTGAGCATAACTGTAGCCACAAATCCACCACAGTCAGTTACGTCGGGGGTCGGGTTGAATTGTTTCTTGGTATCAAGGAATTTTTGTGTCGCAGTCGCACCATGGCCTTTGTCCGGCCACGCGAGGTTTATTGCGGTCGCGACAACGTCACCGGCAACAGCGGCGTTCCCACCGGTATCAGAAGACCCGGTACAGCTACCCCCACCAGATCCGCCACCGCCACCGCCAACATAGTCTGCACCAATTGCAACCTTGTCGTAGTCACCCTCGGTGTCACCAGGCCAAGCGATTTGTGGGGCGCCCGGCTTCTCATCTAGACCGCCTAAGTAGGCAAAAATAGCTCCCGCTCCCATGCGTCCATTGTTGTCCAGGCCGTAATTGCCGTATCCATAGGCAGATGAGCCTAAATATGCGCTCCAGGTATTGAGCCATTCGTTGGCACCGAAAGTTCCATCCTGAATGGCTGCAATAACCGCGGCACCAGTCTTCTGTGGGTTTCTTCTGGTTGCATGAAGGACAAGAACCCAGGTTGAGTAGTCGATATCCTGCACATTAGACCCATAACCGCGCCTAGCTGGAGCTCGCCCAGGGACTTGCTCGGGGGTGTCAAAGAACCCAGGTATGCCCACATCGGCGGAGTGCCACTTGTACTGTTTGCCACCCAATTCAGCAGCCGTTGGGAGCTTCCGACCGTTAATCATAGATTGTTCTGGGTTCGAGCTCCCTTCGCGCCAGTGCGTTGCTGCCAGCGCCTGCCAGGGCACGCCCCAACGCGCACCAATAGACTTGTAGACAGGGATCTCCCTCACGATGTCACTTTTTATAAGTGCATCGAGTTTTGACTCTAACCCCTTGCCTTTAATCATTACATTATCGGGGTAGGTCTTGTAGCTGGCGTCGGCGGGTGACCCAGGGTCACCACCACCAGGAGCTGGCGCCCCAGGTTGGCGGATTGCATTAATTCTATCCAGAGACTGTTGGATGCGTTGATCGGTGAGCTTGCCCACCTTATAGTCGGCCTCAAGTCGGTCGAGTACCTTCCCGACCGAGGATTCATTCACAAAAACAGCCATGTCCGCGCCTGCCGCGATTGCCATAGATGTCGCCTCCTCCACCCCGTATTTTGACTTGATTGCCACCATTGAGCCAATATCGTCCGTCATTGCGACGCCGTTAAAGCCATATGTTTCACGCAAGAGTTTATATGTCTCTGGGCTCAAACTTGTCGGTACCCCACCTGTCGTCAAGCCAGGCACGTTAAGGTGGCCCAACATAACAGCAGACTTAGGATTCTTAAGCAGCTTCTCGTACGGTTTCAGGTCTCTGCTCTTCAGGGTTGTGAGGTCGCTGGTTGTAACAACTTCTTTGTGCGAGTCGCCATTGGCATAGCCATGACCCGGGAAGTGCTTAAAAACAGGAATAAGGTTGCCTTGGCGAAGTCCTTCGGCAAATGCTCCAGATTTCTTCTCTACAACTGCAGGGTCTTTAGAGAATGCGCGATCCAAAGGACTAATAACAGCAGAGCCACCATCGAGGTCTGCAACTGGTGCAAAGTCCATGGTTAGTCCAACGCCAGCAAGCTTGTCTGCCTGACTTTTGGCAATACTCTGGACTTCTGTGTCTGTTTTTCCGCCCATTTCACGGGCGCTAGGCATAACACCAAGCGGGCGGAAGCGCTGTACTTTCCCGCCTTCTTCGTCGGCGGCCACCAACATAGGTACCGGACCGGCTTTGAACTTCTCTATCCATGTCTTGTCTTTCTGCTCAAATTGTCGTCCCATCAGGAAGACTCCGCCCACATGACTATCAATCAAGGCTTGAGCTTCCGACTCGCTCGTCACAGAGACCATCAACAGTTGGGCTAGTTTTCCACGGATGCCCCACTCGGCAGGAATTTCATAGTTGGTGCCAGTTGTTGGTCCTGTCGTGGCACACTTCTCCTTGGCGTAGTTTGTCTTGTGGTGTTCTGTGTTTAGCAGTATGTGGTACAGGTCATCCTCGGGTATTTTTGCAGCCATTCCAAGTGGGATGATTGCTTGGAAATACAACATGGTGAGAATGAACGACGCGCAAAAGAGGCGGAACAGGTGCTTATTCTTCGCGATAGGTATATGCATGGTGTTATTAGCTCCCACTATGAGACCAATGCCAGGGCTCATTCCAATACTGTTTCAAATTAAACTTACCGCCGTTCACTATCAGCCAATCCCACATGGGTTTTCCTGGCGCGACACGCGGGTTGCTTGGGCCTGCAGGGCCACCATTCTTTGTGCCGTAGTTGCTTGGAGAGCCACCGCCACCCAGTGCGAAGTCTACTGCATCTCCTGACTGGTGCTTCGATGTCCCAGGCTTTGCAACATCGGAGTAGACGCCATTGGGGCACTTATCATCTGCTGCACAGAGTGCTTGCTGGTGCTTATGAGTACGAAAACTGCTTGAGGCTTTGGGTGGGACGCCATCGCCCTTCATGGCGTTAAACATATTAACCCAGTCGTTTGATTTGTCGGCGGCCACCAGTACGTTGCCGTCCGCCCCGTTTACATAGTATTGACTACCCGGTGTGCTCTCTTCGCTTGTGCTCGGGAAGCCAAGGATGGCACACAGCGTTATCTTCTTCAGGACGCCTCCTTCATAGCCATCGGCCGATCCCACGTTCTTGGTGCCGCTCGCACAGGTTCCATCGCCTGTTCCGCCCGTAGAACTGGGTGGCGGCCCAAGACTGGCCACCAGAAAGTCGCTCTTTGCGAGGTACCCGGCAGCGGTATGATGGATTTTGTCTGGAGCAAACGGGTATTTACTTGGGTTTTTCCCAACCTCGGCACGCCAGTCAATAGGTGTGTATTTCAGGGCCGCCGCCTGGCTCGAAACCGCCGCCGCGACAGCGTCGTAATTAGAGATTTGGGTTTTTGCATTCATCCAGAATATTTTCGCCGACGGGTTGTACTCGTGGATTTTGTCGACCATGAGCTTTATTTTGCTCGCAAACTGTGGGCTATCTGGCCCTGGGTTTGTGCCGAGCATGACCGCTATCGTGCCAGCACGGCTAACTTCGTTTCTATCGAGGTCGATCTTTTCTAGGGACCGGTCAACATCTATGCCGTCGGTTGCCTGGACCTTGGCAACTTCCCATCCTGCGGTTTGTAGCTTGTTCGTTAATGAGCCCAAGTCCTTCATGCCGTTTGTTAATGAATCGCCGACAACGTAGACAGCGTTGTTGCCCGTACCATTGTTCGAGTCGCCCCCGCCGCTGGTGGTGTCGGTTTCGTAATCTTCGGGGTCGAGGACATCGGTCGTATATCGACCGCCAGCCGCCGCCGCCGCCTTTTTGTTCAGCAGACAGGGGTTCTCTTTGGTGTGTACATCGGTCCCCGTCTCCTTGTCCTCGATAAGCGTACCCGCAAATTCCCCGCGTCCATTCGCCCAGTCTTTATCCATCTTTTCGCAGACTGCATCGGTGAGTGTCTCTGGGTCCACATCGAAAGCAGATGAATTCTTTGGAAAGCCATACTGCACAACGCCAAAGGGGTCTGGGACGGCGTTTGCTGCGAAGGTTTTTTTAGTGGCAAGCAGACTGCCAAAACTTTTCGATAGGCTCGTGAATGGATTAGCTAGAAGACCAGTAACTCCTGTATTGGCGGTTCTAGTTACACTGCTGGGTGTAGCCATCGCCATTTGGCTTACAAGTGATTTTGGGCTTTCTGTGCTGAACATACGAGCAAAGAATGGTTGTCGTTGGAACTCTTCATTGCGTTGGTTCTCTTGGTCGGCGCGGATCTCGGCGACTTGGGCGTCGGTAAGGCGTATGCCCCCCAGGTTATAGTGTGCATCATTGCTCCCTGCCACATCGGCACCACCTGCGAGCATGTCGAACGTACGGGCGCCGCTCATGTCGGCGGATACGGGCGACGGGATTAACCACTTCGCAATTGTTTCGAACACCTTGCCGATTTGTTCCTCGAGCATCTTCTTTAGGTCGGCATACTGAGGAAAAATCTTACCAATTGCTGCTTCGACAGCACCAACACCGAGGTCTATGAGTTTGTTGATCAAGTTAAGAATTTGTCCAATAGTGGCGTTCCACGCATCTGCCGTCTGCCCGAGCAGACTAAGGGGAGGTTGATTAAATATGTCAGATATTTTCTGAATGACCCCATTGGTAAGCAGACTTTCCTCTGGGCAAATGAGCTTGCCGTCGTCTGGCTTATTCTTATCGTCACACGTGTATTTTGGCGCCGACGTAGTGCCGTCCGTCCCTGCTGCGTATGCTTTTTGTGGCGACAGAACGTCTAATAAGGAGCTTTTTGGTATTGGCTCACCTAAGATGTCCCCATAGAGTGGCGCCAATTCGGCGGGTTGATTTTTGTGGTCTTTATCGCCGGCGCTGTCACCGACGCCATTCGTCATGCTGCCAAGCAGCTCGACGTTACAGTGCATGCCTTTGCATTCGTCTGCCGTCGTTCGGTAGAGCATATACGTAGCTACCATCTGGGTGCCGATAATCTCGTATTTCCAACGCTTCAGCGCTGGCCCGGTTGACTTTGCTTTTGCGGTAATTCTGGCAGCCAGGTCGATCCAGCCAATAACGGGCAAGCCTTTCGAGGCAGCCGATCCTGCAGCCTTTCCAGCAATTTTAGAAACAACCTCTTCTACGATAAAAGCGGTCAAGCTCTTGTCTGCTAATTTGATAGTTTTTTCTACTATAGTCTCGACCGTTTCCTCTGTAAATTCCCTGCCAGACTTCTCGAGCGCCTCACGGATTTGTTTCTCTATTTTGTCTCTCCTCACCCCGTCCTTGTCTGCCTCGCCCTTCGATGCCTTGTCAGAATCACAGGCAGGATCGATGATACATTCCAGCACAAAACCTAAATGCTGCGAATAGGGTATGATAACGCGGCGATTAATGACGAGCTTGAAGGCTCCCTTCTTTTTGTCTTTCCAGTCATCGATGCGATCTTTTGATTTACACGCAAAAACACACCGCCGAATGCCATATTTTTCCTCCAAAAGTCGCCCCACCTTAAAGCGGTACATGACACGCTTCCACAGCGTCTCTTCTTTAAAAGACTCACGTACTTTTATGCGAACATCATTCCTGCTGCCGGCGGCAACCCACATTCCTTGGTTTGGATTTTTGCGCCAGCCCTCCACATCTAGGTTGCTAACCTGATTATTGACCTTAATCTTGTAGTCACCTTCTCCGCCACTAAAACCATCCCGGGTTATTTCTATACCGTATTTCTCGGATAGTTTATTTTCGAGTCGTGCATCGCGCCAGCCCCTAAACAAGCGGGCAGCCGGCGAATCGCCTTCTAGATTGGCAATACAATTTTTGTCTATCGTCCCAGTGGAGCGACTACAGGTTCCCTTGCCTAGGTTTGGGATCACCTTATCTCGGATGTACTTGTCGAGTAATCGTTCTGCCCTCGTTTGGACAGCGCTCTCGGAGCTGGCGAAAAAGCGATTCTGTAAATTCTCCATGATGTGGTTAATCTTTAAGGGCAAAAAAGCCATAAAGGCGGCTAGAATCAAGCCGCCGATGCCGCCACCAATAAGCCCGGCACCAATCAACTTCTTTTTTTTGCCACCCGTCGCCATCCCCAGAAACTTCTTAAGGCTTTGCAGGTCTTTTACGTCCTCGGTGTTGTAGCCACTCCCAACTTTGTCGCTGAGTGTATCGGCTTCTTTTGATGCGGCTCCACCTACACCATCCGCCGCCTCTCCCTGGGCCTCTTGTTCTGATATATTTGGTGTTTCTGCCGAAGCGTCGCCACTGGCCTCGTTTGCTAGTTTGGGGTCCTCATCTCCACCCCCCACACCTCCTGATGCTCTTCGAGGCGAGTCATCGTCATATATTTTTGACGGTTCACCCATGGTTTTTTATACGGCTCCGACCATAGTTAAACCCCAGGCGTCAATCTATTATTAAGATCGATGGTGCCTTGTGGCTGATTGATTTCGCCCTGTCTCATTTGTTGAACCTGCTGTGGGTTTGTTGTGATAAGACCGGTTTCTGTAGGGCTGGCGGTAATCTGAATATGAACGTGGCTTTGCCCGGCGAAGAACAATCCCTGACCAACAGGAAACTGACTGAGTCGTTTCTTTTCTTCGCTGGTAAGCTTGAATATATCAGCCAATACGTCAACGGCAGACGTCGACTGCTTCAGCAGTATCTGCATGCTTGCGTTGGCAACGATCGCTCGACCCATACGGGATCCCATAAAGTCTTCCACGTCCTGGCTAATGGTGGTAATGCCGAGGTTGTACTTTCGAGCACGCTTTGCGAGCGAAAATAAGAAGTTAGCAGAGTCTTCGTACTTCATAAGCTGCCAGGCTTCGTCGACAATCAGAATGCGGCGCTTTACATCACTCTTCGTTTTGTTCCAGATGTAGTTCAGCACAATGTACATAGCAACGGGGCGTAACTCGTCCTCTAGGTCGCGGATGTTAAATACAACCAGTGGATTATTGACGTTGGTATTCGATTGCTGGCTGAAGATGCCCGCAAACGTACCGGTGGTATATTTTCGCAGACGTTGTGCTAACTGTGGTCCCGTGCCACCCATGTGCAGTAGTGTGTCGTATAGATCGGCAATTGTTGGGGGGGTTCCATTGTGTGTAAGTGGATCGTTGGTTATGCCGGCCTTGGCATATGTTTCGATGAGTGCAGCGTCGAGGTCGGATTCTTCTACGGGGGATAAAGCAGGAACAGCGGCTACGCCACCACTTGCTGCCATTTGTGCTTGCGCACCACCCATCATCAGTCGGAAGAGCCCGTGCAAAGTAATGATGTTACTGCGCAAGGCGTTGTCGGCTTCTTCGGCATCGACTACCTTTGGAAGGTCAAAGGGGTTAATTCGTGTGGCCGAGCTCAAACTTAGTCGTACATATGCACCACCGACCGCATCACACATTCGTTGGTATTCGTTTTCTGGGTCGATAATAAAGATTTCGGTGCCAAACATAAGACTACGCAACGCTTCTAGCTTGACGGTAAACGACTTACCAGCACCCGACTTAGCAAAGACAACTGAGTTGCCATTTTCTAGGCTAAACCTATCAAATATAACAAGACCAGAGTTGTGCATGTTGATGCCGTACAATATGCCGTTCTCTTGGCTTAGGTCTGCCGAAGTAAACGGGAAGCTCGTGCTAATCGCGCCCGTGTTCATATTGCGACGAATCTGCAACTGATCCATAAACTGGGGTATGCAACTGTTAAAGCCCTGCTCCTGCTGCGAGGTGGCGGCCTTGGAGTAAGTTAGTTGTTGTCCCAGCATAGACTCAATTTTGTGGGTCACAAACTCCAGTTCGTCCATGTCGCCTGCGTAGACGGTAAAATATAATCCAAAACGGAAGAAACGCTCCTCGCCTACCTGTAACTTATCGCGCATTTCCTCGGCGTCCGTAATGGCGGCCTGCTTGCCTGGGTCTCGCACGCGCCCCTTCTCTGCGTCAATCTGTAGACCGGCCTCTAACTGCGTCACTTTTTTGCGTAGGTTCTCCAAAACCACTTGGCTTTCCACGGGGTATATATACATAGAAAGATCCATAACCTCGTCGATGTTTACCAGACTACTTGCCCAGCCTGTAAAAACCTGGCGGGGGTATCCGTAGACATAAAATGTTCTGGCTATCCTGGTCCCAATATGGAACAGACTATTCTCGAACACGAGTGAACTGGGGGCGATAAAGTCACGAAGCGCAGTGATGCCCTTTTGGAACGCTGCGCTTACCTCTTGCTCCTCTCTTGCTCGTTGTGCCTGAGCAATTGCAACTGGGTCAACGGGTCGGGTCTTCCTGCCAAAAGCCATTACAGTAGCTCCCTGTCTAGATTTGGTTGTGGTGCCTGCCCTTGCCCTCTCGTTACGACAGGCGTGGAAAGATCGCCGAAGTTACGCAGTTGTTGCCGAGTGGCGGTATCGGGGTTGTACGCGTCGTAGTAGAGCTCGATAAGTTCCTGGGTATCGAGTGGTAACCCCTGGATGCCGCACTGCATTAATCCAGACAGTACAGCCTGTACGCGGTTTCTCAGTTCGTCTTTTGCCTTTGCTAGATCGGGCTCGTTAATGACAACTTGCTTCTCGGGTTTTTTGCTGAACAACGCCCCAATGCCTCCAACAAGTTTCTTGCTTTCATCCAGCGTTTTCTGCAGGTCTGCTATTGGGAAATAGGGAATAACTACGTAAAAACGCTTATCCATAATGTTGGTTTGTTGGCTCAACTGATCCATGAAATTTATATAATCGTCCATGAGTAGTGCCAACAGCATGTTGTCGTGCTCGCTACGAATTTTGACAAGCTTATCCAAGTAGGGCCCTAGGTCTACCTTCTCGGAACGGATCATAATTTGTATGGGGAAATAGAGCGAATTTAGGAAGCCCTGGTAGCTAAATTCAACTGCCTCTCGCTCTTGTGGGCTCATCAGATCAAAGTTAATTGATTTTGTCATGATGACAGAGCGGAAAGAACCATCGTTCATGATGACAATACCATCGCGGATCTCCGCTATTTGCAGAGCATTTTGTGTGCTGTTTGGATTTGAAGGCGGTGCAAGAGGTTGCTGTTTTGTGCCAGCTGCTCGGGGTGCATTAAAACTAGCAGGCGGTGGCCCAGCGGGGGTAGGGTATGCCATCCCGGGCTGGTTTTGTACGGGGTTCATCTGAGGATTTGATGCCGGATTCATGCTACCTGTCTACCCACTCCCTTGGTGCTCAATTGATACTTTAGCGTAGTGATATTACTACTTCACCGTCGTCAGTTGTTGCTTGACTGGGGTGATTCTTCTCTGCTTCTCGTGCCAAACTATCAATCGGGCGATTATTCTCGATTGCTAGGTTCAGTATATCAGGCGCAGGTGCTGCTGTCACCCCTGGTGATTTTGGTTGTGCTTGAGGGGGTTGACTCGAAAGTGGCTGGAGCTTTCTGTGGTTACGAAATGACTCATCTGGGTGGCTTTTTTGCTCGTGGATCTTGTTTAGTAGCGCCTGCTCATTCGCGGTCGGTATTGCTGGCTTGGCAGAAGTTGGAGCAGGTGTTGGCCCACCCTGTGATTGCACGAACCAGCCTCCTGGGGGTGCGATATTGGTGCTCGGTGCTTGTTGTTCCCGAGCGACTTCACGCATATGAGAGACAGCCTCTTGTTGGTGCACTTCCTTCGACTGGGCAATTTGGGCATCGAGCCGAGCGGCTGTTTGGTTATCAAAAATATCATCCTCTGCTCGAACATCTATGGTCGAGACCTGCTTTGGCAATTCTTCGACCGCTACAAGCCTGTCCGAGCTTGGCGCCATAGCTAACGAACCGTAAGAGGGCTGTGCAAATAAGTTCACGTCCACGTTCTTAATAACCCAACCACGACTGTCTATGGTTGTTGCCAGCGCCTTAAGGCGACTTTTGACTTCGTTCTGGCTAAGGTTATCAGAGAAGTTCTGTTCAATATGTTTTGGAACAGTTATCTTGACCAGTTCCTTCATGCCCGACTGGTCCCAAATGCGTTTACGCGGCTTAAAGTAAAAGCGGAGCTTGGCTAGGAGCCATATCTCAGTGGGCTGATCTCGACCCCACGGGAACGCCAAAAAACCAAAGACAATCTCTATTGGTAACAAAATAACCGCCACAAACCAAACATTGTGTGTAAGGCCCAAGAAACTTATGTAAAGACTGGTTACAACAATCGCCCCAAAGATAAATTGTTTCAGCGTTAAGGGGCCAAGGAACTTATCCTCTGCCTCAATATCCTGGAGAACTTTATACGTAGCCACTAGCATTTAGTATCTGATATTCATCAGAAGCATGCAAGTCTTAAGGGGCCGCCGTTGTACTAATAGGTTGTTGGAGGCGCGGGTGCAACTGGTGGGGCTGGGGGTGCGGCGGGCGGAGCGGGAGGAAGTGCGGCTATGCGCGCAGCCTCTGCTGCAGCAGCTGCCTGTGCATCAAGATTGGCGGTGACAATGTTGGCAGTGATTCGTATCTCGTCTAAGACCGCGCCCTCTTCTGCATACCTGTGTGCGGCTGCGTCGAGCAGGTTTCCCCTCGTTTCTTCGGGGGTAGAGGCGCGTCTGTATCGAGGGCTAAATTCGCTCAGGATTGCATAAGCGTCAAGCCCACCGCCCTCTTTGTCGGGTCGCCTAGGGCGTTCCCGGGCAATGGGCATGTTGCTCTCGAATGGGCCAAGGTCGGGCGTTGGTGAATAATGAACTCCCTCTCCAGGAAGCGCTGGCCCGCCCGATGGAACATGGCCTTCAAAGAACTCAAGCCCCGTCCCCACAATCCTGCCAATGACTCCTGGATCGTCAGAGACGTGCTTTCTCCGCCCAGTGGGGATAACTTCACGCTTAATGCTAAAGACGGCAAATATTGGCGAGTCGCCATCTCGGGCAACCTCCACCGGTGCGCTATAGGTTGTCTCAACACGGGCTATTGGGTGCGTCTCAACAGAGATTCTTCCGGGTATACGACTTCGCCGGTCTATACCTGGCCCCCTTGTTCGCAGGGCATTCTGTCGCATGCGATCAGGTTCACTCCTTTGTGTACGCTCTTCGTCAACACCAACACGGCGGATTAATTCGTCAACGTCTGCAGCTACGCGCTCTTGTTCTCTGTAGAACCCAAGCACTGCGTCTACTCCCTCGCCAATGTCCCGGGTTGCCTCAATGCGTGCTTCCCATGCAGCTTCTTCATCTTCACGTCGTTCTTGTCTTGCCGTCTGTAATCTACGACGGAGATCTTCTTGGTAGAAGGCTTGTTCTGGGCTAGGTATATCGCTCATAGTGTGTTTTTTTGTTTTAATAATGTAACAAGTTAACACTACACTAAAATAGTGTATAAGTCAATAAGGTTATGTAAAGATATCTAGACTACTGGCGTTTGGTGCGGTCATTACCTACATCGATGGGGATATCTTCTCCAGGAAGTGGGGTGCCGGATCGACCGGCGGGGCCACCCGGCACGGTTGAACGGGTGGGGGTGCCAGCTATGGGGTCTGCTCGTCCAGTTGTCCCAACCTCACGGCTCCACTCATCGGGATCAGTTGCGGCATGCCCTGTAGCGGGGTCTATCCTTGAGCTAGTTTCAAATAATGCGTAAAAGTTCTCCATTTCTTCTTTAGTGCGCCCGCTAGCACCACCACCAACTTGGGTGATCATTCTTCCAGTAGGTGCGCCACCTGGCGTCATTTCTGGTACGGTTTGGCCAATGCTGCGTGCAATTCGAGCGCCACGTTGGATAACTTCCTCTGCCGCAGCCCGTTGTTCAATTTCTTCAGGAACGACAGTACCAGCTGGTATGCGCCCCAGAGTATCACGTGCGCGAACAACTTCTTCTGACATCGTGGTCCAGGTGTCCGGATGCTGTTGTGTCATCTGGTAGGTGCCTTGGCGTTCATCGATCTCTTGCATAAGGGCTGTGGCATTCATGGTTAGCCCATTTTCGCCGTACTGGTAATGCTTCCATTCGCGGTCAGTATTCTGGTTTGCAAATGCTGCCCCGGTCCATATGCCACCCATTTGGCCTGTAGTAGCATTTTCGGCCGCACCACCACGCGTTGCGAGGCGCCCAACATTCTGATACAGGTAGTCGTGTTGTTCCTGGGTGGTGGCTTTGCGCATTTCGTAGCTAAGTGCGTACTGGGCAGCGTCCTGATCGCCTCGCCAGCGATTGTGTGCTGCATCGACGGCACTTTCCTCAACCCACTTCCCACCAAGCGTCTTATATTGACGCGCACCATTGTGGATTCGCACATGGCCGTTTCCGTCGGGCGCATTGAGGTTGCCACCTATAGCATCGGCCTCCGCTTTGTTTACAGTCAGTGCACGCACCTCAGTATCGTCCCCGGTAGAGGTCAGCTGCTCCATGCGTTTTTGTGTCTCGCCACGCATTGCCGTAATGCCTTCTTCGAGGTTGTAGCCGCCAACACGCCCCTGCAAGAATCTGGCGCTTCTGCCAAACCGACCGCCCCTGCTGGCGTAGGTACCAAGGGCGCGGTATTGACGATCTCGTGCTGTTAGCATGCGACGCTGCACATCTTGTTTGGCCTGTTCCTTGCGACTCTTGGTAAGCCCCCCAACCTTGGCGGTGCCTCCAGCAACGGCTGCATAAAGTTTGCCCATTGCTCCTCCGGCAAACTTGAAAGAGAACGGGATGAGAAACAATGGGATGATCTGCAACGAGAATGCAATAAGACCCGCAAGACCTGCTGTAACGGGGTTGGGGCTTCCGGCTGACCCTACGGCGTCATTTGCGACGAGTATTGTTGCGCTCAATATGCTGGCAGTCGAGAATATAACAACGACAATGGGGAATACCAGTAGTGTCTCGAACAATAAGTTCCACCACTTTTTAAAATATTGTTCGGTATTGGGGAGACAGTACAAGGCAAATGCAACAGGGCTGACCATAATAAGTGCCAATATCATGCCGCGTCGAATAACGAGCGTGGCAAAGACCGCAAGGATGGCTAACATTGCCGGAACAATAATGCCGATAAGAATAAAAACTGCCGCCTTCCCCAAGAACCCTGCGGTTAAAAAACCTCCCAAGAACCCTGCAATACCTGCGCTTCCAAGAAAGAGTGCCAGGACTGTAGTTAGCACTGCGCCGAGTTGTGCCCCGGGGCTCGGGGCAACATTAAGCAAGTCTGCTACGGGCGCCATCATGAGCTGACCAATCCCCTTGCCAAGCACGTTAGTAATGTCCACGAGCAGCCCCACAATGTAAACCGATAAGTTTATAAGTATGGCCGCCACTAATATGCGGGGCATCACTTTCTTGGCTGTATAAGCATCGATAATGCCCCCACCAATAGTTTGTCCAAAGACAATCACCAGCATGGCTATGATGAGGAATATATTGCCATACACACGGAATGCTGACCACGCTTTAAAGCTTGGGTCCGCCGGGTCAGTAGAAACAGGACTGGTATATAGAAGAGGTGATACAAGATTCTTAAAAAGCCAATCTGTTGTTTCGGCAAACATATTAAAGACAGGGCAAAGTATCCAGTTCAGGCTAAACCCAGATGCTTCGCAAGTTGCATTTGTGTCGTCCGCTGTGCCGTCCGTATTCCCGCCCCCAGACGGGTTGCTTCCCCCGCTGTTGTCTCCTTGGTTGCCCTTCGAGTCTTCAATCTTTTTTTGGTAATCTGAATCAAGCTCCTTCATGAGTTTAGATAATTCAGGCGAGAAACCATCGTCCTCAAGAATGTGGAAGCATTTTTTGTTCTTGTCGCCCCCACACTGCTGAGAGTTACTGTTTGTATCTAGATTATAAACGAGACTACTCCCGACCATCTGCACTGCGTAATTATCGGCGGTGATTGCGGCGCTGGACCACGTTACGTCGTCTTGGTCTACTTCGAAGTCTTGGTTTATGGTGAGGGCAATGGTTACCTCTTTGCCATCCTTGTCCTTTATGACGGATGCGGCTCCACTATTATTGTTGCCGGGCAGCTTGATGAGACGAAAGCGAAAATTGCCCGACTTTTTTAGAAAGGCGAGCTTGTCTGCTTGTGCGCTGGCTTGTATGTAGTCTTTGTCCCCGGCTTTAATTTTAAAGTGGACGCTTACTTTTCTTTGGTTTAGTGGGCTGATGTCGATCCGCGACGCACATGTCTTGTCGCGGTATGACTTGTCGGCAAATTTTTGGTGCTCTTCCCAAACACCCGAACTTTTCAACTTAGAGTAGAGTTTTTCGGCTTGATCGGCGTAGAACTTTTTTGTGCTACTGTCGCCACCATTACGGATGTCCCACATTTGGTCTTGGTCCTTAGGGTTGCCCTTCTGATAAGTGAAGGTGCCTGGAAAACAAAGATCCATAGTAAGTCTTGCATCTCCATTTACGAATGTCGCAATGCGAGGCGCTGCTACAGTAGAAAATTCAGCGGACCCAGTCTTATATGTATAGTCACCATTGTCCGGGAACGAATCTGCTTTATTGTCTACGCGTATATATGGGTTATCTCGATCGGTGCGTGTCGTAAACACATCTTTTCCAGGCGTACGGTTATAGTTGGAATTTACATCGTCATCATAGGGGCTTGCAGCATATGCTTTTTGGGGTGTGAAGATGAACGTCCCTGCGATAAGCTGCAAAAGGATAAATGATATAAAGGCAAATGGAATAAGCTTGCGGTTAAATCTCACAACTGAAGTATAGATTAACGGAATTAAATACACAAAATTAACCACGGTTATTAAGGTGATGGCGCAAAATAATGACTTTTATGGTTAAATAAAGAGTACTAACGCAACACATAATAAAAAATGAACGAAAACAATAACCAAACACCAACAGAAACCGTAGATTACAGCTTTATAACCAACCAACCAGCTGCACCGACAAAAAAGAAACCCAGCAAAAAAATCGGCTTGCTTCTTGTGCTAACGCTGTTTGTCGTTTTATTGGTGGGCGTATTGTCGTTAGTGCAGTCAAAAAGAAGCACGACAAAAAGTAATGCCGTCGCAGAACAGGTCGTCCGGCAACTTTTTGTAGACATGGGGAATGGAGACAATATTGCCGCTCTAAACGCATTCACGGGGCCAAATAAGCCGGATGCTGCGTATCTTGAGGGCTACCTGATAGCTCCATTAAAAAGTGATTATCAGGTAGATTCGTGTACATTTGCTTCTGTGGAAACAAAAGCTGCTAATTATTTCCAGGTGCAGGCATCTTGCCCGCAAAGGCAAGCAAGTAACATTAGAATTCGTGTAGACTTTACTGTTATGAGACAAGACCAAGCATCGAAAATTGTTGCATACTCTCTTGGCGGGGTAGATACATGAAGTTTGTAAAGCGGGTTCGCACCGCAGGGTTAGTGCTTCTATCTGTTGCTGGTCTGCTTGGGGCGACGTTGGTACATCCAAAACCGGTGCATGCGGCTGCGCCAATATGCTACGAGTTAGTCGGGACTTCTGGGAATGACGTCCGAGTGGCTGACTGTAATAACGCCGTTGTAGTTACGCTAAGAGATAAAAAGTACCCTGCCGACAAAAAATTCCTTGACGATCATTGCTACATGTATGGCGGGTTTGGCTTTATCATAAAACGTGGGTTTACCGAAACACCCCCCGCAAGCGATCCTGACAAAAAATATACCTGTGAATGGGCAAGAAAAGCAGCAGCGGCAGGACAGGCGGCCGCTCCAAAATGTTATTTATTTTCACACGCGAAGCTAGACGACTATTTTTCATTTAAGTTCGTAGCCTCCGACGTCTCGGAAACGGCTTGCACGCAAGAACTAAAGGACTACTACAGATTTTTCCACAACCCCAAACAAATAGAAAACGGGTGGTGCTACCTATTCAGTCAAGATCATAACAGCATCCAAACATCGTGCGCTGATCTCCTTGCTAATATTGCAACCGCCGATAGTGGTGGAGGCGGTGGAGGCGGAGGGACCGCCAGTTGTGCAAGCGATCCGACGCTGTCTTTCTGTGTGGACCTGCCAGTTAAGACTAATGACACGTGTGGCGAAGCCGGCAGCGGTACGGAAGTTCAGATATCGATCAATGTGGGGTGTGTCGGCAAAGGCAACGGCATTCTTGACCTGACCTTTGCGCTCATTCGATTTCTCTCTTATGGGGTGGGCATCGCCATGGTGGCGTCTTTAGTTGTTGCTGGCATACAGTACAGCTCCTCTAGGGGTGACCCACAGGCTACCAGTAAGGCAATAGGTCGTGCGCAGAGTACTGTTGGGGCATTGCTTCTGTTCTTGTTTATATATGCTATATTGAACTGGATAATACCGGCAGGACTCTTGAAATGATACTCCCCCTAACCTATTTTGCAGCAGCTTGTGAAGCCGGGAAAGACACCGCTGGGCAGGTGCTAAACTTCTTTGCTTTTCCTACGTGGTACAAATACCTTGAAGGCCAGACTATCACTAGTAACGGTGCCGCAGAATGTGCCCCTAAGATTACTAAGATTGGTGATGTTTGGTTGGTGTTGGCGGCTGTTATAGAAATAATGTTACGGGTCGGTGCACTCATTGCGATAGCATTTGTTATCTATGGTGGTATATCGTTTATTACCAGCGAAGGACAGCCAGATAAGGCATCAAAAGCCAGGAGCACTGTAATAAATGCAGTTATTGGGCTGGCGATTGCGATTTCGGCGTCAGCGGTAATCTCTTTCATAGCAAGGAGCTTTTAAGTGTCGTTAAACATATTTGCACAGTCAACAACAGCCCAATCATCTCAAGTTGGCGTTTGTACAACTGATCTGTGTAAGACCAACCTACCTTCAGTGAGCGCGGGAAGCACGCAAGTAACTACGGTTTTGCAGATTTTGTTTGGAGTGGTAGCGGTGCTGGCACTTATTTATGTCATTTTGGCAGGTTTGAAGCTCATAACTTCCAGTGGTGATCCTCAGTCAGTAGCAAAAGGACGGCAACAGATACTCTTTGCAATCATTGGCCTGGTGGTTGCGCTTAGTGCCGAGCTGATCATCTCATTCGTAATCAACAGGTTATAATGATGAGGAAATTAACGATAGCTATAGCAACCGTACTAGGCAGCATGCTTTTTGCGCTACCGAATACAGTCTTTGCGGTAGACGTTTTTGGTGGTCCAGACGGCGCTTGCACACAAGCAAATACCACAGGTGAAGTTCCGGAAATATGTAAGGATACCGTGAACGCAACGGGCGAGAGCCCCATAGTGGGCCCGAATGGTATCGTTACCAAGGGGGTACAAGTACTCGTCATTGTAGTCGGCATTATTGCGGTAATAATGTTAATAATTTCTGGGCTACGACTTATTACGTCTGGCGGTGATCCAAAAAATGCGGCCAGCGCCCGAGATGGCATACTGTATGCCGGTATTGGTATAGTAGTAGTAATAACTGCACAGCTGCTGATTAACTTTGTATTAACAAAACTGTAAAGGAAAAAATGAAAAATATTGCCCGTTTCAGGAAAAACTTGGTAGTAGCACTGGCTGCAGTGTTGTTCTTGGTGCCGCTCTCGCCCGTTCTGGTACATGCAGGACCATTCGACAGCGCCAAAGACGCAGCATGTAAGGGCTTGAATTTTGATGATCCTACAGCCACGTGTGCTGCAGGTTCTAAAGACGCAGAAACAAATGCCAAGCTAAAGACAGCCGTGAATCTTTTGTCGGCCATTGTCGGTGTTGTTGCAGTAGTTATGATTATCATTGCAGGCATGAATTTTATTACTGCAGGGGGAGATTCAGGCAAGGTTTCAACTGCCAGGAACATGATTCTGTACGCTGCAATTGGTATTGTAGTTGTGGCGCTCGCACAACTGATCGTCCGCTTCGTCTTGCAGCGGTTTGGGAAGTAGCTGTTGAAACTTCCCTCAAGGTTGTGATATAAACATAAGTAACAATATAGAAAGGTAAAAAAGAATGATTCAAAAATTAAAACGTTTAGTAGTCGGTTTTGCAGCTTCAGCAGCGCTATTGGTGCCGTTGGCTGTACCTGTGGCTGTACATGCGCAGACGACTGAAGACATTGGGAAGAACTTTTGTCAGGGGGCAGACATAACACTCGGCACTGGTACGGGTAGCTCTGCAACTTGTGACACCAAGGATGCGGAAAACAAAGTGAACGTTACGGTAAAAAATTCACTTAACCTCTTCTCTGCAATCGTTGGTATCTTGTCCGTTGTCATGATTATTATTGGGGGTGTTAAATACATTACCTCTGGTGGTGAATCTGGCAAGGTCACTTCTGCAAAAGACAGCATTTTGTTTGCAGTCGTTGGATTGATTGTTGTGGCGCTCGCACAACTGATCGTCCGCTTCGTCTTGCAACGGTTTGGCAACCCTACCTAAGAAAGTTAGGCGTATTAAAAAAGCTCCGGGTAACCGGAGCTTTTTATTTGATCGAGGTATTCTAAAGAACCTGGATCTTCTTGACCGTGTCTTGCTTGAGCTTAGTAAAGCTAATGGTTAGGACGCCATCTTTTAGGACTGCTTCGATCTCTTCTTCTTTAACGGGGACAGGCAATGTAATGCTGCGAGAGAATTCTCCCCAATAGCATTCTTGTACAAAATAATTCTCTACGTCATCTTCGTTGCCGGCAGATAATGTGCCACGAATGCTCAGCGTGTTGTCGGCAATGCTCACATCGAGTTCTTGCTTGTTGACCCCCGCCGTACGTGCCTTTACGACTAGTTTTTCCTTAGTCTCGTACACGTCAACGGCCAATTGACCGGGGACTGCTTCTTCCTCGTCCCATTCTTCTGCAGCTACAACTGCTGTGCTTGCAGCAACAGGCGTAGCAGACGCTGTTTCTGGAGCATCGTCTTCACCCAAAAAGGCAGCCGTCAGCTCATCTTCCATCAATAAATCTTCATCACGATTACGTCGTGCCATGTATGTTACCCTCCACTTGCAATAGTTTTTTGTGGTATTTTTATCTTACTTAGCAGTATAACCTAGGTAAAACCACCCAGCAACCCAAGACGGTATATTTACAACACAATAATAACAACATGCCAGTATTAGAAACAATTTTGACGGTCATTGCCCCACATACCTGTGTGAGTTGTGGCGTCGAGGGCTCACTCCTCTGCGGCAGGTGTAGTGTCGAAATTACTCCTGTGCCCTCGCGTTGCTACCACTGTAGAAAGCTAACAGAGTCTTTTAGAACGTGCCAAAGTTGCAGAGGCTCGAGCAAACTACGTCGAGTCTACGTTCGAGCGCAATACGGCGATATTCCTAAAGAGCTGGTTCATAAGCTGAAGTTTGAGCGTGCCCGAGCTGCCGCTACAACACTAGCGGATTTGATGAGGGAGAGGATGGTTGACGTCTCGGCAGACACGTTGTTCGTCCATGTGCCGACAGCAACATCACGAAGACGTCAGCGGGGCTACGACCAAGCTGAACTCCTGACAAAAGAGCTGACGAGATTAACTGGCATAAAGCGAGTGTCGGCGCTTGGTCGTCTTGGGCAGCAACGCCAAGTGGGCCATAGTAGAAAACAGCGCCTTGAACAACTAAGCGATGCATTTTACCTACCGAACCCAAAAAAAGTAATTGGGAGAGATATTCTTCTTGTTGACGATGTGTTGACGACAGGCGCCACACTGGAGGCGGCGGCATATGTGCTTCGCAGGGCCGGTGCCCGACACGTTGATGCAATAGTTTTTGCGCAGGCATAAAAAAAGAGCCTACAATTTTTGGCTCACTACTCTTCTCTCCTGGCGGAGAGGGTGGGATTCGAACCCACGGTACCATTGCTGGCACGACGGTTTTCAAGACCGTTCCCTTCGACCGCTCGGGCACCTCTCCAGACTAGCTTTTCGTGTTACGTGGCGGAGGAGGAGGGATTCGAACCCTCGCGGGAGATTGCTCCCCCCTAACGATTTAGCAAACCGTCCCCTTCAGCCTCTTGGGTACTCCTCCGTAACAGGTTGCAATTATAGCAACTTCCCTGTTATTCATAAAGAACAGTTTTAGTAATTTGTTGTAAATACGGTACAATACGCTTATGCAAGAGGGTCAACAAAGTCAGACGGTGGCGCCCGTGCCACAACAAACTGCACCGCAGTCGAGCTGGCAATTTACGAATAACGAGCCAGCCCTACCTCAAACTTCAAAAGACATAAGTCCCATACAATGGTCAGCCTCTGAGTTCATACGTCACGATAAAGGCATCGGTTGGTACCTTGCACTTACGGGTGCTTCTTTGCTCGTAGCTGCGGGCACCTACTTGATAACGCGCGACAAGATAACCGCTGCCACCATTATTATTGCCACGATTCTACTAGGTGTTGTCGCCGCACGTAAACCCCGAGAATTGCAATACAGTGTGGACGAGCATGGTGTGCAGATTGGCAAGAAGCTTTACCCGTACACAAGCTTTAAGTCATTCTCAATTATGCAAGAGGGTGGAATTGAGTCCATTTGGTTTATGCCAATGCAACGATTTATGCCCGGGCTTAGTATCTACTTTGCACCCGAAGATGGGCCAAAGATCATAGACGCTCTTTCTCAATTCCTGCCAGTAGAGAGTAGAGCACTTGATCCTGTTGACAAATTCATGCATCGCATCCGCTTCTAACTAGCAATAACAGATACGCTGTGCTAGAATTACCCCTGTTCACCATCGAGCACCCGTAGCTCAGCTGGATAGAGCGTTGGCTTGCGGAGCCAAAGGTCGTAGGT